>NVVI01000016.1 GCA_002402165.1 Flavobacteriales bacterium
CAGAAAAGCAGGGCGTTAAAGGCAAAAGACTGAAAGCTGGGTGGGACAATCAATACCTATTAAAAATACTCAGAATAAAAGTATGAGTTTGCCCTGCTATTCTCATAAGCTTGATGGTTAGTTGAATCTTTCTTTATTACTTTTGTAAATTCAGTTAATGCACCAATATTGTTTCCTTCCCGATGCATTCTTACTCCTCTCTCAAAATCTGTTTCATTGGCAGAGGAAATGGAAGTGCTTGAAAATTTTCTCGTAATGGTTTGTCCATTAATAAAAAATGACAAGAGTATAAAGATTATTAGGATAAGTTTTTTCATGGATTAGCAGTATAAATTTTATAATCATCTATATTTAAATCTGTTTTTTCATATTGGTTAAATTTCATTAAATCTCTCCTCATTTCCAATACAAATTCTGCTAGAATAACTTGCTTGTCTTTTTTATTCTGGGTATCTGAACTAACAGAATCTAAGAATTCTCTACCTTTTTTAATGACGGAATCTGGGCAATATAACCAGCAATTATTAAACTCATCTATAAACTTATTTTTTAAATCAGAATTATTACTGTTTTCATAAAACCCTTTAAGGTTATTCAATAGACTCAAATAACGTTCTTCTTTACGCTTGTATAATTCAAATTTTCTAGTTTCTTTTTGGTTTAAAGACCAAAGAAATGTGCTGCCTAAGATTGAAATTACAACAGCAATAACTGGTAGAGAAATTGACCAATCTAAGTTATTTATAGAATCAATACATAATAACATCATAACTTCAACCTCCCTTGTTTTTCTTTAACCAAGTTTAGTTTTATTTCTCCCATATTTTTTAACTCAGCGGTAACGGGTGGGTTGTTTAGTTTTATAAATTCTTGCATTACAAAGGCTTTTAATTGTTCTTTTTCTAAGAGTAGTTTTTTTAATTCAAAATCTTTGTCATCACCATTTACAATTATTAAGTTGTACAAATCTTCGGTTAAGGCATTTTTGATGCTTTCCCTTAAAATGGGGTTGTACTTTTTAATAAGTTTAAAAATTTAGTTTTAAATATTTCCGATACTTTATTTAACGCTATAAGTTCATCCTTTTTGATAGATATTCTTTTATAACTTGAAAAAGCAAATAGCGTATTAAATTTGTATGGAAGTTTTAGTTTTGCTTTGGGAGTTGGAGCTATTCCGTTCCTATCTTTTTTTCTGTCTTTTTCTGTGTTATACAGCATTTTGTTTTTTAAATAATACGACCCAGCTATACTAAAACGGCCTCTTATCCCCATAGTACTTAATAATACTGTTGTCTCATTATGCCAAATTTCATAAGTTCCTTTGTCAATGATAATTCTTCTTGTCGAGTGGTCTGATTTAATATAGAATTTATTTAGTGTGTCGAGTTCTAATAAGAGGTATTCTTCTAACAAGTAATATAAACTATTCCCATCAACAGGTAACTTATAGGTTTGTGTAAAGATTGAATTAGACAAAAATAATAGTGATATAAGAAAAAATAGCTTTTTCATAGCAAGATAGGTTAGTTGTAAATAAAAATTGTAAATTAGTTATTTAACGACATATAATATTGATTATTGTATTTTAAAAGGAATAAAAAGTTATAAAATATAAAAATTAACGTATTTATAATAAGTATCTTGTTCAAAACAAAAGTCATATAAACTTTATTAAACAACTTATTGCCAAAAAGAAATTACATTAACATTTGGTTTGCTCTAACTGGCTAGTCATATTTTCGGTTAAATCAGCAATAAAGATTTTTAGCATTGGGAATAAGGTATTTGTTTTTTCACATTCAATTATTGCATCAACATAGTTTTCTTTGTTTTTTATGAGTAAAGGAGGATAGTTTAATTTCATTAACTCTATATTGGTTAATAAGCGAACCATTCTACCATTACCATTTTTAAATGGGTGGATGTCATTTACAAAAGATTGATGAAATTGAGCGAGTACATAAAGAGGGTGGGTGTTGATATTGGCTACATTTAGTAAATTGATATTGTGATTGTGTTGAGTAAGTAAAGCCTCCATTTTTTTGCTAATCTCAAAATGACTTACGTATTCTTTGAGTGTGCCAAATTCCCTTGTGCCGTAAACTTCGTCTATTCGGTAGTCACCAATAATATTTAACGCATCGTTTATTGGTAGTCCATCTTTTCCTGCCCATTGTACAGGGTCTTTCATCAGTTTTCCGTGCAAAGCTTTAATTGTTTTTTCTTCTAAGGTAATATTGCTATATGTTAGGAATATTTCATTTAACAGATTTTGATGATTTTCTAGGTCTTTTAAGTCTTTAATAGATGCAGGAAGATTAGTGTTGATTAAACCTGTTTTAAGGAAGCTTATAGTATCTCCGTAATTTATGTTATTTCCTTCTAACTGATTAGAATAATAAGTGAAATCAATTTTTAAGTTTTCTTTAAACTTTTCAGTCCAATCTTCTTTTGGGAGCTTTTCTTTGTAGTGAGTGTGGAGCTTATTAAACTGTAAAATCTGCTGTTCTATATTCATCATCAAGAATATCTATGCCGTGTATAATTAATTTATTGTACCAAGCGTTAAAATCTTCAGAATTAGCACAAATGTCTCCATTACTGTTTTTTGAAACAGTAGCACCATACATAAATTTCCAAAAATCTTTTTTTAAAACAGTTGGAATGTCATCAAAAGGAACAAGTTCTCTTTTTATATAGATGTTATGTAAATATGATATGGCTTCGCTTAATTGCATAAAACAAAGTTAATTATTTTAAAATTAACAACAACTTATTGCCAAAAAGGTAAAAAGTACTATTTTTGCACTCCTTTTGCAGGTGTGGTGGAATTGGTAGACACGCTAGACTTAGGATCTAGTGCCGCGAGGTGTGAGAGTTCGAGTCTCTCCACCTGTACAATAACAGGGAAGATAGACGAGAAGTTTATCCTGAGTGAGTTTATGCTGAGCGTAGTCGAAGCAAAGGGAATCTCTCCACCTGTACAAATAAAGAGGTATGAGGATATATCCTTGTACCTTTTTGTTAACTTAAATATAGTTTGTCACTCTGAGAAATGTCACACTGAGTTTATCGAAGAGTAAAAACTATAACTTGATTTGTTCTTCGACAGGCTCAGAATGACATCAAGTTTTAAATAAAGTAGTTATTATGAATATTACTAAAGAAAAAGTTGATGATTTAAATGCAGTTATTAAAGTGCAATTAAATCAGGCAGATTATCAAGAAAAAGTTGATAAAATTTTAAAAGATCACCGTAAAAAGGCAACTATTCCTGGCTTTAGGAAAGGGCATGTGCCAATGGGGATGATTAAAAAACAAGTTGGTACAAGTATATTGGTAGATGAAATCAACAAAATCTTATCAGAATCTTTGCATAAGTTTATCACAGATGAAGATTTAAACCTTTTAGGTAATCCACTCCCAAAAATAGACGAACAAAATAAAATTGATTGGGAAACTCAAAAAGATTTTGAGTTCAATTATGAAGTTGGTATTGCACCTGAATTTAATGTTGAAGTAGTTTCAAAATTAAAATTAGATTACTATAAAATTAAGGTAGCAGATAAAGATATAGATAAATATATTGGGGACGTAGCGAAACGTTATGGTAAAATGACCAATCCTGATGTTGCTGAAGCAGATGATATGCTTTTTGGAAAATTTGAAGAATTAGATGGTTCTGGAAATGTGAAAGAGGGTGGGATAAATCATTCCTCAGTAATTATTATTAGTGCGGTTACCGATAATAAATTACAAAAGAGTTTGGTTGGTGCAAAGGCAAATGACCTATTTGAGTTAGATCCTAAAACTGTCTCTGAGCACGAAACAGACCAAGCTTCAGCTTTGGGTATTGATGTGGTTACTTTAAAAGGTGTTATTTCTAAATTCAAATACACTGTAGAAAAAATAAATAGAGTTATTCCTGCAGAGCTAAATCAAGAGTTGTTTGATAAAGTGTATGGACCAAACACAATTTCTGATATAAATGAATTTAGAGATAAAGTTTCAAAGGAGTTGGGAAAAGGATTATCTGTTGATGCCGATAGAAAATTGAAAACTGACATTCAAGATAAATTAATTGACAAATTGAAATTAAAATTACCAAATGAATTCTTAAAAAGATGGATAGTTGAATCTAATGAAAAGCCAATTTCTGCTGATCAATTAGAAGAAGAATATGAAGATTATGCTAAAGGGTTGAAATGGCAATTAATAGAAAACAAAATTATTAAGAATAATGATATTAAAGTAACACATGAGGAAGTTGTTGAGCATACTAAAGGACTCTTAAAACAACAAATGGCTGGAATGGGCTTGCCAGATAATAATGACGATGAATTAACAGAAACTGCAAATCGAGTGTTGCAAAATGAAGAAGAGGCAAAAAATCTTTACATGATGTTATATGACAATAAGTTAATGGAGCTTTATAAAAGCTCTGTCAAGCTAAAAGAGAAAGAAGTCTCTTATGAAGATTTCATGAAAATAGTGTACAAAAAAAAATAAAATAAAAGCTTCACATTGTGAGGCTTTTTTTATATCATAAAAGTTATTAAAAACTGAATTTAGTAATACAATATATAGTAAATTTACTTCACAAATTAAAACGATAAGCATTATGTTTGATAACGATGAATTTAGAAAATACGCAACCAAACACATGGGAATAAGTAGTACTACATTAGATAGCTATAGTTCTATCTATGGGAATTATATCTCTCCAACAATTATAGAAGAACGCCAGATGAATGTAGTTTCAATGGATGTTTTCTCAAGATTAATGATGGATAGAATTATTTTTCTAGGAGTTGGAATTAACGATTATGTGGCAAATGTAATTCAAGCACAATTGCTATTTTTAGAATCAGTTGACGCTAAAAAGGACATATTACTTTATGTAAATTCTCCTGGAGGCTCTGTTTATGCAGGTCTAGGTATTTATGATACCATGCAATATATTTCTCCAGACGTTGCCACTATTTGTACAGGGATGGCAGCTTCTATGGGTGCGGTTCTGCTATGTGCTGGAGCTGAAGGAAAAAGAAGTGCATTAAAACATTCAAGAATTATGATTCACCAACCTATGGGCGGAGCTCAAGGTCAGGCCTCAGATATGGAAATTACAGTAAAAGAGATTATAAAACTTAAGAAAGAATTGTATGAAATTATATCTAACCATTCAGGAAAGTCAATTAAGGATGTTGAAAAAGATAGTGATAGAGATTATTGGATGACTTCTTCAGAAGCAAAAGATTATGGAATGATTGACGAAGTTTTAATTAAAGCAAAAAAATAAATGAGTTATATAGCACAAATTCATGCAAGGCAAATTTTAGATTCAAGAGGCAACCCAACAGTTGAGGTAGATGTAATTACACAAAATGGAATTTTAGGAAGAGCTGCAGTCCCTTCAGGGGCTTCAACTGGCAAGTATGAAGCTGTAGAGTTGAGAGACAATGATAAAGGAATATATCTAGGTAAAGGTGTTCAGAAAGCAATTCAAAACATCAACACGGTTATTAATGAAGAGTTGAATGGTGCATTGGTAATGGATCAATCATCAATAGACAATGCGATGATAGCATTGGATGGAACAGCCAATAAATCAAATTTAGGAGCGAATGCTATTTTAGGGGTTTCATTAGCTTGCGCAAAAGCGGCTGCCGAAGAAACAGAGATTCCTTTGTTCAAATACATTGGAGGAGTTAACGCGAATGTGTTGCCAATTCCGATGATGAATATATTGAACGGGGGTTCGCATGCGGATAATAAAATAGACATTCAGGAATTTATGGTAATGCCTGTTGGAGCTTCTTCTTTTAGTGAAGGGTTAAGAATGGGWGTTGAGGTTTTCNACCACTTAAAAGAGGTGTTAAAATMTAAAGGTCATTCTACTAATGTTGGTGATGAGGGAGGTTTTGCTCCGAATTTAGGGTCAAATGAAGAGGCAATAGATACTGTTTTAACAGCAATTGAAAAAGCAGGATATAAACCAGGAGACGATATGTATGTTGCTATAGACGCAGCAAGTTCAGAATTTTATAATGCTGAAACTAAAATGTATGAGTTTGAATCTACAGGAGATAAAAAATCTTCTGCTGATATGGTTTCTTACTGGAAAGATTGGGTAAGTAAATATCCAATTTTATCAATTGAAGATGGTTTAGATGAAGATGATTGGAAAGGATGGGCAGCATTAACTGCTGCAGTTGGTGATAAAGTACAAATTGTAGGAGATGATTTATTTGTTACCAATACAGAAAGACTACAAAGAGGAATTGAAGAGAAATCAGCTAATTCTATTCTAATAAAGGTAAACCAAATAGGCACGTTAACAGAAACTATTAACGCAGTAGATATGGCAAATAGAGCTTCGTTTACCTCGATAATGAGTCATCGCTCTGGAGAAACAGAAGACAACACTATTGCAGATTTAGCTGTAGCATTGAATACTGGTCAGATTAAAACTGGTTCAGCATCTCGTTCAGATAGAATGGCAAAATACAATCAACTATTAAGAATTGAAGAAATGCTTGGGGATTCTGCGATATATTTAGGTAGAGATTTTAAGTTTTTGAAGTAAAAACTAATGTTTTGTCACCCTGAGTTTATCGAAGGACGAATAAAACATTCAAATAATTTTAAAGAGTCAGTTCAAACGAGCTGACTTTTTTATGTCAAACATCATACAATTAACATTTTTTAAACTTTTTCCATTCCAATCGTTTGGAAAATCATGTTCTGATAAGTATATTCGCAAGACTCTGAAAATTCTCAGAGAGATTAACAAAATAAAGAGGCAGAAAAATGGCAGAAGTAGCAAAATTAGAATTAGACGGAAAAATTTATGAATTTCCTGTAATTGAGGGTTCTGAAAATGAAAAAGCAATTGACATTAGTACTTTAAGAAGTACAACAGGATACATTACAATAGACCCAGGATTTAAAAATACGGGTTCTACAAAAAGTGGTATTACATTTTTAAATGGTGAAGAAGGAATTTTGCGTTATAGAGGTTATCCAATTGAGCAATTAGCTGCTAAAGCTGAATTTTTAGAAGTAGCATACTTATTAATTTATGATAATTTACCAACTACTGATGAATATGCAGCGTTTAAAGAAAATATTACTAAGCATACATTGGTGCATGAAGACATGAGACTATTTTTTGAAGCATACCCAGCTAAAGCTCATCCAATGGGGATTTTAGCTGCTTCATTAAGCACGTTGTCAACTTTTTATCCAGAATCTCAAGATCCAAATAGACCACAAGAAGCTGTTGATTTAACAATTCATAGATTAATTGCAAAAGTGCCAACATTGGCTGCTTGGGCATTTAAAAATGCGATGCGTCATCCGGTAATCTATCCAAATAATCAATTAGATTATTGTGAGAATTTTTTGAATATGATGTTCTCTATGCCAACGGGTGAATATAAAGTTGATCCAGTTGTTGCCATGGCATTAAATAAATTATTGATTCTCCATGCAGATCACGAACAAAATTGTTCTACTGCAACTGTAAGAGTTGTTGGTTCATCTCAAGCAAATTTATATACGTCTATTGCAGCAGGAGTTTCTGCTCTATGGGGTCCATTGCATGGTGGTGCAAATCAGGCAGTTATTGAAATGTTAGAAGCAATAAAAGAAGATGGAGGGAATGTTGATAAATGGATTGATAAAGCAAAAGACAAAGATGATTCTTTCCGATTAATGGGATTTGGACATCGAGTTTATAAGAATTTTGATCCAAGAGCAACTATAATTAAAAAAGCTGCAGATGAAGTATTAGATGCATTAGGAGTTGATGATCCAGTTTTAGACATTGCAAGAAAATTAGAAAAAGTAGCATTGAATGATGAATATTTTAAATCTAGAGGATTGTATCCGAATGTTGATTTTTACTCAGGAATTATTTATAGAGCCTTAGGAATTCCAACAGAAATGTTTACAGTAATGTTTGCTTTAGGAAGATTGCCAGGTTGGATTGCACAATGGAAAGAAATGATTGAAGATGGAGCACCAATAGGTAGGCCAAGGCAAATTTATACTGGCGAAACAGATAGAGATTTTGTTGAGATTGCCGATAGATAAAATTTATAAATTAAAAAAACCTCCGTCCCGATAACTATCGGGATTCGGAGGTTTTTTTATGCCTTATTTTTTGTGTCACATTTATGTCTTTTTTATAAAAAAGAGAGCCGAATAACTTATATTTGAGCAATGGATTTACTTCATATAAAGAGAGTTTATAAAAGCTATGCAAATCATCATGCATTACATAATATCTCTTTACACATTAAAAAGCAGAGCATTTTTGGTTTACTTGGTCCTAATGGAGCGGGGAAAACCACTCTGATTAGAATTATCAATCAAATTACAGGGCCAGATAAAGGAGAAATCTTCTTTGAAAATGAAAAATTATCTCAAAAACACATTGCTCAAATAGGTTATTTGCCTGAGGAAAGAGGGCTTTATAAAAAAATGAAAGTTGGAGAGCAAGCATTGTATTTAGCTCAGTTAAAAGGGATGGACAAAGGGGAGGCAAAATATAAGCTTAAGCAATGGTTTCAAAAGTTTGAAATTGATGAATGGTGGGATAAAAAAATTGAAGAATTATCTAAAGGAATGGCTCAAAAAATTCAGTTTATTATAACTGTATTGCATGAGCCTAAATTATTGATTCTTGATGAGCCTTTTTCTGGATTTGATCCAATAAACACCAATTTAATTAAGAGAGAAATTTTAGAATTAAGAGATAGAGGATCAACCATTATTTTTTCAACTCATAATATGGAGTCAGTTGAAGAAATATGTGATGACATTGCGTTGATTAATAAATCTAAAAAAATATTAGAAGGAAAAGTTAGTGAAATTAAAGAGGCGTATAAATCCAATGTTTTTGAAATTATATTTACAGGGAACATGATTGCTTTTTCTACTGCTTTGTGGACAGGGTTTGAAATACTTGAATCGAAAGAGGATAATGGAAGAATGAAAGTCACTATTAAATCGGCTAAACCGAGTGATGTAAATGAGTTAATTAAAACGATAGTTAATGATGTTCAAATACTTTCGGTAAATGAAATTACACCAAGTATGAACGATATTTTTATTCAAAAAGTACAAGAAGTAATGCCTGAAAGCATTGAAGAGGAAGAAAAAGAGGGGGCATTAGATGAATAAAATTATATTAATCATAAAGAGGGAATATTTAACACGGGTCAAGAAAACATCATTTATTGTAATGACACTTATTGGTCCTCTTTTAATGGCAGGTTTAATGTTGGTTCCAATATGGCTGGCAACAAAAGATATAGATATTCAAAGAATTGAAGTGATTGATGAAACAGGGTACTTTATTAATCAATTTGAAAACTCTTCTGAATTGCAGTTCAGACATGAATTTGTTTCTATTGATGTTGCAAAGGCTAGGTTATATGATGATGTATATACTTCAATCCTCCACATTAAGGATGTGAAAAATAACCCTGAGGTTAAGTTGTATTATAAAAAACAACCTGGTTTTGCTACACTCATTAAAATAGAAAGAACAATAGAAAAGGTTATTCGAAATACTGAAATTCAACACAAATTCAACATAACTAAAGAACAATTGGCGGAGATACAGCCAAGTATTAAAGTAAAACCAATTTCTATTGATATAGAAGGAGAAGAAGAATCAAAAAATGTTGCCGTAAGTAGTGCAATAGGTTACGCAGGAGCAATTGTTATTTATTTTTTCATTTTCATGTATGGTGTACAAATTATGCGTGGAGTTATTGAAGAAAAAACAAGTAGAATTGTAGAGATTATTATTTCATCTGTAAAACCATTTCAATTAATGATGGGTAAAATTATTGGAATAGCTTTGGTAGGATTGACTCAATTTTTATTATGGGGAATTCTTACTTGGGTAATATCTGCCATATTGATGAGTATTTTTTCTCCAGATGCTCTTTCATCGATGTCGCAGACACAAGATGTAATGAAGGAAGCTAATCTTTCTGAACTTGGTGAACACCCATTTCAGCTTGTTATTGATAGCCTCAAAACCATACCGGTATTTCAAATATTGATTTCCTTTATATTTTATTTTTTAGGAGGCTATTTATTGTATGGAGCGCTATTAGCAGCTGTAGGTTCCGCTGTAGATAGTGAAGCAGACACCCAACAATTTATGTTGCCAATAACAATGCCTCTTATTTTTGGTATTGTTGTGGCTTCTACTGTTGTACAAGACCCAGATGGAGCTTTAGCGTTTTGGTTGTCTATTATTCCTTTTACTTCACCTATCATTATGATGATACGAATTCCTTTTGGAGGAGTGGAAACATGGGAACTATTACTTTCAATGGGGTTATTAATTTTCGGATTCTTAGGAACCACTTGGGTGGCAGCAAAAATATATCGTACAGGAATTTTGATGTATGGTAAAAAGGTAACTTATAAAGAATTAGCAAAATGGCTTTTTTATAAAGGATGATTTTGTGGCTTGTTGTTTGTTAATGGTTGAAAGATTTTACTAACCAAATACCAACAACCAAACACTAACAACTAAATTATGGCAAGTATACTAATCATAGATGACGAAAGACCAATAAGAAATACCCTAAAAGAAATTTTAGAGTACGAAAAATTTAAAGTAGATGAGGCAGAAGATGGTCAGGAAGGTTTAGAAAAAATTAAAACTGGCAAGTATGATTTAATAATGTGTGACATTAAAATGCCAAAAATGGATGGTATTGAAGTGTTAGAGGCAGCTGTTAATCAAGGAATAGACACTCCAATAGTTATGATTTCTGGACATGGCACAATTGAAACTGCTGTTGAAGCATTAAAGAAAGGGGCGTATGATTTTATTTCTAAGCCATTAGATTTAAATCGTTTATTGGTTACAGTTCGTAATGCAATAGACAGAAAAGAATTGGTGCAAGAAACCAAAAAGCTAAGAAGAAAAGTTAGTGTAGGAAAAGGAGAAACAAATATAGTAGGAGAATCTAAAGGTGTGCTACAAGTAAAAGAGATGATTGATAAAGTTGCTCCAAGTGATGCAAGAGTATTGATTACTGGGGCTAACGGAACAGGAAAAGAGTTGGTTGCTCGCAGCTTACATGAAAAATCAGATAGAAATAAAATGCCTTTTGTTGAGGTAAATTGTGCAGCAATTCCATCTGAATTGATAGAAAGCGAATTATTTGGTCATGAAAAAGGAGCATTTACTTCTGCCATAAAACAACGGAAAGGGTGTTTTGAACAAGCAGAAGGGGGGACTCTTTTTATGGATGAGATTGGAGATATGAGTTTAGCAGCACAAGCAAAAGTGTTGAGAGCTTTACAAGAAAGTAGAATTACTAGAGTAGGTGGAGAAAAAGAGATTAAAGTAAATGTAAGGGTATTAGCAGCCACCAATAAAGATTTGATAAAAGAAATTGCGAATGGTAATTTTAGAGAAGATTTATATCATCGGTTAAGTGTTATATTAATTCATGTTCCATCACTAAATGAGCGTGAAGGCGATATTCCTATATTAGCAGAATACTTCTTAAACCAACTATGCCAAGATCATGGTAGGGAATTAGAGTTTGATAAAAAAGCATTAGAAGAACTCACAAAAGTTAATTGGACAGGGAACATCCGTGAATTACGAAACATTGTAGAACGATTGGTAATTCTTTGCGATAAAACCATTACTGCAGCAGACATTAAAATGTACGCTAATCCAAAAGGATAACTATCGAATTAAATTTATATTTCCAACCCGTTTATGAATGCGATGGTCTATAGTTTTTAATACTATTCTCCATGTATAAACTCCAAGAGGAACTGGATTGTTCTTAAAAGTACCATTCCAACCTATATTAATATCTTTAGAGCTAAAAAATAGATCTCCCCAGCGGTTAAATATTTGTAATTCATATTCATTTTCATCCATCCCCCATATTTTAGGAAAAAACACATCGTTAAGCCCATCTCCATCAGGAGTAAATGCATTTGGCACAAAAAATAAAAAATCTGATTTAATCCAAATATCTCTATATGAAGTGTCTCTACATCCAAACTCATTTATTACAAGGTGTTGGAATAAATAATGACCTGTATCTAAATACGAATATTCTACATATTGATTTGTAAATACACTCCCATCTCCAAAATTAAATTCTTGATATATAACATTAGAAAAATCTTCTGCAGTAATAACGTGGTTTAAAAAATAAGTTTCAGTTGGAGTAACCTTATCTTTTGATTCAGGCTTTGGATGAACAGTTATTAAACCAGGAATAGATAATGTTTTTGTTTCAACACACCCAGAAGTTGTAGATATGGTTAAATTAACATCAAACAATCCAGCACTTAAATAAGTGTGAGTTGGGTTTGCAGTAGAAGAGGTTGTTCCATCACCAAAATCCCATAAATAAGTAATAGGTGTAGAAGCCGAAGAACTATCATAGAAAAAAGTAGTAAATGGCTGACAACCTGCGTCTTCAAGTAATGAGAAGTTTATTGATGGATTTAAAAAAACATAAAAAGTATCAGTATAAGAACTAGAGCAGCCATGGTTTTGGATGTTTAGATTTACGATATGAGCACCAGTATCTAAAAAAGACACTTGAACTTGTGGGGAATTTGATGTTAAAGGAGAACCAAAAGATCCAAAACTCCAATTAATAGTTGCTGCACCATTATAATTTCCTTGTGCGTTTAGAGTAAAAGAATTGTTAAGAAAACATTGTGAAGGTTGATTTGAAAAAGTTGCATTAATTGGTTCAAAAACTTCGTATGTTCTATAAGCTGTATCATAGCAAAGGTTTTGTTGATTGGCTATTAGCACAACGTTATATATTCCTGTATCGGCATAAGTGTAAGCAGGAAGAGCTAAGATAGAAGTGTCAGTAGTAATTGAAGGGTCACCAAAATCCCAGAAATAATCTGAAATATTAAGGCTATAACTATTGAATTGAACAATTAGACCATCACAAAAATTACTTTGTGGATCAAAAACAGCAATAGGGTTATCAAGTATTTGAATGGTATCAAAATAACTTTTTGTGCATCCAAAATTTTGTATAATAAGTTCAATGGGTTTAGCTCCAGAAGAAGAAAAAGATACTTGTGCAAAACTGTCTATAACTATAGGAGGAATTGCAGAACCTCCAAAATTCCAAGTAATTGTATCGTCAGGAAAATTACTTCCGATGGCATTAAATGAAAAAGAATTATTAAGCAAACATTGATTAGAAGGAAGAATAAAAGATGGCTCTAATGCTGGGTAAATTGAAAATTCATGAAAAGCGGTATCAGAACAAGAAAGCCCTGGATTAGCTACTAACATTACATTATAAACTCCCGTATCAGCATAAGTGTATGCGGGAGATTGTAATGTTGAAGTATCTGCAATTGTACTAGGGTCACCAAAATCCCAGTAATAATTAGTAGAATTAGTACTTCCATTTGTGAAATTTACAGTTGTACCATTACAAAATAATATTTGACCAGATTGACCAGATTGATTAATTTGATCAGAAAACTCAGCAGTTACGGTTGGACAATTTGAAACAAAAATTAAAAAATCGCGATAAACTTCGTTGATGAAAATCCCATTTCTATATTCTTTAACGCCAAAGCTAACTGTGTATGTGCCAATATTTGTAGGAGTTCCTGATAAAAATCCAGTTTGTGGGTTAATAGTAAATAGAGGGTTAGCATCTATTTGGTTATTGGTAGAATAACCTCCCGCCCATGCTATGTTATTGAATGGAGGAGGAGCTGGAGGGTTTGGAGCTGGAGCAGCATTACTTCCTCCATTAAAAGGATCTCTAAAAGAATAGTATAAAGAATCTCCATCAACATCAGTTGCGCTTAAATCGTAAGTAAAAGGAGATCCTGCACACATAGCAGTTGGTGGCGGATTATTAAATGTAGGACTATTGTTGCACACAGCAATTGATGTTTCTGGTATGTGAACCATGTAGGTAGAGCCCATATTTCCTGGAGTAATAATGTTTGTAGCACTTGCATTTCTACAACATCTTTGATAAACAATATTATATCCGCCAACAATAGGGGGAAGATTAACTGTAAATATGTAATCTGTTTTTTCTATGCAAACATTCGGAGGAACACCTAAGCAAGGATCATTTAATATAATGGGCACAGGAGTTGAAGCTGTAAAAGGGACTAGTTGAGTATTGTTTAAGTTTCCGTTCGAATTATAAATTGCTATTGGAGCTTGAGCGTCAAAAGGTGCTCCAGATCCGTTACAATCTCTAAAAATGGTTAATGTAATTCTGTAGTCATCATTGCCTAAACATTCATAAGACATAGTCCCTCCCACTAAATGGGCTGCGTAAATTTCTTTATTAGTTGTAAAAAGTACAGCTAGTAAAAAGATAATTTTAATACTGAATGCAACTTTATTAAGCATAATTTAACTTGGATTTATTATGCAATAGTATATAAAATGATTGATGTTGTATTAAGAAACGGAGTGCATTTTTTTTAAGGTATAAAATAAGGGATGAACGGTTTGTTTTTGTAATAATCACTTAAAATAATTCTGTATCTTTTTTAATTTCTTTCATTATACAACTAAGAACAAAATCTTTAGTTGTTATGCGTGTAATTATTATGTTCGTGTTAGTTAGTTTAGGTGGCAATGTTTTTTCTCAGCAACCAAAAACTTACAACCAGCACCTCGTTGCAATTTTATCTAAAAAAGGTGAGTTAAAAGCTTCCTATATAGGTGGTAATTCTACAAAGCAACACAAGTTAGTCTCTACAGCTAAAGATTTCATTTACACGCAATTGATTGACAATATTTTTCCTGCATGGTATGGAACGGAATGGGATTATAATGGTTATTCCAATATACCTCAAAAAGGAATTATTGCTTGTGGTTACTTTGTATCCACCACCTTAAAACACATTGGATTTAAACTCAATCGGTACAAATTGGCACAGCAATATTCATCAGGCATCGTTAAATCTTTGTGTGATAATATTCAATATTTCCGTAATAACGACACCGAAAAATTGTTTCGTTACATTAATTCTAAACCCAACCAGTTATATGTGGTTGGCTTAGATAATCATGTTGGTTTTATTTMWMAAGAGGTTGATGGTATTTATTTTATTCATTCTTCTTACCTAGACCCTGTAGCTGTTACTAAAGAAAAAGCACTAATATCAGAAGAATTAATTTATTCTAACCTGTTTGTTTTGGGACATTTTACAGAAAACTCTTCTTTAATTGAGTCTTGGTTAACTGATGGACAAATAATTGTTTTAAAATAGACTAAAAACACATTATTTTCGTATAATACTATGTTTGCATAATAAAAATGTATAATATTGCTATGCAAACATAGATAATGAGTAGAAAAGACACCGTAGATCACCGAATTAAGTCCACTTGGCACAACATGTTTAAAATGTACAATCAAGTGGCCTCAAAGTACGGAACCACCCAAGCAACAGGTTTAGTATTGCTAAGTATCGATAGAGAGGGAACCCCTTCAACCTATATCGCTACATCCCTTGGAATGGAGGCTACCAGTATGAGCCGCATCATGAAAACTTTGGATGAAAATGGTTTAATTTACCGTAAAAAAGATAAAAAGGATAAACGGGTGGTAAAAATATTTTTGACCGAGAAAGGAGTGAAAAAAAGAAAGATTGCCAAAAAAGTAGTCACAGGCTTCCATGATTTAATAGGAGAAGAAATACCACAAAGTAAGCTTAGTATGTTTTTTGAGGTGATGGAATCGATTAACGGAGTGATAGATAGATATAAAGAACAAAACGAAACGAAATGAACAGGAAAATTAATAAAGTAGCAGTATTGGGATCAGGAGTTATGGGCTCAAGAATTGCTTGTCATTTTGCCAATATTGGTGTTGAAGTTTTATTGTTGGATATTGTTCCAAAAGAGGCAGCTGATTCTGACGATTCAAAAGCAAGAAATAAGATTGTAAATGACGCTTTACAATTTGCTTTAAAGTCAAATCCTTCTCCAATTTACTCAAAATCCTATGCAAGCAGAATATCTACTGGTAATTTTGATGATGATTTGAGTAAAATTAAGGATTGTGATTGGATTATTGAAGTAGTAATTGAGCGTTTAGATATTAAACAACAAGTTTTTACTAATGTAGAAAAATACAGAACTCCAGGAACACTAATTACTTCTAATACTTCTGGTATTCCTATCCATTTAATGTTAGAAGGAAGAAGTGAAGATTTCCAAAAGCATTTTTNTGGAACACATTTTTTCAATCCACCACGTTATTTAAAATTATTAGAATTAATTCCTACTCCAAAAACTGACCCTACAGTAATTGAGTTTTTAGAAGATTACGGTCAGCGATTTTTAGGGAAAACAACGGTAGTATGTAAAGACACTCCAGCATTTATTGCTAACCGAGTTGGTGTTTATTCTATCATGGCATTATTTCATGCCGTTACCGAAATGGGGTTAACTGTAGAGGAAGTAGATAAACTGACTGGCCCAGTAATGGGTAGACCAAAATCTGCAACTTTTCGAACGTGCGATGTAGTTGGATTGGATACTCTAGTTCATGTAGCCAACGGAGTAAAAGATAATTGCAAGGATGATGAAGCCAATGAATTATTTACCATTCCGGATTACGTTTCTAAAATGGTAGAGAAAGGTTGGTTGGGTTCTAAATCTAAACAAGGGTTTTATAAAAAAGTAAAAGGAGATGATGGGAAAAGTRAAAYCTTAACATTAGATTTGAATACCTTAGAATATAGGGATAAGCAACGAGCAAAATTTCCAACTTTAGAGTTGACTAAAACCATTGATGATTTAAAAGAAAGAACTAAAGTTTTAGTTGCAGGAAAAGATAAAGCAGGTGAATTTTATCGTAAATCGTTTTATGGATTGTTTGCTTACGTTTCAAATAGAATTCCAGAAATAACTGATGCCATTTATAAAATTGATGATGCCTTAAAAGCAGGTTTTGCTTGGGAATTAGGTCCTTTTGCAACTTGGGATGTTTTAGGAGTGGAGAAAACCATTGCTAAAATGAAGGAAGCAGGAGTTGAGGTAAGCCCTTGGGTAAATGAAATGTTAGTGGCTGGTTGTCCTACTTTTTATAAAGTAGAAAATGGCGTTAAATATTTTTATGACATCGAATCAAAAGCTTATCAAGTAATTCCTGGTTCAGAAAATATTCTTTCGTTAGAAACTTTAAGAGATGACCATACCGTTTGGAAAAATTCAGGAACAACTATCGTTGATTTAGGAGATGGAATTTTAAACATAGAGTTCCACACTAAAATGAATACGATTGGTGGAGAAGTAATTGAAGGAATAAATAAAGCCATAGATTTAGCAGAAAAGGAATACAAAGGATTAGTCATCTCAAATGATGGAGAGCACTTTTCTGCTGGAGCCAATGTGGGAATGATATTTATGATGGCCGTTGAGCAAGAATATGATGAGTTGAATTTTGCGATTAAAGCATTTCAAGACACCATGATGAGAGTTCGTTATTCATCCATTCCAGTAATTGTAGCACCGCATAATTTAGCATTGGGTGGTGGTTGCGAAATGAGTATGCATGCTGATAAAGTTGTTGCTCACGCAGAATTGTATATGGGATTAGTTGAATTTGGAGTAGGAGTTATTCCTGGTGGTGGCGGAACAAAAGAATTCGCATTACGTGCCTCAGATGAATATAAAGATGGAATTCGATTGGATGTATTGAAAAACAGGTTCTTAACTATCGGACAAGCACAAGTTGCAACATCGGCAAAAGAAGCTTTTGAATTAGGTTATTTAAGAGAGGGAACTGATGAAATAGTTGTAAGTAGAGCACACCAATTAACAGTTGCAAAAGCTGCTGCTTTGAGCTTAGCAAATAAAGGTTACTCAAAACCTATTCAGCGAAAAGACATTAAAGTATTAGGAAAAGAAGGTTTGGGAATTGTTTATGTTGGAGCGAATACAATGAAATCTGGAAATTTTATTTCTGAACACGATCAATTAATCTCAGAAAAATTAGGTTTTGTACTATGTGGAGGAAATTTATCAGAATCGACATTAGTAGATGAGCAATACCTTTTAGATATGGAAAGAAAAGCTTTCTTAGAATTGTGTACAGAAAAATTAACACTAGAAAGATTACAAAGTATAATAACAACCGGTAAGGTTTTAAGAAATTAAGATTATGGATGCATATATAGTAGCAGGATTTAGATCAGCAGTAGGGAAAGCTCCAAGAGGACTTTTCAGATTTACAAGACCAGATGATTTGGCAGCAAAAGTGATAAAACATTTAGTTGCTAGTATTCCGAATTTAGAAAAAGAAAGTATTGACGATGTAATCGTTGGTAACGCAACTCCGGAAGCAGAACAAGGATTAAATATTGGTAGAATGATATCGTTAATTGGACTAGATACTGACCAGGTTCCAGGAATGACAGTTAATCGTTATTGTTCTTCAGGATTAGAAACAATAGCAATTGCATCTGCAAAAATTGCTGCAGGATTAGCCGATTGTATTATTGCAGGAGGAGTAGAAACAATGAGTCCAATTCCTTTTGGTGGTTGGCGTATTGTTCCAAATGCAGATGTAGCAAAAGTAAATCCAAATTGGTATTGGGGTATGGGTTTGACTGCTGAAGCAGTAGCAGATCAATACAGTATTTCTAGAGATGTTCAAGATGAGTTTGCACTACAATCTCATTTAAAAGCATTGGATGCTATTGAAGCTGGAAGGTTTAAAGAGGATATTGTCCCAATAGAAGTAGAAGAAATCTTTTTAGGGAAAGATAATAAAAGAGATAAAAAAAGCTATATCGTTGATACTGATGAAGGACCACGGAAAGGTTCAAATATAGAAGGCTTACAAAGATTAAAACCTGTGTTTACTCAAGGAGGAAGTGTAACGGCTGGTAATTCTTCTCAAACTTCTGATGGCGCTGCTTTTGTGATGGTGATGAGTGAGAAAAAAATGAAAGAATTAGGAGTGGAACCGATTGCTCGATTAGTGAGTTATTCTATTGTTGGTGTTGAACCAAGAATTATGGGGATAGGTCCTGTAAAAGCAATTCCCGCTGTGTTAAAAAGAGCAGGAATGAAGATAGAAGACATTGAACAAATAGAATTGAATGAGGCTTTTGCTTCTCAATCAGTTGCTGTAATGAATGAATTGAAATTAAATCCAGAACTCGTAAATGTAAATGGCGGAGCCATTGCCATGGGTCATCCATTAGGTTGTACTGGAGCAAAACTATCCGTTCAATTGTTGAATGAAATGAGAAGAAGAAAACAAAAATATGGAATGGTAACGATGTGTGTTGGTGCTGGACAAGGTGCAGCTGGAATTTATGAATTGTTGAGGTAATTAAAATTGTCATGCTGAGCTTGTCGAAGTATCAATTTTGATGGAGAGTAGAATAATGAATGAAACAAAATTAATATCATCACAAAACACTTACCCATTGAGGTTAAGTGTTTTGTGGCCACATTTTGACAAAGTAGACCAGTGTGGGATTGATATTGATGAAGCTGAAGGAACATTTCATGTTGGAGCTTTTAAAGATGGAGAAGTTGTTTCAATAGGAACATTTTTGGTTGAGAAAAACGAAAAATTTAATAATGAAAAACAATATCGATTAAGAGCCATGGCAACATCTCCTAAGTTAAGAGGTGAAGGTTTCGGCCAGCAAGTAATTGATGTTGGAATAAAAGAATTAAAAAAAAGAAATACAAAAATCCTCTGGTGCGATGCAAGAAAAATAGCATTAAGGTTTTATGAAAAAATGGGTTTTACAATTATCGGAGACTATTATGATGTCCCTAAAATTGGTCCACACAAATTGATGTTTTACAATATTATATAAGAATTATGGAAAATAATGAGACAATTAAAGGAGGAGAATTCCTTATTAAAGAAACAAAAGCAGAAAACATATTTATACCAGAAGAGTTTGATGAAGAACAACGAATGATTGGAGATATGTGTCTTGATTTTGTAGAAAAAGAGGTACTCCCAAATATAGAGCGGATAGAAACTTTGGAAGAAGGGTATACTGCCTCTTTGTTAGAAAAAGCCGGGGAATTAGGATTACTTGGAATTACAATTCCGGAAGACTTAGGAGGTTTTGGAAAAAACTTTGTAACAGGAATGTTGGCTACTGAAAAATTAGGAGGGAGTTATTCTTTTGCAGYTTCTATATCTGCCCATACTGGAATAGGAACATTACCTATTCTATATTATGGTACTGAAGAACAAAAACAGCAGTACATTCCAAAATTGGCCAGTGGTGAATGGAAGGCTGCATATTGTTTAACTGAACCAGGTTCTGGATCTGATGCAAACTCAGGAAAAACAAAAGCTGTGCTTAGTGATGATGGAAAGCACTATTTAGTTAGCGGTCAAAAAATGTGGATTACAAATGCTGGATTTGCAGATGTTTTTATTGTTTTTGCAAAAATTGATGACGATGAGAACTTAACAGCTTTTATTATTGAAAAGAATTTTGGAGATATTACTATTAACCCTGAGGAAAAGAAAATGGGAATTAAAGGATCTTCAACTTGCCAAGTATTTTTTAATAATTGCAAAGTGCCTATCGAAAATTTATTAGGAGAAAGGCGAGGAGGCTTCAAAATTGCATTGAACATATTAAATGTTGGGCGTGTTAAATTGGCTGGTGCTGCAATTGGTGCTTCTAAGAGGGTAATTGATGAATCAATTAAGTATGCAAATGAAAGAGAACAATTTGGAAGACCAATTTCTAAGTATGGTGCCATTAGATTTAAACTAGCTGAGCAAGCCATTAAAACTTATGCATGTAATGCAGCGGTTTACCGTTGTAGTCAAAATATTGATGATGCTATTGATGCGTTAATTGAGGGAGGAATGGATAAAGAAAAGGCAGCATTAGAAGGAATAAGGCAATTTGCAGCAGAGGCCGCAATTTTAAAAGTGCATGGTTCAGAGGTATTAGATTATGTAGTTGATGAGGGAGTTCAAATATTTGGTGGAATGGGTTATTCTGCTGAGGCTCCAATGGAAAGAGCTTATCGCGATGCCCGTATCAATAGAATTTTTGAAGGAACCAATGAGATTAACAGGATGTTAATTGTAGATACTATTCTTAAAAAAGCCATGAAAGGTGAATTGGATATAATGGGACCCGCACAAGAAGTCGCAAAAGAGCTAATGAGTATTCCAGATTTTGGAAAAGGAAGTGACGATATTTTTGAACAAGCACATGAGAAAATAAAGAAATTTAAAAAGGCCGTTTTAATGGTGGCTGGTAGTGCTGCACAAAAACTAATGATGGAATTGGCTAAGGAACAAGAGATTTTAATGAATATTTCTGATATGATTATTGAGCTTTATGTTGCTGAATCTGTTCTCCTTAGAGTTGAAAAATTAACAAGTAGCGAAATAAATGTTAAAAATTCCGAACAAATTGATATTATGAACGTATATCTCTACGATACAGCTGATAAACTGCATAAATTTGGTAAGGATGCATTAAATTCTTTCGCTGAAGGGGATGAATTAAGAATGATGTTAATGGGATTAAAAAGATTTACGAAACATGAATCATTTAATGTCAAAGATGCAAGGAGAAGAATTGCAGCTAATTTAGTTGATAAAGGGAAGTATTGTTATTGATAATTATTTGAAAGATTTAAAAATACATAAAACACCAAAAACACCTGAGGTTGATTTTAATTCAACCTCAGGTGTTTTTTTTATTTCAGGGGTTTCTGTTCCAGAGAATTCCCAAGAATTTTATGAAGATGTTACAAAATGGATTAAGAGCTACGTTAAAAAACCCGCTAAAAACACTACTTTAATATTTAAACTTACTTATATAAGCACTAGTTCAATTCAGTTTATATATGGTTTGTTGATGCTTCTAGATAAAAGTGCTATTAGTTCTAATATTAAGGTAGAATGGCATTATCTTGAAGATGATATTGATATGAAAGAAATGGGGGAAGATTTAGAAGATGCAATTAGTATAAATTTCTCTTTGGTAGAAGTAAAGCTTGGTTAATACATCTTTTCTTGTTTCATATCAATGAATTTCATAAATTGGTCTAAAATTTAACTAACTAGAAATCTTATGAAAAAATTTACAACTTTATGTTTAGCTCTAGTGGCTATACTGTTTTTAAATAATAATGTTAATGCTCAAGCTTTTCAGAAAGGAAATATAAATATTGATTTAGGTATAGGTTTTGGTATTTATGGAACAACTAATACTTGGACAACTACTTTTAATGGAAATGATACTACAGTAAGTGAGAATGATGGTGCTGCAAGTAAGGTGTTTCCAATCGGTTTTGAATATGGTATTTCTGATAAAATAGGCATAGGTGCTGATTTACGTTATAGCAATTATTTTATAGATAATGAAGATTCAACTGATAGAACTGAAAGTGTTAGAGCTATAGATTTTGGATTTAGGTTCAGTTTCCATTTATTAAATTCTGATAAAAATGATTTATTTATTGGTCTTGGGTTAGGGTATTCTAGTGTAAATTGGAAGTATGATACAGGTGGCAATGTTTTTGAAGCAGGTTCAGCTAGTGGTTCAGGGGTTTATTTTTCTTTAGGAGTGACAGATCGCATTTTCTTTTCAGACAATATCGGAATCTTATTTAATTTAAGTTATGTGGGGTATAAATATTCTAAAGTAAACATAGACTTAACAAGTGAAGCAGAACAGTTTTTAGCGGATAATAATTGGACTTTTAGTCAAGAATTTGATTGGAGTTTAAAAGGAGTAAACCTTGGGATAGGTCTAGCAGTTAAATTCTAGAGCTTGCCAACAACAATTTCTTTTAAATCAGATTTTTTGAAATACTTAGCCCCTAATTCTAATAAGGTTTTAGGGGTTATTTCTTTTATAGTATTAATATAGTTATTGTAAAAACTATAATCTAGCCCATATTCATTTGCACTTTCAAATAAAGATGCCATATTAAAGGGACCGTCACAAGATTTTAAAAGTTGCCCGAGCATATAGTTTTTAACCAACTTTAGTTCTTCTTTTGGAATTTCTTGTGTTTGTATTAGTTCTATCTCTTTGTATATTTCAGTTAACGCATCCTTGGTTACATCACTTCCAACCTCAGTAGAAATAAAGAAATACCCTGTGTCTTTAAGTGATATTACTCCCGAACCAATTCCATAGGTATAACCTTTGTCTTCTCTAATGTTATTCATTAGCCTTGAACCAAAATAACCACCTAAAACGGTGTTTAATATTTGTAGCCCAAAATAATCTTTGTGTAATTTGTTGGGGAAAACTCTTCCAATTCTAATTGCAGATTGCATAGCATTTTCTTTCTCAATATAAATGGAGGAATTACTATTGGAGTTTATAGTTGCTTGTTTTTTGGAAAGAGATTTTTTTGATAGTTGCTCTTTACCAAAAAAGTGGTTTAGTGATTTAATAGTTGATTGCTCAACTTTCCCAGACACCAATATTCTACAGTTGCTTAAATTGTAATTCTCGTTATAAAAATTAGTAATATGATTTAAAGAAAGATCGTTATAGTCACTAAGATTTACATTTGTTCCATAAGGATGGTTTTCTCCAAAAATCAATGACATAAAATCTTTACGAGCAACGAAAGAAACTTTTTCTAAGTTTATTTTAAACCGTTCAATGGCATTCTTTTTATAAATCTCAAACTCTTTTTCAGAAAACTTAGGAAACAAGAGTACCTCTTTAACATAAGGCAAAACATTGTTTAAATGTTTTGTAAGTGTATACAGCGTTAATGTAGCAGTGTCGTAAGAATTTTCTACTTCAAAAAAAGCTCCATATTTATCTATTCCTTCAGAAATTTTAAAAGCACTGTATTTTTTTGTGCCTTCTTTCATTAATTGATTAGTAGAAGAAGCAATTAGCGGTTTGTTTTGAAACCAATTTCCAGCATTAAAAATAAAACCAATTTTTAAAATTTCTTGACTACCTCCATTGATGTAATTCAATTTAATCCCATTGTCAAGGTTTGTTTTAATAGCATCCAAAAATTCGATGTTATTTATTTGATGAAACGCAGGTGCTTTTGTTCTATTAATCATTATTTGTTTTCCTTTTTAGCATAAATTAAAGTAGAACAATTTGATTCATTCAAAACTTGATTAGCAATTCTTTTAATGTCTTCTGCTGTTACTTCCTGATACTTTTCTACTTCTAAATTAACATTGTTTGCATCTCCTAAAAGTTCAGCAAAAGATAAGTTCATCGCTTTGTTTAACACACTTGTTTCAGAAAATTGGGTGGTAGATTCAATCTTATTTTTCACTTTAGAAAGTTCGTTTTCGTTAACCAGCTCATTCTTAATAGCTTCTACTTCTTTTAAAATGGAGCTCTCAGCATCTTTGAATGAAACTCCATCTAATAATTTTCCATTTATAGTCAATAGGCCTTCATCATGGCTACCAGAAATAAAAGCACTTATTTCGCTAAATAATTTTTGCTCTTTAATCAGAGAGATGTATAATCTTGATGATTTTCCTAGTGAAAGCACATCGCTTAGTAAATCAGTAGCATGATAGTCAGGATGGTTTTTGCTACACATATGATATGCTTTGTAAATCGCATTAGCAGGAACGTCTCGTTCTACCTTTAACCTTCTTTCTTTAGTTTGTTTTGATTCTTTTGGTAAATTTCTTAGAGGAGTATTTCCTGAAGGAATATCTCCAAACCATTTTTTAGTAAGTTGCTTTATGTCTCCGATATCTACATTTCCGGCAATTGTTAAAATAGCATTGTTAGGTAGGTAATGTTTGTGAAAAAATGTTTTTACATCATCCATTGTAGCATTTTCAATGTGGCTAACTTCTTTTCCTATTGTTGCCCATTTATAAGGATGATTTTGATATGCTAATGGTCTTAATAGTAGCCATACATCTCCATAGGGTTGGTTGAGGTAATTTTGTTTAAATTCCTCAATAACCACGCTTCGTTGTACCTCTAGATTTTTATCAGTAAAAGCTAAACTTAACATTCTGTCTGACTCCAGCCAAAAGGCAGTTTCTAAATTATCTTTTGGTAAAGTAATGTAGTAATTAGTAATGTCATTAGATGTAAATGCATTGTTGGTTCCTCCAACTTTTTGAAGAGGCTCATCAAAATTTGGAATGTTAATTGAACCACCAAACATTAAATGTTCAAATAAATGAGCAAATCCAGTTTGCTTTTCATCTTCATCTCTAGCACCAACATTATACAGTAAATTGAAGGCAACGATAGGGGTAGATTCATCTTTATGGAAAATTACTTTTAGTCCATTTTTTAAGGTAAACTTTTCAAAATGTATCATCGATTAAAAATGGTATTTTTTAGAATCCATATCAACTAAAGCTTGCTTATATTCTATAATTATATCTTCAATAATTTTACTTACAGGTTCTATCGAATCAATCAACCCAGCAATTTGTCCAATTTCTAATTCCCCTTCATCTAAATCACCTTCAAACATTCCTTTTTTAGCCCTTCCTTTGCCTAAAATTTTTTTTTGTTCTTCTGCGGAAGCTCCATTTATAATTGCTTTGTTAATTTTATTAAAAAATTTATTTTTGATAAGTCTCACAGGGGTAATATTTTTTAGGGTTAAGTGTGTAGATCCATCTTTAGCATTAACAATTTCATTTTTAAAATTAACATGTGAAGAGGCTTCTTTAGAAGCAGCAAATCGGCTACCCATTTGTACGCCATCTGCTCCAAGTGTCATTGCAGCAAGCATTCCTCTTCCTGTTCCGATTCCTCCAGCAGCAATTAATGGCGTGTTAATTTCCTTTTTAACCATGGGAATTAAACACAAAGTTGTTGTTTCRTCTCTRCCRTTATGYCCYCCAGCTTCAAAYCCTTCWGYWACAATWRCATCAACNYCWGCATCTTGAGCTTTRATTGCAAACTTTACTCCTGGAACWACATGAGCYACTTTTRTTCCRTTTTGATGAAAAAAAYYAGTRTATKTTTTRGGGTTTCCMGCAGATGTAAAGACAATTTTAATTTTTTCTTCGATAATAATATCAATTAATTCATCCATTTGAGGGTAAATCATAGGTAAATTAACTCCAAAAGGATTATTCGTAGCTTTTTTACATTTTTGGATGTGTTCTCTAAAAACTTCTGGATACATTGATCCAGCACCAATTAATCCAAGACCACCACTATTGCTAACAGAAGAGGCTAATTTCCATCCACTATTCCATATCATTCCCCCTTGAATAATTGGATATTTAATCTTGAATAAAGATGTGATTTTGTTAGTCATATTTATATTGAAAAAAGGCAAATTAGAATTTTTACGAAAGTACAAAATAGTGTTATGTTTAGCTAGATTATTTTAAGATAAACTTGCGTTGGTAGATATAAGTTTTATATATTTGCATTTATGCGAAAATTACTACTAACATTAGTCTTTGCGTTAATTGTCTCACTATCAGGTTATAGTCAATATTATGTTGATTATGGTTTTTCTGTTGGCGCAACTGGCTATTTGGGCGAGTTTGGTGGTGGTAAAGGCGAAAGAAGAGATTTTGTAGCTGACTTAGAGTTTAGTTATACTAGGTGGACTGTTGGAGGATTCTATAGGTATAGAATATCCCCAAAAATAGGCGTTAAAATAGCACTAAATTATATCAGACTATCTGGAGATGATGCAAAATCGGATAACCCAGCTAGACGAGCCAGAAACTTGAACTTCAAAAATGACATGTTTGAGTTGATATTAAATGGAGAATTTTACATATATAAGGCAAATGATGTTGGTGGAACAGGTAGATATAGAACAGACTTTCATCTTTATGTTTTTGGTGGAGTAGGAGCTTTTTATAGTAATCCCCAAGGACAGACCTCAGGTGGAGATTGGGTATCTTTGAAACCTCTTCAAACTGAAGGGGCTTCGTATAGTAGCTTTAACTTAACTTTACCCTTAGGTATAGGCTTTTATTATACATTGAACAGAAAATATAGGTTAGGATTAGAGTTAGGTTGGAGAACCACATTTACTGATTATATAGATGATGCTAGTACTGTATATGTTAACACTGAGGATGGAATATCTAATAAAACAAATCAAGAGTTATTAGATGAAATTAATGCTGAAAATCCAGATTTAGTTAAACCATTGACACAGGATGCTTTTGGTCCTGGAAAAAAGAGAGGAGACCCTTCACATAATGATAGTTATTTAACAGCAACTGTTAACTTTAGTTGGGCAATCAGAGGTAGAAGTAAATTTTACAAAGCAAAGCATAGTTGGGTTCTTGGTAAGAAGAAAAGAAGGAGAAGAAAGTCAAGAGCTAAGTTCTAAAAAAAAAGAGTTTAAAAAAGAGCATTTAAGATGCTCTTTTTTTATTTTAAAACGTTTTATTTATTAGCAATACATTATTTACTTTTGCCTGCTCAATATTTAAATAATGCAATCATATAGTTTAACACATTTACAAGAACTAGAATCTGAAGCAATATATGTTTTAAGAGAAGTTGCTKCTCAATTTGAAAATCCTGCTTTATTGTTTAGTGGAGGAAAAGATTCTATTATAATTGCTCACATGGCTCGTAAGGCTTTTTGGCCTAGTAAAATTCCATTTCCTTTGGTTCATGTAGATACAGGGCATAATTTTCCTGAAACGATTGAATTTAGAGATAAATACGTAAAAGAGATAGGTGCTAATCTTATAGTGGGTTCAGTACAGCAATCTATTGATGAAGGAAAAGTAGTAGAAGAGAAAGGAATTAATGCGAGTAGAAATGCACTTCAGACAGTTACTTTATTAGACACCATTGAGAAACATAAATTTGATTGTGCAATGGGTGGAGCAAGAAGAGATGAAGAAAAAGCTAGAGCGAAGGAGAGGTTTTTTTCTCATAGAGATGACTTTGGGCAATGGGACCCTAAAAACCAACGACCAGAACTTTGGAATATCTTTAATGGCAGGAAAAACATGGGAGAACATTTTAGAGTTTTCCCTATCAGTAATTGGACAGAAATGGATGTTTGGCAATATATTTTACAAGAAAAAATTGACATACCTTCAATATATCTAGCACATGAAAGAGATGTTTTTATTCGAGATGGCGTAATTATGTCATCGTGTGATTTTATTGAGCAAAGAGATACAGAGCTAACAATTAAAAAAACAGTTAGGTTTAGAACTATTGGAGATGCTACATGTACAGGGGCAGTTGAATCTAATGCCGATACAATAGAAAAAATAATAGAAGAAGTTGCTGCTGCAAGAACCACAGAAAGAGGAACTCGATCTGATGATAAACGTTCTGAAGCAGCAATGGAGGATAGAAAAAAACAAGGATATTTTTAAGATGAATACGAACTTATATTTAGATATGGAACTTTTACGTTTTTCAACAGCAGGTAGTGTTGATGACGGAAAGAGTACATTAATAGGAAGATTATTATATGATTCTAAGTCTATATTTCAGGATCAATATGAAGCGATACAAGAAATAAGTAAAAGGCAGGGTGATGAAACTGTTAACCTTGCTTTACTAACAGATGGCTTAAGGGCGGAAAGAGAACAAGGAATTACTATAGATGTAGCTTATCGATATTTTGCGACACCAAAACGTAAATTTATAATTGCAGATACTCCTGGTCATATTCAATATACAAGAAATATGGTTACAGGGTCTTCTACTTCAAATCTATCTCTCATTCTGGTTGATGCTCGTCACGGGGTGGTAGAACAAACGTGCCGACATACTTTTATTTCTTCATTATTAGGAATTCCGCATGTTGTTTTTTGTATCAATAAAATGGATTTAGTAGATTATTCTGAAGAAGTTTTTGAAAAAATAAAGTCAGATTTAGAAGCATTCTCATCAAAACTGAATGTGAAAGATATTCGCTTTGTTCCCATCAGTGCATTAAACGGAGATAACGTTGTAAATAAGTCTAAAAATATGGATTGGTATCAAGGGTCAACCTTGATGTACTTTTTAGAGAATATTCATATAGGTAGTGATTATAACCRTATTGATTGTCGTTTTCCAGTACAGTATGTTATAAGACCTAAATCAGAAAAATATCCTGATTATAGAGGATACGCAGGAAGAATAGCAGGAGGAGTTTTTAAACCTGGTGACGAAGTAGCGGTATTACCATCCGGATTTACTACTAAAATTAAATCGATAGACACAATGGATGGTTCATTGGAAGAAGCTTATGCTCCTATATCTGTGACTATTACTTTGGAGGATGACATTGATGTTAGCCGAGGAGATATGATTGTTAGAGAGAATAATAAGCCAACCGTTGATCAGGATATTGATGTGATGATATGCTGGCTAAACGATAAGAAAATGATTCCAAGAGGGAAATATGCAATAAAGCATACTTCTAATGATGTTAGGTGCATTGTTAAAGAAGTGATGTATAAGGTAAATGTTAATACGTTACACAGAATTGAAGATAACAAAGACGTTAATATGAATGATATTGCAAGAATATCAATTAGAACAACTAAACCTTTATTATTTGATAAGTATGTTAGAAATAGAGCTACAGGTAGCTTAATAYTTATWGATGAAGCAACCAAYGAAACTGTTGGTGCTGGAATGATAATTTAATAATACTTTATAAATGGAAGAAACAAAAGCACCGTATACGATTTATGCAGAAAGTACACCTAATCCTAATACAATGAAATTTGTATCGAATAGGTGGTTAGTTTTAGATGATAAATCATACGAAATCTTGGCTGACCAACGTGTAGGAGGTCCATCTCCTTTGGCTGAAAATCTATTTAATTTCCCATTTATTAATGGAGTTTTTATAGCTAGTAATTTTGTTACTATAACTAAAAGCGAGTCAATTGAATGGAATGATGTGATGATTGAATTAAGAGAATTTATTGCAAATTATCTTAATTCAGATGGAATGGAGGTGATTAAAAAAGAGTATTTAAATGTTGAAGAAGATAGTATAGGAGAAGATTCTTCAGTAGAAAAAACTAAAAAAACCGTACATACTGATTTTGATAAAAAAATTATAGAAATATTAGATGAATACATTAAACCAGCAGTAGAAAGTGATGGTGGAGCAATCGAGTTTGATTCTTATGTAGATGGTGTTGTAAAAGTAATCTTAAAAGGTGCGTGTAGCGGATGTCCATCTTCTACAGCTACATTAAAAGGAGGAATAGAATCGTTACTAAAAAGTATGCTCCCAGAAGTGAAAGAGGTAGAGGCAATTAATGGTTAATTTATTATTATCATTTTTTTCCCCTCAGTAATGTTAGAAGCAGTTTGAAGCGAATAATAATAAGTTCCTGCGGGTAGTTCTTTTGTTGAAACAGTGATGTACTTGAATTGTTCACTAACTTTATACGTTTTAACCAACTTTCCCATTGCATCAAATATTAATAGTTTTCCTTGACTAACACCATTAGGTAAATTATAATCTATCCGTGTTTTATTCGAAGATGGGTTAGGATAGGCATTAAATAGATGTAGACCATTTTGATTCATATTGTTTAAATCCCTAACGGAAGTAACTGCTAAGGTGCCACAAAGACTAAAAACTTTTGCAAATCCATTAGTATAGGTTAGTAACATTTTTGTTCCACTTGGGGTATTGTAAATAAATGGTTGGTCAACAATTGTAGTCATAGTGTTAGGGCAATTCCATTTACATGATGTGACTATAGCATTATTTTCATTTAAGAGAACAGAACCGTTTTCATCATAAACTCTTGTATAATATGGTGCAGTTGCTCCAGCTTTAGTTAATAGGTACTCGGTAGTGGAAGAATCACAATCAAAAAGAGAATTTGATATGTATGCAATATGGTAATCGTTTCCTACGACAGGTATCGTTATGTTTTTATATAAGGAGTGGTTAAGATTATATAAAGATATTCTTGAACTATCATTATCAACTATATAATATTTATAATTAGAACCTCCTAGGTTTACTAACCCGAAATCTCTACTAAATTGTGTGAAAGGAAATGTGAAAGAATTTAGGTATAAATTTTCTAGAATTATTTGGGAAATTAAAAGATTACTAATAATAAGGAAAAATATGATTGTGATAATTTTTTTCATAACTGAACATATTATATGTAGGTTAAAATTAGTAAATAAAAATCTAAACTATCAAATAATAATCCTTAAACTTATCTGTAATCATAGCAACTTTTTCTCATTCTTAAAATTTAACATCATATTTTCATACACTTTCACCAAAACTAAATCCATGTCTTTTGTAAATACTACTCTCCTATATTTTGCACTACTTACCACATGGCATAATAATACTGTAACATTCTTTTATATATTTACTGCCCTGTGACATCGAGTCACAAGATAGTAATTCAAGGCAAGTCTGGAGGTATTACACCTAGGTTAGAATAAAAAAACTTATATAACTTTATGGAATTTAATAAGTGATTACATCTATATAACAAGAATTCTTAAAGAGATATGTTGAATTGATAATAATTTACTTAATTTAAAACCTAGAAACTATGAAAAAACTAACTGCACTAACAATTATGATCTTTTTTATTACCAGTAGCATACTTGCTCAACTAGGAGAAATTAAAGGATTTGTAAAAGATAAAAAGACTGGAAAACCGATATGGAATGCTTCAGTATATATTGAAATAGGAGGATCATTACAAGGTGATGCTGCTGATTTTGATGGCAAATTTACCATCAAACCCTTAAGCCCTGGAAAATATACTGTAATAACTAAAATACAAGGGTATGCACCTGTAAAAATGAAAAATGTTGTCGTAACTTCAGATAAAATAACATATGTAAATGTAGATATGGAATCTACAGTTGAACTATTGCCTACTTGGGATGTTTTTGAATATACAAATCCTTTAATTTCAAAAGATGAGCCACACGTTCAGATGAGAACAGCTGATGATCTTAGAAATGATCCAAATATTCATAATCCTATTGCAATGCTAAATCAATTTATAGGAGTTACTGTTGCTCCAAATGGACGGGATGTTTACGTAAGAGGAAGTAGACCAGCTTCTACTCAGTTTATTACTGATGGAGTAAAGTCTATAACTGGAGAAATAGGAATACCTGGACGGGCAATTGGGAGCATAAAAGTATATACAGGAGGTGTTCCTGCTCGTTATGGAGATGTTTCTGGAGGGGTTATTGTTGTAGAAACAAAAAGCTATTTTGATTTTGCTCAAGAATACAAATAGGTAGCATATAAATGAGATTATTTAAGGCGAAAAACATACAATCATTTACTGATAATGAACTTATTGCTAAGTATAAAAAGGCTGGTGATAATTCGTTAGTGGGAGAGTTATACAAGAGATACTCGCACTTGGTTTATGGAGTTTGTCTTAAATATTTAAAAAATGAAGAAGAAGCTAAAGATGCTGTTTTGCAAATTTTTGAAAATCTGCTAACTGATTTAAAAAAGCATGAAATCGCAAATTTTAAATCTTGGCTTCACAGTGTTGCGAGAAACCATAGTTTAATGTTTCTAAGAAAACAACAAACGCAGCTTAAACGAGTAAATGAGTATGAGGCAACTTATCAACACGAAGAAACATTTGCTGCTCCTTTTGCGGTTCACGAAAAAGAAGAAAATGAAATTATGCTTACGAAATTAGAAGAAGCGATGACAGGACTTAAAAAAGAACAACGAGTGTGTATTGAACTCTTCTTTTTAAAAGAAAAATGTTACAATGAAGTAGCAGATATTACTGGGTACGATATAAAAAAGGTAAAAAGTTACATACAAAATGGAAAAAGAAATTTAGCTAACATAATGTTAGGATAATTAWTGATTAAAATGAAAGAATTACATAACCACATATTTTCGAATACGACTTGCATCTCAAAAGAAACTATGCTTAAGTATATTAATAAGCAACTTGTTAAGAATGAATTATACCAGGTTGAAAAACATATGCTCGACTGTGAATTATGTTCAGATGCTTATGAAGGGATACAGTTTGCACAAAATTCTTCTATTATTTTTGCTATTGATAATCAGATAGACAAGAGGGTAGAAATGGGAAATTATAAAGCTCCGATAATGAAAAATTTAATGGTGGCAGCATCCATTTTGGTGATTGTTTTCGGAGCATATTTTACATTTAACTATTTCAATGCTACTATAAATAATGAATCAGAATTAGCAATAAATGAAGTTGAGAAATCTGAACAACCTGAGGTGATGGAAGAGAGAAAAATGCTTAACAATGAAGTTAATGTTCAAAATAATATAGCAGCTAAAAAAGGAAAACTTCTAGAAGCAGTGAAAAACGAAGAAGAGCCTATTCAAGATGCTAAATACAGGGCTAGGGTTGATATTCCTAAATCTGATGCTGTAGCACAAGACCTCGAAATAAGCGAAGATTATGATATGGAAGATGAAATGGCAGCAAACCTTAAAGGAGAAGTAAAAGTTATAGCAGGAATAACAAGTAAAATTAAGGAAGAAAGTGCTAAATCATTAGAACTATTAGATGAAGTTGATGCAAATGAAGTAGATAATAGAAGAGAAGATGATTTTTCGACAGAACTTCTATCCAAAACTAATTTTTCTAATAATAAACCAGAAGGGTCTGCTTTTAACGATCCTGCTACAGATAAAGCTGTTGTACCATTAAAAAAATCGGAAAAGAAATCTAAAAGTAAAACTCGAAGCAGAAATAATAAACAAAGGAAATTCAAATCTGTTGCTGAGGCACCTGCCATGAATGATAGTCCTTCCGAGGAAGAAATGGAAGATTCTAGAGATAGGAATCAACAAAAAATAGTTGTTATAGATTCATATAAAATTGTTGACTATACAGAAGAATATCAAAAGGATTATGATTTAAAAAACACTAATACGATTGAAACAACATCTATCTCAGCAGGATATGAAAGTAAAGAAGATAAGGATGTTGCCGAAAAAGAAAAAGATGAATTAATAATTGAAGTTACTTATAAAGAGACGCTAGAAAAAGCAATTAGATTCTATAAAAATAAAAAATACACTTTAGCAATAGAGCAATTTGATATTATTTTGGAAGCACATCCAGATGAAGTAAATGGATTGTTTTATGAAGGCATGAGTAATTATCATTTACAACGTTATAATACTGCAAAAACTAAACTAGATCTAGTTATAAAGAACAAAGAGACTGAATTTAATGAGGAAGCTAAATGGTATAAAGCTTTAATATTAATAGATCTGAAGGAAATTGATAAAGCAAAAGTTTTATTAAAATCAATTAGTTCTAAAAATGGGTTTTATAAAACAAAGGCTATTGAGAGGCTAAAAGGATTGTAAGGATTGAATGATTTTCTGAAAACCATTCTCATTAGAATAATCTCGTAATAAAATTGCTTTTCGTTTTTCTAGTTCTTTTTCAGAGATTTTAGTAGAAAAAGTAGTTTTAATAAGTTTTTTTAGCTGGTTAGGATTATCTTCAATGAGGCAGATATCAATTAGGGAAGTTTCAGTAGCCATTTTAGAGTTTACTACGCAGTGCCTGCCATTATATAACACGTTTAAGAGTTTTAACTTTAATCCTGTAGCTTGATTAGTATACAATAAATTAATTTGAGCATTAGTAATGAGGTTAATCATTTTTTCATCGCTTGGATTTTGAATTAGTTCAATATTTGGACTATTTTCAATCAAGTTTATTAAATCTTTAGGGGGATTAAGTCCTGCGATTTTTAGTGAAATATTAGAGTTATCAAAAATCTTTTTGATAATAAATTTAGCTGCATGTATATTTTCAGGAATACTCAAATTTCCATGGTACAACACATAATTTCCTTTACCTGATTTTATTTGAACACTATTGTTTGAGTGAAAGCATGGGATATGAATAAATTTATTGTCAGGATATTTTTTCTGAAAATAATTTAAGTCTGAATTTGATACAGTAAGACATAAGTTTGCATTTTCAATAATAGGTTCAAATTCTTTTAATTTTTTAGCTTCAATTGTAAAGTATTTTCGTTTGATGATATTTTTTTCTACATGTGCTAATTGATCGTAGTAGTTGTGCTCAATGTTATGATTTCTTACAATTTTAAACCTGCCTTTAAAAGCTTTGTCATTTAATAAAAAACAGCAATGTAGTCCTTCGAATAAAATTGGAAAATCATTTTTAAGTAAATTATTTTTTAATTCACTTGATGTTCTTGATTTAACGATGTAGGGAAGAGTTGAGATTTGAGAACCAATACCGGTCTTTCTTTTATAGTAAGTTACAGTTTCACAATAATTGTTTAGTTCAGCTTGTTCTCCTCTCCCGTATTCATAACAATGTAAATGAATTTTTATGCCTTTTTCATGAAAGCACTTAATTTTATAAAAAACATCGATTACCCCGCCATAATTTGCGGGATAAGGAACATCAAATGCTATAATGTTTATTGTTTTCAAAAGAAGTCCGCAATTACGTGTTTTTCTTTCTCCCAATTTAATTCTAAAGCAGCTTTTTTGGCATTTTCTTTCCAAAAACTCATTTTGACTTCATCATTTATCATTTGATTAATTTTTCCAGCAATGTGTTTTGCTTCATATAGTTCAATTATTTCACCTAATTGGTATTGGGTTACCAAGTTTTTCATTTCTGGTAAATTGGCAATTAAAACTGGCAATTCAGCTTGAATGTAATTGAACAGTTTATTAGGTAAAGAAAATCGATAATTCAAACCTTTGTCTTCTTCTAGGCTTAATCCTAATTCTGCTTGTAGGGTGTAGCCGTGTAATTTCTCTAAGGGAACTTCTCCCATAAGTTTTACTTTATCTTTTAAATCTAATTTAGCCACTAATAGTTCAATTTTGTATGAGATATCACCTTTGCCAAAAACATACAGAATAGCATCATTAATATATTCCATTGCTTCAATCATATATTCAATTCCTCGGTTCACATTTATTGCCCCCTGATAAATGAGAATTTTTTTACCTTTAATTTTAATGTTTTCAACCTCTACTATTGTTTTCTGTATGTTTGGAACATTTCTTAATAATTTCACATTAATGTTGTATTCTTTTTTATACAACTCAGCAATAGAAGGGCTAACGGTTAATRCATGTTTTAATTTAGGAAGAATGTTGCGTTCAATACGTTTCCAAATTTTTTTCACTTTAGGTCTATTGACCAATTCGGGAACTTCAGTAAAGTATTCATGACTATCAAAAATCAGTTTTTTCTTTTTCCATTTAGAAACATAATAATTCGCTAGTAATGTGTCTAAATCGTTACTCCACAATACATCTACTTTGCTAAATAATAAAAAGAAGAATAAACGAATGTTATAATTGGCGTAAAATAAGGGACCTTTATTAAACCAAAGTTTAAATCGCTTAGTTTGATAAATTCTTTTTATTCTAATACTATCAGGTAAAACCCTTCCAATCAAAATCACTTCAAAGTTGAGTTCTAAAAGAGTATTACAAATCTTATCTACACGCTGATCGGTAGCTAAATCATTGGTAACAGAAACTATTATTCTTTGTTTAGTCATTTTGTTATTCATCCAAAAGTAAATATCATTACAGTTTTTACATAACAGGAATGGAATATTAGTTAACAATGAATTATGGATATTTATTTTGTTTGAAGTAAAAAATTTGGCACTTATAAAATAAATTTGAAATAATTAAGTAGATATAGTATGAAAAATGTTGCGATAATTGAAGGAGGGTATAGCCACGAAAAAGTAATTTCTTTACAAAGTGCAGAAACTGTTTATCACAATATTGATAGAGAAAAGTATAATCCAATTAAGGTTAGGATTGATGAAGATGGATGGTTTGCTTATGATGGGGATGGAAAAACTGAAATTAATCGCAATGATTTTTCCTACAACAATATAAAATTCGATATTGCTTTTATTGTAATTCACGGTACCCCAGGAGAGGATGGGAAATTGCAAGCTTATTTTGACATGTTGAATATTCCTTACACCACTTGTAGTCAATTAGCTGCTACCATTACGTTTAACAAATTTGTGTGTAATCAGTACTTAACAACCTTCGGAATTAAAGTGGCAGATGCTGTTTTAATCCGACAAAATGATAAAATTAATAGTGTCGATATAATTGCTAAAGTTGGATTACCTTGTTTTGTGAAACCCAACGATGGAGGAAGTAGTTTTGGCATCACCAAAGTTCAATCAGAAGATGAGTTAGAAAAGGCAATTAAATTAGCATTAGAACATGGCACCCAGTCCATTATCGAGAGGTTTATGGAAGGAAGAGAAGTAACTAATGGTATTTATAAAAATAAAAAGCGGATTGTTGTATTACCAATAACTGAGATAGTTACTACTAATAATTTCTTCGATTTTGATGCCAAATACAAAGGGGAATCAAATGAAATTACCCCAGCAGAGTTATCTGATGAAATTGCAGGTAAAGTAAAAGTTGTAACTAAAAATATTTATGAAATTTTAGATTTAAAAGGAATTGCTCGAGTTGATTATATTTTACAAGATGGAGAGCCATATCTAATTGAAATCAATACAGTTCCTGGATTATCTGAAGAAAGTTTAATTCCTCAAATGGCAGTTCACGAAGGAATATCTTTAAAACAGTTGTTTAGTGAGGTAATAGAAGTTGCTATAGAGAAGTAAGATGTTTAGCTAATTTTCTAACAGCTATCCCTCGATGACTAATTTTATTTTTCTTTTCTAAACTCATTTCTGAAAAAGTAACATTATAACCTTCAGGTTTAAAGATAGGATCATAACCAAAACCCTCTGAACCACTTTTAATGGTTGTTATTTTTCCTTTTGCAATACCTTCAAATAAGGCTTCTTTTCCAGATATAATTAAAGCAATAACTGTTTTAAAATGAGCCTTTCTATTGTTAATATGTTTTAATTTAGTTAAGACTTTATCCATATTGGCGTCAGCAGATTTTTTTTCTCCAGCATAGCGAGCCGAATAAATTCCTGGAGCCCCATTTAGACTATCTATTTCTAAACCAGTATCATCAGCAAAGCAATTACATCCATAATTATCAAAAACGTATCTTGCTTTTTGAAGTGCATTTCCAGCAATGGTGTCAGAAGTTTCAGGAATACCTTCTGTACAGTTTATATCTTCTAAGCTCAATAACTCTATAGAATCATCTAGAAGGAGTTTAATTTCTTTAATTTTATTTTTGTTGTTAGTCGCAAAAACAAGTTTCATATTTATGATAATAAATTAGTGGTTTCAATTCCAAATATAACATTGTTTGATTTAGGGTTAGGTCTTCTTTATCTCTTTATTATTTATTTTTTTGCATTTCGATACCAGCAAAAAAAGAAAAACAACAMCCCAGAGTACAATTATTATTTAGTTGGATTARCTGCTAAGATTATTGGCTCATTAGGTTTTGTTATTATCTCCATTTATTATTATCAAGAAGGAGATACATTTCTCTATTTTCAAATAGCGGAAGATTTAAGAACCCATTTGTTTATAGATTTTAGGGGGACGTTGGATTTATTATTTACACCATATTCTGAACTCATTAATGTAGATTATAACCCTTTAGAAAAATATAATTACTACTATGAACGATCTACTAATTGGGCATTTGGAAGAATAGTTTTTTTCTTTAATCTGATAAGCTTTGGCTCTTACTTGGTAAGCTCTATTTTAATGTCAACAGTTTCTTTTTTAGGTTTATGGTTAGGGTATAGAGCAATGTGTAGTTTATATCATAAAACATCAAAATTAATGTTCATTCCTTTTTTTTTAATACCTACAGCGTTGATATGGAGTTCAGGAATTTTAAAGGATACATTAATAATTGGGATAATAGGAATATTACTTTTTACTTTTTCAAATTTATTTATTCATAAAACCAAAATCTGGATAAGTGTTGTGATGACAGTCTTTTGCATTCTATTAATTCAAATCCTAAAACCTATTCTTCTATTTATTTTAATTCCATCTTTATTCTTTTGGGGGTTACTTTATGTTACAAAATCGATTCAACATTTATTCAGTAGAATAATAATTCGACTAGCTATAGTGATTTTAATTATAGGGGTTGGCTATTTTTCAGGTCAATATCTTTTCGACTCATCTTCAAAATATAGGGTTGAAAATTTATTTCAAACATTAAAAGGATTTCAAAGTTTTCATAGTATGGAGGTTTTTTCTAAAGGACAAAATGTCTACACATTAGGAGGGTATACATCTACTGTATGGGGAATAATAAAAAAAATCCCAGAGGCAATAAATGTTACTTTATTTAGACCATATCTTTGCGAAATTAATAATTGGCCAATGGCTTTAGGAGCTGTTGAATCATTACTGTTGTTTATGGTTTTTATCTATGTATTAGTAGTAACTAGAAGGTATTTATTTAGAATCGTAGCTAATAATTACGAAGTAATATTTACACTATTCTTTTCGGTTACTTTTTCCGCTATTATTGGTATYATTTCATATAATTTTGGAGCGTTGTCTAGATATAAAATTCCTGCTATATTATTTGTAACATTGGGATTGATAATTATTTATCAAGAAAAAGACAATCAATTAAAACAAGATTAATGGAAAAACCTGATAGGTACAATATAGCCTGTATTATTTTTTTAACTTTGTTACGTACTCTTGATAATTTTCTCTTATTAAAGAAATAATGAATCCAGATAATTATATTCCAGAGATATGGGCGTTTGATTACGTTATTGCATTCTTTTACATGATTATTATATTTCTTACCGCATTTGTGTATAGAAGTAAAAAAATGGAATATGATTCTACCTATAATTATTTTATATGGGCTTTGTCAACTAAAATATTTGGAGGYTTAGGKTTTATGTTTYTRACTGTRTACTATTGGGGTGGGGGRGAYACCTAYTCTTATTGGAATACWGCYAAYGATTTTACWWCKTACKTTTTYGARAATCCATYARAKGGMTTTAARATWTTTTTTAAATCTYCTAGCGACATGAATTGGTATGAATACCGCTTTGCTTACAACCGACATAATTTTCTTAAATCAGCAGAGACATTCACTACTGTAAAAATCACTACTATAATCAATATATTAAGCTTTAGGTCATATGTGGTAACTACCGTAGTTTTTTCTGCTTTATCTTTTTTAGGAATATGGAACATGTATTATGTTTTTTGCAAGGTATATCCTCATTTAAAAAAACAATTGTTTTTTGCTTTTTTCTTTATCCCTTCTGTGGTATTATGGGGGTCAGGAATATTAAAAGATACAATAACCATTGCTGCAGTTTGTTGGCTAGTGTATTCATTTATGAATATTATAATTTTAAAAAGAAAAATAGTGCTGAGCATAGTTTTGATTGTAGCATCTACAATAACTATAGCTCTGTTAAAAGTATATATATTATATATTCTTTTTCCTACTCTTTTTATTTGGGTTCAATCTAATTTAAAATCAATAATATCAAATAATTTATTTAGGAAATTATTGACTCCTGCTATCGCTCTTGTTTTGATAGCGAGCTCTTATTTGTTATCTAAAGAACTCTCAAAATCTGCCGGAAGATACAGCTTGGACAAAATGGAAGGAACCTTAGAAGGGTTTCAAACTTGGCATACTAAGGTCTCGGAAACAAGTAATCAATCGGCTTATAGCCTAGGAAGTATGGATTTTTCGACTACTGGTATTATAAAAATGATTCCTTCAGCTATTGCTGTAACTTTTTTTAGACCATACCCTACGGAAATAACCAATGCATCTACACTGCTAGGTGCATTAGAAGGTCTGATTTTGATGTCATTCTGTTTGTGGGCTATATTGAAGTATAGGCTTAATTTACTTCGTATTATTTTTAAGAATAAAAATATCCTATTTTTGGTATTATTTTCACTATCATTTGGGGTTAGCGTAGGAATAAGTTCATATAACTTTGGAGCACTTTCAAGATATAAAATTCCTGCTCAAATGTTTTTTGTTATTGCTTTAGTTTTGATTTATGATAAGACTAATAAAGAAAAATCTAAATTTTAATTATTGAACTAGCGAAGTATGTTTTTTAATTCAATAGATTTTGCCGTTTTTCTACCAATAGTTTTTGTACTCTACTGGTTTGTTATAAACAGAAACCTAAAACTTCAAAACCTTATTATCGTTATTTCTAGCTATGTATTTTATGGCTGGTGGGATTGGAGGTTTTTGTCATTAATACTATTTAGTACAATAGTTGATTATTTAGTTGGCAGAGGACTTTCAAAACAAAAGGAACACGGGAAACGAAAATTTTTACTTTGGACTAGTATTGCTGTAAACATTGGACTTTTGGGTTTCTTTAAGTACTATAATTTCTTTTTAGAAAGTTTTGTGTCAGCTTTTTCTTTTTTTGGAAAAGAAATAGTAGGTGAGTCTTTGAATATAATATTACCAGTTGGGATTAGTTTTTATACATTTCAGACATTGAGCTATACGATAGATGTATATAAAAAGAAGCTTGAGCCAACAAAAGATTTTATTTCATTTGCTGCGTTTGTTAGTTTTTTTCCCCAACTAGTTGCAGGTCCTATAGAAAGAGCTAAACGTTTATTGCCACAATTTTATACAAAAAGAATTTTGAAATATGATAATATAGTTAAAGGATTACATCAAATTTTATGGGGATTATTTAAGAAAATTGTAATAGCAGATAGATTAGCAATAGTTGTAAATGAGTTTTACAATAATCCAACAGAATATCATGGATTAACCCTTGTTCTCGGAACAGTTTTTTTTGCATTTCAAATTTATTGTGATTTTTCCGGATACTCTGATATTGCCATTGGAACAGCTAGATTATTTGGCTTTAAATTAATGACAAACTTTAAAACCCCTTATTTTTCAAAAAGTATTGGAGAATTTTGGAAAAGATGGCATATCTCACTTTCTACATGGTTTCGCGATTATGTTTACATTCCGTTAGGTGGTAATAGAGTAATTAAGGTACGGTGGCTTTTTAATATTTTTGTTACATTTTTAGTTAGTGGATTTTGGCATGGAGCCAATTGGACATTTATTGTTTGGGGAGCGTTACATGGGTTCGTATTAGTTGTTGAAACCTTTCTCAGTAAAATTCAAAAAAATATTCCTAGTGTATTTAACATTATAATAACGTTCTCTCTTGTTTGTTTTGCTTGGGTATTTTTTAGAGCAAATTCTATTCAAGATGCATTTCTTATAATTGGAAAAATCATGGATTTTACAAGTTATAGTTTTTCTCAATTAGACTTTTATGTTGTTCCAGTAATTAAGGGCTCAGTTTATGCAATGGATATCTTTTTGTCAATGTTATTAATCCCTGTTCTTGTTGTTTTAGAATATATCTTTACAACTAAAGTAGTGTTCAATAATTTAAAGTTTAAATACCGGCTTCCGATATATATAATAGGAGTGTTATCAATATTACTCCTTGGTGCATTTGAAAAAAATGAATTTATATATTTTCAGTTTTAATCATGAAAAGTAATAAAATAATAAAACCTATAATTACAGTTCTAAGTACTGTTGTAGTTCTATTTCTTGCCGAATTTTTCCTTCAAAAAACTATGAAATCCGTCAAATATAACGAGATTGGGAAAATAAATTATGTAATGGAAAAAAAGTTGGATGTGGAATTATCTATATGGGGTTCTTCAACTGCACTTGTTAATTTTGACCCAAAAATAATAATAGATTCGCTAGGATTCTCAGCTTTTAATATGGGTATTAATGGCACAAATATAGACCAATACAATGGTTTATTATTAAACTATTTAAATTATACAGAGAACAGTAAATACTTAATAATTGCAATTGATATTCACCAAGCTTTGATCAATAGAGAAGAGTTTTTCGAAACATATAAATGGTTACATCATTTTGGAGATAAAAATATTTACAATTGTCATTCAGATATTGATAAATTTTTAATGAAAAAAAACAAATACATACCATTTTATTCAATTACTCAATATGACAAACATGGGTTTCCGTATTTTAGGTCTGCTTTATTTAGCAATACCGATAAGTATTCTTTTCCAAATCTGGGTTATTTACCTAATGGAGATATGTCATTATTAAGACCTTCATCGAGTGGAACTAAAATGTTTGCAGAAGTAAATAAAAGGGCATACAGAAAACTGTTAACAAGTTGTTTAATTGCTAAAGAAAAAAATATTACTCCCATTGTTATAATTACACCATGTTTTACGGAGGGGCTTAAAAATATTTTATTTATAGATGAGTACAAAAAAAAAGTATTTAAGCTTAAAAATAAAGGGGTTGTAGTTTTTGACTTTTTAGATACTTATATTTCTAAAAATCCTAAATATTTTAAAGATAATACACATATGAATAATGCAGGAGCTGAAGAATTAACAAAAATGTTGATACAAAATATCAAGAAGATTGAGAGCCGAGAAACAAATTGAGATTTATGGGAAAAATAAAAATAGGGCTTGTAGCTAATAATATAGATTTGTTATTGGATAATTTTATGGTATCATCAAAGGTTGAATTTTATTATCTTAATTTCTCCTGGAAAGAAATTTTTTTTCCTAATCCTTATCTTCTCAAAGGTATTGATGAAGCGGACTTCATCGTAGTAGATACTGGAATTATACATTTTATTGAAAGATTAGGATTAGAAGATGATATTCAAAAAATCTTCTCAAAGATAAGAGTGAAATCAAAGAATGGATTAATTGGATCAGATGGAGCAGACTGGTTTCACTTGTCTCAAAAACCAGTAATATATAATGAGTTAGATATAATATTAAAAAGTGGGGGAGTATATAAAGATAGAGCTCAATATAACTCTTACTCTGGATCAAGTAGCTCCAATCAATTTTGGAGCAAGACAAATGTTCCTAATCCTATGCAATATGATAATAGTATTCTTGATAAGGTTCATGTTTCTTTACCATGTTTCATTGCGATTTCGCCATTTTTTAGAAGAAAACTAAGAAAAAATTCTTCTAAGATATCTAATGTTAGCAGGATAGCTAGAAATTTTCAAGAACAATTACTGCAGATATATAGTAATCAAAAAAGTAAACATAAGTCTACTAATTTTAAATACCATTTTCGAGGTACAATAAGCCATCTTCAAAGATTATTGTTAGGTGAAATTCTAAATGATATTGGTATAGAGGGAACTTATCGATTACTATTTAGTTCAGATGAATATATGTGGGGCTCTGAATATGGTAGAAAAAAAATACCAAAGAGCTACAAAATTGAATTAAAGCAGAGAGCTATAGCACATGGTTTTTATGGAGAGAGGATAAATAAAARAGAATTAGTAGATGAAATGCTATCTCATGGGATTATTTTATCTCCTAATGGGTTTGGGGAGCTTTGTTATCGACATGCTGAAGCTTGGCAATTGAACCGTGTTTTATTATGTCAAGATTTGTCTCATGTTGAAATGTTGTTTGAAATAAAACATGAAAAAAATGCAATATTTTGTAAATCAGATTTTTCAGATTTAAAAGATAAAATTTACGATTTAAAAGATGAATCGTATAGAAATAGTATAGCCTCTGTAGGGAATAAAGAATGGAAAAAATGGATAAGTAAGCCAGATGTAATTCTTCGAGATGGATTTGAAAAATATTTAGATTAATATTGTCATAATTCAAATTTCGAATTAATTTTTTAGAAAAATGCTCAAAAAAAGGTATTGTATTATGCTTTTGTTGCTTTTTTTAAGGAGTCTAAAAATTTTTGTTTATTAGCTAGAACTGAGTATTTTTCATTAATCGTTTTTCTACCTTCTTTTCCTAATGTCATTCTTAGTTGAGTAGAATTTATTAAAGCGCTTAATTTTTGTGTCCATTCGCTATCAGTATCCACTAAATAACCATTCACTCCATCTTCAATTATTTCAATATTTACTCCAACTGAAGAGATAACACTCGGAATTCCAAGAGCCATGTATTGCAAGGCTTTAAACCCACATTTTCCTTTTGCCCATTCTTCATTAAGTAAAGGCATAATGCCAATATCAAAACGTAATAAATCTTTTATTTCATTTTTTTTATTCCAAGGAATATAATCGTAATCTAATTTTGAAAACAGGGGGTTTTTATCAGATATAACTACAAATTTAAAATGTAATTCTTGCTGTAACCTAAATAATATAGGTTCTATTTCGTATAAATATTTAATAGTTGAGTGCGTTCCTGTCCACCCGATTGTAACCATTTCATTTACTTGTTGCTTAAGCTGGTTGTGAGAATTTTCAGTATCTATTGTGGTAGGCATGTAGATTACATCATTATTATATTTTTTGGAAAAGTTCATTAAAAAATGATTACCACACATAACAATTGTTGACCATTTACAGATTAATGAAACTTTTGAATGTCTCTTAATAGTTGAAATAAAATGGTTAGTATCTGAAGTATTCTTTAGCCATATCGCATCATCAAAATCATAAATTATTCTTTTTTTTAAGATTTTTGATATTACCCATTCAAATATAGGTGGGCCAATAGGAGTTACTTCTCGATGGATAAAAATAATTGAATATTGATTTAATTGTAATAATAATAAAAACCTATTAATAAATCCTTTTAGAATTCCCCAGCTTTTAAAAAAAAAATGGCCAGGTTGGTATAAAATATTAAAATGCTTTTTATCTAAAAAGGAGAAACTAGAATATTCATACCCTTCTTGATTAAGAAACATGAGATATTGTTCGAACCTAAATCGTTGACTAGGGGCATCTCCGATAGGATATGGAACAAGAAATGCAATTTTATTTTTCATACATTATTAATCTGGAAGTTAGGCGTAAATTTTTTCATAAATATTCTCAGCAATTTCAAAATTACGATATTTAGCAGCTACCTCCCTAATCTTATCCTTCACTTCGGTTTTAAACAGTAAGTCATCTATATGTATACAACCTTTATTGTACTCATTTGTTGTTAATTCTTTTAACACATAACCTATATTATTATTGTCAATAATATCAGAGTCGTCTGAGATATTTTTAGTTATAATAATTGGCAACTCCATTGCCCAATACTCTGCATTTTTAATTGGTGAGCCATATCTTTTGGAGGGAACAGGGACAAAAGGAGTTATTCCGAAGTTAGCAAGCGAAAGGTATTTAGGGACTTCATTATGTGAAACAAATAAATGTATTATAGTGTTTTGATTAATATCTGCATCGATAATTAAATTTTGAATAAATACATTTGTATGATTTGATAATATAATAAACCTAAATTTATCTTTACCCCAATAATCTTCTGCTACTTTTAAGAATTGAAATACTTCTTCTTTTAAGTAGCTTCCTCCAAATTTCCCCGCATAAACACCAACAACTTTATCTTTAAGGTTATATTTCTGTATTAATTTTTCATTATCTATATTATTTACATCAAACAAATCAAAATTTACACAGGCTGGTTTTGCGTGTGTCGTTTTTAATTCAATATTGTACTTATCTTTTATATAATCTTTCATTGAAGCAACACAAGTTATAACGTGAGAGGCTTTTTGCACTTGTTTTTTCTCTAACCAAAATAAAAGGTTAAATTTTAGCCCCCCTTTTGACCAGGTTCCACTCTCTAGCATTGGTTCAGCATGGGGTTCAAAACTATCTAGTATTAATTTTTTTCCAGACATTATGGAAAGAAAGTAACCAATAGCACCAGCTGGGGTACACCATGTATGAATGTGGCTTATCCTGTGTGTAAATAAAATAGTATATAACCGAAAATAAATAAATAAAAATTTTAAAATCATTAACCCTCCAAAATGAGAATAGCTAAAGCGAATAAGGAATATATTTTGCTTTAAAAATTTAGCTTTTTGTTCTTCCCATTCAATGTTGCTCATCTTTTTCCCTTTTTGCTCCATGGTTACCAAAAATATTTTTTTAGTTTTTGGTATTGTTTTTCTAATTATCGACACATAAGGAAGTGTATATGTCTGTATTAAAGCATCATTAAAACTCCAATATGTTATGATTAATATATTTTTCACTTTATTAACCTTATAATTGAAATAGGATTATTTATTAATGCTAGAATAATAAACCGCATTCCTCTTAATTTATTATTACCATCTTTCCACCAGCTTCCTGCTAAAATCCAGTATAAATTGCTAAAACATTGCTGTTTAAACCAGAAATTTTTAAACAACTTTTTATTTGCAGCTTTATTATAAACTCTGATATGGTCTTTTTCCATTACAGAGATATTCTTGCTCATGCTGTTACTTAGAATTCGATAACGCCAAAGAGGTTCGTTAATATGGTGTCCTTTATATCTCGATGCTAGCTGTATAGTAAAATATTGGTCTGCTGCCGTACTTAATTCTTTATCAAAAGAAATACCATCTTCAAAGCATTTTTTCTTAAAAATAATGTTACTGCAAGGGCCAGGTATAACTTCCCTTTTCCATAATAAGATTGATTCTAAAATATTTTTATCGGTTCCTTTTGATGCTTCACTTACAATTTCAGCTGTTTCATTTGCATTATACATATTAGAAAAAACCCAACTTACATCATTTTTAGTTTCTAATACATCATTTTTTAACCTCAAATTGTCTTTCTCCCAAACATCATCGGCATCTAATAACGCTATGTATTTTCCTTTTGCTTTGTTCATCCCATTATTTCTAGCAACAGAAACTCCTGAATTTTCTTGATAATAATACCTCACCTTATCATTATCTTTGCAAAATTGTTTAATGATATTCGCAGAATTGTCAGCTGATCCATCATCAATAATAATTAATTCCCAATTACGATAAGTTTGAGAAAAAACAGAATTAATTGTTTCTGAAATATATTTTTCAGCATTATAAACAGGTATTATTATTGAAATCATTTTAGTCTATTATTCTTCATACAATTTAATGTAATTATTGTACATCAAATCAAACTCAAACATATTTAGTGCTGTCTCTTTTCCTTTTTCTCTATATGAGCTTCCATTTTTAATTGTATAGATTATTCCTTTTGCAAGCGAATCATAATCTTTATATTTTGTAATGTATCCATTTTTTTTGTGAATGATAGAGTCTAAAGCAGAACCAGTTGGAGTTGATACAATTGGTGCATTATTCATCATAGCTTCTGGAATAACAAACCCGAAAGGCTCAAAACTTGCGGCATGAGCATAAACGTCTAGAATAGAATACAGTGAAGGGATATATGCTCGATTAATCCACCCAGTAAAAATGATGTGATTAAAAACGTTATGCTTTTTCGCCAATTTAATTAATTCTTTTTTTTGAGGGCCTTCTCCTACAAATAAAAAAACTGCGTTAGGAAATTCTTTTATCACTTCTTCTGCAGCTGCAATTATGTACCGATACCCTTTCCATTCTATTAGCCTAGAAACAGTACCTATTACAATTTTATTAGTCAAATTATATTTCTGTATCAATTCATTTTTATGTTTATCAGATTGATTTGTGAAAAATTTTGAAGGAATACCATGGTGAATCATAGTAGTTTTATCAGGGTTTGCATTTTCTTTTTCTAATATAAATGCTTTAGCTTCATTAGAAACAGGGACTAAATCAGTTGCATTCCAATTGTTAAACTTGTCTGCTGTCACCCATTTTGAGGCGAAATAATAATGAAAAGTCGTATCTTGTTTTGTAATTACTCTTTTTTTTATTCCAGCTAATTTTGCGGCTAATTGTGTTGGCAATGAATCATCAAAAAGGTGAGAGTGAACTACATCTGGTTTAATTTGTTTAAATAGGCGGTAAAGTTTAAAAAAAGAAAAAACCATATTTGATTTTCGTTTATTGGCATCAAATTTAATCCAATGACAATCCCATCCATATTTACCTACATCATCTATCATTTTTGGCTTTTCATGATACAATGCGATAAAAGAAAATTTATGTTTTTTTTCTAGTGCTGATTTTTCTGCAAACCATTTAAAATAAGGAACGGAACTATTATTTGCTATGACAAAAATTATGTGCATATGTTAATTTAAAAAATCTTCTACTTTTTTTATCAGATTTGAATANTAGMWAYTSTYWWKCNWATWTAMWAMGRWWWWMKGCWWWWTMKWGAGTTTCACTTACATCTATATCTCTTAATATTTGAATCGCTTCATTAATGCTTACATATCCTAAGATATGCTCATCGTTATTAATCTTATCGTTAAAAAGTGGTGATAGAATAGGTTTCCCCATTGCTAAGTATTGCAGGGATTTGTGATGATGAATTTCGTTGCCGTCAATTGACATATCCATTGGAGCTAGGCAAACTTTAGATTTATAAATATAGTTTTTTAAATTTTTAAAATGTTCAATGCCATGAATAATGATGTTTTCATACTTATTTTTATAAAAAATATTTTCAAAAATCTCGTTGGTAGCATTAGCTTTTTTTCCAATAAAAAGAAACTTTTTTTCTGGAAATTCAATAAGTAGTTTTTCGAGTAAAACAATATCCAATCGAGAATCTATGTTTCCAACATATAAAAAATAGCCTTCTTCATATTTAATATCATTCGTATGAGTAAATTCTTCCTCTGAAATACCATGAGATAATATTAAATGTTGTTTTGATATAGTTCCTTTTAATAAAACTTTTGCAGTAACAATTAGACCATCTACATTCTCCAATAATATTCTTTCTCTATCAGGGACCCTGAATTTATCTACTCTAAAAAAAATAGATTTAGAAACAGAAAATAGATTTGGGTTTGAAAATCGATATGGGTCAAATGACCAAAAAATTCGATTATTAATTTTATTTAGTTCGAGCCATCGTTTAATAGTTTTAGCTACTATTAATTCATTGAGGCGAAAGATAAGCTCAAAACGAGTGAAAGGCAATCTATTGTTGTAGTTTATGATTTTGAGAGTATTTGTATAGTTTTTACTAGCTATCTTTTTTATGAACAAATCTCTAAAAGCCCATCTTAATGGAGGGTTTATAAAAAACACATTATTATTTTGTGATAATTCATATGCCCAATTATGTTTTGAATACCAGATATCTCCCCAAGGCTCATTAGAAATTATCAATATTGCTTTATCTTTTAGTTTAAACATTATTACGATTGGGATTATAAAGTAATTTCACGAAATTATTTGGCAAATATATCATAATGGCAATAATCAAAATTTAGATTTTGATGTATTCTTTCATTAGTTTCAGCATGAAATATTTCATATTTATTATCTAGTAAGTATTCTATAAGATCTTTAGCATTAGAACCTTGTTCTTTAAGATTTTTATTGTCTAACTCTATAAATAAGCTTGGATGAAAATTATTTAAAACCTCAGCAGATCCTTTTAAAACCTTAAGTTCAAACCCTTCTACATCAATTTTAATTAAGTCAATTTTCTGAATATTATTTTTTCTTACGTATTTATCGATTGTTGTTACTTGAATTTCTTTAAAATCTTCTATGCTGTCAGGGAATTCAACAATTCGGTTCATACCTTTATTGTTTTTGTCAACTGTATAGATCTTAAAAGACCCTTTTTCGTTTCCTAATCCTAATTTATTTAATATGATGTTATCAAAATTATTTAAGCTAATATTTTTTTGAATTGAATTATGATTAATAGGGTCTGGTTCAAATGAGTGTATGATTCCACCTTTGCCAATAAGTTTTGCAAAATTTAAACTTGTACACCCAATATTTGCTCCTACATCAAAAATAATATCACCTTTATTTACAAGACTGTAAAGTTTTGATCTTGCAGAATCTTTAAAACCAAAGTAAACATACCAATCCATAATGTCGGAAATATCTAACTCATAATTAATACCATTATGTTGAATTTTACGAATTGAACCTGCTTTATATTGATAGTGATTCGGGGGTAATTTTGTATATATAGATCCATACGTTTTATCTGTTGTGAGTTTAACTAATATAAATTCTAAAAATCCAATCTTCCATAATTCTCTAATCGTATTAAGTATTCTTTTTTTCAAAATATTGTGCGATGAGGTTAATTTTTAATAAAGGTAATTATTTTTCAAATAATATAATCTTAATGTATGAGCATTTGGTTTTTTAACAATCATTTAAATAGCTAAATAAATCTTCTAAACCTTCAATAAAGGTATGTCAGTGATACTTGATAAATATTTTCTTATGTTTACCTCGTAAATTAAGGTAGATTTGTTGTTATTATTAGAAATAAATGAATATTGGTAAGAAAAATATAGTATTTTCTCTTTTAGTTTTTATCGTTCTGTATTTTGTTATTATGGTATATGGCAAAAATTATTTGGGAGATATTTCATATTTTCTACTTTACCTTATTGCTAGCTTTGGCTTATATGTTAACTACACTTTTAAAACAAGAAAATTAAAAATAGAAACAGATAAAGAGATAAATGACAAATACAAGCAACTTGAAATTCTCACATCACTTTATGCTTCTTTGGAGATTAAAAAACCTCTTCCTGAGACAGGCGGATGGGCTGCTCATCCTGATTTTTTAAAAAAAATCACAGAAATAATTCTATTAAAAAAACCACAATTTATTGTTGAAGCGTCAAGCGGTGTATCTTCTATTATTATAGGTTATTGTATTAAAAAGATAGGATTTGGAAAAGTAATTTCTTTGGAGCATGACATCAATTATGTTGAGAAAAGTAGAAGCTTAATTATCAAACACAATCTTCAGGATTATGTAGAAATTATTCACGCCCCACTACAAAATTTTAAAATAAAGAATAAAGAATGGATTTGGTATAATATAGATTCTATTGCAGACAAACCACTTATTGATATGATAGTTGTTGACGGACCTCCATATTATATTCAAGACTTATCTCGATATCCAGTAGTACCACTGTTGTATGATAAAATGAATGACAATTCTATTCTTATTTTAGATGATGGTGTTAGAGAGGAAGAAAAGGAAATAACGAGAAGGTGGGAAGAAGAATTTGAGGACATATCAATCGAATATTTTAATTTTGAATCAGGGGCATTTTTGGTTAGTAAAAAAAGTAAAAATAATGAAGGAAAAGCTTTATTGGCTTTTACTACTGCGAATCAACTTGAATACAATATTAAAGGGATTAGGAGCATTCTAGAGAATAAACCAGAGGATGTAGATATAGTAGTCTTTGATGATGCGTCTAATGACGGAACTGTTGATTGGTGTATAGATAACCATGTTTCAATAGTGACTAAAGAACATGCAATGGGTTTAACTCATAGTTGGAATTTGGCATATCAAAAATTTAAGAATGAAAATTATAAGTTTTTGATGTTTTCTAATAGTGATATTATTGTTCCAAAAAAGGCTTTAGAAAAAATTCTGGAACAAAATGAAAAATTTATTATTGTTTCTCCATTAAGTTCAAAAACAGGAGTTGGGCACCAGCCTAAACAAGATTTAAGGAATTACTATAATCCACCATTTGATGAATTTAATTATGTAAATACAGATAAAGTACAAGAATTTATCAATCAGCAAGAGGTTGAAAATAAATGCGAAGAAGTTGATTATATTAATGGGTTTTTCTTTTCTGTAAATAGAGACATCATTCAATATGAATATAGCGAAACAGAACTTTTTCACCCTAAAAATCATAATGTAGGGAATGAACATGAATTGTGTGAAAGAGTTTCAAAACCTATAGGAATAGTGCTGAATTCTTTCATTTTTCATTTTAAAGGAGTGTCTTTAGAAGTTACTAATTTAGATAACCAATCTTATGAATACAACATATATAGAGATCTAAATTGGCAGCAAGCAGAAAAAATCAAGAATAGTTCTTGGAGGAAATTGTGGTTTAAAATTAAGTATAAGTATAACCACTAACTGTTAAATTTATTCATGAGAGGACTCACTCGAAATATTTTAGGTACTTTTTCAACACAGATTCCTTCTTTAATCATAAGCATAGTTTCCGGAATTTTTCTTACACGTTTGTTAGGTCCGGCTGGCAAAGGAATTTACGGCATTTTTTATTTAAATATCGAGATTATGGTAATGGTTTTCACATTAGGATGTGAAATGGGAATCATTTATTACGGCTCTAATAAAAAAATAAGCATGGGTAAGCTTCAAGGAATTGCTATTATAATCCCATCTATCATTTTACCCATAATTAGCATTATTATTTTAAGCTTTAATCTTGATTTCCTTTTTCCTGATAATTATGATAGTCTTTTTTATAAATTATTTTTAATAGGAGTGTTTAGCTTAAGATTAATTAACGGTTTATTTATCACTTTCCTAAATGCTAATAAATCATTTAGATTCATTAATAGAATAACTCTAATTATTAGTGTCTTTAATTTGGCAGCATATTTCTTTCTATTCTATTTAAATTCTAATGGAATTATTACTGTTGATGTTAGAATTATTTTAGGTGTTAATCTTTTGCTTTTGCTTATTAATACATTAATGTGGGGTTATAGCTTCAGAAAAAGCATCCAATTCCAACCAATATTTAATTTGTCACTTAAACAGGATATCTACCCTTTCTTTCTTTATATATATCCAGTATGGATAAGTATGATTATTAATTTTTTGAATTATCGATTTGATAGTTGGTTTATATTCGAATTTAGAGGAGAAAAGCAGTTAGGGCTATATCTTTTGGCTGTAAACTTTGCTCAATTTATTTTGTTTTATTCTAGAATTATAGGAAGTGTAATGATGCCTTATTTGTCCGAAGATAATAATGAGCAAAGGAGAAAATATTTCACTACGTACTCTCGGATTAATTTCACTTCTGTTGTTCTAATAGTTATTGTTTTAGCTTTCATTGGAGATTGGTTATTAGTTACTCTTTATGGAGAGGAATTTACAAATTCTGGAGGGCCATTCAAGGTGCTATTAGTAGGAATGGTGTTTACAGCTATGAGTCAACTTTTTAGTATTATGTTGTTCTCTAAAGGGAAAAACAATATTGCATTAATTGCTAACTCCGTAGGTTTGGTAGCTACAATATTACTAGACGTATTATTAATTCCAAAATATGGAATTATGGGTGCGGCAGTAGCAACAAGCATTTCGTATTTCTTATTATTTATAGTGTTGTTGTATTATCTAATTATAAGAGAAAAAATTAAGTTTTCTGACCTTTTTATAATAAAGAAAACAGATTTTAAAGCTATTTTTCAAAAAGATTGATAAAAATATGTTCTTGGTTTAATTCTTATTTTTGATTTTTAAATTTCACAAATGAAAATACTTATTACAGGTGGCTCAGGATATATTGGTTCTCATACTATTATAGAAATTATAGAAAATACTGATTGGGAGGTAATCTCTATTGATAATTATTCTAATTCTTCTGAGGATACCTATAATAGAATAAAAAAAATAACAGGGAAAGACATTAAAAGCTATAATATTGATCTGAGAAATTTAGCTGATACAGAGTGTGTGTTTAATGAAAATCCTAAAATAAAAGGAATTATTCATTTCGCAGCTTTTAAAGCAGTTGGAGAATCGGTAGAAAACCCTTTAATGTATTACGATAATAATATCAATTCGTTGAATAATATACTAAAGTGTCAAGCTAAATTTAATGTTCCCAATTTGATATTTTCATCTTCTTGTTCGGTTTATGGTAATGTAGAAGAATTACCTGTTACTGAAGAAAGTAAGTTATTAAAATCTGAATCTCCCTATGCTTACACCAAGCAAATAGGGGAAGTAATGGTTAATGATTTTATAAAAGTAAATGAAGGTTTAAAAGCAATTTCATTGCGTTATTTTAATCCTGTAGGGGCACATGTTAGTGGGTTGAATGGAGAACTGTCAACTACTAAACCTAATAATTTAATTCCTTTTATTACGCAAACAGCAATAGGGAAGTTAGAATGTTTAACGGTTTTTGGGAATGACTATTCCACAAAAGATGGCACTTGTGTTAGAGATTACATACATGTAAGTGATATTGCTAATGCACATGTATTAGCATTAAAATGTCTTTTAAATGGTGAGATTAAAGATTCCCATGATATAATAAATTTGGGCACTGGTGTTGGAGTTACTGTTTTAGAAGCAATTAACGCTTTTGAAAAAGTAAGCGGAGCAAAATTGAATTATAAAATTGGAAATAGAAGAGAAGGTGATGTTGCTTCGATTTATGCGGATAATAAAAAAGCAAAAGATATACTCAATTGGAATTCAAAAATTGGATTAGATGATATGATGCTATCTGCATGGAAATGGGAGCAAAATTTATCAGAGAATAATTTTTAACTAAATTCTTGTAATAAAATAGAATTAATATATATTTGCACCCGCTTTAGGGCGATTAGCTCAGTTGGTTCAGAGCACCTCGTTTACACCGAGGGGGTCGGGGGTTCGAATCCCTCATCGCCCACAAAAAAACCTTGTACAATGTACGAGGTTTTTTATTTTTCAAATCACCTTTAATTAAAATAGCATTAACAATATTGACGTAAAACATTAGTTTTGTAAAATACGCCATAGTATGAAAATTAAAGTTGTTTTATATATAATAGTATTGTTTGTTTTTATTCCTAAACTATTCTCTCAGGAAAAGGTGACGACTTTTGGAATACAATTAAAACCAATTATTCCTGTTAATTTTTTTGGTGCCGGAAAGCAAGAACAAATACAAAACAATATTCAATTTATTAATCAACCAAAATTTGGCCTGAGTTTTGGAATGATAATAAGGAAAGGGCTAACAAAATCACTATCAATTGAAACGGGACTTAATTTTTTAAAAAGAAATTATGATTTAACGATTAATGATCCAGACTCTTCATTTTCGGGAACTTCGGATTTTAGCATCGTAAACTATGAAATACCTGTTTTAGGGTTGGTATATGTACAATTGGGGAGAAATATGTTTATGAATGTTTCAGGAGGTGTTTCATTAGACATTTACCCAACCCCATTGTTTGTTTCAGGCATATATTTTACAAACGCAATAAATCGGACATACTGGATTCAACCAAGTTTACTGGCAAATATTGGTTGGGAATATAGAACTGAAAAGAGTGGTTATATATATATTGGAGCTTCATTGCATAGATCTTTTTCTAACATATTTACAGAACACGTGCATTATAATGGAGAGAATGATAATAGGGATGAGGACATAACTTTTGATTTAACAGGCAATTACTTAACGATAGATATTCGTTACTTTTTTCATGAAGAAAAACAAAAAAAGAAGAAAAAAGTAAAAAAAGAAAAGGTGAAAAGAGTATTTATCGACCCAAGAAAAAAATAACTAGTCTGATTTAAAGTCTAATGCAGCCGAGTTAATGCAATACCTCATTCCTGTTGGTCGTGGACCGTCTTTAAAGACATGTCCTAGATGCCCACCGCAGTTAGCACAATGAACTTCGTTTTTAGAATAGCTTATATTATTATCTGTACCTAGTTCAATGCCATTTTTAATAAAAGCATAAAAACTTGGCCAACCTGTTCCAGATTTAAACTTTGTATTTGAAGTAAATAATTCATGATTGCAACCAGAACATTTATAGGTTCCTTCCTTTTTATTGTTCCAATATTTTCCAGTAAAAGGTGTTTCAGTACCTCTTCTTCTGAGAACATTATATTGTCCTTGAGATAGTTTGTTTTGCCATTGTTTATCCGATAGCTTGTAATTGTATCCAATTCCAGAACTTGAAGATGATTGTCCGTAAGATATAAGAGTGTACATTGCTATTGTGAGAAATAAAAAGTATCGTAACATATCTTTGCTTTAAATGATATACAAATTAACTTTATTGTGCCCTAAATTGTTACAATCACATCTAAAATTAATTACTTTTGTCGTTCAATTAACATTAAATGAAAATTTCTTACAACTGGCTTAAAGACTATATTGACGTAGCAATTGACCCCAATAATATTGCTGATATCTTAACAGATTGTGGATTAGAAATAGATGGAATTGAAAAAATTCAAAGCATTAAGGGTGGGTTAGAAGGTTTGGTTGTTGGCGAAATATTAAGCAAAGAAAAACATCCAGATGCTGATAGMTTAAATTTAACTACTGTTAATATTGGTAATGGAGAGTCATTAAACATTGTATGTGGAGCTCCTAATGTTGAGAAAGGACAAAAAGTAATTGTTGCTACAGTTGGAACTGTACTTTATTCTGAAGAGGGTGAATTCAGAATAAAAAAATCAAAAATAAGAGGTCAATTGTCTGAAGGAATGATTTGTGCTGAAGATGAAATTGGCTTAGGAAAATCTCATGATGGAATAATGGTTCTTGATGCTGATGTTAAAGTGGGAACTTTAGCGAAAGACCATTTTAACATTGAGGATGATTATGAGTTAGAAATTGGCTTAACACCAAATAGAGCTGATGCGACTGGGCACATCGGTGTTGCTAGAGATTTGGTTGCTGTATTAGGACAATCTCAAAAAATTAATTTAATCAAACCTTCTGTAGAAGATTTTAAAATAGACAATACAGATATAACTATTTCTATAGAAGTTGAAAATGCAGATTTGTGCCGAAGGTATTCAGGTGTAACCATCAATAATATTGAAGTTAAGGAATCACCAAATTGGTTAAAAAATAGGTTGACAAGCATTGGATTGACTCCAATTAACAATGTGGTTGACGTAACTAATTTTGTAATGCACGAAACAGGACAGCCACTTCATGCTTTTGATGCTCAGAAAATAAAAGGGAACAAAATAATAATTAAAACGGTAAAAAATAAAACCAAGTTTATTACACTTGATGAGGTAGAAAGAGAATTATCTGAAAATGATTTAATGATTTGTAACTCTGAAAATGAAATGTGTATTGCAGGAGTTTTTGGTGGGATAGATTCTGGAGTTTCAGAAACAACAACAAGTATATTTATAGAAAGCGCCTATTTTGATGCCGTTTCAATTCGTAAATCTGCGAAACGGCATGGATTAAACACTGATGCATCCTTTAGATTTGAAAGAGGTGCAGATCCAAACATTACAATTTACGCATTAAAAAGAGCAGCAATCCTAATTAAAGAAGTTACGGGAGGAAACATTTCTTCTAAAGTGGTTGATTTTTACCCCAATCCAATTGAAAATTTTATAGTTAATTTTTCTTATGATAATTGCGATAGATTAATAGGTCAAAAAATCGATAGGACTACTATTAAAAACATTTTAACTGCTTTAGAAATTGAAATTATAGAAGAAACTAAAGAAACATTAAAGCTTTCTATTCCGCCATTTAAAGCGGATGTACAGAGAGAAATTGATGTAATTGAAGAAGTTCTTCGAATTTATGGTTACAATAACATTGAATTACCTGATGTTCTGAAATCATCAATATCTTATCGTACAAAACCTGAAAAAGAAAGAGCAACCAATATTCTTTCTGATTTATTGGTTTCAAATGGATTTAACGAAATGCTTTCTAATTCGTTAACTAAATCAGACTACTATAAAGAAACTGCTTTAGAGTTAGTTAAAATTAAGAACCCATTAAGTGCCGAGCTTGGTGTGCTGAGACAATCAATGGTTTACGATGGTTTAGAAACAATAGTTTACAATCAGAATAGAAAAAACAGTGATTTAAAATTATTTGAATGGGGAAAAACTTATTTTAAAAAATCAAAAGGATTTAAAGAGGATAGTTTTTTAAGTTTATTTATTACTGGTGCAACAAACCCAGGAAATTGGAATACTGATACTGATGAGGTGAATTTTTACCAAATTAAAGGTGTAGTAAATACTATCCTTGAAAAATTTGGTTTTGATAAGTTTAACCTAAAAACAGAAGAATCAAATTTATCATATTTAGAATACGGGTTAAAGTACATTGTAAATAATATTGAGTTAGCTCAAATAGGAAAAATTGATAGCCAAACTCAAAAACAATTTGACATAGATAAAGAAGTCTTTTATGCAGCGTTTAATTATGACAACTTATTAAAGTTGGTTGGTATGAATAAAGTTGTTTATAAAGAAGTTTCTAAATTTCCTATTGTAAGAAGAGATTTAGCCTTATTAATTGATAATAACATTAGTTATAGTGTTATTAAAGAAATAGCCTTTAAAGAAGGTGGAAAACTCTTAACAGCAGTTAATTTATTCGATGTTTATGAGGGAAAAAACATAGCATTAGGAAAAAAATCTTATGGGGTAAGTTTTAAGTTTCAGGATGAAACAAAAACATTAACTGACGAACAAATAGACCAAATAATGGCTAAAATTATTAAGTCATTAGGAACTCAATTACAAGCTCAGCTTAGGTGAGAATAAACAACAATAAAAAGCCCTGCTAATAATTTAGCAAGGCTTTTTAGTATTACATATTATTGCTTATTCAGTAAGCATTACTTTTTTAGTAACAGAACCTTTTTCTGTATTAACAGTTATAAAATAAACACCTTTGGCGTTATTCGTAAGGTCAATAACAGCATTACTTCCATTAACAGATTTAGTAGTAACTAAATTACCAACTATATCAATAACAGTATAATCAAATTCTTTTACACCAGTAATACGAATTGCTACAACACCGCTAGTTGGGTTAGGGTAAAGAGTTACTTCATTATTAGATAAAGTGTTTTCTTTTATTCCAACAGGACAACTAAAACCAACACCTCTTAAAAAATTCCATTGTGCAGGACTTAATCCATCAATTAACTCAGTGCCACCAACAGCAGTTCCGTAAACTATGGCTAATTCATAATCTTCATCATTACCATTTTCAATGGCATCAACAGCCATGGTTTGGTAAGCTGCAACATAATTAGAATTATTACCATTACTTAAATTTTTAATAGCAGACCACCCATTTGACCATGATGATGGACAGTAGTTATTAGTAAGGTCATGAGCAATTGCCCAAATGTCTGGGAATTCTCTATTAGGACCTATAGCAGGATCAGAACCTATCCAAGTGTAAAATGCCATGTTTCCATCTTGACTTCTGGCAGCTTGTGGCCTTACAAAATGGCTAAGTCCATTAGCAGCATCCCACTCAAAGTCATCAACTAATACAGAATCAATGTAAGTAACATCCCAGTTAGCACCGTTAGTTGCTATCTCAAATAAGAAACCTGATTGTCTTGCAGCAAAACTGTAAAATAATGAATCTGGGTGATCAGAAAATCCTGAAGCAACTTCAGCAAAAATTCTTAATTCACCATTAGCGTCAACTATCATATCATAAGAGCTAAAGAAAGGTCTTTTCTTAGTTGTGTCAGTATTTATCCCCCAAATGTAATTTTGCATTACAGCATTTTGAGAGAAATCATAATCCATTACATTGTTCCATGTAGTACCACCATCAGTACTTTTCATTACGTATGGTCTGTTCATAGTGTTAGTACCACCATAAGCACCCATTGCAACCATATAGCCAATCATTCCATTAGGAGACCATGCCATGTTAGCTAATCCACCAACATTGGTTAATGTGTTAGTTGTAAAGTTCATAGTTGAAGTCCATCCTGGAGTTATCATTGAATTTGTCCAATCAAAATTGTTATTAGTCGCATTATAAACTCCTTTATTAATAAAATAATTTGAGTAGTTATCAGCAACTAAGTTAGATTGAGCATTGTCAATATTAGTAGTAACATCATATACAACTCCGTTAGCGGCAGTATATAAACCAGCAGCTCCCCATTCGTTGTTGTCTCCTTGAGTGTCAGTACTTAAATTAGTGTATTGTTCATCAGCATTTGTCCCTGATAATAAAAAAGAAGCTCTAAAAGTTCCTCCCCATCCATTCGCACCACTACTATCACCAGTTTGTAATTGAGGTCCTACAGCTACAACGTATGCATTAGCAGGATCTGTATTAGCTGCTGGATTATATAAGGTAATGTTTGGATATCTGTTTCCGTTACCACCACCTAATGTTGGTGTTAATTCAAATGGGTTAACTGTCCAAGTTGCACCACCATCAGTTGAGTAATCAAAAGATATGATACCAGAACTAGTGCCAACACCATCATTTTGACGATGAACAAATCCAACCGTATTAATATCTGGGTTATAAACAACTTGATTTTGTCTATCACCTAATATACCGAAAACATTCCATGAAGTTCCAATAGTAATAGTTGAAGCTGCTTTTTCAGAAGGAATTGCATCTTGCTTAATTCCACCATTGTTGGATTCTTGATCAATTTTAGCTTTATCAGTTGCACCACGATAAACGGCCTGGCTCTTGTCTTGAGCATTGGCAGAAATCATAAAAATAGTTGTAGACGCTAATAGTAAATATTTTTTCATAGTAATAATTTTAGTTAGTAATATATTTTCTTTAATTGAATTCAAATGTAATGAATACATATTTATTGTCGACCAATTATTTGATTATCGGTATTAAATCATTATCTATTAAGAATTAGAGTTGAACCTTGGTAAAATGATAGCATAAAAATAGCCCTGCTAAGTATCAAGATAAGAAATTAAAATCAATCAATTTGTTTAATGTTTAAGAGAGGAAAGTCTTCTAGCAAGAAAGAACCTTTATGGAGTAAGTTATAAGTTTCAGGACGAAACGAAAACATTAACGGACGAACAAATAGACCAAGTAATGGCTAATCATTGAGGACATTAGAAACTCAATTACAAGCTCAATTACGCTAATAGGAGATTTCTACCTTATAGTAAATACATGTCTCCTAAAAATCTCTAAAAATGACCGTTAGTTTAATTGCATTGATAATCGAGAAAAGTAATATCTAAATTTGAAAGCAGGAATATGATAAAGCAATAAATATTGTTAATTAATTATTTGATTATCGGTATTAAATTTTGTACTTTCGTGTTCTTAAATTTAACTAAATTTTTAAATAAACACTAACTAAAAAATTAAAAAGATGAAAAAACTTTCACTATTTATGATTTTAACCGTAATCGGAACCGTGGGTTTTGCACAGGTTATATTTCAGGTTCAGGCACCTTCTACGCCTACAAACTTACAAGGGTCATACGCAATAACGTATGATAATGAAGGTGGTGGTACCACATGGGGTTCACCAGATATTACTCTACCAGTTAACTCAATAACAGCTCCAATAGAGTTTGTTGATGATGGTGACACTGGTAACGATCCAACTTATGGACATCCTAACGCTGAAGATGCTTGTACTCCATTTGGAATAGCAGGACAACCTTTAGCTGGTAAAATTGCTATCTTATATAGAGGGGCATGCCAGTTTGGTTGGAAAGCAAGACATGCTCAAAATGCAGGAGCTGTTGCTGTTATTATTATTAACCATTCAGGTGCTCCAGTAGGAATGGCTGGTGGTGATTCTGGTTTAGTTGTTACTATCCCAGTAATTATGGTTTCTACTGGTACAGGTATACTTTTAGAAGCTGCAATTCATGCAGGGACTATTACTCAAGCTTTTATTGGAAATAAAGCAGGACTTTTTGCTAACGATTTAGGTATTAATAAAGGTGAAGCTTTAAGAGCTAGAAGATTTGCAAATCTTGTTGATTTATCTCGAAATGCTTCTGAATTTGAAGTTAAACTTGGAGCGTGGGTACGTAATTATGGAAATACATCTCAATCAGGTGCTACTTTAACTGGAAACATTGATTTAGAAATTGGAGGAACTAATGTATATAATCAAWCTGYTYCAGTACCTACTTTAGCTGTTGGTGATTCTGTATGGGTTAATTTACCTACTTTTTCTCAAGCAAGTTACGCTGTAGGTTATTACGACATGAGCTATACTGTTGCTACTAACCCTACGGCTGATGAGGAAAATAGTGATAACGTTTTAGATGCTGCATTTATGATTAATGACTCATTATATGCATATGCAAGATTAGATCCAGTTTCATGGGTGCCAATGTCTCCTKCACAAGCAAATGGTGGTAACGCTACTGGTTTTGAAGCATGTATTGCATTTGAGGATCCTAATGCGAGTAGAATGACTTACTTAGGAATGAATTTAACAGCTCTTGCATTTGCTCCTAATTTAATGGCTAATGAATTTGTTGAAGCTCGTGTTTATGAATGGAATGATATATTTACTGATATCAATGATGCAGGATTAGATTTTGCAAATTTGGTAACATTAGATGCTGCCTTTTTTGTATATGCTGATGAATCACTTCAAGATGTAAATGTTTTTGTTCCTCGTGATGGAGCAACTGGATGGACAGGGAATTTTGCTGATAATCAACGTTATTTATTTTGCGTAACTTCAATTAGTACAACTTTACTTATTGGAATGAGTAATTCAGTTGATTATACTTTAGCTCAAGACTCTACAAATGGTCATCACCAGCCAAGTTTCCCGTCTTCAGTTGACCAAGTATGGTATTTAAATGGATTTGGATTAGATTTTCCAATTGCAGCTTCAGCTCAATTTGGTTCATGGGTCGGCCTTGATGAGCTGAATAATGAATTAAATATTGTATCCTACCCTAATCCTGCGATTGATGTGCTAAACATCCCAGTTGGAGATAGAAATGGATCTGCGACTTTCGAGCTTTATGATGTAGCCGGTGAATTGGTTATTTCTCAAGTAGTAACATTTGGCAACAATGA
>NVVI01000017.1 GCA_002402165.1 Flavobacteriales bacterium
GACCAAGAAAATTATTAGGGTATAAAACCCCTAATGAAGTATTTTTAAATAATTTTAACCAACCTGTTGCACTTATTAATTGAATCTAGCCTTATAATATCGTAGTTTTATAATGCAACTATTTACGTTAAAATACGTATCCTATATGATTAACTAACTGCATTTTAGATTGAAAGTTTTTAATAAAATAATTATTGAATTAAAACAACTATTATTTCTAACAATATTTGTAGGAATAACTTCATTTGCATATGCTCAACCTTACAATAATAGTTGGATAGATTATTCCCAGCAATATTATAAGTTTAAAGTTGCAGAAACAGGTATTTATCGAATAGATTCAACAGTTTTATCTAATTCAGGCATACCGTTATCTAGTATAGATCCACAAAATTTTCAATTATTTGCAAGAGGTGTAGAAATACCAATTTATATACAGGGAGAAGGAGATGGCACTTTTGATGGAACTGATTTTATTGAGTTTTATGGGAGATATAATGACGGTTGGCTAGATTCGTCTTTATATGGAGGCGCAATTAATCATCCAAGCCCACATTATAGCTTGTTTAATGATACTATCTATTATTATTTAACATGGAACACGTCAACATCAAATAATAGGTTAATTTTAGAAACTGACACTAATTTTTCTGCTTATACGCCCATCAATTATTTTAACAAAGAGTCTGTTGAATATTATGTTACGGGACACTCTTCGGGAGGTGAATATTTTTACTATGATGGAGAAACGAATGGATTTGGAGGGACTTCCTTTGGTTATGTTCCTACAGAAGGATGGTTTGATGACAAATATACCATTGGTGCAAATAGGGTGAAAAATATATCAACTAAAAATGCATATTTAACAGGCCCGAACGCAACAGTTAAAGCTGTTGTACTTGGAGAATCAAATTATGCAAATGCTAATCCTGATCAGCATTTAAGAGWGAATTTAGGAGCCAATCAGTTTGATTCTATTTTTGAAGGCTACCAAAAAATAAACATTCAAATGACTATCCCTATTGGTGATTTAGGGGCTACAACCACTTCTGTATCTTTTTCAAGTGTTAATGGTTTAGGTTCAACAACTGCATCACAAGCGATATCTTATGTTAAATTAAATTATCCTCATACAATGGATATGGAAGGACTAACAACTTTTGATAATTTATTTGTGGATGTTCATCCAACAGAATCAAAGTCATATTTCAATTTTACCAATTTTATTGCTACTGGCAATGTGATTTTTTATGAACTGACTAATGGAAAAAGAATAGATGTTATTCCCGCTGGAGGCAATTACCAGTGCTTAATTCCAAATTCTTCGTCTTCATCTGTAGAATGTTACATCAGTTCAGATGGACAAATAACAGCCATTACTTCTTTAATTCCAATTAACGGAACTGGAACATTTGTAGATTATGGAGCAYCYGYAAATCAAAAAGAYACTGCATTTATTATTATTACTCATCCTAGTTTATGGTCTGAAGCAAATGATTATGCTACATACAGGTTAAGTGGAATGGGAACCAAGCCTAACCCTCAAAATGCTGAGGTGTATGATATTGAAGATTTGTATGATCAATTTTCTTACGGAATAGAAAAACATCCGTATTCGATAAGAGGGTTTATAGATTATATTACAAATACCTGGACTTCACAACCAAATTACCTGTTTTTATTAGGAAAATCTATAAAAGCAAAAAAATCTAGAAAAGATGCTATAAATTTTTATAATAATCTAGTTCCTTCCTTTGGTGTTCCAGCTTCAGATAATATGCTTACTTCAGGATTAAACGGCACTCAATATGAGCCACTTATACCTACAGCAAGGGTAGCTGCAAAAAATGGAACAGAAGTTACGTGGTATTTAGATAAAATCACAGATTATGAGAATCCATTTCCTGATATTAATGGCACAGGTACTAATGATTGGATGAAAAGAATTTTACATTTTGGGGGGGGTAATGATGCCTCTCAACAATCAACATTTGTAAATTATTTAAGTGGTTATGAAACAACAGTTGAAGACACATTGTTTGGAGGTAATGTCACATCATTTTTTAAGAATTCTACAGTTCCGATTCAAACAACACTTGCAGATACTATTAAAGGATACATAGGTCAAGGTGTTGCATTGATGACATTTTTTGGACATGCTTCTACCACTGGAGGTTTTGACATTAATATTGATGATGCAGCCTTATGGCCTTCACAAAATGGTAAATATCCAATATTATTTGGCTTTGGCTGCTTTGCAGGAGATCTTCATGTTGCTGCCGCAAATAGCACAAGTGAGCAATATGTTATAATAGAAAATAAAGGAGTTATTGGATTTTTGTCATCGGTAGATTTGGGAATAGCTTCTAATTTAGATGCATATGCTGCTGAGATGTACAAAAATATGTCTTATTTAAATTATAAGGGTAGCATGGGGAATCATATTAAAAACACAATTATTCAAACACAAGGGACACAATATGCTAATGATGCAGCAACATCAATTACATTCCATGGAGACCCCTCTTTAGTTATTAATTCATTTGATTTACCAGATTATATGATAGAAGCACCAACGGTAACATTTAGTCCGTCTGTAGTTACTTCTGATATAGATTCATTTGATGTTAATGTGTTGGTTAGCAATTTAGGAAGAGCAGTAAACAACACTATTATTCTTGAGTTGACTAGAGATTATCCTGAAGCATCTTACGCTGATACTACTTACATTAAGGCATTTGCTGGAACCAATTATCAACAAACATTTACATTTACTTTGCCAGTTGATCTTATAAATGGCTTAGGATTAAACAAATTTACCATTATGGTTGATGCTCCACCTTTAAACACAATTGAAAGTGTTGAAACCAACAACACGGTTACTAAAACATTAAACATTTTATCGGGTGAAATAATACCAATTTATCCGTATAAATTTATGATAGTGCCAGATCAAGGAGTAACATTAAAAGCATCAACAGCATTTCCATTTGAACCTGCAAAAAATTATTTGTTTGAGGTTGATACAACAGATTATTTTAATAGTCCTATTAAACAATCTACAATGATTAATTCTGTAGGAGGAGTAGTTTCATGGTCACCATCACTTTTAGCTTCAATGCCAGATAGTGCAGTTTATTTTTGGCGAGTGGGCAAAGATTCTATCGATGCAACAGGTTATAGTTGGAGAATGAGATCATTTCAATACATACAGGGAAAAGAAGGCTGGGAACAGGATCATTTTTTTCAGTTTGAAAATGATGAGTTTCAATTTATAAGCCATAACAGACCAGTAAGACAATGGCAATTTGTAAATGACTTAAAAGAGGTAAAAGCAACTACAATTGGAAAAGCTCCTACATGGGGCGTGTTGTCTTCTATTGCTTATTATGTGGGTGGTAGCAAAATGCAAGGAAATGGTTACGGAACTACTTCAGCTATTCATGTTGCAGTACTTGATTCGGCAACTTTAACTCCATGGACTATCTATGATTGGAATGTAGGTCAGGCAAATATTGCTTCTACAAATGAAAAACCTAACATTTTTAKTTTCCGTTACAATAGCCCAAGTCAAATGGCTGCCCTAGAAAGTTTTATTAGAGATACTATTCCTAGCGGAACTCATATCTTAATGTATGCATGGCACATTATGTCAATGCCTGGTTATGTTCCGATGCCTGCAAGTTTAAAAACGGAATTTTCCAATATTGGAGCACTTCAACTATCAACTATTGCAGATTCATTACCGTATGTAATCTATAGTCAAAAAGGAAATATTGGGTCAACCATTGAGGTTATAGGAGATTCAGTTAATGACCCAGATGTTACGTTAACAACAACAGTAGTTACTAGTGCCAATTATGCAAATATTTTTTCAGAAATTATAGGACCTGCTGTAAGTTGGGATTCATTGTCGTGGAGAATGTCTTCGTTAGAATCTCCATCTACAAGAGATAGTACGGTATTAAACGTTATTGGAATTGATGCCAGTGGGAATGAAACACCTTTAATTAGCATTAATCCCCTACCTACAGACTCTGGAGATATTAGTATCTCAAGTCGTGTAGATGCCAGCATYTWTCCATACTTAAAATTAAATACTTACTTATCTGACGACTCTTTACTTACATCACCACAATTAAATAGGTGGCAAGTTACATATGAAGGTGTTCCTGAAGCAGCTTTAGACCCAAGTATATATTATACTTTTCAAAATGATACCGTTGAGGAAGGAATTGATATAACGGTTTCTATCGCTGTAAAAAATATTAGCAGGTATGACATGGATAGTTTATTAATTTCATTTGCGGTGTTAGATAAAAATAATATCACTCAATTTTTACCTTATGATAGACAAAAACCATTACTGTCGGATAGCGTAATAATAGCAACGATAACATTTTCAACAACAGGGTTAGGAGGATTAAATATTTTTCTTATAGATGTAAACCCTAATAATGATCAATTAGAACAGTATCATTTTAATAATGTGGCACAAATTCAATTTTATGTAAACTCAGATAAAATAAATCCAATTTTAGATGTAACTTTTGATGGAATGCACATATTAGAGGGGGATATCGTTTCTCCAAAAGCAGAAATAGTTATGGAGTTGACCGATGAAAATCAATTTTTATTATTAAATGACACTTCTGATTATGCCGTTTATATAACTACACCAAACGGAATTGAAGAAAGAATTTATTTTTATTCTGGAGGGATAGAAAAAATGCAATTTATACCAGCTTCTTTACCTAAAAATAACTCAAAAATTATTATGCAAGGAGATTTTCCTGTGGACGGGAAATATAAATTAAGGGTGCAAGCCACCGATAGAACTAAAAATAATTCTGGAGGGTTTGATTATGTTATAGGATTTGAAGTTGTTAATAGATCTACTATTACCAATATTTTAAACTATCCAAATCCATTCACAACATCAACAAGATTTGTGTTTACGCTAACAGGAAGTGAAATTCCAGAAGTATTTAAAATTCAGATAATGACCATAACAGGAAAAGTGGTTAGGGAAATTCACAAAGATGAAATAGGACTAATTAATATTGGAAGGAATATATCAGATTTTGCTTGGGATGGAACAGACACTTACGGAGATAGATTGGCAAATGGGCTTTATTTATATAGAGTAATAACTAAAATTAATTCGGATGATATTGAGCATAGAAATACCTCAGCAGATGGATATTTTAAGAAAGGCTTTGGCAAAATGTATTTGTTCCGATAACAGAACTATTTTGAAACACTTAATACTAATTTTATTAATCTGCTCGATTTCTGTTTCGGCTCAATCTCAGGTAGAAATAGATACAAACCCTTCAGACACAACAGTTGTTTCAGAAAGGTATATTGATTATTCTAATCAACTTTTGCTTAAATTTATGAGTGTTACAAAGTTGAATAGCTTAGAAATAGTTAACACTACTAGTGGTCAGTCTATAAATTTAGAACCATATGGAATATCTAGCTTAGGCTTTGGTTTTAACTATAAATGGTTGGGTCTTGGGGTTACTTTAGGACTTCCCTTGACTTCAGAAGAAGAAGAGAAATATGGAAAAACAAAACGATTTGATTTACAATTAAATATATACAGCAAAAAATTTGTGATTGATGCTTCCTTTCAGCAGTATAACGGGTATTATGTAACAAACCCTGGTGAACTTTTTCCAAATTGGAACGACTCTATTTTCCCTCAAAGAGAAACGATGGAAACATTTTCGGTTGGCGTAAGTGGTTATTATGTTTTTAATCATAAAAAACTTTCATACAAAGCTGCTTATGTAAGAAATGCAGTACAGAAGAAAAGCGCAGGTAGTTTTTTATTGGGAGGATTTTATAGTATTGATGATGCTAGTTTTGATGACGATACATCTTCCTTTGTTCCTAGTAGTTTTCCTACAGAAATTCAGGATTCTTTACCTATCAATGCTTATTCTGCTCGGAGTGCAGGTGTTTCTTTTGGCTATACCTATACTTTGGTGTTTTTTAAACGTTTTTTCATTAATCTCTCTCTAATTCCAGGGGTTGGTGTTAAAAGCTTAGCGGTTGATAAAGCTGGAGAAAAATTTACAGAAACCAGTGGAGTGGGTAGATTTAACGGGAGAGTAGCTTTAGGCTATGAAAGCAAACATTTCCTTATAGGAATAACATCTAACACAGTAACGGGGACTCTTAAATTTCAAAATTATGTGATAAAACCCAGCACAAAAAATGTCAAAGTCTTTATAGCAAAGAGATTTAACATTAATAAAAAGAAATAATTCTTCTTTTAATATTTTTCTTCATACAATAAAAGCTAACATTTAACTGTTTACAATTCTAGGGCTATTTTATACTCGCAGTAAGCCTTAGTCGTATTTTAGCTTGGTATATTTAAATTAGGAGAAATGTTGAATAGCTTTTTATTACAAATGACCGTAGGAAATTCTTCCGCAATTGAGGTTGCAGAAACTATTATTCCTGAAGAAAAAACACTTACAGTTTGGCAATTAGTTAGTTCTGGAGGTGTAGGTGGAGCTATTATTATGACAACTTTGTTAGTGTTATCAATTTTAGCAGTATATATAATTATTGAACGATTTTTAGTAATAAGAAAAGCGAGTAAAGAGGATTCAAATTTTATGAATCAAATAAAAGATAACATTTTAGATGGTAAAATTGATGCTGCAAAAAGCTTGTGTGCTTCAAATTCTTCACCAATAGCAAAGATGATAGAAAAAGGAATTACTAGGATTGGGAAGCCTTTAAGTGATATTGGTACCGCAGTAGAAACCACAGGTAAATTAGAATTAAACAAGTTAGAAAAAAATCTTTCAACATTAGCTACTATATCGGGTGCTGCTCCAATGATAGGGTTTTTAGGTACAGTAATAGGCATGATATTGGTTTTTCATAAAATGGCATCAGGTGGTGGAGGTGTTGATTTAACGACTCTTTCTGATGGAATATTTACAGCTATGGTAACAACTGTTGCTGGATTAATTGTTGGGATTATAGCTTATATAGGGTACAATACATTAGTGGCTAAAGTAGAAAAGATTGTTTTTGTTATGGAGGCTAGAACAATGGAATTTTTAGACATTTTGCACGAACCAGCTGTATAATGGCAATAAGATCAAAAAATAAAGTAAGTACTAATTTTAACATGTCAAGTATGACTGACATTGTTTTTTTATTATTAATTTTCTTTATTATTGCCTCAACACTAATTAGTCCAAATGCGTTAGAAGTAATATTGCCAAGAGCAACTTCTAATATTCAGCCTAATCCTCAAACTGTTAATGTTAGCATAACAGAAGACTTAAAATACTTTGTGAATCAGGATGAGGTCGAAGAAAAAGATATAGAAAATCAATTGCTAGCCCTTATTGAGGGGAAAGAAAATCCTGGGATTATATTAAGAGCTGAAAAATCGGTGCCAATAGAAAATGTGGTTATCATTATGGATATTGCCAATAGAAATAAACTAAAATTAGTTTTGGCTACTAAGCCAAATTAATTATGGAATAATCTTTCCAACAACATCTTATTGTTAAAATGGAATTAATACAAGATAAAAATAGCAGATCTGGAATGATAGGAACTATCCTAGTTCATTTACTATTGTTATTGTTGTTTGTTTCGTTTGGGATGCCTTATCAAGATCCTCCGCCAGTAAATGAAGGGGCGATGATGATAGATTTTGGTGATAGCGGTGGAGGTCCTCCATCTGAAGAAAATTCGTCAGAAGAGAATGAAAGTTCTTCGAATGATACAGAAACATCTGAAAGTAATTCTAGCCAAGAAAGTGTACAAACAACAGAAAACGAAACGATTGATTTAAATGCTTCTCAAAATAATTCAGAAGAAACTCAAGAAACTGTTAGTGAAAATTTAACTAATGCCTTAGAGGCTTTAAATAATGCTAATAACAATTCTACTAGTAACAATAATAACAATTCAAATTCTAGTAATAATTCTTCTAACAATTCTAATAGCACTGGACCTAATACTGGATCAACTAATGGAATTGGTTTTAGTTTAGGAGGAAGAGGAAAAATAAGTTTTAAAAAACCAGAAAACCCTACTCAGGAAGATGGTAAAGTGGTGGTAGATATTGTTGTTGATAGAAATGGTAAAGTTTTAAAAGCTAAATCGGGAGCAAGAGGTTCCACAACAACAAATCCTATTCTTCAGAAAAAAGCAGAAGAAGCTGCATTAAAAGCAAAATTTAAAAAAGATATTAACGCCCCTTTCGAACAAAAAGGAACAATGACTTTTGTATTCATTCTTAATTAATGAATTACGAGCAAACCTTAAACTATTTATTTACTAAATTACCTATGTACCAAAGAGTTGGTGCAGCTGCTTACAAAGTAGATTTATCAAATACTCACGCGTTATGTAAGTTATTAGGTAATCCAGAAAAAAAATTCAAATCTGTACATATTGCAGGAACAAATGGAAAAGGATCAACATCCCACATGATATCTTCAGTTTTACAAGAAGAAGGCTACACGGTTGGGCTATACACTTCTCCTCATCTTAAAGATTTTAGAGAACGAATTAAGATTAATGGGGGAATGATTGCAAAAAATGAGGTAATCACTTTTGTAGAAGAATATAAAATGATGTTTGAAAATATTGACCTTTCTTTTTTTGAATGGACTGTTGGTTTGGCATTTGATCATTTTGCTAAACAAAAAGTTGATATCGCTATAATAGAAACTGGTTTAGGCGGCCGGCTAGATTCAACAAATGTGATTAATCCAGAAGTYGCCGTAATTACCAACATTGGAATAGATCATATTCAGTTTTTAGGCAGTACGGTAGAAAAAATTGCTAAAGAAAAGGCTGGAATTATGAAGCTAGACACACCAGTTGTTATTGGAGAAAACCAGCAGTTAACTAAGGCTATTTTTATTCAGAAGGCTAAAGAATTAAATGCCCCAATCTATTTTGCTGATTTAAAAAGTATTCCAACTTATCAAACTGATTTGAAAGGTGWCTATCAGTTGAAAAATTTAAAAACATGCATAAGTATCATTCAAGTTTTAAAAGAAAAAGGGTGGGATATTTCAGATGAGAATATCAAAAAAGGATTATTATCTATTGTTAAGAATACTGGATTACTAGGGAGATGGCAAATTTTAGGAGAATCACCGTTAATTATTTGTGATACTGGCCATAATAAAGAAGGAATAAAAGAAATTGTAGAACAGCTAGAAAAAACAGATTATCATCATTTACATATTGTTTTTGGTACTGTTAATGATAAATCAATTGACAAGGTGCTTGAATTATTACCTAAAGAAGCTCACTATTATTTTTGTCAAGCTAATATACCTAGAGCATTAAATGTAAAGGATTTAGTAGAATTGGCATACCAGAAGGGGCTGAAAGGGAATGATTACAAAAGTGTAAAAAAAGCTCTCAATTCAGCTAAAAAAAATGCAGTAGCGGATGATTTAATATTTATTGGAGGGAGTACTTTTGTTGTAGCCGAGGTATTATAGAGTGAAGAATAAAAAAAGGCTCAACTTAGYTGAACCTTTTTTATTTTTTGTCGAAGTARTTAATTACTCAGCAGCCTCTTCTTCTTCTCCTTCAGCCTCATCTTCTGCTTCTTCTCCACCTTCAGTCGCTTCTTCTTCCATAGCTTCTTCTTCAGCTACTTCTTCTACAGCTTCTTCCATTTCTTCTTCTAGTCCTTCAAACATTTCTTCTACCATTGCTTCAGCTTCTGCAGCTTGAGCAGCAGCTTCTTCTTCTGATGGTCCACAAGCAACTAAACTAAAGATACTTGCTACCATAAACATTGCTAATAATTTTTTCATTTTAATTAAGTGTTATAGGTTATTGATTATATTACGTATTTATTTTNCTTTTTNAAGAATGATCGTGYTCTTCTCCTTCTGCRTGMTCATGKNNNCCTTCTTCTTCAGCATGRCAAGCATCAGAACATTCATGACCTTTTTCTCCACATGCAAAGCTACAAGCTTCTTCAGTACAGTTATCATTACAAACGTGCTCAGCTAATTCAACATCAGCAACTTCTTCTGCAGCAGCATCAATTTCTTCTTCTAAACCGTTAAATAATTCTTCTACAGCAGCTTCTGCAGCAGCATTTGCTTCTGCAGCTTCTTCTTCTGATGGTCCGCAAGCAACTAAGCTAAACAAGCTAGCAACCATAAACATAGTAAATATTTTTTTCATCTTTTTTAAATTTAAGTTAGTTAGGCTACAAATATATTATAAATATCTTAATAATTACATATTTGAAAGGGCTTCGTACTAAAAAAGTTACTTTTCGTTGTAAATTGTATATAATATGACTTCTCCTACCACCCTAAGTGTAGTTTTATCTATCACATCCATATTATCATTGTGTGTGTGCCATGTAGGATGAAAATTACCAGAAGATCTATCATAGTGTATAATATCTATGCTCGGAATACCTGCAATTTCATTGATAAATTGATGGTCATCTGTTCCAACAAAATTGGTAGATTTATTTACGAAATATTTACCATAACCTAATATTTTACCATAATTCCATATTTTATGTACAATTTGTGGAGCATAACGCATAGAAATACTTTCTTGAGTAAAATATGCATTTGTATTTCCAACCATATCTAATAAAATCCCAAAATCGGCAGAATAATCTTTTTTATGTAGATTGTTAGCCCAATATTGAGAGCCAAGACAATATGTTTCAGATACAGTATTGCTCATTCCTGCAGGTTGTCCATAATCTTCAGCATCAAAGAAGATAATATCAACACCGATTTCAGGTTTGTTTATAGCTATTTGCCTAGCAACTTCAATTAAAATTCCAACACCACTAGCACCATCATTAGCTCCTAAAATAGGTTTGGTCATGTTTTTAGAATCTTGATCGGCAAAAGGGCGACTGTCCCAGTGAGCAAAAAGTAAAATTCTTTTTTTAGCTTCAGGATTATATTCACCAATAATATTTTTAATGGTAATTTTTTTATTATTGAAAGTTGTTGCTTTCCCTATTTGAGTTATTGTACTAAATCCAAAAGATTTGAGTTTCTTTTCTAGGAACTTGGCACATTTTCCGTGTGCTTCATTATTAGGAAATCTAGGGCCAAAATCTACTTGTTGTTTTACATATAAATATGCTGAATCAGTATTGAAATCAGGCCTTTCAATTTTTACTTGTGTGAGAATAGGGTCTTTTTTAATGGGTTTTATCTCTTTTGTTTCATCATTTCCACAGCCAACAAACAGGAACAAAACAAAAATATAAACTAGTTTATTCTTCATAACTCCAAGTAGATGAATCTTTTCCATCATTAATAGATATGTTTAATCTTTTTAATTCATTCCTTATTAAATCAGCAGTTTCCCAATCTTTTTTTTCTTTTGATTGATTTCTGATATTAATGATTACGTCCATAAGGGCATTTGCTAATTTATCATTAGAAGAATTAACGTGTTCTATTTTCAACCCTAAAATTTCAAAAACAAATGTATTATAATGATCTTGAAGGTTTTCTAAATCTTTGGCACTAATGGACTCTTTATCATCATTAATTGAATTTATTATTTTAACTCCATCAAATAAATGAGCAATAGTAATAGGCGTGTTAAAGTCATCATTCATACTCTCTTTACATTTTTTAATTAAAAAAGATATATTAACACTTGATTTTTCAGAAGATTCTAATTTGTTTAAAGTAGTAATTGTTGTCATTAGTTTTTTCAATCCTTTTTCAGCAGCTTGCAATGCTTCGTTAGAAAAATCTAGTGTACTTCTGTAGTGTGCTTGTAGCATAAAAAACCGAACTGTCATTGGTGAATAACCTTGCTCTAAAGAAGGATGATCTCCAGAAATTAATTCTAATGGCAAAAAAGAATTTCCTAATGATTTACTCATTTTAGTTCCATTGACGGTTAACATATTGTTATGCATCCAATATTTTACTGGATTAACTCCATCTGCTCCAATAGATTGTGCTATTTCACATTCGTGATGAGGGAATTTTAAATCCATTCCTCCTCCATGTATATCAAATCTTTGACCTAGGTATTTGGTGCTCATAACAGAACACTCTAAATGCCATCCTGGAACACCAAGACCCCATGGAGAATCCCATTTCATAATAGTTTCTTCAGAAGCTTTTTTCCAAATTGCAAAATCTGCAAAATATTTTTTTTCGTCACCACCTTCTAATTCATCTCTTGTTTGTTCTAGAAGCTCATCTAGTTTTCGCCCAGATAATTCCCCATAATTATGTTCACCTGAATATTTTTTAACATCAAAATAAACAGAACCATTTATTTCATATGCTAGATTATTATCTAAAATCCGTTGCACCATTTCTATTTGCTCAACAATATGACCGGTTGCCGTTGGCTCAATACTTGGATTAATTAAGTTAAACAGTTGTGTAACGACATGAAAATTATTGGTGTATTTTTGAACAATCTCCATAGGTTCAATTTTTTCTAATCGAGCTCTTTTTTCTATTTTATCATCTCCCTCATCATTATCTAATAAATGGCCTACGTCTGTTATGTTTCTTACATATCTTACGTTATATTTTAAGTATGTTAAATACCTATATACAATATCAAAAGTTAAGTTGGATCTAATATTTCCTAAATGGACATCACTATAAACTGTTGGTCCGCATACATATAATCCAACAAAAGGTGGGTTGAGTGGTTTGAAGACTTCTTTTTTTCTTGTTAAGGTGTTATAGATATGTAATGATTTTCCTTCGGGCATTTTTCGAATGATAATTTAGATTGTAAAAGTAGGTTATTAATTAAAAAATAAAAAACCCAGTAAGATTCCTTACTGGGTTTTTATATATGTTAAATTATTTTTATTGCTTAGGGAGTGGAGCTTCTCCAATGTATCTTCCCTTTTTGAATTTTTCTATACTAACTAAAATTCCATTCTCATCATACTTATACCATATCCCATCCATGAGTCGATAATTCTTAAATTTGCCATCTTTAGAAATTTGTTTATTCATATTGTAAATTTTATGAACTCCATTACCTTCCCAAGTACCCATGTTTGAGGTTTCTCCTTTTTCAACTTTTACAATTTTAACAGGAGAATCACTTATGTCATCAACATCTTTAATAGGAGTTTTAGGCTCATAAACCTTAGTTGTTGCAATGTCTAGTTTGCCATCTATATAGTTTTTTTCAGCTTTTAATGAACCGTCATCATAATATTCTATTACTTTTTGCTCTTTACCATTTTTAATGTCCGCATCAATTATTATTATTCCTTTATCATTACGATAAATTTGTTTTCCATCTCTCTTMCMAGNTTNGTTNWAAKGCAAATTCTTGAGCTGTTTCTCCATTTGGATGCTTCCTTACAAAACCACCTGTATTACGGTTGTTTTTCCAGTTTCCTTCTTCTTCAAGCTCCCCATTTTCGTAATAGGTTTTATAAGCACCATTTGGTCTGCTATTTTTATATTCTATCTCGCTTTTTGTTTTTCCATTAGGGAAAAACTTAGTCCAGAAACCTTGCTTTCTACTATTAGCATAATTTCCCTGCTCAATTACTTGATCAGGCTGGTAAGCTGGTATTCTCTTCATTCTTCCGAAAATTTTCCAAAAACCTTGTTTTAAATTGTTTTCATCAACATAATTAATGGTATCTCCCTCAAAAACCAAATAATCAGGTACACTTTGAGCTATGCTAATGCTGCAAATAAAAACTGGAATAAATATATATAATATTTTTTTCATTCTGCTCATGCCTTGTTTCAAAAGTAAATATATGTAAATATTAGAATTTCTTTTATATAAATTAGATTAAAACTACTTTTTTTACGACTAATAGACTCATTTCTTCTATATTACGTTGTCATTTGAAAAAAGTTACAGTTTTTTTTAAATTTTATTTATTTCAGGCAATAATTGTTCCAAATTAGTAAACATTGTTTGGGTTAATTTTGCTAAATTGTAATCGGGAAACCATCTCCAGTCTTTCTTCGCCTGATTATCATTAATAGATTGTGGCCATGAAGATGCAATATTTTGTCGATAATCAGGCGAATAGGATATTGTAAATTCTGGGATGAATTTTTTTAATTCTAAAGCAATCTGTTTTGGAGAAAAGCTCATGCCAGCAATATTATAACTTGATCTTATTTTTATATCAGAAGTATTAGCTTTCATAATATTTATGGTTGCTTTTATTGCATCTGACATGTACATCATTGGAAGGGTAGTTTCTTCTGACAAAAAACATTCATATTTTTTAGATAAAATTGCTTGATGAAAAATATCTACGGCATAGTCGGTTGTTCCTCCGCCAGGCTTAGATTTATAGCCAATTAATCCTGGGTATCGAATACTTCTTACGTCTACGCTGTATTTTTGATGGTAGTATTCACACCATCTTTCACCAGCTTGTTTACTAATTCCRTATACAGTTGTAGGTTCCATTATGGCATATTGTGGGGTGTTTTCTTTAGGAGTTGTTGGACCGAAAACTGCGATGGAACTTGGCCAAAATATCTTGTCAATAATTTTATCCTTTGCTAAATCAAGAACATTAAACAAACTGTTCATATTTAAATCCCATCCAAATGTTGGGTTTTTTTCGGCAGTGGCAGAAAGTAATGCAGCCAATAAATAAATTTCTTTGATGTTGTATTTTTCAACTATTTCTAATAGTTGAACCTTGTTTAAAATATCAAGAATTTCGAATGGACCAGTTTGCTCAATTTGTGACTCTCTAATATCAGAGGCGATTACGTTTTCGTTACCATAAAGGCGCCTCAATTCTTCAACCAATTCAGTTCCGATTTGTCCTGAAGATCCAATTACTAAAATTCTATTTGCCATTTTTTGCCTTTGATTGTCGTAAAGATAGTAATTTGCTTAAGATTTATTATTCAAAAACAGAGGTTTCGAGGATTTTGAAATAATAAATTAAAACGGAAGAAAGAAGCAATATTATATTTTAAGGAAGAGTAAAAAGACAGTTCTATTTTACTTTTTCTACTCGGATTATTTTAACTGGACATATTTTTGCAGCACTTATATTAGCCTCATATTCATCATTTCCTGCAATTGCAGTGTAAAATCCTTTTTTATTTTTTCCGTCAATCAATGTGACTTTTCCGTCTTTTTTAGACATGCGCCACCTTTCAAAAGCTAATTCTACACAATAGTTGCAGCCTATACATTTTTCTCGTTGATGGGATATTCGAATCATTTAATGTGGAACTTTATCGTTGAACACCTACTTTGTGATTCATCCAATTCTTCAACAATATATAATTTGTCAGAGTTTCTAATGATAGTATCTAATGGAGTTGTGAAATTCACTCCTTTTTTAATTTCATCGTACATTACTTCTTCAACCATCAATTCTTTANTTTCAGATTCAACAACTCCTGTTGTAGGGCCAGTAATTAAGATTTTATCACCAATTTTTAAAGAGTGGGTTTCTAATTTGAATTCGGCTATACCAGCTTTCGGGAAATAATGAACGCCTTTACCTATATATTTTTTTCGTGTAGTTGCTTTTGAACCATGTACATCAGACCATTCTCCTAATTCTTGTCCTAAATAATAACCATCCCAAAAGCCCCTATTGTAAACAGTTGCTAATTGTTTGTCCCATTCTGCAATTTTTTCTTTGGAATAAGTTCCTTCTAAATAAGCGTCAGCAGCTTCTCGATAACATTGAGTTACCGTTTTTACATATTCTGGCGCTCTACCTCTTCCTTCTATTTTTAAAACTTTAACTCCAGAGTTGATAATGTCATCAATAAAACCAATGGTGCATAAATCTTTAGGGGACATGATGTATTCATTATCTATAACTAATTCGTTACCATCTTCATCTTTCACTTCATAAGTTCTTCTGCAATTTTGAACACAAGCACCTCTATTGGCAGATGAATTATTGGTGTGTAAACTCAAATAGCATTTGCCTGAAACTGCCATACATAGTGCCCCATGAGCAAAAATTTCTATTTCTATTAGTTTTCCAGAAGGTCCCTTAATATCATCTTTTACAATGCCATCAGTAATGTCTTTAACTTGTTTTAAGCTAAGTTCTCTAGCTAAAACCATTACATCAGCAAAGTGAGAAAAGAATTTTATTGTTTCTAAATTAGTAACATTGGTTTGGGTTGAAATATGAACTTCAAGTTCTATGGAGTTTGCATAATTGATTACTGCTTGATCCGAAGCGATTACTGCAGTAATTCCTGCTTCTTTTGATTTATCTACTATACGCTTCATTAATGATAAATCATGATCGTAAATTATAGTGTTTAGCGTTAAGTAACTTCTTACGTTATTTTTTTTGCAAGTAGATGCAATTGTTTCCAAATCATCAAAAGTAAAGTTGTTTGCAGCTCTTGCACGCATATTTAGTTGTTCAATTCCAAAATAAATTGAATCTGCTCCCCCTTGAATCGCTGCTGCTAATGAATCAAAAGATCCTGCAGGGGCCATTATTTCAATATTCTTCTTATTCATAACCATTCTTGATAATGGTTGCAAAATTACTAGAATTTACTGTAACTCTAACTTAAAAAAGAGTGTTATAATTTTAGAAAACTAAATTTCCATATTCTTATTGAGTAATATCATATTTGTTGGTTACAGGATTTTGTATTTTCGTTGTTTATTTTATCACAAAAAATTAAAAACTATGAAAAAACTTTACATTTTACTTTTACTAATTGTTACTGTATCTTTTAATTTAAAGGCGGTTACTTACACATCAGTTCAAAATGGGAATTGGATGAATTTCACAACATGGTCTCCAGTAGGTGTTCCTATTCCTGGAGATATTATTATCATTAACACTAATGTAACTTTAGATACCAGTTTTGCTTATACGTCAGGTTCTATTACGGTAAATTCTGGTGCAAGTTTAGTGCAAGATTTTCCTGTCAGAGATATTTGGCTCAATGGTCCTAATGCTAGTTTAACAAACAATGGAACAACAACTATAAGGTATTTATTATTAAGCATAGGTTCTTATACCAATTCGGGAGATTTTAATGTAAAATCATTTGCTAATTATATTACAGCAAATAATACCGCTACTGGGGTTATTATTGGCGTAGATAGTTTATATAATGATGGAACCATTATTAATGATGGAACAGTTAATGTGATGGCATTTTTTAATAATAATACTATAAACAACTATGGAATCATACAAGGTTTAGTAACGGTTGTTGATAGCATGTTTAATGTAGGTACTTTTTTAAACGATGCAGGTGCATTGTTAAGGGCTGATAGCTTTACAAACACTGGGCAATTTACAAATAATGGAGTTGTTAATTTTGATCAGTTTACAAATACTGGAACATTTATTAATACCGATTACATGAGTTTTGTTGATATGACTAATACAGGAACATTTACCAATCAAGATTCTTTGATAGGAACAATTAGTATGTGGAATACTGGAAATTTCGATAACCAAAATGGAGCAGTTATTGATTTGGGAGTTAGTTTATTAAATGCTGATTTTGTAAGTTTTAACGCAGTATTTAACAACGACGGTTTGTTTAATATTGGAGATAGTTATTATAACTATGATGCTGTTACAGGTGGAGCTACTGGAAGCTTTATTATGCAAGACACCTCGTTTAACAATACTGGAGGAACTATGACTGGATCATTTGATTTTTGTGATATGACACCTCCCGCAACATCTCCTTTTATCGACATTAATTTAGGAACAGTTGATCCTAATATTACTTATTGTACGATTACTGGTGTTACAGAAATGACTGATAAGTTAGAGTGGGTAGTTTACCCAAATCCTACAACTGGGATATTAAATATTGAACTAGAGGATAACTTTACTGTTGATGTCTATAATGTATTAGGAGAGTTAATAATTACTTCTTCAGCACATAAAATTGATTTAACATCTTTTCAAAATGGAATTTACTTTGTTTTGATAAAAGATGAAAAAGGAGAAACGATAAAACACAAAAAAATAGTAAAGCACTAAACAAAAAGAGGAGCTTATTGCTCCTCTTTTGTTATTAAGTCTAAATTCAATTCATCCAATTGTTCTTTACTGATAGGGGAAGGAGAATCAATCATTACATCTCTGCCACTATTGTTTTTTGGGAAAGCGATAAAGTCTCTAATGGTTTCTTGTCCGCCAAATAAAGCGCATAATCGATCAAAACCTAAAGCAATTCCACCATGTGGAGGAGCGCCATATTCAAAAGCATCCATTAAAAACCCGAATTGGGCTTTGGCTTCTTCTTCCGAAAAACCTAAATGTTTCAACATTAATGCTTGTGTTGCTTTATCGTGTATTCTAATAGACCCACCACCAATTTCAGTTCCGTTTAAAACTAAATCGTAAGCATTGGCTCTAACTTTTCCAGGTTCAGAATCCAATAAGTGCATGTCTTCTTTTTTAGGGGAAGTAAATGGGTGGTGCATTGCATGGTAGCGATTAGTGTCTTCATCCCATTCTAAAAGAGGGAAATCATATACCCATAAAGGAGCATATTCATTTGGATTTCTTAAGCCTAATTCATCACCTAAATGTAAACGCAACACATTCATTTGGTTTTGAGTTTCAGCTTTATCTCCAGATAAAACTAAAATTAAATCACCTGCTTTGGCATCACATTTATCAGCCCAAGCTTTTAAATCTTCTTGATTGTAAAATTTATCTACTGAAGATTTAAAAGTACCATCTTCATTAAATTTACAGTAAATCAATCCTTTAGCACCAACTTGTGGACGCTTTACAAAATCAACTAATTTATCTAATTCTTTTCTAGTGTAAGTTGAACAGTCTTCTGCAACAATAGCAATAACTGCTTCTGCATCATCAAAAATCTGAAATCCTTTACCTGCCTGCCGGTCAGGCAGGTTTTGAGCAACATCATTAATATAATTAAAAGTCATCCCAAAACGAAGGTCTGGTTTGTCAGAGCCATAGGTTTCCATTGCATCAGCATAAGTCATCCTAGGAAATTTGTCTAATGTAATTTCTTTTACTTTTTTGAACAAATAATCAATCATTCCTTCAAAAGTGTTTAGAATATCTTCTTGTTCTACAAACGCCATCTCGCAATCTATTTGCGTAAATTCTGGTTGTCTGTCAGCCCTTAAATCTTCATCTCTAAAGCATCTTACAATCTGATAATACTTGTCAAACCCGCCAATCATTAACAATTGCTTAAAAGTTTGAGGTGATTGTGGTAAAGCATAAAATTGATTAGGGTTCATTCTGCTTGGTACCACAAAATCTCTAGCCCCTTCAGGTGTAGATTTGATTAAGTAAGGTGTTTCAATTTCAAAGAAATCAATGCTATCCAAATATTTTCTAATTTCAATAGAAAGTTTATGTCTTAGTTTCAAATTTTCCTGTAACGGTTTTCTTCTTAAATCTAAATAGCGGTATTGCATACGCAATTCTTCACCACCATCAGTTTCATCTTCAATGGTAAAGGGAGGGGTTTTACTTTTGTTTAGAACGGTTAATTCTGTAACCGTAATTTCTATTTCTCCGGTAGGAATGTTCTTGTTTTTGCTCTCCCGCTCAATTACTTTTCCTTTAATTTGGATTACATCTTCTCTACCTAATCCTCTCGCCATTTCACTTTGGTCTTCACCAAAAACCAATTGAGTTATTCCGTATCTATCTCGTAAATCAACAAAAGTCATAGCACCTAAATCTCTCGATTTTTGTACCCAACCACAAAGGGTAACTTCTTTGTTTACATTTTCTATTCTTAGCTCTCCGTTGGTATGCGTTCTATACATTTGTATGGCAAATTTTGAAAAACAAAAGTAACAAAAAATGACTGCGGTTAGTAGCCATTTTTAAATCTATTTAATGCTAATTTTTATTGAAAGGTTGCGAGAATTATTGAATACTCACTAATGAAGATTTTACTTCTCCGTTATCTGAAACTATTTTGAGCAGATATAACCCACTTTTAAATGATGAGACATCAATAGTGTTAATTGATTGATTTATAGATGTTGCGTAAACTTCTTTACCTGTAATATCCGTTAAATAAATTTGTGCTTTAAATGATTTATTAAAATCAATTAACTCTATGGTTAAATTACTTGAGACGGGATTGGGGTACATTTTTAAATTATTCTCATTAAATTGTTCTTCAATTCCAACTCCAAAAAGAGAACAATCTCCAACATTTGTATACAGCACATTTTCATCCTCAAAACACCTAAGGAAATCAGAGTTTTCAAAATAATATGTCCAAAGATTAAATGGACCTTCGTAAATATTTCCGATACCTTCTACATAGTTAAAACTTGAATAGATTCCACACGCAACTCCTGAATTATAAAGGCCAGAATAATTATATCTTTTTCGGTATTGGCCTTGAATCAAAACACTATCTATAGAGTTTATTATTATATACGAACTATCTAAATGAAAATATTGGACAGTATCACCTACGCCAGCGTTAAAATCATAAAGCAATAATTCTTCACTATAGTTTGGGGTGTTAGGATAAATCCAATTATAGCAGAAGTTTCCCAAATAGGGTCCTTGCATATTGGTATCTGGGAAGAATAAAACTCTTTTGTTGCTTTCTCTTAAAGCTCCAAAATAAAATGCGTTTGCTGTGTCAATATTATATGCCCCACCGTGAAAGGATTTATACATTTTGGTATAAAGAATACTATTTATTGTAGTATCTCCGTTTAGAAAATAATCTGTATATCCGACTATACTAGAGGTCCAACCATCATCTACATCTGTTCTAATTCTCCATACAGCACTACTATCAGGAAAAGAAAAGTAGATTTGGCTAAACGAATTTAGACTAAACAATAAAAATAGTATTGGGATTAATTTCTTCATTACCAATCAAATATAAACAAATCAATTTATTAAGTAGAAAAGGCAATCGATTAACGGTGTTTTTTAACCTTAAAACCTTGCACATTTTCATGCTTTTTCGTATATTTGCACCTCATTACAGCAAGTTGGGATATCCTAATCGGGATAAATGTGAGAGTGGTAAGAGAAATTATCCATAATAAGCTGTGTTTTTTAAAAGGTTGTGAGTATTACTGTAAATGTTTGGGAAGCCAAGCAAGTACACTTATGTATGAGCAATTAATTTATTAACCACTTAATACATTTATTATGGCATTTGACATAGAAATGATTAAAGCTGTTTATGCAAAATACCCAGAAAGGGTGGCAGCAGCAAGAAAGGCAACAGGCAAGCCTTTAACTTTGGCCGAAAAAATTCTTTACACACATCTTTGGGAAGGCGAAGCGACTCAAGCTTATGAAAGAGGAAATTCTTATGTAGATTTTGCTCCTGACAGAGTTGCGATGCAAGATGCAACAGCGCAAATGGCATTGTTGCAATTTATGCAAGCGGGTAAAGATAGAGTTGCAGTACCATCTACTGCTCATGCGGATCACTTGATTCAAGCAAGATTAGGAGCAGATAAAGATTTACAAGATGGAATTAATAAGAACAACGAGGTTTTTAACTTCTTAAGCTCTGTGTGTGATAAATATGGTATTGGTTTTTGGAAGCCAGGGTCTGGAATTATTCATCAAGTAGTATTAGAAAATTATGCATTTCCTGGTGGCTTGATGATAGGAACAGATTCTCATACCGTAAATGCCGGAGGGCTAGGTATGGTTGCTATTGGAGTTGGAGGAGCTGATGCTGTTGATGTGATGACAGGAATGGCCTGGGAATTAAAAATGCCAAAATTGATTGGTATTAAATTAACGGGCAAATTAAATGGGTGGACAGCACCTAAAGATATTATCTTAAAAGTAGCAGGAATATTAACTGTAAAAGGTGGTACTGATTGTATTGTCGAATATTTTGGAGATGGAGCTATATCTTTATCAGCTACAGGAAAAGGAACCATTTGTAATATGGGTGCTGAAATAGGAGCAACAACCTCTACTTTTGGTTATGATGATGCTATGAGAAGGTATTTGACTGCTACAGACAGAGCCGATGTGGTTGCTTTAGCGGATGAGGTTGCTGAACATTTAACTGGTGATGCTGAGGTTTATGCAAATCCAGAACAATATTTTGACCAAGTAATTGAAATTAACTTAGATGAGTTAACACCTCATATTAATGGACCATTTACACCAGATTTGGCCACTCCTGTTTCTGAAATGAAAGAAAAAGCAGCAGCTAATAATTGGCCAATAGATATTGAATGGGCATTAATTGGTTCGTGTACCAATTCTTCTTATGAGGATTTAACAAGAGCAGCTTCTATTGTTGAAGATGCAGTGAATAAGGGGCTTGAAGCAAAATCTACCTTAGGGATTAACCCAGGATCTGAACAGGTAAGATACACTGCAGAGAGGGATGGTTTAATAGATACCTTCAATAAATTCGAATCTACTAAAATATTCACCAATGCTTGTGGACCATGTATTGGTCAATGGGCTAGACCTAGAGCTGAAAAAGAAGAAAAGAATTCTATCATTCATTCATTTAATAGAAATTTTTCAAAACGAGCCGATGGTAATCCGAACACACATGCATTTGTAGCTTCACCAGAAATGGTTGCTGCGATTGCAATTTCGGGAAAATTGGATTTTAACCCGATGACCGACACCTTAACTAATACTCAAGGAGAGGAAGTTAAATTAAAAGAACCAACAGGTATGGAATTACCAGAAAAAGGATTTGCTGTTGAGGATAATGGTTATCAAGCGCCTGCAGAAGATGGAAGTGGAATAGATGTAGTGGTTAATCCTGAATCTAAACGATTACAGTTATTAACCCCTTTTGCTGAATGGGATGGAGGTAACATTGAAGGTGCTAAATTGCTTATTAAAGCACTAGGAAAATGTACAACAGATCATATTTCTATGGCTGGTCCATGGTTACAGTTTAGAGGTCATTTAGATAATATTTCTAATAATTGTTTGATAGGAGCGGTAAACGCTTTTGGAGAAGCCACTAATGAAGTGATGAATCAATTGACAGGAGATAAAGGAGAAGTTCCAGCTACAGCTAGAGCTTACAAAGCTGCTGGAGTTCCAAGTATTGTTGTGGGAGATCATAACTATGGTGAAGGTTCTTCTAGAGAACATGCAGCAATGGAGCCTCGACATTTAGGAGTGGTTGCAGTAATTGTAAAATCATTTGCTCGGATTCACGAAACCAATTTAAAAAAGCAAGGAATGTTAGGGTTAACCTTTGGTAATGAAGCTGATTACGACAAAATTAAGGAAGATGATACTTTCACTTTTTCTGATTTAGCTGAATTTTTACCAGGAAAGCAACTCACACTAGAAGTGGCTCACGCTGATGGTTCTACGGATACCATTATGTTGAACCATACTTACAATGCGCAGCAAATTGATTGGTACAGAGCAGGTTCTGCTCTTAATTTGATTAAAGCAGAAGCTAATGCTTAATTAAATGTTATTCTGAACGAGAATTTGTCAGTCTGAGTTTATCGAAGGCTAAAACAAATCGAAGTGAAGAATCTAAATAGATCTCCAGTCATCCCGATAGCTATCGGGATGAAGATGACATAACACAAAAGCCCCCAATTCATTTTTTGAATTGGGGGCTTTTTTTGTCTTGAAAAAACAGCGTGCCGATAACTATCGGTATGTGTTTTAGAAAAGGTACGCAATCCAAGCCCTTCGGCTATCGCTCAGGATAAACGCTGCGTAGAATTTTTAAAGCTAACGACAACTGTATGCTTTCGTTTTGTTAACCAARTGTAAGGTAATCAGCCAGCATAATGAAATATATAGATTGTTGTGCTTAGTAATTTTATAAAGCCCATCCTAATTTTACTTGGTAAATGATATTTGGAGAAAAACCTGTCCCTTTGTCAAAGAGTTTTCCACCTCTGTCTTTTTCGGAATTAGGGTAATCGGTATCTATTCCATATCTGTTCGTTGAATTACTTGAAATATATTGGCCACCAAGACCAATGGCGTAATCAATAGTTAAAACTGCTCGCAACCAAAATACAATATGACAGCTTGTTAGGCAGCGTTTTTATTTATTGTCTGAATGCTATCAAGTTCATCTTTCTTGTTAATTCTTTCTACTTCAATGTCAAAATCGTCTTGAAGTCCTAACCAAAATTTAGCAGAATTTCCAAAGTAGCGAGATAATCTTAATGCTGTATCTGCTGTAATTCTTCGTCTTTGCTTAATTATTTCACTAATCCTAGTCTGGGGAATGAAAGTGTCTTTTGAAAGTCTGTAAGCAGATATTTCAAGAGGTTTAAGAAATTCTTCTAGTAGTATTTCTCCTGGATGTATGTTCTTTAAATTGCTCATAATATGTCGTTTTAGTGATAATCTATTATTTCAGTTTCAAACGCGTTCCCATTCTCCCAAATGAAAATGATTCGCCATTGTTTATTAATTCTAATACTATGAAAATTTTTTAGCTTGCCGCCTAATTTTTCAAGTCGATTAGAAGGAGGGATTCTTAAGTCTTGAATGTCAAGTGAGTTGTTTAACATTCTTAATTTTCTTCTAGCAATTTCTTGAATATCATTTGGTAGTTTTTTAGATCTTTGTCCATTCCAGACTTTTTCTGATTCTTTATTACCAAAAGACTTTATCATAGTTCCTATACTCGTTACTAACGTCAAAAGTAACTAAAAAGTTTCAGTAAATCAATATTTTTCTGTAGAAATTGGATGATGCCTAACAACCGGATATATGTAACGTTACATATATCCGCATTATATGTTTGTTCATCCTTTTTGCAAGGAAAGTGTTTTACTTATTGGTGATTCCAATTTTTAGAATCATCACTATTGTTAGGTGAAAGCCCTAAAACATCTCCATCGGCATTAACTCCTAATCCAACAACACTTCTATTTACATAATTAAAATAACTAGCCACTTGGTTAATTTCTAGTATTTCTCCATCGGTAAACCCAACAGTTTTGAGGTTTTCAATATTCTGTTCAGTGATTTCATTTAAATTTAATGTCAGCATTTTTGCATAATTCAGCCCTTCATAGTTCTTCGCATCGAAATAGTCTTTTAAGAGTCCATTTTCTATGGCAAGTAATATTCGTTCTGATTTTTCATCATCGTTTAATAATTTTTTTAATCCTAAAGAATGATGCTCAATACAATAATTACAGTGGTTTAAAAAACTCACATAAACTCCTATTGTTTCTAAATACCATTTGGGAAGAGTGTTGTTTGAGTTATGCAAAACACTTTTGTATAAAGTCATGTGACCCACTAAAGAATGTGGTCGTAAACTATGAATTAATAATACATTGTCAATGTTATTATTAGGCCCTTTAACTCTATCGTATGTTCTTTTGAGATTTGAATCAGCCTCTTCGTAATCGATTGTTTTTATCCAACTCATAATTATTTTGTAGCGTTTAAACCAAAAATAATTATTTCTCAGCTAAATTACTTTCTTGCATCATGTTTTTATAATGCTCGTAGCGATTAATTATTTCAATTACATAATCATATGTAATATATCCTTTGCAATAACCATGGCGAACAACTTCATCTCGATAATATTTTGGTTTTGATTTGTTTAGCAAAAAATAACCTACATTATCATCCCAAATAAAAGGGTCCTTTTCATACTTTTCCGCTAAACGCCTAGCGTCTAAAACATGGCCTAGCCCAACATTATATGATGCTAATACAAAACGTATTCGCTGAGTTGTGTCAGATATTATGGGAGCCCAATATTTATCTAAGTATTTTAAATAATTGATTCCTGCAATAATGTTTTCATGAGCAGATGAACTACTATCTACGCCATACTTCGCTCCAGTTTTAGGCATAAATTGCATTAAACCAAATGAACCTCCCCAACCTCTAGCATCGTTGTTGAAATGAGATTCTTGATAAATAATAGATGCTATTAATTCCCAATCCCAACCTAATTTAGGGGCATGTTTCTGCAATATTTCATCATAAGGGGAAATATCGCCACTAGCTAAGGTGAAGTATTGGTGATTTATTCTTTTATTAAATCCTTTCTGATTTTTAAAATACTTGTTGTATAAGAGTTTGAATTTTCTAGTTTTTTGAAATTCAACTAGCCATTCATTAATAGAGGTGGTTAATTCAGGAGAGTTTTTTCTAACTGCCCAAGCAATATTTTGGTCAACACTAATGRTTAAGTTAACATCAATGTTTGGATATTGCCATTGACTGACAATGGCTAAGTTTTTATCAGCCACAGTATACTCTATTTCTTGAAATGATACTTTTTCAATTAAGTCTTCCATAGTTAATTCTTCTACAGCATTAATATTGATTTTACCTCCAATTTCGTTGGATAAGTTTTTTACTCTTGAATAAAAAGAAGATCCCTTTCTAACAGTAACTGTTTTACCAACTAAATCTAAAGGAGATTGGAGTAGTTTTTTTTTCAATTCTGATTTTTTTAACTTCCTCCAGCCCTCAGGTTTCCGTTGTATTAAAACTTGCTGGGTAACCAACAAAGGGTGAGTGAATTTTATTTGTATTAAACGTTCTTCAGTAATGGCAAGATTGTCGGCTATAATATCTCCTTCGCCTCTGTTGAGGCTAACGAAAATACTATCCATATTTTGGATGGGAATAACTTCGAGTTTAACACCAATGTGTTCTGAATATTTTTGTAAAAGATCATATTCAAATCCCATAGGATTGCCTTTATAGATAAAATAGCTAGTCGGATTGTAGTTAATAAATGCTTTTAGAGTTCCTACAGTTTTTATACTGTCTAAATCTTTAAATACAATGGTGCTTTTACGACTGCTGTTTTGTATATCAGAGGTATTGCATGCCAAGAAAACTAGAGCAAAGAATATCAGTATAAATGTGTAAAACTTATTCATATATAAACACAAAGGTTTTAGGAAGAAATTTTGTATTACTAATTTAGTCGTTTACTAATTTACGTGAAAAATAAGAAATAGTTATTGTTTGAAAAGAATACTTAAAATATTAGCCTGTAGTTTTTTACTTCTTTCTTCTACGTTAGATTTAAATGCAAGTGCTATAAGTAAAGGCTTTAAAGCATTAGAAATTCACGATTATTTTAAGGCAAAAAAGATATTTTATAAAGCGTTAAAAAAACAAACTGCTGCTGCTGCTTATGGATTAAGTGTTATTTATTCACGAAACAATAATCCGTTTTACAATTTAGATTCTGCACTATATTATTCTAAAGTTTCCACTTCAGCTTTTTGGACAAGCACTTCAGAAAAACAGAAAATAAGGTATAAAGAAATTAAAATAGACACAATCTCTATATGTAAACAGAGAGATGTTGTTGATGAAAAATGCTTTGTTTTTTCGAAAGAGAAAAACACCATAAAAGAGTATAATCATTTTATCACTCAAAATGTTGGAGCAATACAAATTGAACAGGCAGTTATTAAGCGGAATGCTTTAGCTTATTCTGATGCGAAAACAACCAATACATCTTCTTCATATAAACTGTTTATAGTTACCTATCCTGAGGCAACACAAAGAGCTGAAGCGAATGCTAGATATGATCAACAGCTTTTTAAAGAATATACTTTTGATAGAACTTTAGAGAGCAATTTAAAGTTTATTCAAGATTACCCTAATAGTTTTTATGTAGCTGAAGCTCAGGGAAATATTTATGAATTAGCAACCAAGAACAAAACCATACAGAGTTATTATAGCTTTGTTARAACATATCCAAATAATCCCTCTGTACCAAAAGCTTGGCGAAATATTTACAATTTATCAACACAAACAAGAACTCCACAAAATATTAAAAAATTCTTAAATCGATTTCCTGATTATCCTTTTAAAGAAGAATTAGAACAAGATTATGTATTGGCTAATACAACGTATTATCAAATTCAAAAAAACAATAAGTGGGGGTTTGTAAATGAACAATTAAAAGAAGTAATACCAAAGAGATATAGCTGGGTGTCTGGGTTTTCTGAAGGAGCTTCAGCTGTGATGTTAAATGGTAAAGTAGGGTTTATTAATAAAAAGAATATCACTGTTATCCCTTTTAAATACGATGAAGCTGAATCYTATGTTAATGGATTAGCAATTGTAGGGAAAGATGATAAATATGGTATTATAAATAGAACGGGAGAAACTATTGTACCTATTATTTATGACTACATTGGAGAAACTACAAATAAATTTATTTCGGTTGAATTAAATGGTAAATATGGGTTTATTGATCAAAAAGGAAGCCTGAAAGTTGGCTTGCAATATGAATCTGTTGGTGATTTTAATAACGGTATTGCTTATGTGAAAAAAGATGGACTATATGGAATAATTGACACTAATTTATTATACATAATTAAACCCAAATATGAATGGATAGATAATTTAAAGAATAAATTTATTAGAATTAAGGAAAATGGGCTGTATGGTGCAATTGATAAGGAAGGAAGTTATATTGTAAAGCCTCTCTATAATCAATTAACAGAAATTGAAAATGGTTATGCAATGGCTATTAAAGATGAGCTATATGGCTATTTAAATTCAGATGGAGAAGTTGTAATTGGAGTGTCTTTGCCTTACTCTGAAGGGGCTATTAATTGGGGGTTATTTAACGAAAAAGGATTTGCTCGAATAGTTTCAGAGGGAAGTTTTGGATTGATTGATACTACAGGAAATAAATTTACACCTGCATTATTTGAGGACATTGGCGAAATGTCATCAAAATTAATTGCGATAAAAAGAAATGGTAAAWGGGGCTATTGTGATTATGATACGAAATTAAAAATTCCTTACAATTTTGATTATGTTACCCAATTTTACAATGGCTTAGCCATTGTTCAACTAGATGACAAATGTGGAATAATTAATAACAAAGGTTCTTATTTTTTAGAAGCGAAATATGAATCTTTAGAGTGGTTTTACAATCAAATATTGTTGATAAAATTAAATGGATTGTATGGTTTAATTGATTTAAAACAAACAATTATTTTACCTATTCAATATACCAAAATTGAATTTACTACTGATAAAAAATTCTTGAGATTATACTCTGATAATGGATTTGAATACAAACCCGTTGCAGCTATTTTCAAGGAATGATTATTTCGTTAAAAACATACTTATCAGAAAGGCTAAAAAAAGAACTTCCTGGAAAAATTGCTCATTCAGAAGCAGCACCTTATAGAAAAATTAACTTTAGTGAAAAAGAATTAGCTGAGGCGAGAAAAAGCGGAGTGCTGGTGCTTTTTTATATAAAAGAGGAAGATCCTCATATTGTTTTGATACAACGTCCAAAATATGAAGGAACGCATAGTGGTCAAGTGGCTTTTCCTGGAGGGAAACAAGAAAAAGGGGATAAAGATATTATTCAAACCGCACTAAGAGAAGCTAACGAAGAAGTAGGTATTGTAATAGATGATATTGAGGTAATCGGACAATTAACAGATGTTTACATTCCTGTGAGTAAATTTAATGTTACGCCTGTTGTAGGTTTTGTAAATTATACTCCCAATTTTATCATTGATGAAAGAGAAGTAGCAGAAGTTGTCTCCGTAAAACTTTCAGATATTACTAAAATCAAAAAATTAACGTTAAATGAAGTAAAACTAAATACAGGGTTAAAAATTGAAGTGCCAACATTTGAATTAAATAATAAAATTGTTTGGGGAGCCACAGCTGTTATTCTAAATGAGTTAAGGTGGATTTTAAGACCTCTCTATAAATCAATTATTTCATAAGCTAACTCGCCACATTCAGCAAGGTGAAAGTAATTTGTAAACAAGTAATGTTCTCCAATAAATTTCCCGCAGCTTTTACAAGTGTTGGCAACGAAAGGTTCTTCATTAAAATAAAATTCTTCTATTTCAACTCCTTTTGAGATTGCCAATGCAATTTCTTTACTATTAAATGCTTTTGGACCCGAAGTTGTGCTACCTCTTTTCTCACCATCACTCCTAATTAAAGCAACCTTCATTAGAGTTTCACAATTATAGCATAAAGCATTAATAATATACATTTCTTCATCCATTATTCAAAATCCTTATACAATAAGTACTTTTTCCTAATCTTTTTAAAACTAGTAATTCCATCTTGCCAAGTAACTTTTATTTCTTCTTCTGTTTTCCCAGTTTCAATTTGTTGTTGGAGTTTATCTGTTCCAGCCAATAAGGTAAACATATTGGTGAAAAATTCTTTCTTTTTAGGAAAGTTGGAGTAAATTTCTATTAACCAATATAGGTTGATAGCACCGTTTCCTTTTATATACTCTGTACCAAATGAAGATAAGTTATAGCCATTACATTTTTCTCCTTCTAGCTTTGGTTTTTTTGCTCCTTCCATACTTTTAGGAGTAAAAGAGAAACGGTCGGAAATTATTGATGGATGACCCAAAACCTGAAAAGGTTTGTCAGTTCCTCGTCCAACACTTATTGGAGTTCCTTCAAATAAGCATAAAGAGGGGTACAGATAAATGGAGCTCATATTTGGCAAGTTGGGTGATGGTTTAATGGGTAAAGTGTAATAAATGGTATGATTATAATTCTCCGTTTCTATAATGCTAACATCACATTTTATTTTATTTGCTAACCAGCCTTCTCCATTAATCATTTTAGCATATTCTCCTATGGTCATTCCATGCACAATAGGAACTGAGTGCATTCCAACAAAAGAGGTGTGTTTTTTTTCTAAAACAGGACCATCAACAAAATGTCCATTAGGGTTTGGTCGGTCTAGAATAATTAGTTTTTTATTGTTTTGAGCACAAGCTTCCATTACGTAGTGCATTGTAGAAATGTAGGTGTAAAAACGAGCACCAACATCTTGGATGTCAAACACAATAACATCAATATCATTTAATTGTTTTGAAGTAGGCTTTTTATTTCCCCCATAAAGTGAGATAATGGGCAAACCTGTTTTTTCGTCAACATTAGACATTACCTTTTCGCCAGCATCAGCATTACCTCTAAAACCATGTTCAGGACTAAAAACTCGAATAATATTTATACCTAAACTTACTAGAGAATCGACTAAATGAGTTCCTTTTATCAGAGAAGTATGGTTAGCAACTACTCCTWCWWYYKTTCCKTCTAWTTCTKNNAAATAATGGCTTGTTCTTTCTGCACCAACTACAATGGAAAGTATTTTCAAAGGTTTGGTAATACGAATTTTTACTTTATTATCTTCTGGAAGTTGAGAGTCCTGCCCTGAACAGTTAATACACAATAACCCAATAACTATAATATTTGTGATTTGCTTTAAAGACATCTGATACAAATTACTACTTTTGTTAGTCAACGACCAAATGAATCTCGAATATTTCATATCAAAAAACATAATTAAAGGAGATAATCACTCTAAGAAATTTACTAAACCTATTATTAAAATATCAATTATTGCTATTGCCCTGAGCTTAATTGTTATGATTGTCGCCTTTAGTATCGTTTCTGGATTTCAGAGAGAAATACGTAACAAAGTAATTGGTTTTGGAAGCCATATACAAATAACGAGTTATGATTCTCAAAACACTTATGAAGCCAGTCCAATCAATAAAAATCAAGATTTTTATCCTGGATTAGATTCAGTTGAAGGAATTAAATACATCCAAATTTATGCGACTAAAGCAGGAATTATAAAAACCAAAGAGGAAATTTATGGTGTTGTTGTAAAAGGAATCGGCAGCGACTTTGATTGGACCTTTTTTAATGAAAAAATTGTTGATGGTAGCTCTTTTATAATTGATGATGAAAAAAAGCAGAATGAAATATTACTTTCTAATCACATTGCATCTAAAATGAAATTAGAAGTAGGAGATAAAATGTTTCTTTATTTTATTCAAAAAAATGGCCAGCTTAGACCAAAAGATTTTATTGTAAAAGGAATTTATCAAACAGGGCTGGAACAGTTTGATAATCTTTATGTGATTGCAGATATTGCTCATATTCAGAAAAGAAATGGTTGGGATAAAAACCAAGTTGGAGGATTTGAGGTATTGATTGACAATTATAAAGACATAGATAAAATTGGTGATTACGTCTATAATAATATTGGTTATGATTTGCATTCTTCAACAATTAAAGAACAAAATCCAGATATTTTTAATTGGCTAGCATTGCAAGATCTTAATGTAAATGTGATTATCATTTTAATGATAATTGTTGCGGTTATTAATATTATATCAGCTTTACTTATATTAATCTTAGAGCGAACAAATATGATAGGAATATTAAAAGCACTAGGCATGCCAAATTGGAATGTGAGAAAAATTTTCATGTATAATGCTACTCATCTTATAATAAAAGGACTAATATGGGGGAATGTGATAGGGATTTCTATTTGCCTTTTGCAACAACAATTTGGTTTTTTAACCTTGCCTGAGGAATCCTACTATGTTTCTGAAGTTCCAATAGAATTAAATTTAAGTAATATTTTGATATTGAATGGAGGAACATTAACAATTTGTATTTTAATGTTATTAATCCCTTCTTACGTAATCACAAAGATTTCTCCTGTAAAAGCAATTCGCTTCGATTAAAATAGAAGTGTAATTATTACATTTGCACAACAAAATTTTAAATATGGATTATTACAATAACATTCTTGAAACCATAGGGAATACTCCTTTAGTTAAATTGAACCACATTTGTAAAGATGTAAAGGCAACAGTTTTAGCAAAAATAGAAACTACAAATCCGGGGAATTCGGTAAAGGATAGAATGGCACTTCAAATGGTTGAAGATGCTGAAGCTGATGGAAGGTTAAAACCAGGAGGAACAATTATTGAAGGAACCTCTGGTAATACAGGAATGGGCTTAGCATTGGTTGCTATTATAAAAGGATACAAATTGATTTGTGTATTGAGTGATAAGCAATCTAAAGAGAAGATGGACATTTTAAGAGCTGTTGGTGCAGAAGTATATGTTTGCCCAACCAATGTTCCTCCAGATGACCCTCGTTCATATTATTCCGTTTCTAAAAGTTTAGCCGAAAAAACTCCTAACTCTTGGTATGTAAACCAATATGATAATCCTTCAAATACTAAAGCTCATTATTTAAGCACTGCTCCAGAAATTTGGGAGCAAACAGATGGGAAAATAACTCATTTTGTTGTAGGAGTTGGAACAGGAGGCACTATTTCTGGTGTTGGAAAATACTTAAAAGAGAAAAATCCAAGTATTAAATTATGGGGAATAGACACTTATGGTTCAGTATTTAAAAAGTACCATGAAACTGGAATTTTTGACGATAACGAAATATATCCCTACATCACAGAAGGGATAGGAGAAGACATTTTGCCAGAAAATGTAAATTTTGATATCATTGATAAGTTTGAAAAAGTAACAGACAAAGATGCTGCTATTTGGCAAAGAAAATTAGCTAAAGAAGAAGGAATTTTTGTTGGAAATTCTGCAGGCTCTGCAATTAAAGGGTTACTCCAATTAAAAAACGAACTAACTGAAGATGATGTAGTTGTAGTATTGTTTCATGATCATGGAAGTCGTTATGTAGGGAAAATGTTTAATGATGAGTGGATGAGAGATAGAGGGTTCTTGGATGAAGAAAAAACGAATGCACTAGATTTAATTAAAGATCACGCAGGAAAGCATTTGGTAACAGTTACAAAGGACGACCCCGTTTCTCAAGCCATTTTATTGATGAATCAATATGGAATTTCTCAAATTCCTGTTGTAGGAGATGGAGGTTTTGTTGGGTCACTTACTGATAATCATTTGTTTGCCAAGTTGTGTGAGGATAATGAATTGAAAGAACTACCAGTTAAAAACATTATGGAGTTTGCTTTTCCTATAGTAAAAGAGGATGCTACTATAGAAATGATATCTAAACAATTTCAAGCAGGAGCAAAAGCTGTACTGGTAAATTATGACAATGATAAACACCATATTATTACTCAACAAGATATGATTAAAGCAATTTAATGAGTTTAGCTAATACTCCTAAACCACCTTATTATGCTGTTATCTTTTCTTCAATAAGAGAAAATGATGATTCTGAATATAATGTTATGGCTRMGAAGATGGATAGCATGGCCAAAGAACAGTCTGGGTATCTAGGTTTTGAGACAGTAAGTGGGGAAATAGGATTGTCTATATCTTATTGGGAAAGTTTAGAAGCAATTCGGCAATGGAAAAAAAATGTTGATCACCTAGAAGCTCAAAATAAAGGAAAAACAAGTTGGTATAAAAGTTATAGAGTAAGAATAACAAAGGTCGAGCACGAATATAGTTTTGATAAGTCATGATTTTTTGTAACTTTAGAGGAGTTAACACGTAAAAGAAACGTTCCACCTAATTTAAATTTTATACCTATGAATGCAACAGCTACTATATCTGCAACTGCTATTGAAAAAGAAGATGTTCCTCAACTAACTTTCCCAAAAAGTGATGTGTTGCTTTCTGAAATGGAACAATCAGAAAGAAAGAGAAGGATTGTTAGAGCCATGAAATTGGGTAATAATGGAAAATATAAAGTCAAGATTATATTCGAAGATTTAGAGAGTTTAAAAAAGGTTGAAACTACGATATGGGGCGTAACTGAAAAAAATATTATTCTAAAAAAAGGAACTTTAATCCCTATACATAGAATACACGAAATAAAGTTTTTTTAACCAAACAAAGTAATTTAGATGAACCGAAACTTGCATTAAGTTTCGGTTTTTTTTGTAATTTATTCAAGTTAAGATTACAATTATGTCCTGAAGATTACCAAATAACTAGGATTAAAATAACTAACTTTGGAATCCTATTGTTAACATAGATTTAATGAGGTTGTTTAAGAAATTTATATTATTACCTATAGTTGCAGTGTTTCTATTTGTAGCAAATGCTAGTGCACAAGTAGAGTTCCCTGAAGATAAAGTAAGCTGGGAGTTTAGCATAAAACAAGATGGGTGTGATGCTACCATAATAGCAAAAATTACATGTGTAAAGCATTGGCACGTTTATGCTGCTAATTTACCTGATGGCTCATTTTTATTGCCGACAGAGATAGTGCCAGACAAATCAACTAATTATGAGGTTATAGGGAAAGTAATAGAGCCAAAACCAGAGTTTTATCATGATGATGCAGCAGATGAAGATATTTATCAGCATTCCAACACTTTTACTTTAAAGCGTAAAATTAAAATATCAAGTAAGAAAAATTTTATATTAAAAGGCCGATTTTCGTTTCAGACGTGTGATGACAGCCATTGTTTACCTCCTTTTGATGCAGATTTTAATTTAAAAGTAACAGGTTGTGGTGGTGAAGAGGAAAATATAGGAATCATTATAGATGCCATAGTTTCAGAAGAGGACACAATGGCTAATGAAGGAGTACTTCAACCAACCGAAAATAAATTAGAAATAAGTGAGATAATTCCAGATTTGGTCAATGTGGATTTAGAAAATCCTGTTGGAGATTGTGGTGAAAAAAAATCTACGAGTAATGTATGGCTTGTGTTCTTATTTGGATTTATAGGTGGTTTTATTGCTTTGTTAACTCCATGTGTTTTTCCAATGATACCTTTAACAGTTAGTTTTTTCACCAAAGGAGCTGGAGAGTCTAGTGGACTATGGAAGGCTATATTATATGGATTTTTTATCTTTTTGATTTATGCATTATTAAGCGTTCCCTTCCATTTTAATGCTGATCCAGCAGTTTTAAGTGAAATTGCGACAAGTGTAACGTTAAATATTATTTTCTTTATTGTGTTTGTTGTTTTTGCTATTTCATTCTTCGGTTATTTTGAAATAACACTTCCAAGTAAATTAAGTAACAAAGCAGATTCCGCCTCAGAGATTGGAGGAATAGTTGGAATATTTTTTATGGCATTAACATTAGCTTTGGTATCTTTTTCTTGTACTGGGCCAATTTTAGGAACAGTATTAGGAAGTGCATTAAAAAATGGGCCATGGCCAATTACAGCAGCTATGAGTGGTTTTGGGGTTGCGTTAGGATTGCCATTTGCTATATTTGCGGCATTCCCAAGTTTTTTAAATAAGCTACCACAATCTGGAGGTTGGTTAAATTCTGTAAAAGTAGTTTTGGGGTTTATAGAAATTGCATTAGCGTTAAAATTCTTATCAAATGCAGATTTAGTAGAACAATGGGGTTTAATTAAAAGAGAAACATTTTTCTTGATATGGACTCTAACAAGTCTTGGACTTGCTCTTTATTTATTGGGCTTAATTAAATTCCCTCATGATTCACCTATTAAAAAGTTTTCTAAGTTTAGAATTATTTTTACTGCAGCAGTAATTGGATTTACAATTTACATAGCTCCAGGAGTAATGAAAAGCCCCCCATGGAATCATAACTTATTAAGTGGGTTTCCTCCACCATCTTTTTATAGTTGGTATGATAATGATTCTTTTCATTCAGAATTTACTGATTTTGATTTGGCATTGGCAGAATCAATTAAACAGAACAAACCATTGCTTATAGATTTTACTGGTTGGGCTTGTGTGAATTGTAGAAAAATGGAAGAAACGGTTTGGACTACTGAAATAATTAAGAAAAAGCTCGAAAAAGACTTTATTTTAGTGTCTCTTTATGTTGATGATAGAGTTGAATTAGAAGAGTCTAAACAAGGGGTTTTTGAGTTTGAACTTGATGGAGTGAAACGCGAGAAAAAAATCAAAACCATAGGTAACAAGTGGTCTACATTTCAAACTCATGTTTTTAATAATAATTCTCAGCCTTATTATGTTATGTTAAGTCCAGACGGATATTTATTGGGCAACCCAATTGGCTACACACCAGATGTTGATGAGTATAATAAATATCTAAATTGTGGGTTAGAAAGTTTTAAAAAGATGAGGTAGGGATACTATTAGCGAAAAGCTTTATTTAATAAAACGTATCCAACCATCAGAACAATAACAGCAATCAAAACCAAATAGGTTCCTTTAAACAGTGCTTTATTTTTTTTATGATCTTGGTAAAATTGATATCCAATTGCGATAACAAAAACAGTTATAAAAAATAATGCAAATAGTTGCTGTCCAGATGTAAACATAGTCAGAATTTAAAGTGAACAAAAATACGTCCAAAATTCTTACTGTCTTTATCTATTCTATGGTATTTGTTTTTGATGTGTTTTTGCTGTAAAAATCGGATTACTTTTTTTTTAAGTTGACCAGAACCTTTTCCAGAAATTATTTCAACCGACTTAATTTTTTTATGCAAAGCATCATTTATGACATCATTTAATGCTTTGTCAATTAAATCTGATTTATTATAAATTTCGTGAAGATCGAGCTTTAATTTGCTCATTAGCAATGAAAATTAACCTGCAGAAGATTCAGTTACTAGCCAATTTCTATCTTGTTTTTTCATGCTTACATTTATGGCAATTTTATCGGTTTTTCTAAATGTAGCTTTTATAGTAACTACATCATCTTCAAACTTCATAATTTCAAAAACAAAATAACTGTCTAGACTTCCTTTGTAGATTGATTTAAAAGTTTCAAGTTGTGCAGGAGTCATGATTTTAACTCTTTTATTAAACTTAAAAACGATTAAATTATTCGGGATTTTATCATCATTTAAAATGATTAGTGGAGTTTCTCCAGACATTTCAGATTCGCTAAAATGTTTTTTTAAAGCATGGAGGTCAATGGTTTTTTGAATAACAGTGTTTATATCTCTTGAACTTTGAGCAAAAAGTAAAACGGGAAAAATAATGGCGAGTAATAGGATTATTTTTTTCATAACTAAAAGTTTAGGTATTATTCAAATATACGTAAAAAATCATCTTTTGTTTCATGAGACGCAGCATAATTATGAAAATTAGACCAATGTTAGTTTTTTGAAGACCTTTTGACGATTATCTAAGATAAAAATATTGTAATACATAATACTCTTAGAATGAACTATTAGCAATTTTTATTTCATCATTTGCATAACTTTTTAATTCAGGAAAAAAGGCATTAAAATCTTCTTTTAAAAGGTCTTCTTTTTCTTTAAGAATAATATAAGCTTGAGCCATATTGTTGCTGTAGTTACTTCTTTTAGACAGCCCTTTAAGTGCTCTCTCAATACCTTTAATTTCTCGGTAATTATATAGCCAATTGCTTTTTGCCATGAATGGCAAACGGATTTGGCTTTTTAGTGGTAAATGTTTTATACTCTTAAAAAGTGTTTTATAGATAAATACAGTAAAATCTTTTAGCCTTTCTTTTGAATAATTTTCCCAGTATTTAGCTAAAAAGTAATCGTAAAAAACATCTATAACAACAGGGGTGTATTTTTTTTGATGATAACGAATTAGGTTTTTGCTATTTAATACTATTTTATGAGTATCAGTATAGGAATCTATTTTTCTGTGGAGTAGTATTCCTTTTTGAATTTCTAAGGGGTAATTTAGATATGCTTTTCCTTTAACATCATCTGCAATATAATTACCTATAATTAAGTCTTCATCATAATTGGATAAATAAAAATGTGCTAAATAATTCATAAAAAAACCTTTAGTGTACTAATTATACCATTGATGTAAAAAAGCTCTAAAGATAACTTAAACATAAATACATTTGATACAGATAATAAAAAGAAAAAAAATGAAAAACATATTATGCGTGCTAGCAGTAATTGTAGCATTAAACATTAATGCTCAAAATGATAAGTACCAATTTTATTTAGATTTAAATAAAATAAGTAACGACTTAATTCAAATCACACTGACTACACCAGAAATTAAAACAGATAAAATTATTTACAATATCCCTAAGATAGTTCCTGGAACATATCATATTTATGATTTTGGGCAATATGTTATGGATTTTGAAGCGTTGGATAAAGATGGAAGGAGTTTAAGCGTAAACCAGTTAGATAAGAATAGATGGGAAATTGAAAACGCAAAAAATATGACTAAAATTAGTTATTGGGTTGAAGATACTTGGGATGCAAATGTAGATGAATTAGTATTTGAGCCAGGAGGAACTAATATAGAAAAAGACGAGAATGTTGTTTTAAATAACCATGGTTTCTTTGGGTACTTTGATGGGATGAAACATAATAAGTATGAAATAAATGTTACTCGTCCAGAGAATTTTTATGGCTCCACAGGATTAACAACTATTAAAACAACTGGAAATATTGATCAGTTTACAACTGATAACTACATGGATTTAGTAGATGCACCAATTATGTATAATGTGCCAGATACTACCTCCTTTGTTATTGGAGGAGCAGAAATTTTAATTTCGGTTTATTCAAAAAACAAATCAGCAACAGCACTAGAAATAGCCGAGGATATTAAAGAGATATTGGAGCTGCAAAAAGAATACTTAGGAGGAACTTTACCAGTAGATAAGTATGCATTTATTATTTATTTATATGCTGGAGCGAGTGGTTCCGGAGGGAGTGGAGCTCTAGAACATTCTTATTCTTCTTTTTATTATTTACCAGAAATGTCGGCCGAAAGATTATCGGGGTTTATAGTGAGAGTTGCAGCTCATGAGTTTTTTCATATTGTAACACCTTTAAATATTCATTCTAAAGAAATAGGTGATTTTGATTATATCAATCCTAAAATGTCTAAACATTTGTGGATGTATGAAGGAGTGACCGAATATTTTGCTGGCCATGTACAGGTTTATGGAGGGATGCAAACTCCTCAGGAATATTTAGAAGTTATAGAAAGTAAATTAACTGGAGCAAATTATTTTAAAGATGATTTGTCATTTACAGAATTGAGCTTAGGGTGTTTGGATGAGCATGAAAATCAATATGGAAACGTTTATCAAAAAGGAGCATTGATAGGAATGTGTTTAGATATTTTATTAAGAGATTATTCTGATGGCAAAGTTGGGGTTAAAGACATGATGCTAATGTTATCTGAAGAGTATGGCAAGTATAAATCTTTTGATGATGATAAATTATTTGATAAAATAGCAAAATTATCTTCATCAGAGATAAGGACTTTTTTTACCAATCATGTAGAAGGGACTACAGAGCTCCCTTTAAAAGAAGTTTTAAATAAGGTTGGCATTACATTTAAGAAAGATGTAACTATAAAGGAAATTACTTTAGGAGGGATATCATTAAGTTATAATCCAGAAACTAAGCGACTATTTGTTGCTGATGTATCAAATATTAATGAATTCGGAAAATCATTGGGATATAAAACCAATGATGAGCTTATTTCTGTGAATGTGGTTAAAATAGAGGTGGATAAAGCTCAAGAGCAAATGGATGAGTTTAAAAAGAATACGAAACCTGGAGATAAAGTTGAGGTTATAGTTGCTCGAAAAGAAAAAGGAAAAATGAAAACTAAAAAGCTGAAAGGAAAGGCAATTCTAGTAGAAAAGGCTAAAAAGTATTTAATTGAATTTAATGATAATGCGACTAAAGAGCAGTTGCTAATAAGAAACGCTTGGTTAGGTCAAAAATAATAATTGGTTACTTTAGTTCCTTAAAATTTATTTACCGACTATATGCCCAATAAGAAAAAACTATACTGGATATCACAAATAGTAGGATGGTTATTGTATGCTTTTATTGTTGGGATATTTAATATTTTAATGGGTAATGAATTTAGTATTGAACTTATTTATGGTTTATTATCAATTTTTTTAATTGGTCTTTCTGTGTCTCACGCATTTCGATTAATTATTATAAGATTAAATTGGATGAGGTATAATATACCTCGATTGATACCTCGAATTTTATTAGGAACGCTCATCTTTGGAATTATTTCCTCTTTCCTTCAATCATTTATAATAGAAAAACTAATACTTGAAAATGAATTTGAATTGTCTGGGATATTGAATGGGATAATGAGTTCTACATTATTATATTTAATATGGTCATTGCTTTACTTTTTATTTCACTTTGTAACTAATTATAAAAAAGAAGAAATAAAGAATTTAAGGTGGCAAGCAGCAAAAAATGAAATTGAATTAAATAAATTAAAATCTCAATTAAATCCGCACTTTATTTTTAATTCAATGAATAGTATAAGAGCATTAATCAATGAAGATCCTTCGTTGGCCAAAGAAGCGATTACTCAGTTATCTAATGTGCTTAGGAACTCTTTACTTATGGGCAAGCAAAAATTAATCTCTTTAGGTGATGAAATGAAGTTGGTAAACGATTATTTAAGCTTAGAAAAAACGCGGTTTGAAGAAAAGCTTACCATTAAAAGGAATATTGATGCAGATACTGAAATATTTTTGTTGCCTCCACTGATGATACAGACATTGGTTGAAAATGGAATTAAACATGGAACGTCAAGATTGCCGGAGGGAGGAACGATAGAAATTAATTCTTTCATTGAACAAGAAAAACTTGTAATTGTGATATACAATAGTGGAGTGTATGATAAAAATAAAAAATCTGAAACAGGTTTTGGCCTAGTTAATACCATACAAAGATTGAAATTAATGTATGGCGATCAGGCAAGTTTTGAGATTATTAATGAAGATGGAAGAGTGAAAACGAAAGTGATAATTCCGAATAAAACAATTTTATAAGTCATAAAAATATGAGAGCTATAATAGTTGATGATGAACGATTAGCAAGAAATGAATTAAGAAGGTTATTAGTTGATTTTCCTAATTTAGAGATTATTGAAGAATGTGATAGTGCAGAATCTGCTATTATTGCCGTAGATAAGCTGAAACCAGATGTAGTTTTTTTAGACATTCATATGCCTGGAAAAGATGGATTCGGAGTACTGGAAGAGCTAGATTTTATGCCTCATGTTATTTTTATAACGGCTTATGATGAATATGCAATAAAAGCCTTTGATGTAAATGCGTTAGATTATTTATTAAAACCAATTCAAKCTGATAGATTAAANGAAGCTATTGAAAARGTWAAGGAAGAAATTTTAGAGCCTATMTCMWCKTCAGAYAAAYTAGGKYTWAATMAYCAAGTATTTGTWAAAGATGGWGAYARRTGTTGGTTTGTRAAYTTGTCTGATGTTCCTATGTTTGAATCTGAAGGAAATTATGTRCGAGTTTATTTTGATAATAATAAACCATTRATATTRAAATCGYTAAACAATTTAGCCAAYARGCTTGATGAAAATGTKTTYTTTAGAGCTAATCGCAAATTYATCATCAAYTTAAAYTGGATTGATAAGATTGAAAGTTGGTTTAATGGTGGTTTAATGGTAAAGCTTAAAAATGGCGAACAGGTAGAGATATCAAGGCGGCAGGCAAGTAAATTAAAAGAAATGAAGAGTTTGTAATAAACGCTTGTTTATCTGCTATTATGTGTGATTTGTCTTGCAATTAGGCTTATACGTATAATATTTTAACCATCTTATTAAATTTATTCAGATATTGATTATCCAATTAAGAATTAAGATGGAAAAAATTAGGATAGAACCAACAGATGTTTCACCAGAAGTTATCTTTGATATTGAAAAGAATCTCTTTTCAATTAAGGGAAAATCTGTTGTGACTGAAGTAGATAGTTTCTATATTCCATTAATAGAATGGTTAGAGAATGCACAAGAACAACTTGACAAGAGAATAGACTTTGTATTTGATTTAGAGTATTTCAATATTTTTTCTTCCAAAAGAATTTTATTCATTCTTTATAAATTAAGAGATTTAAAAGAAGAAGGTGTAGACGTTCATGTTATTTGGCATTTTTCTATAGAAGATGATGACATGAAAGAAGTAGGAGAAGATTTTGCTTGCATGGTAAATTTGCCTTTTGAGTTTATTAGTAATACAATGCATCCTGAATTAATTTAACCCCTAGTATTTTTTATTAATTATATTGCTCACTTTTGTAGTAACAACTGTAAAGGAGAGCTTTATTATTTAAAAATAAAACAGATGAAAAACATTTCTTTGGGACTAAATGGTGTATTAATAATTGCTGTTGCAATATTGTACTATTTACAATTTTCTAGCAACAACTCTATTGAAGAGGATATAGCTACTGAAATAGAACAAACTGAAATTGAAGAACCAATTGAAGTAGCAAAAATTGAATCTAAAATAGGGTACTTAAACGTTGATTCTCTACAAGCAAATTACAAATTATACGCTGAGTTAATTAATAAGCTTAAAAGAAGAGAAAAAAAATATGAAAAGGAACTTTCTATAAAGTCTGCTGCATTTGAGGGAAAAGTAAGAGATTTTCAAAATAAAGCACCAACAATGACTCAATTTGAGGGGCAAATTAAACAAAAAGAGTTAGCAGAAGAAGAGCAAAAATTATACAAGATGAGAGATGATTTTGCTGTTAAATTTCAAAACGAAGAAGCAAAATTGAATGATGAATTCCAGAAAAATGTAAAAGATTTTATTAAGAAATTTAACGAAAGTTCCAACTATAATATTATTATTGGAGCATCTCAGGTAGGTAACATAGTGCTAGATTATAATGAGGGAATCAACATAACTAACGATATTGTAGTTGGATTAAACGAGTTGTACGATCAAAAACAAGCTGAAAAAAATAAGAAATAATGCTTATTGCACAAGAAAAAAAGAAGACAAATATTGCTGAGTATATTTTATATATGTGGCAAATTGAAGACATTATACGTTCACATCATTTTGATTTGACTCAAATAACAGACTCAGTAATTAGTAAATTTAATACTACTACTGAGGTGCAATATGACATGAAGTTTTGGTACCAAAACTTGATTGAACAAATGATGAAGGAAGGGATTTCCGATAAAGGACATTTGAGTTTTGTAATGAAGCACGTAGAAGAAATAAACAACCTACATAATTCATTGTTAACTACGATGCAAGATGTGAAATATCAAGAAGCTTATTTAGCAGCAAAAGATAACATCAATAATTTTATGATTAAATCCGGAGGTGAATCAAAAAACGAAATACACGCCTGTTTAAATGGTTTATATGGATATTTGATGTTGAAGCTAAAAGGAGTAGAAATAAGTGATCCAACTAAGGAGGCAATGGCTTCATTTAGTAAGTTATTGGCTGTTTTAGTAGAGTGCTACAATAAGCTACAAAAAGGCGAATTAACGTTTCCAAAAGAAAAAAGCAACTAATCACAACATTTTTAAGTCTTATACGTAATATACTGCTGCTAAACACTGGTTTTGAAAAAGTTAGGATTAATCATATTATTATTTATTGGACTTACTAAAGTTCATGCAAACTGTACAACAAACATAGTTCCTGTTCCTGTCGTAGATAGTATCTCTGTTGATTTAGCAGGAAATATAACTATATGCTGGCAACCAGTTGCTGATCCGGATTTAGAATTTTATACCATATTCATGGTAAATCCTGGAACTGGAGCTAATGACAGTATAGACTCTGTTGCAATAGGAGTAAATTGTTATACCATTCCTTTTGGAAGTAATAATTCAGATTTTGAATCAATACAATTAGGAGTTGTAGGGGTTGATATATGCAATAATCAAAGTGCGGTAGGTACAAATTACCACAATACCATGTGGTTAGATTATACATTTGATGTATGTAATGCTAGTGCTTTTTTAGAGTGGAATGCTTATGATGATTTTACATCTGGGCCAACTGTTCTATATAGCATATATGTAAGTATTAATAGCGGTGCATATATTTTAGCTGGCACATCATTTACTACCAACTTTACTTATACAGGAATAACCCAAGGGACTACTTACGATTTTTATGTGATGGCAGTTGAAAATAGCGGGGCAGGTCCTTTTAGTTCTTCTTCAAATGATATTAATGTTCCCACAGCAACGTTTCTAAAAATTCCAGCGTTTAATTATATGTATGCTGCAACAGTAGTAGATTCTACAACAATTAATTTGCAGTTTTATGTAGATACTGCTGCAGATATAAGTTCATATAGCATTAAAAGAGCTACGAGTTTAGCAGGTCCGTATAATATTGTTGGATCAGTTGGTGCTTTTACAGGAATGAATCCATTAATACAATTTACGGATGATAATGATTTAAATGCAAATACAACCTACTACTTCTATCAAGTAGAAACTGTTAATATATGTGGTGTTTCAGGTTATCCTTCTAACATTGGAAGAACAGTTTGGGTTAGTGTTGAAGCAAATAATATTGAAGCGACTAATACGCTTACCATTACACCTTATGAAGGGTGGTTAGGAGGTGTGCAAAAATACGATGTATATAGAGCAGTAGCTGGTGTTTGGGAATCTTCTCCTATTACAACGTTAGCTGTATTTACTGATACAGTTATTTATGTAGATGATATTACAGATGTTTTTAAAGGCGATGGAGAATTTTGCTATAAAATTATAGCTACGGAAAATATTGTAGCTCATGTTGGTGGCTTACCAGAAGCTTCTAGTATCTCTAATGAATCATGTGTTTTTCAAGAACCATATTTGTATGTGCCAAATGCATTTGCTCCTGAAAGTATCTATAATCCTGAATTTAAACCAATATTAACCTTTGCTGATCCTGAGTCTTATGTGTTTCAGATTTATAATAAGTGGGGACAAAAAATCTTTGAAACTGGAAATGTAATGGAAGCTTGGAATGGGAGAGTGAATAATTCTGGAAAAATGTGCCAAGTAGATTCTTATGTTTATGTAATTAAATTTCTTTCTGCAAAAGGAGAAGAATTTTCTAAAAGAGGAGTGGTAACACTTATCAACTAAAGGAGTCATTATTTTCTCCCTTTAGGGGAGATGCCTTTTAGGCAGAGGGGCTAACTAATCGCTCTGGGTGCGAATAACAGGTGGCTTTATTTTCTCTACAAAACCCTAATAATGTAATGCCGAGCTCTTTTGCAAAATCTACAGCTAATGTTGATGGAGCAGAAACAGCAGCAAGTATTGGAATTTTAGCAGCAAATGCTTTTGAAACTATTTCATAAGAAACCCTTCCGCTAACTGTTAAACATGTTGCTTTGTTGAGTTGCTTGTTATTAACTAAATGACCAATTACTTTATCTACAGCATTATGCCTACCAATATCTTCTCTAATTGATAACAGCTCTATATTTTTAGAAAATGCTGCTGCTGCATGAGAGCCACCAGACTGATGAAATGTTGGTTGCCCTTTATTCATGACTTCAAACATTTTAAAGAGGTCTTTAATGCTTAATGTATTACCATTTTTTAATTGTTGACTTCCATCTAAATTTTCCAATTCTTTTTTACCACAAATACCACAAGAAGAAACAGACAAAAGATTTCTACTATTCGAATAGCCATCACTTAAAAGAGTTTTATCAATTATAATATTGGCTTCAGTTATTCCTTTTTCTTCGTTTTTAGGAAAAGAGATATTTAATTTTTTTCCTGATTTGTAAATATCTTCAGAATACAAAAGACCTCTAACTAAATCTTCATCATTTCCAGGAGTTCTCATGGTGATGCTAAAGATTTCATCATTGATGATGATTTGAAGTGCTTCTTCAACAGTTAAATTATCATCGACATTAAACCTATTGTCTCCACAAAATTTTTTCCCTTGGTAATTGTCTATTGCCATTTCGTTATCTATAAAGATTGTCATCCTGAGCTTGTCGAAGGATAGAGCAATCTTGGTATTTTCTTTTTTTATGGATTCGACAGCACTTCGACAAGCTCAGTGTGACATCTCTCACCATGACAAAAGAAAATTAAAACTTCAAATAAAAATCTTTGGTTAAAGATATGTATTCTTTTGTGTAATGGTGTCTTGTTTCATTTTCAATTGTGAATTTTGTTTTAATGAGTTCTTTCTTCTGAAAAGAGAATTCCATTAAAACTCTTTTAGCTGGTTTTGTTAAATTGGGTTTAACAATACATTCTTTATTCAAAAACAAGTTTTGCTCCTCTGCTAATTGGATAAATTGTTTTGATTCAGCTATTGGTAAAATCAATGAGAAAATTCCATCAGGTTTTAGTAATCGAATTACAGCACTAATTAAATCTGCAAATGATAAATTATCAGTATGTCTGGCAGTATTTCTTTCTGAATTAGGAGCTTTAGTAGATTCGATAAAAAAAGGAGGGTTACTTATGATGACATCGTATTTTTTGTTGGGGCCATAATTTTGAATAGAACAATGATGTGCGTTAATTTGATCTGACCAATTACAATTTTTCACATTCTCTACCGCTTGGGTATAAGCTGATTTTTCTATTTCAACCCCATCAATAATTGCAGCTTGGTTACGTTGGGCAAGCATTATTGCAATTAAACCAGTTCCAGTTCCAATGTCTAACAAATTACCTTCTTTAACTCTTGACCAAGCCCCTAGCAATACACCATCAGTACCAACTTTCATGGCAGTAGTATTCTGCTGTATGGTAAATTGTTTGAATTGGAAGGAGTTCATTGGTGTTTAATGCGGTTATGGGTAATCAGCTTTGTGTTTATTTTTTTAGTTGTTTTGAATATTCCATTCAAAATTTTGGCTTTTTAAAATTTCAAACTCTAAATTATTAATTTCAATTGTTGTTTTTTCATTCATTTTATAAACATAAAAATCTACATTTTTACATTCATTTATTTTTGAATTTAGATGACAATTAGTTGATTGTCCATCACGATAACAATTTTTTGCATTTATCCTTCCGTAACCTTGATTTACTCTTTTTTTAAAATTATCTGTACATCTACCAATATATTTAATTTCATCCTCGACTACCCATGCGTAAATACCTTTATCTTCTAAATTAGTTTCAATATTAAATTCACAGAATATATTGTCTCCATGTTTATTCAAAAACTTTAGATATTTAGTGTTTGAAGATTTTTTTAGATTATATAAAAACTTACCTAATGGTTTTTCAAAGTGACTCTTTTGATATTTTTCAAATTCTTCTTTTAATGATTTATATTTTGGATGATCGAGTGTTTCTCCAAGAGTTTTGTTGTTTTTTGTGCGGAAAATAGAATGCAAATTATTCTTCGAGAAATTAATTTGAGTTTTTTCGAGCACTAGAATTTTGTCATTACACCTTAGAATCATACTGTTTTATTTAGCTTGCAGGTAAACCGAAAAACGTACCATTACTTTTATTCGCTCCCGATAGCTATCGGARTGTTTTATCCCAAATTTAATGCTTTTATTCCAAATACAAATCAATTAAACCATCAGGAGTAATTACTTCAATGGTTTTCTTGGTTCTATCTACAGTTACAATAATGTCATCAGCTATAGGAATTAGGATCTCCTTGTTATCAGCGTTAATTACTTCAAAAATAGCCTGTTTGGGATAATTGAGTATTTGGTTGAGTTGTCCAACTTCACCATAGTTGGTATCGATAATTTTAAAATTAGCCACTTCATGATGGTAAAATTGATTTCCTTCTAAAGTGGGTAAGGTGCTATTTGGAATGTAAACTCCTTTTCCAACCAAAGGCTTTGCATCAGCAATGGTATCTACATCATCTATTTTAATGCGTAATGTACCGTTATTTTGWAATTGAGATTTGGTAATAAAAAAAGGAATCAGTGATGTATCCGTTTTATTCATTTGGATAAATACTGATTCCAGTTTTTTACATTCTTCAAGAAAATCTACTTCCAATTTTAGGATGAGTTCTCCTTGTTTTCCATGAACTTTAGAAGTGTAACCTAAATAATAGCACTCTTCAATATTCATGATTGTATTTTTATTCTTCTGCTTTTTTCTCTTCTTCTACCTCAGATTTTTCTTCTGTAGCTTCAGCAACAGGAGTCTCTTCAGTTTCTTCAGCAGGAGCTTCTTCTTTGGAATCTTCAGCTTTTGGTTCCTCAGCAGAATCTTCAGGAGCAGCTTCTTCTTTCTTTTCTTCCTCAACTACAGGAGTTTCCTCAGCAACTAGTTCTTCTGTTTTTTCTTCAGCAGGAGCAGCCTGCTCAGTCACAGCGTCTTTTACTTCTTCAGCCTTAGTTTCTTCTGCGGGTGCTTCAGTTATAGCTTCAGTTTCTGTAGTTGCTTCTTCAGTAGTTGACACTTCTGTGTCATCTTCAGCAGCAGGAGCATTTTCGTTAGCTTTTTCGGCTTTAGCAATATCTGCTTCTGCTGCTGCAGCCATCTCAGATGATTTTACTAAAATCTCTGCAGCTTTTTTCTTTTTTGATTCAGTTTCAGCAGCTAACCTTGTTTTTTCTAATTCAGAAGCAGCTTTAGCTAAACTATCTTTTTTACCATCAACTTTAGTTTCTTTTTCTTTTAACCAAGCTTCAAACTTTTTGTCAGCTTGATCTTGAGTTAATGCACCTTTTAAAACTCCTCTATCAAGGTGGTCTTTGTGCATTATTCCTTTGTAAGAAAGCAAAGCTCTAACAGTATCAGTAGGTTGTGCACCTTCTTTTACCCAATGTAGGGCTCTGTCAAAACTAATGTCAATTGTTGCTGGGTTGTCGTTTGGATTGTAAGTACCTAGTTTTTCAATAAACTTCCCATCACGTGGGGCACGAGCATCCGCTACAACTACATGAAAGTACGCGTACCTTTTTTTACCATGTCTCTGTAATCTAATCTTTGTAGGCATTTTTTAAGAATTTAATTAATAAATAGTTAATCCCAATAAAAATATCGGGGTGCAAATTTAGTAATTAATTGGATAGAACAATGAAAAAATGTCAGTTCGAGTAAAATTCTTTTTCTGAATTTTGTATCGAGAACCATTTTTCGATTAAATCATTTGGTTCTCGATACAATTTTATCGTATAAAATCAATCGAACTGACAATGATTTAGGGTGATTCTAGTATCCAAAAATTTCTTCTAGAGTTAGTTCTTGAAACTCTCCCATTTCTTTAAGAACATTCATATCAATCAGTTCTTTATTTCCAATAACGAGGTAAGTATAGTTTCTACCTTTAATGTTGCTGTTGAAGAAAGTTTTTAAATCAGTTAACTCTAATTTCTTAATTTGAGGATAGATTTCTTTATTCAAATCATAATCTCGCTCCATTTCTTTAGCTCCTAAATAACGCCAAAAAAGACTAGCACGTTTTGTTCTTGAAGTTTCAATTTTTTTCAAAGCGGCTAACTTAGAGTCTTGAAATTGGTCTTCAACTTCTGGCATGTTATTCATTAGTTCCATTATTGCTGTTTTGGCATCGCCCAATTTATCTACTTGGGTTCCAACATAAGCTCTTACATAATGAGATTTATTTATTTTTCTTGGAGTAGTGTACACTGCATAGGCAGAATAGGCCAACGCTTTAGATTCTCTAATTTCTTGAAAGATGATTGAAGATAATCCTGAGCCAAAATATTCATTAAATACATTTGTTGTTGCAGCAAAATCTTTGTTATAAGGCCCCGCATTAGAAAGCATCATAACTTCCGATTGAACCATGTCATAATTCACAAAATAAACTTTGTTATTATCCATTGTTAATTCCGGAAACTCTTTTGGTGCAATTAACGCTTTTAATTTTTCTGGAGTTTTATGATACTTGTTGAGTAATGTTTTTACCTCTTCTATATCTTTTCTCCCATAATAATAAATATAGTGTTCGTAAGAAGTTAAGTCCTTAATTTTTGCAACTAAATTGACAGGATCTAATTCTTTTAATTCGGCTTCGCTTAGGATGTTTTTCATAGGAGAATCCTTACCATATTGTCCATAATTTAGCATGCCACCATAAAGTATAGCTCCTTTAGAAAGTTTAGCATCTGCTCTATCTTTCAATTTGTCCTGAACACCATTTTCAAATGCTTCTTGGTTAGGTTCTACATTCGCCAAAATATGTTCGAACAGTTTAACTCCTTCTTCCAAGGATTCGTCCAAACCAGACAAGGAAACATAAACTCTTTCACTTGCAGCATAAACACTGTAACTTAATCCAAGCTTAAATAATTCCAATTGTAATTCGTTGGCAGAATACTTATTGGTTCCAAGATACTCTAGATATTCAACTGCTAGAGCCATTTCTTTATCGCTATAAGAGCCCATATCTAAAATATAGTTGAGACTAAATGTTTCGTTGGTTGTGTTTTTTACATAATAAAGAGATACACCAGAATTTAATTTTTCATGTTTAATTTCTGATTTGTAATCGTCAAAAACAGGAGTCATTCTAGTAGATTCCATTTTTTCAAAATTAGTAGCAAAAGCAGATGCAGTATCTCTATTTAAAGGAATTTGAGTAATAGCAGGCTTTTCAACTTTAGGGTTATCAGACTCACCTGTTTTTTTGTAAACAACAACATAGTTTTCTTTAAAATATTTATTGGCAAAAGCAATAATATCTTTTTTAGTAACTGTACTAAGTTTATCATTGTGATTTACTACATCTTTCCAATCTAAGCCCATAATGAAAGCATTGGTCATCATATATGCTCTTGATCCGTTATATTGATTTCGTTGTTGTTCACTCAATTTAAAATCTTTAATAATGGCTGGCAGCATCCATTCTTCAAAATCTCCAGCTTTTATTTTTTCTATTTCACCCAACAATAAATCCCTTACTTCTTCTAAACTTTGACCCTCTCTTGGGTTTCCAGTTAATTCAAAAGCTGTATAATCTTTCATAACATCYGCTCCAGAATATGCATCTAAYACYTTTTGTCCTTTTATYAAATTCAAATCAATTAAWCCWGCTTGTCCATTATTTARTAARCCRTCAAAAAGRCTAATYATATGCATATCTTCATGTTTTATGCCGGGTAACCTATAACCAATGCTTACCCATTCGGCATCACTTCCCTTAACAGTTACATATTCTGGCTCTGTTATTTCATCTTCTACATCTGGTATAAATTCAGGAACTTTTTTCCTTTTATAATCACCAAAATATTTTTTAATTAAATCAACGGTATTATCTGGATCTAAATCTCCTGCAAGCACAATTGCCATATTGTTAGGCACATATCTTTCATTAAAATACTGATGAATTTTTTCCATGGAAGGATTTTTTAAATGCTTACTAGTTCCAATAGTAGTCTGTGTTCCGTAGGTATGCTTCTTAAATAAATGTGCTGACATTGTTTCCCAAGCTAACCAATAGTCACTGTCTTTTCCTCTATTATATTCTTCATAGACAGCTTCTAATTCAGTATGAAATAATCTTAATACTAATTCACTAAACCTTTCTGATTCAATAGAAAGCCATTTTTCAAATTCATTTGATGGGATGTCATTAATGTAAACGGTTTGCTCGACAGAAGTGTATGCATTGGTTCCTTTTGCACCAATAGAGCTAATCATTTTGTCATACTCATTTGGCACTGCAAATTTTGCAGCTTCACCAGAAAGACTATCTATTTGTTTGTAAATTGCCTTTCGTTCAGTTTTATCAGTAACACTTCTTCTGACTTCGTATAAATCAGAAATTCGTTTTAATAATACTTTTTCTTCTTCCCAATTGATGGTTGCAATTTTAGAGGTTCCTTTAAAAACCATATGTTCTAAGTAGTGAGCCAAACCAGTTGCATCAGAAGGGTCTTGTTTACTTCCTGTATTTACAGCAATGTTTGTCTGAATTCTTGGTTCATCCTTATTTATAGACATGTATATCTTCAGTCCGTTATCTAACGTATAAATAAACGTATTTAAAACATCTCCCTCAACGGTTTCATAATCATACTTGTAAGTTTTTTTTGTTTCCGTTTCGCTATCGCATGATACGATAAAAAGTATAGTGGTAATTAGTGCTAGTGCTTTGAATTTCATAATGTATTGATTTAAGTTTAACTATATATATCCTACATCCATATCTAGTTTTTGGACTAGCTGTTTTAGGTGAGGGTTTTTTTCACTCATTTTCACAAATTTTTCTTGTGGAGTRTATGCTTTTTTYAATTTTAYATCTTTATTAACYTCAGTATTAACTTGAATATTGTAGTTAGATAAATTTTCTCTAACATAWTCTAARAARTCAGCTCGGTGAGCGTTAAATTCATCTTCTAGBGCTTTATTTTCTATTAAAAGATGNNAAYGSYGWNTWWWWTMAYKYWTGGTAAGACTTCAAAAATTGAAGCTAAGCTGTCTTTTCCTTTTTCTTGAAGAACTATTTTGTAATCATTCAATACATTACCAAATTGCTCTGGAGTGTAGGAGTTATGGGGCATACTTGAAATAGTAGTATTAATTTCCTCTGTTTCTTCTTGAGTGGCTATTGGGTTAATAGAAATAGTATCTGAAAAAACAAGATTACTATTTTGTTTTAATGTTGCATTTATTGGTTTAGATTCAGTAATCGCTTTGTCAATTGTCAGAGGGGTTTCATTAGATTCTAGATTATTAATAACGGCTTTTTCTTCATTGGTGGTTGGAATTTCTTCAACAACAGACTCAGACGAAACAATTGGTTTTGGCTCTTCTTCCTTAACTTGAACGGGTTCTATTTCTGGAATAGTGTAATTAGTAGTAGTTTTTTCTATTGAAGCATCCAAAGCAGGGTTTGTACTCTGTTCTGTCTTTTCTTTAACTAAATTGTTGGAGTTTCCAAAAGGGATATTAATTAGAGGCTTTTTTTTTTCATCAGTTAAACCGTCATTAGAACAAAGTTGCATTAACATTACTTCWACTAATAMWCGTTGATTTTTACTTASCTTGTATTGAGTGTCTGCTTTATTRRTRATATTTAAAAATGAAATTAAYTGGGATGTGTTAGATGATTTTGCTTGGCTAGTATACTTTACTTTAATGGCTTCTCCAACCTCTAGAAGTTCAACCGTTTTTTCGTCTTGACAAACCAATAAATTTCTTAAATGCTCGGCTAAGCCATTGATGAAATTATGACCATCAAACCCATTATTTAGTATTTCATTAAATAGCAATAAAGAGTCAGCAACATTTCTGCTTAAAATGGATTCGGTTACCTTAAAATAGTAATCATAATCAAGAATGTTTAAGTTTTCAATTACATCTTGATAGCTTATAGTCCCACCAGAAAAATTAACAATCTGATCAAACATAGAAAGGGCATCTCTCATTGCTCCATCTGCTTTTTGAGCAATTATATGCAATCCATCAGCTTCGGCTTTCACATTTTCTTTACTAGCAATTTTGGATAAAAGACTAGAAATGTCATTAATTTTAATCCTATTGAAATCAAAAATTTGACACCTTGAAAGTATGGTAGGAATTATTTTGTGTTTTTCTGTTGTTGCTAATATGAAGATAGCATGTTTTGGAGGTTCTTCCAGTGTTTTTAAGAACGCGTTAAATGCTGCTTGTGAAAGCATATGAACTTCATCAATAATGTAAACTTTGTGAGTGCCAATTTGCGGAGCAAATCGGACTTGATCAATTAAGTTTCTGATTTCATCAACACCATTATTAGATGCACCATCTAGCTCATGAATATTTAATGAACGACCTTCGTCAAAAGATTTACATGATTCACATTCATTACATGCTTCAATGTTTTCTGTTAYRCTAAAACARTTAATYGTTTTMGCTAAAATTCTTGCACAAGTTGTTTTKCCAACACCTCTAGGGCCACAAAATAAAAATGCTTGTGCTAARTGATTATTTTTRATAGCATTYTGTAAAGTAGAAGTAATRGAKAGTTGTCCAACAACTGAATCGAATGTTGTCGGYCTGTATTTTCTTGCAGAAACRATGTAATTTTCCATGCYACYTWAAAGAGAAACAAATATAATTTTATTTAGCCGTAGGTTTCTCCATTCTGTTAAATTTATTTTTTAACRATCTAWGTAGCTTTAATTTATTGAGTATCTTGATTTAGGAGATATAAAAAAGGCGATTCATAATTTGAACCGCCTTTTTTATTAATTAAATAATGTTATTTATTATTGAACAATAATATTTCTAATAATAGAATTGCTACCTATTTTAATCTTCATAACATAACTTCCTTTAGCTAAATCACTAACCTTAAGTAGAGCAGTTTTGTCATTAACTAAAATGGTTTTAATTAATTGACCATTTAGTCCATAGATAGAAACAACATCAATTTTATTATCTGATTTGATATTTATGTTCTGAGTAGTTGGGTTTGGATAAGTCATTACCGAAACTTTAGACCCTAAATCGTCAATACTAGTTACAACTGTTAAATTAACATTTACTGAGGTATATTCCTGATTAGGATCGTTAGCTCCTATTTCAACAACCGACAAGTAATTTCCATCAGGTAAACCTGTAATGTTAAAAGTTAAATTAATTGTTTGTGATTGAGAAGAGGTTAAAGTTCCAGACATAGGAGTAACAGTTAACCATTGTTGAACAGCTTGGCCTTGCAAAATTCCATAAATGGTTAAGTTAGCATCAATTGCTGCATTGTACTCTGACCACCCTGGTCCTGTAGAAATCCAGTTAACACCTAGGGTTCTTGGGCCAGCATCTAGTCCTAAAGGGAACGTACCTGTATCAGCATCACATACATAACCAATCCAAAGATCTTTTCCATCAATGTATAGTGGAGAAGGTAAAGGAACAGAGGTAATACTTGCAGCTCCTGTAGGAGTAAAAGGAATGTTGTATAATAAAGTGCCAGGTCCTGGGGTTATGAAAGAACCTCTTTCATATACCAATAAAGCAAAATTCGTTGCCATATCATTAATTTGAACATCAACTGAATTAATTTCTTGACCAATCGCAGCGTTTAAGTACGATGGTATAAATCTATTTGCAGCTTTCACTGTTACAGGCACAGTAAATCCACCCAATCCACTAGCAAAACCACTAACATCTTGAGTTATTTGAGTATAAACAGGAGTAATAGGAACATTGTTCGCAGCAAAAGGATAAGTTGGATAAGCTTCAAAATCCATGTCTTGATCTCCATTGTTTGTTATGTCAAATGTTTCTGGTGCAGTACCATTAGTGTTAATGTTAGTTGTACTTACACTAATTGTAGGAGGGTTATTCCCAGCAATAAGTTCAGTGTAAGTTACATTATCAAGATAATAAGTAGGAGTTTGTCCAGTTAAAGCGCCAGCATAAAAATTAACTCCACCTAATTGAGCTGCTCCAACACCACCACCAGCTTGAGTTGCAAATGGCCATGTTACGATATGAACACCATCAATAAATATTGCAGCAGTATCAGTATCAATGTCAACATGATTTTCGACAAATACCCATGCACTATTAGAGTGAGAAATTGGAGTTGTAGTACCATTGGCTAGAATTTCACCAATTCCATTGTCACCAAAATAAACTTCAACAGCCCATTCAATTCCTGGAGCTTGATAATGTTGAAGGTTGTAATATCCTCCAAATCCTGTAGGCATATACATCCAAAAAGAAACGTTATATTTTCCACTAGTTTTATTGGCTAAAGGGAAAATCATATCATTAGTACCTTGAATTAATGCAGATTGTACCCCTCCATTCGCAAAATTCTGAGAAATTGTTGCATCTTCTGCTGTACCTGGAGCATTACTCCATGTTGTCCAGCCATTTGTAGCTTGTTGAGCTAAGAATCCTCCATTAGTGTAGGTTTCGAAACTGTCAGCTAATAATACTGTTTGAGCATTAGCTGTTATTCCAACTGTAGCCAAACACGTTAAAAAGAGTAATATTTTTTTCATAATAGTTTAGTTTATTTTTTAATTCAGATTAATTAAAAGCAAATATAAAAAAATATTATGGATTTTTTTTTTATTTTTGCCGTCCTTTAAAAATTGAAGGATCACTTAAAATAAATTGGAAATGACAAAACGTTATGAAACTGTCTTCATCTTAACTCCCGTTTTATCTGCAGAGCAGGTAAAGGAGACAGTTGTAAAGTTTAAAAAATCTTTGAAGGATGCTGGTGCAAACCTTATGCATGAAGAAGACTGGGGGTTAAAAAAATTAGCTTATCCGATTCAGAAAAAATCAACTGGTTTTTATCATTTGTTTGAGTATGAGATGGCAGGCGAAAAAATTAGCAACATGGAGATGAACTTAAGAAGAGATGAAAAAATAATGCGTTTCTTAACAGTTTCCTTGGATAAACATGCTATCGCTTTTGTTGAATCTAGACCAAGCAGAAAAAAGTAAACTCAAGTTTTAACCCACTAAAAATTAAAAATCATGGCTGAAAACACATCAGAAATTAGATATTTAACTCCTCCTAACATTGAATTGAATAGAGAGAAGTATTGTAGATTTGAAAAAAATAGAATTAAATACATTGATTACAAGGATGAAAAATTCTTATTACAATTCGTAAATGAACAAGGTAAGCTTTTGCCAAGAAGAATTACAGGAACATCTTTAAAGTATCAAAGAAAAGTTTCGCAGGCTGTAAAAAGAGCGAGACATTTGGCATTAATGCCATACGTTGCAGATATGCTGAAATAATTTAGGAGGAATTTAAAATGAAGATAATATTAAAAGAAAATATAGAAAATTTAGGCTTTAAAGATGAGGTGGTTGAAGTTAAAAACGGATACGCTAGAAATTTTCTTATCCCTAAAGGAGTAGCTTCTCTAGCTACAGAATCAGCAATTAAAATGTTGGAGGAAAATTTAAGGCAAAGTGCTGTTAAAAATCAAAAAATCCAAGATGAAGCTCAAAAAATAGCTGATGCTCTAAATGAGATGGTTGTGAAAGTTGTTGTGAAGGCTGGAGAAAAAGGAAAGATTTTTGGTTCTGTAACTACTGCTCAATTAGCAGAAGCTATTAATAAAGTAGGACATAAGGTTGATAAGAAGTACATTAAAATTAAAGGAGATGCTATTAAGAATGTAGGTTCTTATGAAGCAGGAATTAGGTTGCATAAGAATGTTGATGCTCTTGTTAAGTTTGATGTGATTGCTGATAAAAAGAAAGAGAAGAAAAAATAAAGCTACAAAAAAAGCCCAATTTAAATTGGGCTTTTTTTGTGGTCATTTTTTTCGAATCCACTTGTGTAACTAATTTATTTCATTACATTTGTACGAGCGAAATATAAAGAGACAAATTGAGGGAACGAAAAGTTCCCTTTTTCTTTGGAAAAAATGATAACAAAACAGCAAGTTCAAAATCTAATTCAAGATAAGCTTGAAGAAAATGATTGCTTTGTTGTTGAGTTGGAGATTAGAGATGGCAATGCTATTTCGTTGGAGATTGATAGTTTAAAAGGAATTACTGTCCAAGATTGTATGAGCTTTAGTAGAGCAGTTGAACATAATTTGGATAGAGAGGTTGAGGATTTTGAATTACAAGTATCTTCTCCAGGATTAGATAAGCCTTTTAGGGTGAAGAAACAATATCAAAAGAATATTGGCAGAAAAGTAAAGGTTGTTCCGGTTGAAGGCATTGTTGTGAAAGGAGAATTAATAGAGGTTAATGAAAAAGATATTGTGATTGAGTTTTCTTATAAAGAAAGAATTGAAGGGAGAAAGAAGAAACAAACAATAACGAAACAAGAAAAAATAAATTTTAATAACATAAAAGAAACAACGATAATAATATCGTTTAAATAAATAACCGAAAAATGGAAAGTTTAAGTTTAATAGATTCGTTTCAAGAATTTAAAGAATTCAAAGACATAGATAGAGCTACGCTGATGAATATTTTAGAAAGCGTTTTTAGAAGCACCATCAAAAGAAGGTTTGGAGATGATGAAAATTTTGATTTTATCGTGAATGTGGATAAAGGAGATTTAGAAATCTGGAGAAATAGAGAAATAGTCCACAATGGGGAGGTTGAAGATGAGAACAAAGAAATTTCTTATTCTGATGCCATTTTAATTGAACCTGATTTTGAGATTGGCGAAGAAGTGTCGGAAGAAGTAAAAATGGAAGATTTTGGAAGAAGAACAGTTTTATCATTAAGACAAAACTTAGTGTCTAAAGTATTAGAATTAGAAAAAGACAACATCTATGCTCAATATAAAGATAAGGTTGGGGATTTAATTACTGGAGAAGTTTATCAAGTCTGGAAAAGAGAAATGTTAATATTGGATGATGACGACAATGAATTGATTCTTCCTAAAACAGAACAAATCTCTAATGATAGATTTAAAAAAGGAGATAGTGTAAGAGCAGTTGTTGTGAAAGTGGAGATGAAAAATAATAAGCCACTTATTATCTTATCAAGAACATCACCTTTGTTTTTAGAACGATTATTCGAATTAGAAGTTCCAGAAATTTATGATGGATTAATTACAATTAAAAATATTGTAAGAGAGCCAGGAGAAAGAGCAAAGGTTGCAGTAGAGTCTTATGACGACAGGATTGATCCTGTTGGTGCTTGTGTCGGAATGAAAGGAGCAAGAATTCATGGAATTGTTAGAGAGTTAAGAAATGAAAATATTGACGTAATTAACCATACAAGTAATATCGAATTATTCATTCAAAGATCTTTGAGTCCAGCTAAAATTACTGCAATAAAATTAGATAGAGATAAAATGACTGCTGAGGTTTTCTTAAAACCAGATCAAGTTTCTTTAGCAATAGGTAGAGGTGGTTTTAATATTAAATTAGCTGGAAAATTAGTTGGCTATGAAATAGATGTTTATAGAGATGTGGAAGAGGATGATAGTGATGATGTAGCATTAGATGAGTTTACGGATGCAATAGAAGATTGGGTTTTAGAAGAATTAAAATCTGTTGGATGTGATTCTGCTAAAAGTGTGTTAGAACATTCTGTAGACGAATTAGTGAAAAGAACAGATTTGGAAATAGAAATGGTGGAAGATGTGATGAACATTCTTAAACAAGAATTTGAAGATTAAGAGCCTTACTTAAGGTTTTTAATAGAAATTATATACTTTAGTATTAAATACTGACTGAAAGAGTAAATAGCATATGGCTGGAGGAGTAAAAAGATTAAGCAAAGTAGCAAGAGAATTTAATGTTGGGATACAAACTCTCATTGAATTTTTAGCATCAAAAGATATTACGGTTGAAAGCAACCCTAATACAAAGATTGATGCAGAAGTTTATGGTGTATTGCTCGCTGAATTTCAATCAGAAATAAGCGCTAAGGAAGAATCTGAAAAAGTTTCTATTGGTACTGAAAAGGAGACAATTACACTTGAACAGGTGCAAGGGGTTGCTCCTGAAAAAGAGGAGGAAAAGGCTGTTGATGTAAAACCAGAAGTTGTTGAGGAGAAAAAAGTAGGTGATGAGCTAAAGGTTATAGGTAAGATAGATTTAGGTAAATTGAATTTAAAAACTCGACCTGACAAGAAAAAGCAAGCGGTTAAGAAAGAAGACCCTAAAAAAGATGAAAAAGTTGCAGAAGAAAAAGTTGAAGAGAGAAAGGCTCCAGAAGAATTAGAAACAAAATATGAGAAAATTGATGCACCAAAAGTTTTAGGGAAAATAGAATTGCCTAAGGTGAAAAAACCGGTTGCATCTTCCTCTGGAGACATAGATAATCAGAAGAAGAAAAGAAAACGGATTACACGAAAAGTTGATGTTGTTGATGAAAAGAAAAAAGCTTTTATAAGAGGTAAAAAGAAGGGGAGAATTGAAAAAAAGGCAGAATTAACTGAAGAGCAGGTTCAAGCTCAAATTAAAGAAACTTTGGCAAGGTTAACTGGAGGAGGAAAAAACAAAGGAGCAAAGCATAGGAAAGAAAAAAGACTTGCAGCTAGTGAAAAAGCTGATATAGATGCAGAAATAGAAGCAGCAGAACAAAAAGTGTTGAAGTTAACGGAATTTGTTACTGTTAGTGAATTAGCAATCATGATGGATATAGGTGTTAACGACATTATYGGAGCGTGTATGACGTTAGGTATGTTTGTGTCTATTAATCAACGATTAGATGCCGAAACACTAACTATAATAGCTGAAGAGCACAACTTTATGGTTGAATTTATTTCAGCAACTGAAGAAAATGAAGTTGATTTAGAACAAGAAGACAAAGAAGAAGATTTGCTTGATAGGTCACCAATTATAACTGTGATGGGACATGTTGATCATGGTAAAACATCTTTACTAGATTACATTCGAAAAGCAAATGTTATTTCTGGTGAAGCAGGGGGGATAACACAACACATTGGAGCTTATTCTGTTGAGGTTGAAGGGGGTAAAAGAATTGCATTTCTAGATACTCCTGGCCATGAAGCATTTACCGCTATGCGTGCAAGAGGAGCTCAAATTACTGATATTGTAATAGTTGTAATTGCAGCAGATGATRATGTGATGCCTCAAACAAAAGAAGCAATTAATCATGCTCAAGCAGCTGGTGTTCCTATTGTATTTGCTTTCAATAAAATGGATAGAGATGGAATTACTTCTGATAAATTAAAAGAAGAACTTTCTCAGATGAATATTTTAGTAGAAGATTGGGGTGGCAAATTCCAATCTCAAGATATTTCTGCTAAAACAGGCCAAGGAATAGATGAATTATTGGAAAAAGTTTTATTAGAAGCTGAATTGCTAGAGTTAAAAGCAAATCCTAATAAAAATGGTGTTGGGGCTGTTGTAGAATCGGAATTAGATAAAGGAAGAGGTTATGTCTCTACCGTTTTAGTTCAAGCAGGTAGTTTAAAAATTGGAGATGTTCTTTTGGCCGGTTGTTATAGCGGAAAAATTAAAGCCATGTTTGATGACCAAGGAAATAACATGAAAGAAGTTGGTCCTTCTACACCTGTTTCATTATTGGGATTAAATGGGGCACCAAGTGCAGGAGATAAATTTCATGTAATGGATGATGAAAAAGAGGCGAGAGCAATTGCAGAGAGAAGATTACAATTACAAAGAGAGCAAGGTGTTAGAACACAAAAACACATCACACTTGATGAAATAGGAAGAAGATTAGCAATAGGTGATTTTAAGGAGTTGAACGTAATTATTAAAGGAGATGTAGATGGGTCGATAGAAGCACTTTCCGATTCCTTACAAAAACTTTCAACAGATCAAATAGAAGTAAATATTATACATAAATCTGTAGGGCAGATATCTGAAACTGATGTTATGTTGGCAGCTGCCTCTGAGGCTATTATTGTTGGATTCCAAGTAAGGCCTTCTGCTGAAGCTAGAAGGTTAGCAGAGCATGAGCAAATTGATATTAGATTATATTCTATTATTTATGATGCTATTGGAGAGATTAAGGATGCGATGGAAGGAATGCTTGCTGCTAAAATTGAAGAGCAGGTTGTAGCTACTGTTGAAATTAGAGAGATTTTTAAAGTTTCTAAAGTAGGTACAATTGCAGGTTGTATGGTTCAGGATGGAAAGATTAATAGAAATAGTAAGATTCGATTAATTAGAGAAGGAATTGTTGTTTATACAGGTGAATTAGGTTCTTTAAAACGATTTAAAGATGATGCTAAAGAAGTAGCTAAAGGATATGAATGTGGACTAAATATTGCTAATTACAACGACATTAAAGTAGGAGATATTGTTGAAGCTTATGAAGAAGTAGAGATTAAACAGAAATTAGCTTAAGATCAAATAATTGGAATAAAAAAATCCCGATGAAAATTTTCATCGGGATTTTTTTATT
>NVVI01000018.1 GCA_002402165.1 Flavobacteriales bacterium
TGTTGGTAATTCATCGGCATCAGATTTTTTTTCAAATATCGGAAAGCTAGCTTTCCGATATTTGTTATCTGTTGCACTTATTGTTTGAACTTAGTTCTTTATAAAATACTTTCCTTGATTTGTTATTAAACAATAAGCACTATTGATACTTCCACCTGAAACAGTTTTTACATCAGAGATCAAAATAGTTAAGCCAAGCTTTTCAGATAAAGCTTCTTCAATTTTATTATTAAAGTTTATGGTAAACATATTGCTTAAAGATATAAAATTTATAATTTTAACCTTTACTTGGGGGATTACCAGCCCGACAGAAGTCGTTCTGGCGGGGCTCAGTTATTAAAAATTGAATAATATTATGAAAGTTTATGTTCTACAAAGCGAAAAAGATGGTTCTCAGTATGTAGGAATGAGTAATGATACTCAAAGAAGACTTAAAGAACATAACAGAGGAAGTGTCAGATCAACAAAATCTAAACTACCTTGGAAGAAAATTTATGAAGAGAAATATGAAAATAGAATTGAAGCACGGAAACGTGAGAAATATTTAAAATCTGCCGCAGGTAGAAGATTTAGAAAAACATTGGGGGATTAGCTCAGTTGGCTAGAGCGCTTCGCTGGCAGTGAAGAGGTCATCGGTTCGATTCCGATATTCTCCACCATTAAAACATTAGCTATGAAATACTTATTAATTACACTTACATTAATTACAACTTTAAGCTTAAACGCTCAAAAATCTAATGATCATTTTGTTTTAGAAGAAGGGAAAGTAAGTTGGCAAAAAGTTTATGAAACTAAAAAAACGAAAGAAGAAATAATTACTCATTTTAAAAGTAGTGGTTTATTTAAATTATTTAGAGTTGATGACGGAAAAATTATTGCAACCTTAAGACCTCAACAAATTGATCGAACTAAAACTGGCATAGCAAGTATCCCAGAAATTGTTCTTAAAACGAATTTTGCAGGAACAGTAATTATTGGATTAAAAGAAGAAAAATATAGAGTTACTTATAAAGATATTTTATTAGTTGGAACTGGAGAGATGATTAAAAAAGGTGAAAAACAAAAATTTGAAAAGCATTATGTAACAAAAGATGGTACTGCTTATCGTCCTTTTTTTTCTAAAAAACCTAGCCCCATTTATAACCAACATTTTAATGAATTGTTTCTAATAGAAGTAGAAAAGAAAGATGAATGGTAATATGAGTAAAACATTAATAATATTAGCTCATCCAAAAATTGAAAATTCCATTGGGAATAAAATAATTAGTACTATTCTTCTTGAACAAGAAAATATTGAGATAAGACATTTGGATAAATTGTACCCTGATTTTAAAATCGATATAAAAGCTGAACAAGAAGCTTTATTAGCTGCTAATACAATTGTATTCCAATACCCATTATTTTGGTACAGTACACCAGCCCTTTTAAAAGAATGGATAGATCAAGTTTTTCAATATGGCTTTGCTTTTGGTAAAGACAGTTATCATTTAGAAGGTAAAAGAATAATTGTTTCCTTTACCATGGGCAGTCCAAAATCAGATTATCCTAAAGAAATTCTTGATAAAATTGTGTTTCCGTTTCAAGGTTTAGCCAAGTATTGTAAAATAGAATATCTTGGAGAAATTTATTCTAATGATATACATGAATATTATGAAGGTGCTAAAGAAAACGCAATTCAAATTTCAAACAAGCACTCACAAAAATTGTTAGCATTAATAAAAAATTGAAAGCTCAATTTGTTTATTATCTTTGGATTCTATGAAATTTAGTGAATTAGGATTTGAAGATCAAGTGTCAGAGGCACTTGATGCAATGGGCTTCGAAACTCCTACACCAATACAACAACAAGCMATTCCRGCWGTAATGCAAAACAAAGAYATGATTGGSGTTGCRCWAACWGGAACWGGAAAAACTGCTGCWTTTGTTTTACCMATTTTAAATGCWATWTGTAAAMGMGGTAGTTCTGATAAAGTAAGCACTATTATTATTGTTCCCACAAGAGAACTAGCTATTCAAATTGACCAGCAAGTAGAAGGCTTAAGTTATTTTACTAATGCAACCTCAATTGCCATTTATGGTGGTGGTGACGGAAAAAGTTTTGATGCTGAAAAGAAGGCATTAATAACAGGAGCTGATATAGTGATTTGTACTCCGGGTCGATTTATGTCTCATTTAAATATGGGTTATTTTGATACTTCTGGTGTAAAACATTTTATTTTAGATGAAGCTGATAGAATGTTGGATATGGGTTTTAATGAGGACATTACTAAAATAGCCAACAAGCTTCCAAAAGACAGGCAAAATTTATTGTTTTCGGCAACCATGCCACCAAAAATAAGGCAGCTTTCTAAGCTATTATTAAAAGACCCTGTCACCATAAACATTGCCATTTCTAAACCCAATGAAGGAATTTTACAAGCGGCTTACTTGGTACACAATCATCAAAAAATAAAATTAATTAGCGAAATTCTGAAAGGAAAAGATCATGATTTTATTTTGGTTTTCTCCTCAAGAAAAGTAACCGTTAAAGAAATTGTGCAAGCACTAAATAAAGAAGGTTTACCCGCCAAGGGAATCCATTCCGATTTAAACCAACAACAGCGAGAGGAAGTTTTATTAGATTTCAAAAATAAAAAAATAAAATTATTAGTGGCCACTGATGTGCTCTCTAGAGGCATTGATATTAAAGGAATTAACTTGGTAATTAATTATGATATTCCTAGTGATGCCGAAGATTACATACACCGAATTGGGCGAACAGCGAGAGGAGATGATACTGGAGTGGCCATCACTTTTATTAACTCAGATGATTGCTACAATTTCTCTAAAATTGAAAAACTAATAGACAAAGAAGTTAGAAAATTAACTTTACCAGAAGGTTTTGATGAAGGACCAAAATACGATACAACCTACAAGAAATCATTTAGAGGAGGAGGTAAAAAGCGTTTCAATAAAAAGAAAAACTGGAAACCCCGTAAAAATTAAACCATGTCTAGGAGAAAATTTTTAAAAACTAGTGCCCTAGGTATTGGTGGAATCCTATTGGCTAAATGTGCCTCAGGGTCAGATGACATTACTTTGGAAGAAAAGACGGTTTTGACAACAATTACCAAACCAATTGTTATTTCTACTTGGAACCATGGAACAGCAGCAAATAAAGAAGCTTGGAAAATTCTATCCGATGGAGGTAATGCTTTAGATGCAGTAGAAGCAGGTGTTCGTGTAACAGAATCTGATGCTACGAATAGAAGTGTAGGTTTGGGTGGTTTACCTGATAGAGAAGGAAAAGTAACGCTTGATGCTTGCATTATGAACCACGAAAATGAATGTGGTGCTGTGGCCTTTTTACAGGGTATTGAAAATCCTATTTCTGTTGCCAGAAAAGTAATGGAAGAGACTCCACACGTAATGTTAGTTGGTAAAGGAGCTTTTGATTTTGCCATAGAACAAGGATTCGAAAAAAGAGATTTATTAACTCCTGAAGCCAAAGAAGCTTGGCTAAAATGGAAAGAAAGTGAAGCTCAAAAGAAACCTGATATTAATTCAGAAAACCACGACACGATTGGCATGTTAGCTATGGATGAGGTCGGAAATATTTCAGGCGCTTGTACCACAAGTGGTTGGGCCTATAAATTACATGGAAGAGTTGGGGATTCTCCTATTATTGGTGCTGGTCTTTTTGTTGACAATGAAGTTGGTGGAGCTTGTGCAACAGGTATGGGTGAAGCAGTAATTCGTATAGCTGGGAGTGCTATCGTAGTAGAATTAATGCGACAAGGGAAAACACCTAACGAAGCATGTAAGGAAGCTGTTAAACGTATCATCAAAAAACATAAAGAAATTAAAGGGTTACAAGTTGGGTTTTTAGCCATCAACAAAAATGGAGAAGTTGGTGGTCATAGTGTTTTCTCTGGGTTTAATTATGCCCAAAAAGATAATAGTACCGAAGAATTGAAAGATGCCGATTATGAAATGAAGCGGTAATTACTCGATCGTAATTTCATCCAAAAACAACCAAGTATCACCGCCCTTGCCTAAATGCCATTCTGGGCATTTTCCGTAATTTTTGACTAAAACCTTGATGTACCTATATTGCACTTTTGTAGTTGGGGAAAATTCAAACTCTTTAATAAATGCCCCATATTCATTATCCGGAAAATCATTTATTACAACTGTTATAGGAGCAAATCCTATTCCATTATCTGAACCCAACAATTCAATGCTTTTCGGATAAAATATCCAGGATTTAATGTCTTGCAAAGCACCAACGCTTATTTTATTGATCGTAATCACTTTTCCTAAATCTACAATCACTTCAACATCTTTGCCATAATACCCTTGCCAAAAACCTGTTCTAAAATTAGCACTCCCTTTTAAATGATCAATTAACGCTTTATCTCCTCCAGCATTGTATTGATTGTCATATTCAGTTAATATTTCAATTGACCTACCTCCTACTATCTTTTTGTAAGAAGCTTCAATCGACCAACTTCTAATATTATGAAACGAATAAGCCATAACATTTGTCGATTTTGTAATACTAAATGGTCCTGAGTATTTTACAAATTCCCCATAGTCAAAACAATAATAAATATCTCCTTTATTGTCAACTGATTTAATTTCTATCGTTAAACTATCTTCAAATGTTTGTGCTGAAGTATTAAAATAAGGAACAGGAGTTATTTGATCTGCATTTGCAATATCAGATGTAGGCATATACTCTGAACCCCACTCTTTATTAGGTTCTGGTCCCATTTCAAAAACCAATTCTCCGCCTTCCATAATTTCGTTATGATACAATACTGCACTTTTTAATTTCTTTCCATTAATAGAAGCACTCTGTATGTATTTATTTTCGTTTGAAACTTTATTTGCTATAATTTTAAACAGTTTCCCATTTTCTAAATTGATATTCACTTCATCAAACAAAGGTGTTCCAATAGTATAATAATTCAATCCTGGAGTTACCGCATAAAAACCCATTGCACTTAGTACATACCAAGCAGACATTTGTCCACAGTCTTCATTACCAGATAATCCATCTGGCTGATTGGTATATTGTTCTGTTAGTATTTGATGAACTCGTTCTTGTGTTTTATAAGGTTTTCCAACATAATTGTATAAATATGCCATGTGGTGACTTGGTTCATTTCCATGAGCATATTGTCCAATTAATCCTGTAATATCTGATTGGTGCCTTCCAGATAGCTCCATTTCTGTGCTGAACAATTCATCCAACTTCTTTTCAAAATTTTTGGCTCCTCCATGCAATTTAATTAAGCCTTTTATATCCTGTGGAACAAACATACTGTACTGCCAAGAATTCGCCTCAGTAAAATTAAAGTTGACCTCCGCAGGATCAAAACCAGATCTCCAACCGCCATTCATCTTACTTTGCATAAATCCGCTTTCTGCGTTAAATATATTTTTATAATACTGCCCTCTTTTTATAAATTCTTCATAAACACCTTCTTTCTGCATTCCCAAACTCATCTGAGCAATACACCAATCGTCATACGCATATTCCAATGTTTTTGAAACTGATTCCGATTCATCTCCTGCAGGAATATAACCTTTTGTTTTGTATGATGCTAACCCTAATTTATCCATATTGGCACTATGTAACATTGCTTCCATTGCAAGCTTTTCATCATAATCTCTAATACCTTTTACATAAGCATCCACAATTACCGGAATGGAATGGTAGCCTATCATACAACCTGTATAATTCCCAGCCAATTCCCAAATGGGCAATTGTCCGCCATCTTTGTATTGTTTTAAAAATGTTCGAATAAATTCGTTCGTTTTTTTCTGTTCAATAATGGTATATAAAGGATGTGTTGCTCTAAAAGTATCCCACAAAGAGAATACTGTATACACTGGCCCATCGGTTGATTGATGCACTTTTAAATCTGTTCCTCTATATTTTCCATCTACATCACTAAATACATTAGGAACGATCATGGTATGATACAATGAAGTGTAAAATATTTCTTGTTTTTCTTCAGAACCWYSMWWSAYKWYRRYWYKCGRTAAGNKYYSMWRACCAAGTTTCTTTTGCATCTGATAAGTACTTTTCAAAATCCCAATGTGGTGCCTCATCTTCTAAATTCTTTCTAGCTCCTGCTATACTTACGGCAGAAATTCCTACCTTGACCATCACTTTTTCTCCAGCTTCAGTATMAAATTGAAGTGCAATTTTTTCGGTTTGATAATCTCTACTTGTACGCTCCTTATTGATTTTCCAATCTCCTCTTTCAATAGGCAAATTGAATGGCTTAGACAACTGTATAACAAAATAAATGTGCTGCTCCTTAGCCCATGCCTCCGAAATTCTAAATCCTTCTATTTCAGTATCATTCACCACCTCAACACCATAATCAGTCGCTTTATCTCGGTGCAATAAATCTAGAATAATGTTACTTTTTTGTCCTCGAGTAAATGTATATTCATGTATTCCAACTCGTTCTGTAGTCGTTAATCGAACATAAATTTCTGAATCGTCTAAGGTTACCTCATAATAGCCTGGACTGGCATTTTCAGATGCTTTTTGAAAAGGAGAGGAATAACCTTCAAGTTCATATGGGTGATATCCATTCTGAAATTGAACATTCCCTTGCGTTGGCATTAACAAAACATCTCCATAATCTCCAACTCCTGTACCACTTAAGTGGGTATGACTAAATCCATAAATAATAGAATCGGTATAATGATATCCTGAGCACCCATCCCAACCCTCTAATCGGGTATCTGGACTTAATTGCACCATACCAAATGGCATAGTTGCCCCTGGGTAAGTGTGTCCATGACCTCCTGTTCCGATAAAAGGATTAACCATATCATAAGCATTTGATTGGATCGCTTTTTCTGTTCCACAGCTCCAAATAAAAAGAGATACAATTAAAATAAAGGTTATTTTTCTCATAAAACGCTCACTTTTTTACTATAAAAGAAAATATAAGCATAGCAGATGATGATGAGAATCAATGCCATTTTAAATCCTGACAGGTCCGTTAATAAACCATATAATGGCGGAATAAAAGCTCCACCAACTATTGCTGTGCATAAGATACCTGAACCTTGGGGCTTCAATTCTCCTAACCCTTCTAACGCTAGACTAAATATGGTTGGAAACATAATTGAATTCATTAACCCCACCGCCAATATGGCCCACATCGCTACCATTCCAGACGTAGTCATGGTAACAATTAATAATAATATCGCTCCTATAGCGAATACCTTCAACACCTTTTGTGCTTCGTAAATTTTAGTCAGATAGGAGCCAATAAACCTTCCAAGCATGGCACCAGTCCAATAAAATATTACGAAGGTTCCTACAATTGCTTTTTCATCAATTAAACTTAAATGTAATCCATGAAACCAAGAAAGTGCATGATTCATGAAATTATTGCTTTTTATTACTTCAGCTAAATTCATATCTAAAAAGTAACTCACTAAATAACTCCCAATGGCAACTTCTGCACCTACATATACAAAAATTCCAATTGCACCCAATCTCAATCTTGAATGTTTCAAAGCTTTTTTATAATTAGATTCTGTAGCAGTATTTAGGAGAACTGGCAACTTAGAAACCAATACAATTACCGCCAATACAATTAAAGCTATTGCTAAAATCACAAATGGTGTTTGAACTGCAGCCGTTTCGCTTGCATAATATGCTTCTTTGGCGGTTTGATCTAGTAACTTAATTTCTTCAGAGCTTTTAATGTTATCACTTAAAATAAAAATGGCTCCTAAAGCTGGAGCAATTGCCGTTCCCAACGAATTAAAAGCTTGAGATAAATTTAATCTACTTGATGCTGTTTTTTCATCTCCTAGTACAGTTACATAAGGATTGGCTGCAACTTGTAATATAGTCATTCCACTAGCTAGTATAAAATAGCCAATCATAAACAAAGGGAAAAATCGATAAGATGCTGCTGGCCAAAAGAGTAAACATCCTACCCCCATAATACCTAAACCGAGCATAATGCCTCTTTTATAACCAATCCTATGGAGTAATGCTCCTGCTGGAATTGATATTATTCCATAAGCTGTAAAAAAAGCAAACTGAACTAATCCTGCTTGAAAATATGTTAACTCAAAAATTTCTTTTAATCTTGGAATAAGAGAATCAACCAAAACAGTAATTAATCCCCACATAAAAAATAGAGAAGTAATTACTATAAATGCTTTTTTAAAGCCCTGTTTTGTTGCCATTTAAATAATTCTAGCTGCTAATTTACAATTTTCTAAAACGATTTAGTAATTTTATAAAAAGTTTTATTTTAATGAAGAAAATTTCCTTAGCAGATGTCGCAAAAAGTTTAGGTGTTTCCAAAACATTGGTCTCATTAGTATTAAATGATAGGGGAAATGAGAAGGGAATTAATAAAGATACTCAACAGCGAGTTAGAGATAAAGTCAAGGAATTAAACTACAAACCCAATCAATTTGCAAGAAGTTTAAGAGTAGGAAAATCAAATACTATAGGCTTAGTTGTTGCAGATATTTCTAATTCATTTTACGCTAAAATATGTAGAAGCATTGAAGATCATTGTACTGTAAATGGCTACAATCTTATTATTTGCAGCTCAGATGAAAATCCCGAAAAAGAATCTGAACTAATTCAAATGTTAGTTGACAGGCAAGTTGATGGTCTTATCATTTCTACCACTCAAAACAACAATAATGACATCAAACAATTAAAGAAAAATAATTTTCCTTTTGTTTTAATAGATAGGAGTATTCCGAAAATTGAAACCAACTATGTTGGAGTCGAAAATAAATTGGGAGCAAAACAAGCTGTTAATCATTTAATAAAATTAGGAAATAAAAAGGTTGGTCATTTAACTATTAGCCCTTCTCACCTTAGCTCATTAAAAGAAAGAACGGCAGGGTACAAAGAAGCCTTAAAAGAAAATGGAATTAGAGTGGAAAGCAACTTAATTAAAGAGATTTCTTTTGATAAAATTAAGGAAGAGGTTCGAAGGGAATTAAAAGAATTATTGAGTCCACCACAGAGTATTAATTCATTATTTGTTGCTAATAATAATATAGCGGTTGCTTGTTTAGAAAGTTTGAAAGAAATGAATATCAAAATACCACAAGATATTGCCTTAGTTAGTTTTGATGATATTGATGCTTTTAAGTTATGCTATCCTCCTGTAACAGCTGTTGTACAACCTATCAAACAAATGGGAAAAGAAGCTGTAGCTATTTTGATTGACAATATTAAGAACAATGAGAATTTTAAACCTATACAGATCTCTTTGGCTAATAAACTAGAAATAAGAAGGTCTTGTGGAAATCAGGCTTAAACTTCTGGATAAAATGCATTTTTGATATGGTTTATTTGCTTCTGATTTGAATTAAGAATTATTGACATTACATCAAACCTGGATTCCAAATCAATCTCTTTATCCTGAAGATAAAAATCTGCTCCTTCTATCAAATGTTGTTGTTTCTTAAAATTTACAGCCTCTTCTGGAGAACCAAATGCATTTGTACTTCTAGTTTTAACTTCTACAAAAACAATTTCTTTATCATCAATAGCAATAATATCAATTTCAAATTTTCTTTCTCTCCAATTGGTTTCTAGTATCTTATAACCAATACTTTCAAGATAAAGCTTAGCCTCTTCCTCCCCTTTTTCTCCCAATTGATTATGTTCAGCCATTAGATTAACACTGTGTGTAAAAGTATTTATTTTTTTGAAAGCATTTCTTTCTCTATCACAGTCATTATTAGTAACCTTGCCCTGACTTAAAACTTATATAATGAACTTTTTAAAGCCTATTACAATTACTTTTTGCTTAATGTTTACCTGCGTTTTAATGGCTCAAAATTTTGAAGGAACCATTGAGTTTACCAAAAAGAATTATTTTGACGAAACAAAGTATGTCTATTACATTACCTCAAGTAATGTCAGAATAGATGAACTTAATGACGATAATGAAATTAGCGGAACTATGTTAATCGATTTAAAAACCAAAAAAGTTATCGCTGTAAATCACGACAGAAAACTTCACATGGAAATTAAATCYAAACCAAGTGTTAAAGATTTAAGTAAATCAGAAATATTTAAAACAACTGAAMAGAAAACTATTCTWGGRCAYARYTGYACAAAATGGACCGTTAGTAATCCWGATTWTAAATCTAAAGCAGARTATTGGGTTATTGATAAGGGAAATTACTTCTTCTTTAAAGAYCTKATGRCAGCACTWAACAGAAAAGATAAARTAGCMYTRTACTTTATGCAAATCCCYGAAAATKCTGGWTTTTTYCCAATTATAGGRGAAGAAAAAGGKTTTGATGGMAAACTTAAATCWARATTAGAARCYAMYAAAATGACTAAAAAGAARATTSMWKCMARMARRTTTAAARTACCTGWWGGYTATAARGAGTTTAAGAATTAAATCTTAGACTACATTTTTCTTCAACAATTAACTCTATTTTTTCACCCATAATTAGAGTTTGATTATTGTCCAAATGCCCTGCTTCAAAACCAAAACAAACAGGATAATCATAATCTTTTACTGCGTCCTTAATAATTTCTATAGCTGTTTTTCCATAAGGAATACTATTATCGTTCATATTAGACATTCCTCCCACAATTAATCCCGATAAATTCTCCAACATTCCTGCTCTTTTCAAATTCATCATCATTCTATCAATATGGTAAAGATATTCATCTAAATCTTCAATGAAAAGAATTTTACAAGCAGTGTTCAATTGAGAGTTTGTTCCAGTTAAGCTAAATATAATGGAAAGGTTCCCTCCAACTAAGATACCTTCTGTATTTCCTTTTTGGTTTAATTTATGGGAATCAAAATCATAGCTTAGTTTTTCTCCAAACAATGCATTTCTTAAACTTTCTAGGCTTTCTTTAGAGTTTTCTGCAAAATTAATTGGCATAGTCGCGTGTAGTGTCTGAATACTAAAGTTTTGATTGATATGGTTGTGTAATACTGTTACATCACTATATCCCACTATCCATTTAGGAGTTTCTATAAACTTAGAAAAATCAAGCTCATCTATAATTTTGACTGTACCATACCCTCCTCTAACACAAAAAATAGCTTTTACCGTTTCATCATCTAAAGCCTTTTGTAAATCGAAAGTTCTTTGTTCTGTTGCCCCAGAGAATTGATTGTCTTCCTTAAATAAATTCTCTCCTAAAACAATCACTAAACCCCAACTTTTTAATACTTTAACTGCTAGCCTAATTTCCTCTTTAGAAATCTTACGCGCAGTAGCAACTATAGCTACTTTATCTCCTTTTTTTAAATAGGCTGGTTTTTCCATTCTTAACCTTACATTATTAGATTTGCAAAACGTACTTTTGCCCAAAATTAAACATCAAACCTTGAACGACAAAAAAAGGCATACAATTACAGCTGCATTACCTTATGCAAATGGCCCTTTACATTTAGGTCATATTGCTGGTTGCTATTTACCTGCTGACATCTATTCAAGATACTTGAAAGGTAAGGGAAAAGATGTTTTGTTTGTCTGTGGTTCTGATGAGCATGGTGCAGCCATTACACTTAGAGCAAAAAAAGAAGACACCACTCCCCAAGCTATTGTTGATAAAAATCATACAATTATTAAAAAAGCTTTTGAAGATTTTGGCATTGAATTCGACATTTATCATCGAACATCGTCTAAGCTTCACCATGAAACAGCAAGTGAGTTTTTTAAAACTCTTTATGATAAAAAGGCATTTAAAGAGGAAACAACCAATCAGTTTTATGATGAGGAAAATAAGCAGTTTTTGGCAGATAGATACATTGTTGGAACATGTCCAAATTGTGATTCTCCTAATGCTTATGGAGATCAATGTGAAAAATGTGGATCGGCACTAAGCCCTTCAGAATTAATTAATCCTAAATCTACCATTAGTGGAAATAAGCCTATTTTAAAAGAAACTAAGCACTGGTTTTTAAAAATGGATGAACTAACAGAAGATGGTTGGTTGAATGACTGGATAGAAACTGGAAAGTTAGATGGTGTTCAGCAACACGATGCTTCTAAATGGAGAAAGCAAGTTATTGGACAATGTAAAAGTTGGATTGATAATGGATTGCTTCCAAGATCAATAACCAGAGATTTAGATTGGGGGATAAAAGTTCCTGTAGAAGGTGGTGAAGGAAAAGTGTTATACGTTTGGTTTGATGCTCCTATTGGGTACATTTCTGCTAGTAAGCAGTGGGCATTAGACAACAATAAAAATTGGGAAGATTATTGGAAAGATGAAGATACCGAATTGGTTCATTTTATTGGAAAAGATAACATTGTTTTTCACGCCATTATTTTTCCAATTATTTTAAAAACACATGGAGGTTATATTTTACCTACCAACGTTCCGGCAAATGAGTTTTTAAATTTAGAAGGAGACAAGATTTCTACCTCACGTAATTGGGCGGTATGGTTACATGAATATTTAGAAGACTTTCCAAACAAAGAAGATGAATTACGGTATGTATTGACTTCTATTGCTCCTGAAACCAAAGATAGTGAGTTTACTTGGAAAGATTACCAAGCAAGAGTTAATAATGAGTTGGTGGCTATTTTAGGAAATTTTATTAACCGTTCTGTTGTTTTAACCCATAAATATTATGAAGGGATTGTTCCTCCAATAGAGAGTTTAACTGATTATGATAATGAAATAATCTCAAAAATTAAATCCACTCAATTAAAAGTTGACGAGTTATTAAGCCATTTCAAATTTAGAGATGCCCAAACCGAAGCAATGACCTTAGCTCGATTAGGCAATAAATATTTAGCTGATTTAGAACCTTGGAAACTGATAAAAACAGATGAAAATCGGGTTAAAACAATCATGAATATTGCCTTACAAATTAGCAATGCATTAAGTATTGTTTTTGAACCATTTTTACCCAACACTTGTACTAAACTCAAGCATATTTTAAATAATAATGCAGTAGAAATTTCAGCAGGTCACCAAATTAATAAAGCTGAATTACTCTATCAAAAAATTGAAGATGAAGCCATTGAAACTCAAATCAAAAAACTAAAAGAAAAAGCCTCCCCTAACCCCTCCGAAGGAAGGGGAAAAGATGGTTCAAACCCAAAAGCAAAACCTATGAAAGACGAAATTACTTTTGATGAATTTACTAAAATGGACATTAGAATAGGCACCATATTAACTGCTGAAAAACATCCAGATGCAGACAAACTGATAAAGATGACTGTTGACACAGGAATTGATGAAAGAACTATTGTTTCTGGTATTGCAGAACATTACAAGCCAGAAGATATAATTGGCAAACAAGTTTCTGTTCTCATCAATTTAGCTCCACGAAAAATTAGAGGTATAGAATCTCAAGGAATGATATTAATGGCAGAAAACAATGAAGGCAATTTGGCTTTTGTTTCTCCTGAAAAAATAATTGATAATGGTGGTATAATTAGCTAATTGGTTAATTAGAAAATGTAATAATTAAAAAGTTTTGTCATACTGAGCCTGTCGAAGTATAAAAACTTTCAACTAAAGCACAATGGAAAGAAGAAAGCCCAACAAAGACGAAAAACCTAAAAGAAGAGCGGGTTCTTATAAGAAATCCCCTTTAAGAAAGCCTGGTTTTAAAAAGAAATCGGATTCTTCTAAAAACAATCCGCATACCAAAGCGAATGACGGCAAAATGCGTTTGAACAAGTTTTTGGCTCAGGCTGGAATTGCCTCAAGAAGAGAAGCTGATGTTTTAATAAGCACTGGTGTGGTTACTGTTAATGGCAAAGTAATTACTGAAATGGGCTTTAAAGTATCTCCTGATGACAAAGTTACTTATGGCGGTGAAACCATTAGAAGCGAAAAGAAAGTTTACTTGTTAATGAATAAGCCAAAAGACTTTATCACTACTGCTGACGATCCTTTTGGAAGAAGAACTGTAATGCAGTTATTGGGCAGGTTAAAACAACGTGTTTATCCTGTCGGAAGATTGGATAGAGCGACAACTGGCTTATTAATGTTGACTAACGATGGAGAATTAACCAAAAAATTAACCCACCCTAAATATGGCATTAAAAAAATCTACAATGTTGGTTTAGATAAAAGTGTAACAACAACTCATTTAAAACATTTAATAGATGGTTTTGAATTAGAAGATGGGTTTACAAAAGCAGATGTAGCTGTACATACTGGTAATGGCGAAAACAAAAAACTAGTAGGAATTGAATTGCACTCAGGAAAAAACCGTATTATCAGACGAATGTTTGAGCATTTGGGCTATAATGTAACCAAGTTAGACAGGGTTTATTTTGCCGGACTAACCAAAAAGGATTTGGCTCGCGGTCAATGGCGTTTTTTAACTGATAAAGAAGTTGGAATGCTTCAAATGAACCAGTCTTAAATAATTCCCACTTGACTTTCTCCTTAAAAAAGACTAACTTCGTTTAATAACCATTGTAAAGAATATTAAAACATTCCAAACTCAGACGTTAAACGAAACGAAAAAGTAACGTGCTTTCGCACTATATTGCTTACCTTTTCTAAAACAACATTAAAACATTGTTCTTTCAAGACAAAAAAATTCGTTTAAACAACCTACTGCTAATAAGTTTCTTTTCGCACATAAGTTCCTGTCCATATAAAATAGAATTTTAAAGTTTACGTTTAATAACGTAGTACAAGGAAATCATTGGTTCTCGATACATTCTGAAAACAATCCTTCGACAGCACTTCGACAAGCTCAGTGTGACAATCGGGTGACATTTTCAGAACACTCGAACTGACATTTTTGTAAAATAGGTAGTGTGAAAAAATTAAAAATAATATCAATCATTCTTGGAGTAATCATTGCAATTTTTGTTCTGATTGGTATTGTTTTTTCTACCATTTATGAAGACAAGGTAAAAGCCTACATTGTTGAACAGATTAACGGTAGTATTAACACCAAAATTGATGTGAAAAACATCGAATTTTCTGTTTTTAAAAAATTCCCTTATGCTTCATTAGAGTTTCAAGAAATAACTGCTGAAGAAGTTACTGAAAATGAAAAGAAAGGAACCTTATTTTCTGCCCAATCAATTTATTTACAATTTAATATTATTGACATCCTCAGCGAGAACTACACCATTAAAAAGGTTCAAGTAGAAGATGGAATGGTAAACGTAAAAATTGACAAATTTGGAAACGATAATTACCATTTTTGGAAAAAAGTTGAAAACACAGAAAATAAACTTTCTATTGAGTTAGAAAAATTAGTTTTTAAGCGTTTCAATTTCTATTTTTTGAATGAATACAAAGGCTTAGATATGGATGTTGAAGCATTAGCCCTTTCTTTATCTGGTAATTTTTCTAAAGATAACTTTACCCTAAACACGCAAGCAACCTTATTTGTAAACCAAATAAATAATAAAAACGAGTTGGTGCTAAAAAATAAAAGAGTAAGGATAAATACTTCTTTAGCTGTCAATCAAAAAACAAAACTTTACCGCATCAAAACTGGAGGAATATCCATAGAGCAGTTAAAATTTAATCTAGCAGGAACTATTAAGAATAAAGAAGTTGGAATTGTTTTAGACATACATTCAAAAGGTAAAAATTTAGAAATAAATGAGCTATTCTCTTTACTTCCTGCCAAACAAAGAGAAGCATTATTGTCCTATGAAACTGTTGGAAAAATAACCTACACCTCAACTATTAAAGGAGAGTTGTCTATCAAAAAACTACCTGCATTTGATGCTAATTTTAGCATTAAAGATGGGATGATAACCGAACGTACGTCTGATAAATCATTAACAAACTTGAATGTTACTGGAAGTTTTACCAATGGAGTAAACAATAATACTTCAAAACTAACCCTAAATCAATTAGATGCCGATTTTGGTGCTGGCCATATTTCTGGAAGCTTTATTGTTACTGATTTATCAAACCCATACATAGAATTTGATACTAAAGCAGACATAGATATTGCTATGGCAAAAGAATTTTTTAAGTGGGACAGCTTAGAGGTAGCCAATGGGAACCTTGAACTTAATTTGATTTACAACGGTTACATAAAAGAGCTCACCAACATTAAAGCTAATGAATTACGTAAGCTTAATGCAAGAGGAACAGCTCATTTAATCGACATGAACTTAAAGGTAAAAGAAAGTTCAAAAAGCATTAATAACATCAATGGCTCATTTAGGTTTAACAACAACGATGTTCATATAGATACACTCAAGTTTAATATAAATAATAGCCAATTTAGTTTAGATGGGAAATTCAAAAATCTCCTTGCTTTCCTATTTGTAGAGGGAGAATATTTAGCGGTAAAAACCAATTTTCATTCAACTAAATTAGTTTTAGATGAACTGTTAAGTGCAAAAGGAAGTTCGGAAAAAAACACAACCTACACCATCGCTTTACCAAAAAACATCTCATTAAGCTTTAAAGCTAATATTGATACTTTCCAGTTTAGAAGATTTAAAGCAACAAATTTTAAAGGACAGATAGATTTAGATGACCAAGTATTAACTGCAACTAATGTTTCTTTTAACGCTATGAAAGGCCATGTAACAGGACATATTGCTATTGACGCTTCTCAAGAGAATAAAATCTTAATTACCAGCAAAGTAAACACCAATGAAATTGACATTTACGAGCTCTTTTATCAATTTGAAAACTTTGGTCAAAAACAGATTAAAGCTGAAAACATAAAAGGAACTACTACCACAAACGTAGAGTTTGCTTCTATTTTTGATAAACAGCTCAAAGTAAAAAAAGATAAAATTTATGTATTGGCAGATGTAAACATCAAAAATGGTGAGTTAATTAACTATAAGCCAATTTTAGCGTTAAGCAAATACATAGAAGTTGAAGAATTGGAGCACATCAAATTTAAAAGCCTTGTTACTCAAATAGAAATAAAAAACCAAACCGTTTACATTCCAAAAACAGCTATTAAATCAAGTGCGTTAGATTTAACCATTTCTGGAACACACACTTTCGATAATAAAATTGATTATCGCTTTAAATTATTAATGAGTGATGTTTTATGGAGAAAAGCCAAAAAGAAGAAAAAAGAAAATTCAGAATTTGGTTACATTGAAGATGACGGTTTAGGAAGGACTGCACTCTTTTTACACATGAGAGGAACTGTAGATGATTACAAAATAAGCTATGATACCAAAGGGTTAAAGGAAAGCTGGCAAGAAGGTTTGAAGAAGGAAAAAACAACCTTAAAAACAATCTTAAACAAAGAATTTGGTTGGTTTAAAAAAGACAGCACTCTCCTTAAAGAAGAACCAACAGATGATGGATTTATTATAGAATGGGAAGAAGCGGAAGAGAGTAAAGATAATAAGAAGCAAGAGAGCAAGACCCAAAACAAAAAGACTAAGAAAAAGAAGAAAAAAGGATTAGGAAAATTTATTGACAAAATAGCCCAACCAGATGACGATGAATATGAAGATTTTGACGATATTTAACGAATCACCATAAAAGGTTTACGTTGACTTAAACTTTCAGATTCTAATATCATATAATAAATTCCTTGTTCAAAATTCTTAGTAGAAATTGTGGTACTTCCAGTCAAACTCACCTCTCTTACTAATTTTCCTATGGAATCATAAATCTTAAGACTTACATTTTTAAACGATTTATTTTGTAATTCAATAGTCAATAAATCACTAGTTGGATTCGGATATATTGAAAAAATATTTTCTTCTAAGGTATTTGATTTAACGCCAGTTAACGCAGAAAAATTAAAAATATACAATCCTTTTCCTTCATCGCTCGCTAATATATTTCCATCCTGACTAAACACATACAATCCAAAATTACCACCATAACCTGGGCCAGTAGCAGAAGAGTCAGTATCATATTCTGCTTCTAAAGAAATATTAGTTGGATCAGAAATATCAAAAACTCTAAACCCAGCACGGTAATAAGATACATATGCATAATTATCAATCACATACAAGTTGTGGACATATGAGGTAGGATCAGTAAAGCTATCTACCTTAAAAGGTGCAACAAGATTACTAATATCATAAACCATAATATCGTTTTCAATTGATGTTGCTAATTCATCACATACGAACAGGTAATTTCCGTTTGTAGATGGCCAACCGCTATGGTGATTTGTTCCTATATCTGCGGGTACAGTTCCTATTTGCACAAGCGTATCTGGTACAGTTATGTCAAAAATTCTTGTCCCACAATTCCAAGAAAAATCGTACAAACGAAACCCAATTATTGATATATCATGCCCCTGACAAGCACTTTCTGTATAAACCAGTAAAGGGTTTTCAGGATCTGTATTTAAATCATAAATTCTAATGCCTGGTGTCGAAACATACATATAACCGCTGTCAGAAATGGTAATATTATGTCCTGCGGGGAAAGACCCTACCAAAGCAGGGTTGGCTGGATCACTAAGATCAATAATTTTCCCTGAAACGGAAGGGCTTTCTGCAACTAWGTAAGCATAGTTTTGCCATGTTTTTATATCAATTGGAGACACCCCTGAACCACTTAATGTACCAACTATAGCTGGGTTAGCTGGGTCAGAAAGATCAATAACTCTTAAACCAGAAGTACTAATACACAACAGCGCATAAGAAGTTCCCGTTCCTTGATCGGTGTATTGCCATACATCATGAATTGGTAATCCGGTAAGCGAAAGTTTGCCCACTAGAGTAATGCTATCATTTTGAGCATTTACTATCGATAAACTTTGAACTGCAATTATAACTAGAGTTATAAATTTGAAATATTTTTTCATGATGTTCAGATTTTTATCAAAAATACAAAATTTAGCTTGTTTCATTTATTAGCATTTTTGAATCTCAACCCTTTTAGTTATTTTTGGTAAGAACAGATTTAATAGTATTGAATATGAGTAAAACGATTAATTATTCCAATGATGACATTAGCATTAACTGGAAACCCGATTTATGTAAACACGCAGCAGAATGTGTAAAGAGATTACCGAAAGTTTACAATCCAAAATCTAAACCATGGATAACCATTGAAAATGCTACAACAGAAGAATTAAAAGAACAAATTTCTGCTTGTCCTTCGGGAGCCTTAGCTTTTACTGATAAATAAGTTTTGAAAGAAATCACTTTATACATTATGGCAAGTCTGTACATTTTAGCAGGCATTTACCATTTTGTAAACCCCAGGTTTTATTTAAAAATTATACCACCTTATATTCCTTGGCATAAAGCAATAAACTACCTCAGCGGTGGAGCAGAAATCATTTTAGGCTTACTCTTATTTTACCCACCCTACTCTAATTATGCCGCTTGGGGAATTATCGTCTTACTCATTGCCATTTTCCCAGCAAATATTCATCATTTAACCTCAGCCAAACCGAATAAAAGAATACCCATTTGGGTCCTTTGGTTAAGGATACCTTTTCAAGGCTTATTTATTTGGTGGGCTTGGTGGTACACCTTTGTTTAGGTTATTAGGAGTTTGCTTTACTGTCGAAAATGTCATGCTGAACGATGTTTTGTTGAAATTTTAATTTCAGTACAAAACAAAGTGATGTATCTATTTTTCCTCTAACGCTATTCAGTTAAGTTCTTGTAACTCGCTACGCTCACACAATAACTAAAACTAATCCTAAACAAATACTAAAAACAACCATTTCAAATAACTTTCTGCTATGCCAGTTGCAAACTGGTTATTTAAAAATGCTGTTCAGTTAAGGCTTTCTATTTTGCTAAAGCAAAACAAACCCTAAAACTAAAAGCTGCGACATACGTCAATCAGCGTGGGAGATGTATCTATTTTCTTACAAACCGATGTGCGAATTATAGTAAGAATTTTATCATTATATTTGGAGTACACTAAGACTAATCAACATTGTACATATCTAAGAAAAATATCATCATAATTGGCATAATAATTATTGCAGCAATAGTTATGATAATTAGGATGTCTAAAATTGAAGCTGAAAGAAAAGCTGACATGGAAGCATTACTTAATCAGCCAAAGACTGAACTAGAGTTGACTATGGAAGCGTATAATAAAAGGAAAAATGACTCCATTATAAAATATAATATCGCAAACCCACTCCCTAAAACTGTACAATCTGAAAAAGCAAATACTTCAAGTACAAACATTTTAAAATTTTCCAGTTCATTCAATGATTATGAGGATCAAGTAAACATTTTACAAACAAATATTGAAACAAGCTATCACACTTTTGACTTTGACAACAAAATTATTACTCAAAAACTTCCCTTAAGAAATGGTGGATGGAAAACAACACAATTTAGGTGGACTAAAATTACTGAACCCTACCCTAATGGTTATATTGAGTTTGACATTGTAAATGATAAAGGTATCTATCAGATTTGGAAAGATGCTGCTGGAAGTATAGGTTATGAGTTTTACAATAAAACTAAATTAGTTTTTAATGATGTAAAACGTATAAATTAACCCCCCCGCTGCCGCAAGCATCCCGCTTGTGTGTTTATTCAAAATCATAACACCCCCTTCTCTCGCAAGCATCCGCTTGTAATCAAGTTACTTCTTAATTAACTTTATAACAGCATCCTTGAAATTAATAAAATAAATGCCTTGTGCCAATTCTTGCACATTAACAGTAAGCTGTTGCGTTGCGTTGATTTGTTTAATTTTTACTTCTCTACCTGACATATCTCTTATAATCAGCTGTCCTGTTTGAGGGGTATTAAACTCAATCGTGATTTGCGATTGAGCTGGGTTAGGATATACTTTTAAAATGGTCTCATTTAATTCTTCTACCGCTGTAATTAAGAAGTTAACATCCACCATTTCTGTTACTAGTATAGAAATGTTATGAGCCGTATCTATTACAATAGAATTGATTCTTCCACTTGGTACACTTAAATTATCAAAACGAATATCATTTGTTGCTGCAGCTCCTACCAATATGGTTTCTGAAGCAGTTCTGCTATGATACACTCGTAAATCATCTACATCATACACACAATCTCCACTTCTCCAAGAAACATAATTTCCAACAGTAAGTGGTGTAGCATCTTGCCAAGAATCAATAAACACATCATCTACATAAACTTCTGTAATTCCTGTAACCTTGTCGTAAACTATTTTATAATCATACCATTGGTTAGCATTAAACGGATAAACGATTTCTTTGGTTAAAGAAAATACATTGTTGGTTACTTCATAAAATTGTAGTTTTCCATTGTCTTGTCTAAACCATACAAAGTATGAGTTCCCTCTATTGGTTTGAGAAGCATCATCACACATGTAATGAAAACCTGCCCTTCTGTTTGTACCAGAGCCACTAATTTGTGCTTTATAATGGTATAAAAATTTGTTACTGTTATTTTGATTAAAAGCAGCAAACAAATTGGTGTTGCTATTTCCTTCATCAGATTGGTTTAAATAACTACTTGTAATGTTCCAAGTTCCAGAAGAATCTGTCCAATCAGTATGAATGACAACATCAAAATCATCATTAAAAAAACCATTGTTATCGTTTGATCTCCACTCTATATTATCATAATCTGCCACCTGATAAAATTGGTGCATTACTCCACTTCCCCCAACATTATCAGCATCAGTAAAGTTGCTAACAAAATCTATAGTTGCACTTGGTAATGGAGAAGCAGATATCGCTGTAGTTGGTTTGATGGTATCTGCAAAACAAGAATAAACCATTTTAAAACCATTGCCTCTTGTGGCATTATCGGAATAAAATTGTATGGTTAACGCACTACCAGATGAATTAATGTTAGGTGGTAACGTAGTCCCTGAATATCCTCCAATCAATGGGTCGGAAGTTGTTGTTCCATCGTAAATCCAAAGAGAATCATATCCTAATTCARCATCAAATTCTAAAAAAGTTAACGATAAGCTACTTGCTCCTGTTGGCGCTATAGTAAAATCATAAAACTCATTGTTTCGATATTGTCCAAAAKCTCCTCCCTTATCTGTTAAGGTATCTGAGCAAATAATAACTGAGCAATCGGTAAATTTTTCTTCTAACAAATCCCACAATTGAGTGTAGCCATCATCATAACCCAATGCCCAAATTCCTATTCCGCCAATTTTCATCTGTTTTACAATATCATAACGAGCACCCAAACTTTCTTCATCCCCAACCAAAGCTTGCCTCCAGTTCCCTCCAGTTTGATATATCCAATAAGGTGTCTCAGATTCAAAATCATATTGCCGATTAGAATAATTCCCTGATGTATTGTTTTTAATGTAACTATAGGTTCTAGAAGAAGTAARATTACCTGTAGTAGCAGAAGCCAAATTACCTGAGGTGGTTTCCCATTCTCTACCATAATAAGGCAGGCCAATTAACAATTTAGAAGGTGTAACTCCATTATTGGTATAATAATCTATTGATCTTATTAAATTGAGTGAACTCCATAAAGAACCACTGTATAATGGGTCTGTCGGACCAGCAGTTGAACTTCCACTCCAATAATAACCGTATCCCATTATGATAAACTGATCCACCACCAAATCTAAAGCGGGTAAATCAAACACATTATTCCAATCTACCGAATAGGTTGCCATGGTTACTGTTGCTCCTGGAATGGCAGCTTTTAACTGATTGGATAAATCAGTCATAAAACTGGTTAAATCATTTCGATTGCTTCCAGAAACTCCTTCAAAATCGATGTTAACTCCATCTGCATTTCTATAATTTATCAATACAATTAAACTATCAATTAATCGCTGGCGAGCAGTCATATTGGTCAAAAAAGTATTGTTATTGGTCGAACCAAAATTAGTTACGCATAATTCTACTCTACATCCTGCAGCTTGAGCCAAATTAATTGAATTGGTTGTTTTCCAACTTTGAATGGTGTTATAATCACCAGTTGTTGGGTCTAAATCATAAGCAAAGTAGGAAAAAGTAGAAAGTAAAGTAAAGTCGTAATTATTGTAAGCAGTTCCCACCCAATACGGATGCCATCCATAAACCGAATAATCTAAATTGCAATGAGTTTTATCGTTGGGTATTGTATTCTTAACTGTTCCGTTAATTACATCCCATTGTTGTTCTGTTAAAGCACCTTGTTGTTTGTATTCCTCATTCTGTTCGTGATGAATTGAAGTGAATTGGGCGTTTAAAATTATTGAAAAAAATATTCCAAGAGTTAAAAAGAATAGATGCTTCGACAGGCTCAGCATGACATTTTTTTTAAGATTGATTGAAAATGAGTCATAATTACTGCTTAATTAATCGAATGGTTTGAGAAATACTTTCTCCTGTAACTTGTAACAAGTAAAGTCCTGAGTTCAGTTTGTACTTTGTTAGTTCTAAGTTAATTTTTTTGTTTATTGGCGTCATATTTCGATTCAAAACAATTCTCCCTTCTACATCAAAAAGGATAATATTTACCTGATTAGCTATATTCAATGTAAGAGTAATGTTATCTGTAAATGGGTTCGGATAAACACTTAGATTTTCGTTTTGAATATCATTAATTGATGTGACCAAGAAATCTACATCCACCATTTCGGTTGCCATTATCGAAATATTATGAGCCGTATCTATTACAATAGAATTAATTCTACCACTTGTTGTTGGGTTATTCTCATAACGAATATCATTGGTTGGAGATGGTCCAACAGTAATGGTTTCTGAAGTTGTTCGTGATTTATAGATTCGTAAATCATCTACATCATAAGCACAATCGGCACTTCTAAAAGAAATAAAATTTCCTAAAGTTATTGGTGTTGGGTCTTGCCACGAATCAAGAAAAACATCATCTACATAAACTTCAGTAATTCCTATTGCTTTATCGTAAACAATTTTATAATCATATTCTTGACTAGCATTAAAGTTATAGACCACATCTTTTTCTAATGAAAATGTATTGTTGTTTACTTTATAAAATTGGAGTTTTCCGTTGTCTTGCCTAAACCAAACAAAGTAAGAGTTTCCTCTATTGGTTTGAGAGGCATCATCACTCATGTAATGAAATCCAGCTCTTTTATTTGTTCCTGCTCCACTAATTGTTGCTTTGTAATGGTATAAGAATTTATTATTGTTATTTTGATTGAAAGCAGCAAACAAATTGGTGTTGCTATTTCCTTCATCAGATTGGTTTAAATAACTACTTGTAATGTTCCAAGTTCCAGAAGAATCTATCCAATCAGGATGAATGGCAACATTAAAATCATCATTAAAGAAGCCATTGTTATCGTTTGCTCTCCACTCTATACTATCATAATCTGCTACTTGGTAAAATTGGTGCATTACTCCGCTTCCTCCAACATTATCAGCATCAGTAAAATTGCTTGCAAAATCAGCAGTCGCATTTGGCGTTGGAGAAGCAGAAATTGCTGTTGTTGGTTTAATAGTATCACAATAAGGAATAGTAAAACTAGGTCCATAATATAAAGTACTACCATCATTAATACGCCAATAATAGGTTAGTCCTGATTGAAAAGTTAAACCATTCGAAAATCCAGCAGGACCAAGTTCAGAATTACCATTAACATTTATTTTAACTTCCCAAGATGCCCATGAAGCACTTGCTGTTACATCTATACTCCAATTATTTGCACTTGTACCTCCCCAAGAAAAATAGGCATTGGTATCAACACAGGTAGATCCAATTACTTGTAGATTAGTTAGACCGGGTGAGCAAGCAGTATTAAAATATGAAAACCAATTTGCCCAAGGTATTGTTCCTGGACATGATGTAGATGTTCCTGGCATATCATTGTGCCCACAAATTCCTGGGCTAACATTTTGGGTAGTAGGAAATCCATATAATTGCTGAAAGAAACATGACATTGTTGCAGAGGCGTTTAACATTGCATTACTATTCCATAAACCTGGGTTTGCTGCTGTGGCTTCATGTTCAACACCTATAGATCTTCTGTTATTTGCAGGAAAACCTGTAGCTCCAGCATGCCACGCAGTATTGGCGATCTCAACTACTTGACTGATTTGTCCATCAGAGCTTCTAATAACAAAATGTGCACTTGCATTGGCAGTGCAATTTTGAAACCAACTAATGGCTCCTGCATAAGTTCCTGTTCCTATCCAATGATTAACCCAAGTGTCTATAATATAACCATTTCTGCCTGCACTAAAATTACATGATGTAAAAGCAGCTAAAGCAGGTCCATAATCAGCAGTTAATATAGGTATAGAATCCGAACCATTATCATTGGGTGTTATCTTTAGATTATAACCTCCTACCGTATTATCTTTACTCAACTCAATTTTCTCTAGATCTATGTTTTCTGWTTCAATGCTTATCATCTCTCCCCATACAGTTGGAGCTAAAACACCATTTTTTAATGTAATAAGATAAGTTTCTGCCTGCATTTCTCTTAATTCTTGATTAAGTAAACCACTATACTTTGCTAAAGCAGGAAACCAATCTTCTATTGATGAAAAAGATTTTTTTTGTTTTCCGGCATATTTCGCGATTAATGCAGCAGCTCCTCGAATATTTTGATAGGCGTTGTCTTTTAATGCTTTTTCAGAAGCTCCGATAAGTTTTGCAGCATCTCCAAGGGTATTACAATAATCATTTTGTACTAAGTGCATTATCCCCCATCCTTGATCAATTGTTGGTCCAGTTTGCGTCCAATTGTTTTCAATTTGTCCTATAACCATTAACAGTGAAACAGGAACACCAAATTCAGATGCAGCCAATTCAAAGTACTTTTTAGTGGTTGAAACACTTGGATGTGCCTTCATGAAATAGGATTTTACTATTCCTATAGCATTGTGTCTATCTGATTGTAATTCTTTTACTTCATCATAATGTTCAGTACCAAGTGTGAAATTTAGGTATTCTGATAAGTCTCGTTGTAAAAAAGTATCTCCATGAACAATAGACACCTTCACGGCCTTATCTAATAATTGCTCAATAATTGGGTTATTTACCCTTTCTTTACCAACTAAATTTTGTGATTGAACAACATTAATAGATGCAAAATATAGAAACGTACCAAATATTATTTTCTTCATATATTAGGTTTATTAGGGCTTTCTGTCATTTCGTCAAAACATTGATTTTTATCGACTAATAAATTTTATAATCCTATGGCTATTCCTCCACGAATTATTGGGTTTGGCTGAAAAAGATAAGATTCTTTAGTTTCGTTTAAATTATATAAAACTAGGATATAGAAATAAGAACCTCCTCCAAAAATTTGTTTTAAACCTCCTCCAATATAAGGATTTATTAAAGTTTTCCTCTCATCTAACGTCCACTGTATGTCAACTACTTCAAGTTCTGCATGCGCAAGAAAAGGTACATCATTAAACAAATATTCTCCAAAAACTCTACCACCGTAAATGTATGTACTGTAATTAAAATCATTGTCTTTATAATAAGTATAGAACCCTCCTACCCCTGCTAATATATTATCTGTTAAATAATAACCAAAAGTCGGTGATATTTCAATTACAGTATAAGAACCAAAGGTTAAACCAAATCCACCACCAACAGTTACTCTATCCCAATCAAACCCTCCTCCATTATTAGATTTTGTAGAATTACCAGTACCAGAATCACCAAAGACATAAGAATCTTCTTCTTGAGAAAAACCAAGTACTGAAATAAATAAAATTGATATAAGTAAACATTGTTTTAACATTACACCAAATTTACTAATTTTTATACAAAATATTCCTATCGATAGTATTACAGAATAAGGAGAATTTTCTCTTTTTTCATATTTTCACGCCAATTACGCAGACATCATCAACTTGCTCTAACTCACCTTTCCATGTTTCAAAATGTTTATTCATAGTGTTCAATTGATTCTCCATTGTTTCATTTTTCATAGAAACAAGTAATTGTTTAAAAGGTTTGTACTTAAATTTCTTTCCTTTTTCACCACCAAATTGATCCGCATAACCATCTGAAAAAATATAAATACAATCCCCCGTTTTAAGCTGAAGTTGATGCGTGTCATAAGTTTTTGGACTATCAACCTTACCTATAGATTGTTTGTTGGCTTTAATCTCTTMAATTTCATCAGCTCCTTCCCTTATTATCCACAAAGGATTATAAGCTCCAGCATATTGTAGTTCATTTGTTTTTGTATTCAGAATACAAAACGCAATATCCATTCCATCCCTAATATTATTCATTGAAATTTCTTCTAAAGCCTCAGATTTATTTAATTGTTCAATTATTAATTCTCTTGTCTTATCTAAAATCCTACCTGGATCAATTAAATTAAATTCTTTTACAGCTCTATTCATTGCATTATGACAAATAACACTAACCATAGCTCCAGGAACACCATGCCCAGTACAATCAGCAGCAGCAAATAAAATATTATCTTCTTTCTGATCCATCCAATAAAAATCTCCAGAAACTATGTCTTTTGGCTCATAAAAAATAAAACTATTAGGTAACCATTCTTTTACCAATGTAGCGGTAGGAAGTATAGCTTGTTGTATCTTTTTAGCATATGTAATTGAATCTAATATCTCAGTGTTTTTTTCCTCTAATTGATGATGCGCAATTTCAACTTCAACTTTTTGATCTTCTATAATTAACTTTTGATTCCGAGTAACTTGTAATCTATTATAAATGATAATTGAAAATAGAATCACTAATGCTAACCCTCCTAAAGCAGCATAAATAATTACTCTTTGCTTCTTTTCTTGTTCGGCAGATACCGCAAGCTGCTTTTCATGTTCTTTATCATCTATGGTTTTCTGCTTTTCATACTTATACTTGGCTTGTTGTTTAGCGGTAGCTTTTTGAGTTGCTTCATTGTTAATACTATCTCTCATTAAAAGGTATAATTTATGCATCTCTAATGCTTTCATCCCTTTATTTTGTTTTTCATAAACTTTACTTAATAAAAATGCAGACTTTTTTATGCTCTCCGGAAAACCCAGCTCTTGTGCTATTAGTAAACTACGGTAAGCATCATTTTGAGCATCGTATATATTGCCTTTTGCTAATGATATATATCCAATATTTCTTAAAGCCATAGCAATACCAATTTTATTGCTAATCTCTTCATGAATCTTTAACGACCGATGGAAATACTCTAACGCTTTTTCGTATTCTCCTTGCTTATCATAAACCCCTCCAATATTGCTTAAAGTGTAGGCAATACCACTCTTATTTCCTAACTCCTTTTGAAGCTTTAAGGATTTATTAAAATACTCTAACGCCTTAGAAACATCATTTTGAGTCTCATAAATTGTCCCAATATTATTTAGAGAATACGCAAGGCCGTTTTTGTCTCCGAGTTTTTCCTGAATCTTTAACGATTTATAATAATACTCCAATGCTTTAGAAATATCTCCTTGATGATTATAAACATACCCAATGTTAATTAGTGAAGAGGCCATGCCTTTTTCATCTCCTAACTCCTCTTGAATTTTTAGTGATTCATGAAAACACTCTAAAGCCTTAGGAATATCACCTTGACTTCTATAAATAGCTCCAATATTATTTAATGAAGAAGCAATAATACCTTTATCTCCTATCTCTTCTTTTACCTTTAAGGACTTTTGATAATATTCTAATGCTTTGGAAACATTCCCTTCATTATGGTTTGCAAAATACCCAATGTTGTTTAATGTCCCCGCTAAAGACCTTTTAAAGCAATTAGTCACAGTTTTCGAATACTTCATTTTAAGTTTTTCTGTTAGATATGCATAAAGCCAATTGTTATATTTTGGCCATACGTTATCATCCCAGCAACTCTCTACAATGTAACTTATAATTTGTACTTTACTCGTATCATGTTTTTCTTTATGGTAGATTTTTAAACAACTATCAACCAAATTCCTATCAGATTCCTTTAATTTTTCTAAAACAAGAGAATCAACTAAGTAATATTCTTTGTCTGCAAAAGACTGCGAAAATCCTTCAGACGAGATTAATAAGAATAATATGAGATATATTTTTCTCATATTCTAACCCCAATAATACATACATCATCAACTTGCTCTAACTCTCCTTTCCATATTTCAAAATGATTACCAATTGTTTTCAATTGGTTTTCCATAGTTTCATCTTTCATAGAAATCAGCAATTTCTTAAAAGGTCTATTCTTTAATTTTTTTCCTTTTTCTCCGCCAAACTGATCTGCAAAACCATCAGAAAATATATAAATACTATCTCCCTTATTTAACTGAACATGTTGCGTGTCGTATGCTTGCGGATTTTCAACTTTACCTATAGATTGTTTATTGGCTTTAATTTCTTCAATTTCATCAGCCCCAATTCTTATTATCCACAAAGGGTTATATGCTCCAGCATATTTAAGTTCATTCGTTTTAGTATTTAAAACACACAACGCAATGTCCATCCCATCTCTAATATTTTGCATAGATGCTACTTCTGAATCTTCAGACTTGTCAAACTGTTCTACAATTATCTCTCTTGTTTTATCTAAAATTTTTCCAGGATCTAATAAATTAAAATCTCGAATTACTCGATTCATCGCATTATGACAAACAACACTTACCATAGCCCCTGGAACTCCATGACCTGTGCAATCTGCTGCTGCAAATAGTATATACCCATCTCGTTGGTCCATCCAATAAAAATCTCCTGCAACTATATCTTTTGGTCTATAAAAAATAAAACTATTGGGCAGCCATTCTTTTACCAATTTTTTTGTTGGCAAAATAGCATTTTGTATTCGCTTAGCATAGGTAATTGAATCTGTTATCTCTCTATTCTTTTCTTCTACAATTTCTTTTTGATATGCTATAATTTTATTTGTTTTATTTTTTTGTCTCAAGCTAAAAATCACAAAAACAATTACCAACACAAAAGCAATAGATAAAAAAGAAAGCAGTAACACTTTGTTTTTAGATTCTGATAAATTAAGGTCTTTCTCGGCTATTTCAGCTCTTTGGGTTTCAATTTCTAATTGTTTCTTTTCAGTTTCATATTTCGTTTGAATTTCTTTTAAATTCTTTTTATTATCAGCGTTGTTTAAACTATCATAAACTGTAAAAAATAATTCGTGATTTTCTAATGCAACTTTATACTTCCCTTCATCCTTATAATACTTAAACAATTCGTTATAAAGTTCTATTTGCTTTGTTAGTAGTCCATTTTTTTTAGCATAAGCTAATCCTTCCTTTAAATACGAAAGACCTTTCTTTTTTTGTCCAATATCAAAAAACAATTTACTCATTGTAGAAATATTCATAGTAATTCCAAACTGATCATTCATATCATAACATATTTCTAAACTCTTTTTTAAATATTCTTCTGCTTTGTTATAATCTTTAATGCTTTTATATAAACTACCTATATTATGGTTTGTCATTGCCATACCTTTTTTATCTTTAGTTTCTTCCCATACGCTTAAAGCCTCTTTATAATAAAACATAGAAGAATCTCTTTGTTCCATCATACTATAAACCTGCCCAATATTGTTTAGGTTATTTCCAAGCCCTCTCCCTGCCCCAAATTGAATGTGATAATCCCGAGATCTTTTAAAATACTTCAATGCTTCTTCAAATTCACCTTGTTGTGCGTAGACAACTCCTATATTAATAAAAGTCCCCACTTTTTCCCCTTCACCTAAGTACTCTTTTGCAACATCAAGTGCATTTAAATAATAAGTTAAAGCTTTTGTTAGATCACCAATGTTATCATTAACAGATCCCATAGTGTTATATGTTGCCCACAAACCATTATAGTCTTCTTGACTTTTAAAGTGCTTTATCGCTTTGCTAAATGATTTCATTGCTCTTTTATGCTCAGCTTTACCGAAATAAACATTCCCTTTAGCTAAATAATAAGAACCATAAAAATTCGTTTTATCAGCTAATCGATTAAATATTTTTTCAGCTTCAGCAAACAAAGAATCACTCTTAGGTTTATCTCTGCGTTTAAAATAATTGGTTAATTGAAACAAAGCATCCAATTGTTCTGATTCAATTCCTGAAGTTTTAACAACATTGTTTAAGCTATCTACTTTATTAGCAATAGCCCAACATGAAATAAAAAAAATAAAAATTAGTACTATAAATTTTCTCACATTTTAAATGTAAGAAATCTAAAAAGAATTTTAAGAAATATTTCTCTCTTTATCTTTAGGAAACAAGTAACTCTCCGAAATAGAGCTTAAAATCATTTAACAATTACTTGCCTGATTCTTACTCCTTTCTCTGAAGCTACTTTTAGAAAGTAAATACCTTTAGGTTGTTGTAAATCAATAGTTATTACATTCGAATTAACTTTTCTTAAATAAACCCTTTGACCTAATGCATTTAAAACTTCTATTTGCACCTGCTTATTTTCTGTATTATTTAATGCTACTGAAAAACCACCATTATTTGGATTAGGGTAAATATTTACTTCAATGGTTTGCTCTTCAACCATAACACTAGTTACTAGCATGTTTATGCAAGCCGATGTATCAACACAAGAGCCAAGAGTAATAGAAACAGCGTAACTGCCATTAGCAGCCGCCACATAACTTTGGCTTGTGGCTCCTGCAATTAATGTATTACCATTATTACAATCTAACCATTGATAAGTTGCTCCTGTTTGATTAGCAATAAGTGTATCGCTATTTTGTATTACCGATATATCTATAATACATTCCGGAAATTTTCTGACCCTACCAACATTATTAGCAGCATTATTGGCTTGGTAAGCCACATAAACCTCATATGTTATTGGATGAAATGCTAAATTTCGATAATCATTACTACCTACATCTACTAGAGGCGATCCCACAGCTCCCCAGCTTGTACCATCAAATTTCATAACTGCGGTTCCATTTCCATTTGCCCAATCTCTAAACACTATAAAAAGATCATTAGTTATTGGTTGAAACCCAATATGATTATCTGATGCTACTCCTGGGGAAAAAGCTGAATTTCCAACGTATACCCAATTAGAACCATCGTATTTCATAACACTTGCACCATTATTAAAAACATCAGAGAATGCTGCATATGGCTCATTAGTTAAAGGGTTAAATACCAAACTAACGTTACTTGCCAATCCGGGAGAGAATCCTATAGGACCAACATTCCCCCAACTAGAACCATTAAACATCATACACGTAGCAACTTGACCATTATCCATATCGGTAAATAGCACGTAAGGGTCTCCAGTCAAAGGATGGAAATCCAGACCAATATGACCAACTATTTGGCCTGGAGAAAAAGCTGCAGCCCCAACATTAACCCACGATGAACCATTAAAAGTCATAACTGTACACTGTGAATTTGCACCAATAAATGCTACATAAAGCTGGTTATTTAAGGGATTAAATTTAATGTTATTATACCCTGTTCCAGTTGCAGAAAATCCAGCCAAGCCGACATTTACCCAATTAGTTCCATCAAATTTCATGACTGATGTTTTATTGCTATTACCATTATCAGAAAAAGCCATGTATGGCTCACCTGAAACGGGGTCAAATGCTAAATCAATATGAGGTGAAAATGAGCCAGTAAACAGAGGTGGTCCAACATACACCCATGATGAACCATTAAATTTTTTTACACTTACTGCTGAATTTGAACCATCCATAAAAGCCATGTATGGCTCATTTGTAAAAGGATGAAATGCTAAACTTTGGTACCTTGAAAATCCTGAAGAAACATCCCCTCCAACTGACTGCCATTGAGAGAATCCTTGGGAACATAATAATGTAAAAATGAATATTATTGTTATTTTTTTCATGATTTAAAAATTTTAATTATTAAGATATAAATAATAAGATTATTTAGTTAAATGCCAATCGTTATATTCATTAATTATTTTTTGAAGATTAAACATTTTATACCCCTTTTCTTTGTTAGCAATTTTACTTGCTAATTTTTGGTTATCCTCCACAAAAGCAGACATTTTCTTTTTAAAACCTAACGCAATACTCTGATTATCAATTGGTTTTACTCCATCTCTATGATATACTGTTTTTTTACTATAAATTTTATTATAATAATCTGTATATGATTCATTAGACGTCTTTTTATGCAATAAATCAGGTTTGCTAGAATAATAGACATATTCAGAAATACCCCCTTGCTTTAGCAATAATGCAAATGTTTTTGATTTTGCCATTAAATTGTCATTATAATCTAAAGATGTATAATACCTTTCAGCAATCATATATCCTTTTAACTCTTTCGCTTTGTACCTTTTAGATGTTTTTTCTTTTTCATCATAAAATATACATGATGTTTGGTTGCTCACCATAATTGTTACATGGTTTTGTGTGTTCAAATCACTTGGATACTGAGCTTTTAAAAGTCCATAAAGAGTATCTCCATCATTAAGAATTATAAACCCTTTGTATTTTTCGCCCTCAATGTATGTTGGTTCATCCCAATTTTGAGCAATTGAAGTACTTACTAAAGCGATTAAAAATGTAATTATCATTAATTTTTTCATGGTTTTAAGTTTTAAATTCTAAGTAAAATTATCAAAAGATTAAACCAAGATCTAATGAAACCACTCTAAATGAGCATGTTGTTGGTTTTTAAGGATATCCCGTTAATTATTAATGAAATTTGGTAATCAGTTATTTACCAAAAAGTTCTAAAAATTCAGATTTTTTACTTCTAGCTAACTCAATTTCAATATTATTGTGCAGTTTTATAGTACTATTTGCCCCTTTTGTAAAACCAACAACGTAATTCATGTTAATTAAATAGGACTGATGAGGCCTAAAGAACCCTTTATTTGACAACATATCATCAAACTCTTTTAGCGATTTGCTTGCTAATTCACTTTTCTCCTCTAAAAAATGTATGTGTGTATAGTTCCGATCAGCTTTTAAATAAATTATTTCTTTTAGTATTGAAACTCTAAACCCATTGGTAGAAGGAATTACTATTTTTAATTCTTGAGATTCTTTATTTGTAATATTAGTAATAAACGTTTCCAATTTTCTATTCAGTTGTTCTTTGTTAATAGATTCAATTGCTTTTTTAACAGCAATAATCAATTCGTCTTTATTAATAGGTTTTAATAAAAAATCGATAGCACTCAATTTTATGGCTTGTAATGCATAATTACTATGAGCCGTTGTGAAAATAACCTCAAAATTAGGGTGTTTAAAAGATTGTAGTAAATCAAATCCAGTACCTCCTGGCATTTCAACATCTAAAAAAACAATATCAGGTTGATTTTTATTAATGATTTCTACTCCTGCTTTTATATTATCCGCAAAATCAAGAATCTCAATTTCTGGAACGTAAGTATTTAAAAGTCCGGAAAGAGTGTCACGCGCATCTGACTCATCGTCTATTATAATAGCTGTATATTGATTCATCTAAAAATCTAAAGGAATAATTAATTGAACGGAAGTCCCTAAAGCTTTGCCTGAATTATCAATTAAATCTGTAATTAATATTTCGTGTTTCTCTCCGTATTTTTTCCAAATATTACGCAACCTGTTTTGAGTAATTTCCATTCCCATAGAGCGATGTTCTGCTTGAACAGATTTCTTTTTTTTTGCTTCACTTGCTTTTCTTCCAATACCATTGTCAACCACAGAGCAAATTAAATTTTCTCCGTTTTGCTCTATTTTTAATACTATTTCACCCTTACCTTCTATATCTGTAATACCATGTTTTATAGCATTCTCTATAAATGGTTGAAGCAGCATAGGAGGAATTTTTAAGTTATAAATATCAATACTTTCATCAATTTTTACTTTAAAGTCAATGCCATTTTTCAATCTTTTAGCCTCCAACTCAACATACATTTGAAGCAACTCTTTCTCTTCTTTGATTGGAATTGATTTTTCTTCAGAATTCTCGAGTGTACTGCGCATTATTTTCCCAAATTTAGTTAGATAATCATGTGCTTCTTCTTTGTTGTTCTCTATAATATGCTTTTGAATAGAATTTAAAGAATTAAAAATAAAGTGAGGATTAATCTGAGCTTTTAATGCTTTTAATTCAATGTTTTGCTTTTCAATTTCTAATTCTTTATTAGTTTTTTCTACCTCAATCTTTTGTTCTTCAATCGTTATTTTTTGTTTACGTGTAATTTGTAAACGATTAAATATAAAAATAGAGAACAAGATTACTAAGCCTAATCCTCCAGCAACGGAATAGCTGATAATTTTTTGCTTTTGCTCCTGTTCAAATGAAATTGCAATTTGCTTTTCATTTTCTTTATCATCAATCACTTTTTGTTTTTCATACTCATATTTAGCCTGTTGTTGAGCAGTAGCTTTTAAGGTAGCTTCGTTCTTAATGCTATCTCGCATGGAAATATATAGCTTATGCATTTTTAATGCTTCCATTCCATTTCCTTGTTCTTCATTTATTTCGCTTAATAATTTTGCAGCATTTTTAATGTTCTCTGGATAACCTATTGCTCTAGCCAATGCTAAACTTTGACTAGCATATTTTTTTGCTTCAAGAAAGCTTTTTTCATTATAATAAACCCTTCCAATGTTATTTAATGAAAAAGCCATCCCTTCTTTATCTGCAATTTCTTCTCTTATTTTTAAGCTTTTTTGATAATATTCGAGAGCTTCATCAGCCTTTTTTTGCTGTTTATAAGCACTTGCTATGTTATTTAAAGAAAGTGCTTCCCCTTTTCTAACCCCTAATTCTTTATATATTTTTAAACTTTTATAATAACACTCCAATGCCTCATTAAAGTTATTTTGATAATGATAAATAGTTCCAATGTTAACCCAAGAAAGGGCTATTCCATTTTTGTCGTCAATGCCTTCTTGAATAGCTAAGCTTTTACGGTAATATTCTAATGCCTTTTTTGGTTCTCCTTGATTATCATAAATGTATCCAATATTGTTCGAAGAATTTGCCATCCCCTTGCTATCCTTTTTATCTTCCCTTAATCTCAGCCCTTTATGTATATATTCTAATGATTTAGGAATATCTCCTTGATTAAAATAAATCATTCCTATGTTGTTTAAAGTAGTTGCTATGTCATTTTCACCTTCTATCTCTTCTCTTGCTTCTAAACTCTTATGGTAATATTCCAAGGCCTTTTTATTGTTTCCTTGATTCATGTACACATACCCAACATTGTTTAATGCTTCGGCTAAATACACTAACAAGGTTTGTTTTACCTTAGTAGATGGTGAAGATTTATATAGACTTTGACAATCCTGAGCAATACTATCCCAATAGCCAGTTCTAAACTGCATTGTTGTTTCACCAAATTTATAACGTGCAACTATTTTTGAAGTATCATGACTGTGGGGATTACTTATAACGCTATTTAAGCTATCGATATACTGCTGCTCTTCAAGAGAATATGTTTGAGCAAAACATTGTGGCATTTCAACTCCGCACATTACGATAACAAATAGAAATATGTAAATGCAATTTCTCACATTTTAAATGTAAGAAATCTATGAGACTTTTATGTAAAAAAAGATAAGATTGCTTCGTTCCTCGCAATGACGAATAATGATTAGTAATTCAATAGGTTTTTCAGGGCCTCAGTAACTTTATCTCCATCAGGCAATAAGGTCGCTTCTAAAATAGAGTTTAGAGGTATTGCAGGTGTATCTACTGATCCAACAATTTCTATTGGAGCATCTAAATCTTCAAAGCAGTTCTTTTGAATACGAGCAGCTAAACCAAGCGTAAATGAGTTCTCTACAGATTCTTCTGTAACCAACATCACTTTATTGTGCTTTTCAGTAGCAGTATACATCGCTTCTTCATCTATGGGGTTCAATGTTCTCAAGTCAATAATTTCAATTTGTCCTTCAAAATTTTTCGCAGCTTCTAAACTCCAATAAACACCTCTTCCATAAGTTATAATGACAGCACTTTCACCGTTTTTAATTTTAGTATTATCAGCTTCAATCACAGTTCTTGCTTTACCAAAAGGAATTACATAATCTCCATCAGGTTCAATCGTTTTTGCTCCTTCTGTTCCTTTTATTTTACTCCAATACAAACCTTTGTGCTCTAAAATCACTACAGGGTTTGGATCATAGTAAGCAGCCTTCATTAAACCCTTTAAATCAGCCCCTGTAGATGGGTAAGCTACTTTTACTCCTCTAATTTGCGTTACCACAGATTCTACACTAGAAGAATGATAAGGACCTCCTGAGCCATAAGCTCCAATGGGAACTCTTAACACCATACTCACAGGCCATTTACCATTTGATAAATAATAAGAGCGACTAACTTCAGTAAACAATTGGTTTAATCCTGGCCAAATATAATCGGCAAACTGAACCTCAACAATAGGTTTTAAACCGACTGCCGACATACCAACTGTGCTTCCAACAATAAATGCTTCTTGTATGGGGGTATTAAAAACTCTATCACCACCAAATTGTTGAGCCAAGGTGGCTGCTTCTCTAAATACTCCACCAATACGAGCCCCAACATCTTGTCCATATAATAAACACTCAGGATGTTTTTCCATTAATTCTCTTATCGCAAACAAGGCAGAATCAACCATCACCGTTTTTTCTTTTCCAGCTGGTTCTCTTTCTCCTTTTTCTTCTGTTATTGGCGTTGGAGCAAAATGGAAAGTTGTTAAATCTTCAGGTTTGGGATCCTCTTCCTTTAATGCTAAAGCGTAATCTTTTTGAACTAATTTTTTAGCAGTTTCTTCTATTTTCTTTAACACTTTTCCAGAAACTCCTAAGTCTACTAATTCCTTAATTAATTTAGGAAATGGATCCCTTTTTTTTGCCTCATCCAAATCATCTCGATACCATTCCATTCTAACACCAGAAGTATGATGATTTAATAAAGGCACTTTTGCATGAATAATAAAAGGTCTTCTTTCTTTACGAACAATTTTTATTACTTCACTAAAGGTTTGGTATGATTCAGAGAAATTAGTTCCATCAATGGTTCTAACTTCAAGTCCTTTAAACCCTTTTGCGRATTCTGTAGCATCCTGAGCTCTCACTTCATCAGCATAAGCAGAAATATCCCATTCATTATCTTGAATTAAATAAATGATGGGCATCTTTTTTAAAACTGCCATCTGAAATGCCTCAGAAACCTCTCCTTCAGTAATACTAGCATCACCTAAACTACAAACAACTACAGGATYTTCTCCTTTGTAATCTTCCGACAATCCTTGTTTTTCTTTGTATTGAATTCCCATAGCAACACCTGTTGCAGGGATAGCCTGCATCCCAGTTGCAGAGCTTTGATGCGGAATTTTTGGTTTATCATCATCCTTTAAACTTGGATGAGAATAATAAGTTCTTCCGCCAGAAAAAGGATCGTTACGTTTTGCTAAAACTTGTAGCATTAATTGAAAAGGAGTCATCCCGATACTCAACAAAATACTATCATCCCGGTAATAAGGAAAAACAAAATCTTGGGGTTTTAATTGCAGTCCACAAGCTATTTGGATGGCTTCATGACCTCTTGAAGTAGCATGAACATATTTGGCACAAACATCAGAATTCTCCTCATAAAGCTCAGTTAATGCTTTAGCATTACACATCAGTGAAAACGCTTCTAAAGCAATATCTTTTGATACCCTATTATCTTTGTTCACTCTCTTCTCCATTACTTCTGCCATTACTACTATTTTGAAAGGAAGGTAAAGATAGCAAAAAAGGGGTGTAGCATTAAAATTTATAGCAATTCTTAACCGTATTAAGTCTAGTTTTTAAACTTTAAAGGATAAGTTTACAATTGAAACATCCTATTTATTAGCTATTTGTTAGAAAAAAAGTCATATAAAATAATAGAACTCATTGCACTGTTTTTCTTGCTACCAATGAGTTTAGCCTTGCCTATTTTACCGATTTTTAAGTTACTCCTTGTAGCACTTGGTATTGGTCATTGTGTTTGGATAAGTATTCATTTGAAGTTAATCAGCAAAAAAGCATTGATACAAATTAACTTTAAGGAGAATTGGAAAAGGTTGCTCTTATCTTTTATTTTGGTTGCCTTATCAAGCACGCTGTTTTTGTATGTTGTGCAACCCGAAAACTTATTTATTGTGGTGCTAAAAAAACCGCTACTTTGGGTAGCTATTTTATTTGTTTATGCTTTCCTTTCTGTGTACCCTCAAGAGTTATTGTACCGAAGCTTTTTCTTTAAACGCTATAACGGACTTTTTAAAAACAATAACTATTTATTAATAATTAATATTTTAGTATTCCCGCTGGCGCATTTGTTTTTTAATAATGGGTTGGTACTACTAGTAACATTAATTGGAGGAATATTATTTACAATAACTTATTATAAAAGTAAATCGGTACTACTTACTTCATTAGAGCATGCTATATATGGTAATTGGTTATTTACTATTGGTATGGGAGAAATGTTGGCTTTTCCAATGCCACAATAAAAGCATTGTCATCCTGAGCTTGTCGAAGGGTTGACTTTCTCCATAAAAAACGCTAATTTCGTTTAACACTTTAGTGTAAAGAACATTAAAACGTTCCTGACACAGTCGTTGTAGCCAATTAGAGAAAACCTGAAATGGAAGATGATATTTTACCAGTTGAAGCAATCCAAGAAAGAGATATTGACTTAATTCTATTAGAAGAATTCGCAACTGATAATTCCTTCTGTGAGTGGTTTATTAGTGAATTGGATTTGCCGAAAATATCCGAGAACTTGGGAGTCTGGAGAAGTATAACAGGATATGGACTAGGCGAAACTGATATCTTGTTTTCCTACAAATCGGAAAGTAAAAGAATTTACATCTTAATAGAAAATAAACTTGATGCTTCATTTCAAGACAAGCAATTTGAAAGATATTTACAACGTGCAGAAAATTATGTAACTAACAATTCTTGCGATTCAGCATTTACAATATTAGTAGCACCAAAACTTTATTGTGATAATCAAAGTGAATTTGAAAACTTTATCTCCTATGAACAAATTTCCAAAAGATTAGAATTTACGGGAACAAAAAGGAACATATTTAAAAGTAATTTACTAAAAATAGCATCCGAAAAACTGAGGAGAGGTTATCAACCGGTTAATTCTGAACCTGTTCAAAAATTTTGGCATTCCTATTGGAAATTTAAAGAAGGTAAATATCCAAATCTACGAATGAAAAAACCAGACATTGTTCCGCAAAATAGTGATTGGCCAATGCTTTATGATGACAATCTAAAAGGAATTGTTTTTTATCACAAATTGGGACAAGGAAATACGGACGCGACTTTCAAAAATTTCTCGACTGAAACGGAGAATAAGATAAGAGATCTACTTCCAAAAAAATATGAATTGATTAAGCACAGTAAAAGTTTTTCTATTCGTATATTTTCTGGAAAAATTGATAGAACAAAAGACTTTGACGACCAAAGGGAGGTTATCAATGTAGGACTTGGAAATCTTAACAAATTAAGGTTGTGGCTAAATGGAAATAAAGAAAACTGGCTACAACACGAGCTAAAAAAGCATAGGGGTTCAGTGGGTTAGGAGAATGTGTCAAGTTTTTGAAAGTCCGCCATAAGTGTTACTTTTAAATTCGTTATGGCTTAGTATTGGGGGGAAAGGATACAGCAATTTAATCCCTACGCTTTTAGCCAAATCGTTAAACGAGATAAGAAAGTAACGTGCTTCCACACTATATTGCATACCTTTTCAAAAACAACATTAAAACGTTGTTTTTTCAAGACAAAAATCTTTGATTATAAACTATCCCTTTTTAAGGAGATTCCGAGTCAATCCTTCGACAGGCTCAGGGTGACATTTTTCGGAATCTAAAACTCCAAAAAAACACTTTCAGCAATAGAATCCATTACAGTAATATCAGTAATGTTTCTTTTACCTCTTTCTCCTGAAAGAAGTAGTTCGCCATATTTTTGGTAATCGTGCCAAGGGGTTGTCATCCGGGGTAAAGAATCAGAAGCATTACTAAAATAAGACCATTGGCTTACTAACATAGAAGTGGTATCTACATACACCCAATACTTATTGTTAGGTGTATCACCAATCTCATTAAAGGTTAATTGTAATTTATGACTGTAAACTCCACCTTGTGCGGTATCAATATTCAAATACTTTAAAGTGGTTTTAGAGTCTTTTAGTTTAAAAGGCATAAACAACCAATAAGCATCATTTATCCACATGCTTTCTGCCATTTCGGTATAGTGTTTTACCAAAGAGTCTGGCCCTAAAACTTCTTCTCCATCAATTTTTATTTTACCTTGGTGCGTAAATAAATTGACAATTAAAATGTTGCTATCACTTTCTGGGAAATCGATACGTACATCTCCAGTATGTTTATTCCACCATAAATGTCTTGCTCCAAAAAAGTCCCAACCAACTACTTTTAAATCATCCCAGGCTTTTCTGCCACCCATACTCTCCATAACTGCATCAGCAATTTCTATTGCTTTAGCATCAGAATTTTCTAAATCAAAATCAGGTGCTGCTGGGTTAATCTTTTCTGAAATAGGTTCCTGAATAACTCCTTTTGGAGTTTCTGAAGAGCAACTAAGCAATAGAATTAATATAAATGGAAAATATTTTTTCACTTTGACTGTTTTTATCAAAAAATAATCACTCGTCATGCTGAACTTGTTTCAGCATCTCCCAAAAACTAAAATGCTATTAAGTAGAAGATTCCGCATCAAGTGCGGAAAGACGGTAACTTTTTATTTTTTCTCTTCCTTCTTCAATTCTTCGTTGCGTATATCACGTTGCATTAAGTTTTCTTTTCCATCATCTCCCCAACCTCTTTTCTTTTCCTTAAATAGCTCAAACTTAGATAGCTGAGATTTTCTAGGCCAATTATTATCTACTAAATTAATATCTGCAGTTTCTAACCATGGATCCATTTCAATGCTCGCCACTTCCTTTTTGAAGAAGAATATTTTAGAAACATTTTTGTCATTTTTCCTCCAAATTTCTGCTGGTATTCTTATTTCTTCAGTAGTTCCATCTTTAAATGTAAAATTTAAGATAATTGGCATTACCAATCCACCTTTATTTACAAAATCAATGTTATAATAATTGAAATCTAACTCTAAAGTTTTAATATCAGTTGCATCCAATTTAGTAATGTATTTGTCATACTCTTCTCTATCAACTAGTGTCACTTCAAAAGGGTCATATTTGTTATAGAAATCGATTATTTCTGAGTCTTTCTCGCTATAAACTTGTTTCAAGTCTGTTTTATTTCTTGAAATTCCGACATGAACTGCTTCAGCCTCTTCTAATTCTTTAGCAATAGCCTTTTCTACATCAGGGTTTTTGGTGTCAATTTTAAACCATTCTACATTTTCTATGGCAATATCACAATGATCGGTTGTGTAAAACCATCCCCGCCAAAACCAATCCAAATCAACTCCAGAAGCATCTTCCATTGTTCTAAAGAAATCTGCTGGTGTAGGATGTTTTAATTTCCATCGATTTGCATAAGTTTTAAAAGCAAAATCAAAAAGTTCTCTACCCATTACAGTCTCTCTTAAAATATTAAGAGCTGCTGCTGGTTTTCCGTATGCATTATTTCCAAATTGATGTAAAGATTCTGAATTAGTCATAATCGGAGTGATATATTTTTTATCTCCTTTCATGTAATCCACAATTTTGTATGCAGGCCCTCTTCGAGAAGGATAATCTCTCTCCCATTCTTGTTCGCACAAATACTGCGTAAATGTATTTAAGCCTTCATCCATCCAAGTCCATTGTCTTTCATCAGAATTAATAATCATTGGAAAAAAGTTATGCCCAACCTCATGAATAATAACTCCTATCATTGAATATTTTGTACGTTTAGAGTAAGTTCCATCTTCATGTGGCCTACCTCCATTAAAACAAATCATTGGATATTCCATTCCTATGCTTTTTGAATGTACAGAAATAGCTACTGGATAAGGATAATCGCAAGTGTGCTTAGAATATGAAGCTATTGTATGGGCAACCACTCTAGTACTGTATCTTTCCCACAATGGATTACCTTCTTTTGGATAGTAACTCATAGCCATGGTTGATTTACCATTGTACTTAACAGTCATTGCATCCACAATAAATTTACGAGAACTTGCAAATGCAAAATCTCTTACATTGGTTGCACTAAATGACCAAGTTTTAGTTGTTGTGGCTCTTTTCTTTTCTGCTGCTTCAGCTTCTTCTTGGGTAACGATAATAACAGGAGTTTTATATTCTGTCATTGCCTTTTTAAATCGTTCTTTTTGCTTTGAGCTTAAAATGGAATTRGCATTWGTCAATACYCCTGTAGCACCAACCACATGGTCAGATGGAACAGTAATATTTACTTTATAATCTCCGAAAGGAAGTGTGAATTCACCAGTGCCTAAAAACTGCTTATTTTGCCATCCTTCTGTTTCATTATATACTGCCATTCTTGGATAAAACTGAGCAATGGTATACAAATAATTATCATCTTTTGGAAAATATTCGTAACCAGATCTACCTCCAATATCATCACGATTATTAATGTTGTACCAATATCCTATTTTTATAGAATAGCTCGCCCCTGGTAATAATGGAGAAGGTAAATCTACACGCATCATTGTTTTATTAATGGTGTATTTCAGGTCTTTTCCTTTTCCACTTTTTACATACTCTATTTTAAAGCCTCCATCAAAATTGTTATGCAATCTGGCAAGATCATTAAAATTGACTTTTCCATCAAGATTCACGCCCCACCTTCTTCCTCCACTAGTGCTTATTAATTTAGTTTCTGAATCTCTTGCCCTTACATTTTGATCTAACTGTATCCACAAATATTCTAATTTGTCAGGAGAGTTATTTTTATAAGTAATGGTCTCTTTACCCGTTATTTTTTGGTTTACATCATCCAATGTTAAGTTAATTACATAACTCGCTTTCTGCTGGTAATACTTATGTCCAGGTGCACCTGAAGCTGTTCTATAAACAGTAGGAGTTGCTAACTCTTCTTTAAGTTGTTTAAACTTATTGTAATTATAATTTTCTTGAGCGAACAATTGTCCTACTCCAATAATTACTGCTAATAATATTAACTTTCTCATATCTCAGTTATTTCGTGAGTTTCACTCACTTTACCTTTGTTTAATAAATAATTTATCTTTTGCTTACCTACAGTCAAATAAACTGTATTTGCCTGTTCACTAAAAACCTCAGTAAGTAAGCTATTTTTAATTGTTATTTTTTTTGGTGAATCCACTTTGTTTGATTCAATGAAACAGTAAATAAAATCGTCATTATTAATTTCTTTTCCCATGAATTTATAATTCAATTTTTCGCCATCAACCACCATCTGAAATCGTTGATTAATGTAATTCATCAAGTATTCATCAGCATTTTTGATTTCTTTAGACGTTCCTAAATATAACTCTGGAGCACCTTCTTTTGCTAATACTTTTTCTAAATCGTGACCAATAAATTTAATGGAAATTTCAAAAGTTTTACTCTTAGTATTATAATCTGCTTCAGTAATTGAAACATAATACTTATGCATTGTAAAACTCAACAATGTAAATACTAACCCCGAAAATAAAACTTTCTTAATCACTGCTCCTGCTTTTAAAGGATAGCTAAAGTAACCATTATTTCAGAAAACTCTTTGCTTTTTCGATGGCAGCCTCAATACCTTCGACATAACTACCACCAGCAGTAGCAAAAAATGGCTGACCACCACCTCCACCACGCATTTCTTTGGCTGCTTCTCTAATAATATTACCAGCATGTAGGTCTTTTTCTTTGGATAATTCTTCTGAAATTACTATCGTTAAGCTGGGTTTACCATTTATCTCTGCACCCAAGACCAAAAAGAGGTTTTCAACTTGTCCTTTTAACTGAAAAGCCAAATCTTTAATAGCACCAGCATCTCCTAACTCAATTTTCTGGGCAATGACATTTACACCATCAATTACTTCAACTTGAGATAGTAATTGTTCTTTTGCTGCTTTTGTTTGTGCTGTATTGTCTTGTTTGTCTTGTTTAGAAAAATTCTTTTGAGCTGATTTTATCCCACTTATAATAGCATCAGAAACTTTAACGCTAGTTAAGAATCCTAATACGTTTTTTAATTTTTCAGATACAGAACTCTCTGCATCCAATCCAACTATAATTTTACTGATACTCTCCCTTGTAACATTATCTAATTCAGAAGTATATTGATCTCTAATTTCTATTATCTCATCAATAAGTTCTTTTGGAATATGAGCATCTATATGACTCAATTCTGCCAATGACAACTCTAAAAGTTTTATTTTATCATCTAATAAATTACCAGCTCCTTCCGAAGTTAAAGCCTCTATCCTTCTAATTCCTGAAGCGACAGAGCCTTCTGATTTAATTTTAAACAACTCAATTTCTTTGGTATTTTCCACATGAATTCCACCACATAATTCTCTTGATTTTCCAAATTCAATCATTCGCACCACATCTCCGTATTTTTCTCCGAACAACATCATCGCTCCTTTTTCTTCTGCCATTTTAATTGGAATAGCTCTATATTCATTCAATTCAAAACTTTCTTGAATTCTACCATTTACTAAGTCTTCAATTTTTTGAATTTCTTCATCCGTTACTTTTTGAAAGTGAGAAAAATCAAAACGTAAATATTCCGAATTTACCAATGATCCTTTTTGTTCCACATGAGTTCCCAGCACCTCTCTCAATGCTTGATGCATTAAATGTGTTGCAGTATGATTACAAGCTATTAGTTTTCTAATTTCAGGTGCAACAACTGCTTTAAATTGAACATTTACATCTTTTGGTAAATTATATGTATAATGAACTATTAAATTATTTTCCTTTTTAGTATCATGAATAGATGCTTCATTTTCATTGCTAGCTTCAATTGTCCCCATATCTCCAACTTGTCCACCACCCTCAGGGTAAAATGGAGTTAAATTAAATACCAATTGATAAAAATCTTCTCCTTTGGCAGAGACCTTTCTATATTTTGTAATGTAAATATCTGCCTCAGTATAATCGTAACCAATAAATTCTTCAACATCATCTTCCTTTAACTCTACCCAATCCTCTGTTTCTATTTTAGTAGCAGATCTAGACCTATCTTTCTGTTTGATCAACTCCTCAGTAAACCCTGGCATATCAACATGGAAGTTATTTTCTAATGCCAATAGCTCTGTTAAATCAATAGGAAATCCAAAAGTATCGTACAATTCAAAAGCAAACTTTCCATCTATCGTTTTATCATTTGCTGTTGCCAAATAATTTTCAAAACGCTGTATTCCTTTTGCCAATGTTCTTAAAAAACTATCTTCTTCTTCTTTTATCACTTTCGTGATGATATCTTGTTGTGCTTTTAATTCTGGAAACACATCACCCATTTGATTCACCAATACCTCCACTAATTGATAAATAAAAGGTTCTCTAACATTTAAAAAGCTATAACCGTAACGAATTCCTCTTCTTAAAATTCTACGAATTACATAACCAGCACCTGTATTAGATGGCAATTGTCCATCAGCTATTGCAAATGTAACTGCTCTAACATGATCTGCAATTACACGAATAGCTACATCCGTTTTAACAGAAGTATCCAATGTATGTTCGTATTTAATTCCAGAAATTTTACTAATCTTTTCTATAATTGGAGAAAAAACATCTGTATCGTAATTCGATTTTTTACCTTGTAACACCATTGCCAAACGCTCAAACCCCAATCCTGTATCAACATGTTTATTAGGCAATGGTTTTAATTCGCCATTTGCCATTCTGTTGAACTCCATAAAAACCAAATTCCAAATTTCTACCACTTGAGGGTGGTCTTCATTTACCAATTCCAATCCTGAAGTTCTAGCAATTTCTTTATCATTTCTTAAATCAATATGAATTTCTGAGCATGGCCCACAAGGTCCAGTATCACCCATTTCCCAAAAATTATCTTTCTTATCACATTTTAAAATGTGGTTTTCTGGCACTCCATTTTTGTCTAATATGGTTTTCCATAAGTCGTAAGCTTCAGAAWCTAATTGAGTTCCATCTTTCTTATTCCCTTCAAATACAGTGAAATACAGTTTGTTTTTATCTATACCATAAACATCTACCAATAGTTCCCATGCCCACTCAATTGCGTCTTTCTTAAAATACCCGCCTGACGGACGGGCAGGATCACCAAAACTCCAGTTCCCTAACATCTCAAACATAGTATGATGATAGGTATCTACTCCAACTTCTTCTAAATCGTTATGCTTCCCTGAAACACGTAAACATTTTTGCGTATCTGTAATCCGAGTGTGCTTAATCTCAGAATTTCCTAAAAACAAATCTTTAAACTGGTTCATTCCAGCATTAGTAAACATAAGTGTTGGATCATTCTTTACCACCATTGGTGCTGAGGCAACAATTTCATGTTCTTTACTCTTAAAGAATGTCAAAAATTTATCTCGTATCTTACTGGAAATCATACTATTAAAAAATGTTAAATAACCGTTAACGACCTCATCGAAATTGGCATTTGACTTTAAATGATTAAATTTGTGCTCAAAATTAGCATATATTATTTAATGGCTAAAGCAAAATATAGATATAATCCGCATACTTTAAGTTACGATAAAATCGAGCTTACGCTAAGAGATAAGATTGTGAGATCTTTTATGTTCCTTGGAGCCGGTTTAGTTATAGGTGTTGTAATTTATGGCTTGGCTTATTCATTTATAGATTCTCCAAAAGAAAAACAGTTAAAAGTAGATAATGCTCAATTACTTTCTCAATATGTTATTTTAAAYAAAAAACTAGAWCAACTAGCCATTGTTATGGAAGATGTTCAGCACAGAGATGATAATATTTATCGTGTAATATTTGAGGCAGAGCCTATTGCTGAAGAAATCAGGAAAGCAGGATTTGGAGGAGTTAATCGATATAAAGAGTTAGAAGGCTATAATGATTCGGAACTAATAATCAAAACTGCAGAGAAGCTAGATAAGTTATCTAAGCAACTATACATTCAATCAAAATCTTTTGATGAAGTGTTTGAAATGGCAAAGAAAAAAGAAGAAATGTTGGCTTCTCTACCTGCCATACAACCTGTATCTAACATAGATTTAACAAGAATGGCAAGTGGTTTTGGAAACAGAACTGATCCAGTATATAAAACACCAAAGTTTCATGCAGGAATGGATTTTACAGCACCTACTGGGACTCCGATATACGCAACTGGTGACGGAAAAATAATTAGAGCAGATAGAAAATCAAGAGGTTATGGAAACCATGTTAGAATAGAACACGGTTATGGCTATGTAACGCTGTATGCTCATATGAGTAAAATAGCTGTTAAGGTTGGACAAAAAGTAAAGAGAGGTGATGTTATTGGTTACGTAGGGAATACAGGAAAATCTGTTGGACCTCACTGCCATTATGAAGTTAGAAAAAATGGCACTCCTATAAATCCTGTTAATTTTTACTTTAATGACCTTACTCCTAAGCAATATGCCAAAATGATTAAGCTATCTAATGAATCTACACAATCATTGGATTAATGATTTGATCGCCACTCAAATTTTTTGCTCTGTTCTATTGAATCCATAACTTCCTGTAAAATATTTTCTATATGATCATTATAATCAATATTTAATGGCTCTTTTATGGTAATTTGTAATTCAGTTCCTTTCTTTTTGATAAACAATCCTTTTTTATCAAACGCTCTTCTAAAACCATTGATAACAACTGGAACTACCACAGGCTTATAATTTTTAATAATATGAGCCGTCCCTTTTCTTCCTTCGGCAAAAGCTCTTGTTGTTCCTTGAGGAAAAGTAACCACCCATCCAGAGTTTAACGCTTTTTCAATATTATCTGCATCTTTAGTATCCACTTTTCTCTTAATTTTCACTCCTGCTTCACGCCAAGTTCTCTTAATACTTATAGCTCCAGCCAATCCTAGTATTTTAGGCAATAAACCAGATTTCATTGTTTCCTCTGCTGCCACAAAAAATAAATTAGTTTTCATGCACTTCAATATTGATCTTAATTTTATCTGATTAGGATAACCATCTAATGAACTATGGATAACATGGAACATAAAAGCACCATCCGCAAAATACGTTTGATGATTTGATATAAAGAGTACATTACTTTCTGGTAAGTCTTGAATAATTTCAGCTCCTTTAATTACAGGTATATTTTTTTTATTAAATCGAAAATACGTAAGAAATCCAAAAATTCGAATAATAAGTTTTCGAAATATAATTAATCGACCAAATATGTCTCTTTTAAACAAAAGCTAATTTTTAACGAAAAGTAATCATTAAATTACTTGATTATAAAAAAATTCGACTGAATAGGAATTGTAATCGTTGAACTAAACTTACACTGTAAGTTTTCTTTTTAATCTCAAATCTTTTTCTTTTTTAAGAAAATTTTATCTCCAACATTAGGTTGAGTACCCATGATGATTAAATTCTTTTTATACAGTTTTTTTAGCTTTACACCGTATAACTGAGAAATATCACGCATTGATTCTCCTTTTTTAACAATATGGAATTCTTCTTTTGATTTATTCCTTTTTGGCTGTAAATAAATAATATCCCCCGTTTTCAACACATCCCCTTTATTTAAATCATTGTATTTAAAGATTTGCCATAGGTTCATTTCGTAATCTTTAGAAATTCTATAAAATGTATCTCCTTCTTTTACTTTTATATATTTAATATGGTTATGGAGTTTTATAACTCTGAAGTTTTTACCTGTAGCCAATATTTTAGAACTTCTTTTTTTAGACAACTTTCTTGGAGGTACTTTAGCAAAGTTATCATACTGATTTAGATTGTTTCTCTCTATCAGCATAATAAGCATATCAGCATATTTAGGGTTTGTTGCATAGCCTGCTTTTTTCAATCCTTTTGCCCAGCCTTTATAGTCAGTTATTTTTAGTTCAAATAAAAAATTATATCGTGATCTAGTTACTAAAAAATTAGAATGATCTCTATATGATTCATAAACAGATTCATACTTTCTAAAACATTCATTTTTTTCATCATCATCCAACCGCATAGATTCACCAGTCCAATCACTATGACACTTTACTCCAAAATGATTTTTAGCATATACGGCTAAAGGACTATTGCCATCTCCAGACTCTAATATTCCTTGAGCCAAAGTAATACTTGCCGGAATGCCAGATTTCATCATTTCACGAATAGCATCATCTTTATACGTCTCAATATATTCTGCTCGGGTAATACGCCTTTCTGCTGGTTGCGCATAAGTATTGTGTGCAACAAATAAAAAAAATATAAATATGTATGCTTCCTTTTTCATTCAATTCTCGCAAAGTTATCATTGATAACTGCAAACAATTTGCTTACTTCAGTAAGATATTAACAGTCTGTTTTTGATTATATTGCAATATTCAATCGATCTTCAAAGCCTTTATTTCCTTGTATTCCTCCCGTATGAACAACTATTATCGTTTTATTATCAAATTGACTTGAATTTTTAATCATATCATACAACCCAAAGAGCATTTTACCAGTATAAATAAAATCTAATACTACATTATGATTTTCTTTAAATTCACGAATAAAACCAATCAATTCAGGTTTTATTTTAGCAAAGCCTCCAAGGTGATAATCGGTAATTAATTCCCAATTCATGTTTTCTATATTACAATCATATTGAACCGAATAATCAAATAATAGTTTCCTGATATCTTTTTCTAAAAAACTACCTCCTTTTAATGCTGAAAAACCTAAAACTCGTTTATCATTATTTACTGAGGCTATAATTCCCGTCAAAGTTCCTCCTGTTCCACAAGCACAACAAATTACATCATAATCTATCTTAATATTATTAATAATTTCTGTACAACCTTTAACTGCTAAAGTATTAGAACCACCTTCAGGAACTAAATAAAACTGACCATACTCTTTTTCTAATTCTTTAATAAAAGTGGTCTCGTACTTGTTGTTTGCTCGATATTGTTCTCTTGATATATACTTGAAAATCATTCCATTTCCTTGAGCCAATTGCAAAGTTGCATTTAATGGTGAAATTTCATCTCCTCTAATTATTCCTATCGTTTTAAATCCAAAATCAGGACCAGCTGCAGCAGTTGCAGCAATATGATTTGAATATGCTCCACCAAAAGTTAGCAGCTGATTAAACCCTTTGCATTTAGCTTCTTGGAGGTTATATTTTAATTTTCGCCATTTGTTCCCAGAAATTTCAGGATGTATCAAGTCTTCCCTTAAAACATATAATTCAATCTTTTTTTGAGTTAGAAAATTGGCTGTGATTTTCTGTAATGGAATATTATTTTCGTTAATCTTAGGCATCGTGTTCAAAATTAAAAAAGAATATTCTTACTCTTCTATTTTTAACACCTATATATTAAATAGACGGAAATAGACCGCAAAACTCAAGATGTCAAGACTTATGTTGATAAAGGCTTTAGAGAGAAAAAACACCGATTAATATCCGTCAGGTTAATAAATACAAACTCATGACCCTATTTAGTTCTGCAATTATTAGTTCTTTATCTGCTTCATATTTTGATATAAACCCATCAGCTCCTGAATCCAATACCTCGTTGACAAAATGAATATGATTTATTAAAGAAAATCCTATTANTTTTTATTTTAGAATTATATCTTTTAACTTGTTTTACGGCTTCAAAACCATCCACTTTTTTCATTATAATATCCATCAAGATAGCATCAGTTTTATTACTTTGTACAAAAGATAAAACTTCACTTCCATCAGAACAACTACCCACAATATTTATATGATTTGTATTTTTAAGTAACTTTTTCATTGCATCTACTATAAAATCATTATCATCAACTATTAATAAATTTATTGCCTTAAAGCATTCCATTATTACTCWCTTTTCTCCAAAGTTAGTAAAATTMTCTATATGACAGTATTAATGTCTTTTTGACAACTAATAATTATCTATAATTGTCAAAGTGGATATTGGTAAAAAAATAAAAGTATTAAGAGCCGAAAAAGGGATTAGTCAACAAGAATTAGCTGATTTAGTAAATAAGACTCGTACTTTAATTTCTCATATTGAAGTTACTTCAAAAGTTAATTTTTTTACACTAACTGAAATAGCTAATGCTCTGGATGTTACCGTATCATATTTTACTGATGACACTACTGCAGAAAATATAGTAAAAGAAAAAGGAGTCGATTATCTTAAATTATCTGAAAGGATAAAAAAAATAGAGCGAGAAAATGAATTGCTTAATGAAATCGTTCAGAATCAAAAAGAAATTATATCCCAACTAAAAGATAAACTCAAAAAATAATACCAACCCGTTTTTATATTCGCAACCTTACTTTTCATCCTAATCTTTGTATTTTTACTTCAATTATATGGATGAGTTTTCAAAAATAGACAAACTAGATGATGAAGACTTTTATTATAGTAAAGAAGGTTATAAAGTTTTTACAGAAAAATATCTATTAAAAAGAGGTTATTGCTGTGAAAATGGATGTAAGCATTGTCCATACGGTTATGACAAATCAAAAGGCAGAAGAATAAAGAAATGAATTTTAAAGAACTTATACAACAGGGTATTCCTAAGCAATTACCATCTTTTAAAAAATTAGATACAACAGTTTCTCATGCTCCAAAACGAAAAAATATATTATCGGCAGATGAAAATAAATTAGCCTTAAAAAACGCTCTTCGATATTTTGATTCAAGTCATCATGCTGAATTATTACCAGAATTCAGAGAAGAACTAGAAAAATATGGACGAATTTATATGTACCGTTTTCGTCCAAACTATAAAATTTACGCTCGTCCAATAGATGAGTACCCTGGAAAATCTGTTCAAGCAAAATCCATCATGTTAATGATTCAAAATAATTTGGATTATGCCATTGCTCAACACCCTCACGAACTAATTACTTATGGAGGAAATGGAGCAGTTTTTCAAAATTGGGCTCAATATTTATTATGTATGCAGTATTTGTCTGAAATGACAGACGAACAAACATTGGCAATATATTCTGGCCATCCTATGGGGTTATTKCCATCTCACAAAGAAGCTCCAAGAGTTGTAATTACCAACGGAATGATGGTTTCTAATTACTCTAAACCCGATGATTGGGAAAAATTTAATGCTTTAGGCGTTACACAATATGGACAAATGACAGCTGGCTCATACATGTACATTGGTCCTCAAGGAATTGTGCATGGCACAACAATTACCCTCTTAAATGGATGTAGGAAAATAGATACTTCAACTAAGCTCGGCACAAATTCCGGAACAGCAGGAAAACTTTTTGTTACTTCTGGATTAGGAGGAATGAGTGGTGCACAACCAAAAGCAGGAAATATTGCTGGAGTAATTTCTGTGACTGCCGAAGTAAACTCTGACGCCACTTATAAAAGACATGATCAAGGTTGGGTTGATGAAGTTATTTCTGATTTAGACAAGCTTTGTGAAAGGGTGAAAAAAGCAAAAGACAATAAAGAAGTTATTTCCATTGCTTATGATGGCAACATTGTAGAGGTTTGGGAAAAGTTCGATGTAGCAAATATTTATATAGATTTAGGTTCTGACCAAACATCACTTCATAATCCTTGGGCAGGAGGTTATTATCCTGTCGGGATGAGCTATGAAGAATCTAATAAAATGATGACTAAAAACCCTGAACTGTTTAAAGAAAAAGTTCAGGAAAGTTTACGAAGACAAACAAATGCCATAAATAAACATACTGCTAAAGGAACTTATTTTTTTGATTATGGAAATGCATTTTTACTAGAAGCATCAAGAGCGGGAGCAAATATTATGGCAGAAAATGGAATTGATTTCAAATACAATTCTTACGTCCAAGACATTATGGGTCCAATGTGCTTCGATTATGGTTTTGGTCCTTTTCGATGGGTTTGTACTTCAGGAAAACCAGAAGATTTAGAAATTACTGATAATATTGCATGCCAAGTACTAGAAGATATTATGAAAACTTCTCCGAAAGAAATTCAACAGCAGATGCAAGACAACATTACTTGGATAAAAGGAGCTCAAGAAAACAACTTAGTAGTTGGATCCCAAGCCCGAATTTTATATGCTGATGCCGAAGGGAGAATGAAAATTGCAGAAGCTTTTAACAAAGCTGTTGCTGATGGAAGACTTGCAGCTCCAGTTAATTTAGGAAGAGATCATCATGATGTGTCTGGAACAGATTCTCCTTACAGAGAAACATCTAACATCTATGATGGGTCTCGATTTACTGCTGACATGGCAATTCAAAATGTTATTGGTGATAGCTTTAGAGGAGCAACTTGGGTAAGCATTCACAATGGTGGTGGTGTTGGTTGGGGCGAAGTAATTAACGGTGGTTTTGGAATGACACTAGATGGCTCTGATGATGCTGACAGAAGATTAAAATCTATGCTATTTTGGGATGTAAATAACGGGATTGCTAGAAGAAGCTGGGCAAGAAATAATGAAGCCATTTTTGCTATTAAACGAGAAATGGAGAGAAATCCACAATTGAAAGTAACTTTACCCAATATAGTAGATGAATCACTACTAAGTTAAAACCATGGACATAGGAACAATAATTCTAGCAATATCATTAATCATTATCATGTTTGGCATGGGTTTATCCCTAGTTAAGGATGATTTTATTAGAATATTTCAAAACCCGAGAGCTATTATTGTTGGGCTGTTGAATCAAATTATTTTACTGCCAATTATCGCATACTTTCTTATTTCTTTTTTTAATGTCGGCACCGATATCGCAATTGGTGTAATGATTTTAGCCGCCTGCCCTGGCGGACCAACTTCCAACCTCATCACTCATTTAGCAAAGGGAGATACAGGTCTATCTGTTTCATTAACCACGGCAAATAGCCTAATTACCATTTTTACAATTCCCTTTGTAATTGATTTTGCTTTAACTCAGTTTCTTGACTCCAGCGAAATGATTCAAAWTGACAAACTAAAAACTGTTGCTCAGATTTTTGTTATCGTAATTATTCCTATAGCCGTTGGAATGGCACTGAAGAATGCAAAACCTGCCTTTGCTGACAAGATGAACAAACCAGTAAAAATCGCTTCAGCAATTGTTTTGTTTTTAGTGATTATAGGCTTAGTCCTAAAGAAAAAAGAAGACTTGATTCCCTATTTAAAACAAGCAGGTTTAATAGCTCTTGCACTAAACGTAGCAACAATGATGATTGGCTTTGCAACTGCCAAAATAGCCAAACTAAACCTAGCGCAATCGCTAACCATTTCAATCGAATCAGGCATYCAAAACGGCACRATGGCTATMGCTATTGCTTCTGGAATMTTAWTGAATGAAAACTACGCAATYGCTCCMGCTRTATATAGCYTAATYATGTTCTTCACAGGWGGTGCTATAATYGCTTAYGGMATRAAATCNNTNAAAACAAATGGATAATATYWGTCGTTGYTCGTGGTCTACCAAAGATCCTTTATATATTCAATACCATGATGAAGAATGGGGTGTTCCTATTAGAGATGATCGGAAACTATTTGAGTTCCTAACACTAGAAACATTTCAAGCGGGTTTAAGCTGGATTACCGTACTGCGAAAACGTGAAAATTTTCGCGAGGCATTTGATAATTTCGATTACAAAAAAGTTGCCAAATACAACGAAATCAAATATGAATCACTCCTTCAAAATGCAGGAATAATTAGAAACAAACTCAAGATAAAAGCAGCAATTAACAACGCACAAGCATTTATGAAAATTCAAAAAGAATTTGGTTCGTTTTCAGATTACATCTGGAATTTTACTAATGGAAAAGTAATTAAAAATAAGTGGGAAACTCTAGAAGAAATTCCAGCAAATACAGAGCTATCAGATACGATAAGTAAAGATTTGAAAAGTAGAGGTTTTAAATTTGTTGGTTCAACAGTTATTTATGCCCACATGCAAGCTACAGGAATGGTAAATGACCATATTGTACCTTGTTTTCGTTATAATAATGTTTAATAATAAGTTCTTATTACGACATATCTACTTTAACAAAATAGCCCCTTCCACAATCTACAACTTCGTATTTTCCTTCAAGACCAACCTTACTCATTATGGTTTTTATGTCTTCTAATGAGTATAAATACAGAGGGCAATTTCTCATATCGTAACGCACCTTCCGTTGCCAAGCTAAAAACCCACCTGATTTAGGGAAGCTGGCATACACTTCTTTAGTGATATCCTTTTTTAATTTCTCAAATAATTCAACAGGATCTTTGATATAGTCAAAAAGACCCATTAAACAAGCGGAATCAAATTGCTTATCAAAATTATGTTCTAAATAATCGGCATGTAAGTATGTGATTTTATCAGTTTTTTCTGATGCGTGTTTTTTCACATGAGCATCAGCTATAGATAACATATTTTCTGCTAAATCAATAGCCACTACTTCTTTCCCTTGTTTTAAAAACTCAACACAATAAAGGCCTGGGCCACAACCTATATCAATTATTGTTTTAATGGATGGTTTTACACTTCGATTAAGGGTTTCTTCAAATCTTAAAATCATCACTTTTCTAAACCACTTATCAGCTAACTTATCAATTGGGCCTCTTTTATCTGTATGACCATATATACCATCAAAATCACTAGCATATCCATCAAAAAAAGTTTTAACTTCCTGAGTGTCTTTATTTACTACTTTGCTATCCATTTATATTACTATTTACAATGTCTATTAAGGGAACATACTCCCCATCTCCTAAAAGTCTATCCAGCTTCTTTTCTGTTTTATCTAAGTTCCAATAATGTGGAATTCTTCTCCGTTTTGATAAAAATGAAAGATAAGGATGTTCTGGATCCAATTCCCAAGGATGGATATAAAACATTCCTGGTCTTTGTTTATTAATGTTTTTAAGAGTTCTTTTTATATAACTATAAGGAAGTATTCGGAAGTAAGCCCCTCCTAGTGCAAAATCCATTCCCCCTATTTTAAACGTTGATATTGGAACTTCAGTTAGGTTATTTTCTAGTTGATGAATRWYKCTTCYMAANCCWRSKATTCCTGTTCTTTTACTATCCCCTGGAAAAATACTAGAATCGTATTGAAAATTATACTCTTTTAAAACATCTATCGCCCATAAACTTCTCGCATCAATAGAAAAATATGGAGCCCTAAAGCCAACATAATTTTTATTAAAAGGTTTTATTAATTTAACGCAGTGAGAAATTTCATTCTCAAAAGCTTTCTTATCCATTTTAAAAAGTTCTAAATGAGAATATCCATGACATCCAATCTCATGACCTGCATCAATCACTTCCTGTATAATATCTGGATGATCTTCAATAACTTTTCCTAAGATAAAAAAAGTGGCTTTCACATTACGCTTTTCAAATAGACTCATTAGTTTATCAAACCCAACTCTTAAACGCTTTTCATAATTACCCCATTCAGAAAGAGGAATACCAACACCTTGGTACCAATCCTCTAAATCTACTGTAATTGCGTTTTTCATAACTTCTTTAACGGAATGCAATCTAACTAAATTAATTATAAAAAAAGCCCTTGAGCTAAACTCAAGGGCTTTTTGTTATATAATATAAGTATTATTTATTTACAACTATGCTAAATTTAGCAGTAGCATCTTCAAATACCATGTTAGCAATATAAGAACCATTACTCAACGTAGATACATCTAACGTTAATGTTTCGTTGTTACTGAAAGTTACAGTCTTAGAAATAACTAATTTACCAGCTATATCATATACTTCAATAGTAGCAGATCCATTTCTATCTCCAACTGGAATGTTAATAACATCAACTGTTGGATTAGGGAAAGGAACTATAGTTATTTCACTATTTAGCTCATCAATACCAACTCCAAGTGGTCCTTTCATTTGAACTGAAATAGCTACTGGAAAATCTAATCCAAAACCATTTAAATACCATACTTGATCAACAGATACCGGTATACTTGCCTGTAAATGTCCAAAAGTAGGGTCTTCTTGAATATAAGTATAATCAACTGAATTACTCATCCCAATAAGTAAAGTTGTACTAATTGAAGTTACGCAAAATAAATAACGTTGGTTATTTACAAAAGACGAATCCCATCCAGTTGCTCCATCCATAGGAACAAAAACATTTACATCTTGAAGTGTTTCATCAGCATATACAAAAAAGGCAGCATCTAGTGTTACCAAATTTGCAAAATCTAATCCTGCATCATTAATATCAACAAATACATCATTCCATTCATAAACACGAGCTTCAACAAATTCATTAGCCATTAAATTAGGAGCAAATGCAAGAGCTGTTAAATTCATTCCTACATATTTCATTCTACTCGCATTAGGATCCTCAAATGCAATACATGCTTCAAAACCAGTAGCGTTACCACCATTTGTTTGTGCAGGAGACATTGGCATCCATGAAACTGGATCTAATCTTGCATATGCATATAATGAGTCATTAATCATAAATGCAACATCTAAAACGTTATCACTATTCTCCATATCAGCAGAAGCAGTAGTAACAGTATAACTCATGTCGTAATAACCTGCAGCGTAACTTGCTTGAGTAAAAGTAGGTAAATTAACCCATACAGAATCTCCAACAGCTAAAGTAGGTACTGAAACAGTTTGATTATATACATTAGTTCCTCCAATTTCTAAATCAATGTTTCCAGTTAAAGTAGCACCTGATTGAGATGTATTTCCATGATTACGTACCATTGCTCCAAATTTAACTTCAAATTCAGAAGCATCTTGAGATAAACCAGCAAGATTTGCAAATCTTCTAGCTCTTAAGGCTTCACTATTAGAAATACCTAAATCATCGGCAAAAAGCCCTGCTTTATTTCCAATAAAAGCTTGAGTAATAGTCCCTGCATGAATTGCAGCTTCTAAAAGTTGACCTGTACCAGTAGATACCATAATTACTGGAATAGTAACAAGTAAACCAGAATCAGCTCCATTCATTAAAACTGGAGCACCAGAATGATTAATAATAACTACAGCAACAGCTCCTTGATCTTGAGCCGCTTTTGCTTTCAAACCAAACTGACAAGTACCTCGATATAAAATAGCGATTTTACCTGCTAAAGTACCAGGATTAAGAGGGGAACATGCATCTTCATTAGCTGGAAACCCATAAGTAGGGTCTGTTCCAACATCTCCATCATCAACAAATTCCATTGCAGCTGTTACAGAGTTAATTGGTAGAGTAAGATCTGGAGAAGCCCAAGTAGTGCCGCCTCCTTGATTATCATACGTTAAAGCGTATGATGATTGTAAGTTTGTAGGCGTAGAAGGTGCCTGAACCTGAAATATAACCTGACCGAAACTTACAGCTCCAATCATGGTTAAAATCATAAATAGTGAAAGTTTTTTCATCTTTTTAATTTTTTAGTTAGTATAATTAATTTAGTCCTTAAAAAACGGGAAGCGATATAATTGTTATTTGAATAARATTATTTCTACCCAGTTTTTGATTCTATAAAACTAATTATTATTCTTAAGATTTATTTAGTTAATTATATTAAAGGTTCTTTTTAGCATTTCCAATAAGACATAGAACAACCATAAGTAAACATCTAATTTATTGTTATTACTAAGAAGGCATTATAAGGTTAGCCCAAAACTATAATAAAAAAAGACCCTTAATCGATGATTAAGGGTCTTTTTTTATTATTAGTATACTTAAATATTATTTATTTACAACTATGCTAAATTTAGCAGTAGCATCTTCAAATACCATGTTAGCAATATAAGAACCATTACTCAACGTAGATACATCTAACGTTAATGTTTCGTTGTTACTGAAAGTTACAGCTTTAGAAATAACTAATTTACCAGCTATATCAAAAATTTCAATAGTAGCAGATCCATTTCTATCTCCAACTGGAATGTTAATAACATCAACTGTTGGATTAGGGAAAGGAACTATAGTTATTTCACTATTAAGTTCATCAACACTAAGTGGACCAGCCATTTGAACTGAAGTAGCTACTGGAAAATCTAATCCAAAACCATTTAAATACCATACTTGATCAACAGATACCGGTATACTTGCCTGTAAATGTCCAAAAGTAGGGTCTTCTTGAATATAAGTATAATCAACTGAATTACTCATTCCAATAAGTAAAGTTGTACTAGTTGAAGTTACGCAAAATAAATAACGTTGATTATCAGCAAAATTCCCTGTCCATCCAGTTGCTCCATCACGAGGAACAAAAACATTTACATCTTGAAGTGATTCATCAGCATATACAAAAAAGGCAGCATCTAATGTTACCAAATTTGCAAAATCTAATCCTGCATCATTGATATCAGTAAATATATCATTCCATTCATAAACACGAGCTTCAACAAATTCATTAGCCATTAAATTAGGAGCAAATGCAAGAGCTGTTAAATTCATTCCTACATATTTCATTCTACTCGCATTAGGATCCTCAAATGCAATACATGCTTCAAAACCAGTAGCGTTACCACCATTTGCTTGTGCAGGAGACATTGGCACCCATGAAACTGGATCTAATCTTGCATATGCATATAATGAGTCATTAATCATAAATGCAACATCTAAAACGTTATCACTATTCTCCATATCAGCAGAAGCAGTAGTAACAGTATAGCTCATGTCGTAATAACCTGCAGCGTAAGCCGAGCGCCAAATGATGCGGAATTATATGTAGCGCACTTTATGGGTTCTGGTGCAGCCGCTAGCTTATTAAAGG
>NVVI01000019.1 GCA_002402165.1 Flavobacteriales bacterium
AACAGAAAAGCAGGGCGTTAAAGGCAAAAGACTGAAAGCTGGGTGGGACAATCAATACCTATTAAAAATACTCAGAATAAAAGTATGAGTTTGCCCTGTCATGCCATCAAGTGTTTTTGTTTATTGCAACAATATTTACTATATTTAACATCCCATTATTTTTTATTAATTAATTTTTTTCGATGAAAAGAATAGCTTATAGCATTTTACTCTTTTTAATTTTATGCACTTATAATGTAAAATCTCAAACATATTACCCTTTAGTAGCTGATAGTGTCCATTGGTTTATAGCTTTGGATAATGGAGTTTTTGGTGCTGGAACTTATTCAAGTATTTTTGAATATTATTCAATTGGAGATACTATTGTTAATTCAAACACTTATAAGAAAGTTTATAAACGAGATATACAATCTTTAAATAGCAATTACCAAGCTCCATATCAACCTTTAACACCTTATACTTTATTTGCCTTATTAAGAGAAGACACTGCCAGCAGGATAGTCTATACAATTATTTTACAAAATAATCCTAATGGTTCAAATTGTTTAATTAATCAAGAAGAGTTACTTTATGATTTTGGTTTAAACTTAGGAGACTCTCTTAATACATGTACTATTGGATCTGGTCCTCATCCTTGCCCAGAAATCACGAGCATATACCCATGGGTGATATATGGATACAATACAAATGTATTTGAGATATTATGTACATATAATACACAGTATTATGAAGGAATTGGGTCTTGGGATGGTTTATTTGAAGAAGAAAGTACTGCAACAGCTACAGCGTTAAAAAACTATTGTCGAGGTGCTGATATAAATTGTGGTTTAACTTCTAGTGTTTTTGAAATACCAAACACTAAATCATTCGACATTTATCCAAATCCAACTTTTGGATTTATTCAAATTAAATCAATAGAAAGTCTTACTTTATTAAAAGAAGTTTCAATTAGTGATGTTTTTGGAAAAGTTTTAATTTTTTTTCCATTATTAAAATCTGTTCAACATGTTGATATATCTAGCTTAAAACCTGGAATTTATATTTTAAGTATAAAAAATAAAGATAAAGAAACCATTCAATTATCTAAAATAATTAAATTATGATTACACTTAAACCATTTGTAATAACAGTTGCTTTKWTWTYWWWYTYYMYYARWGWTKCAAWMWKAWAAKSAMARTMMMATRATAWWACTATTAGTAATATTTCTTCAACTGATGTTTATGAGATTCAAAATTCATTAGGGGATAATGGTAATTATCACCAAATAACTAGTTATATGGATTCATTAATTAATAATGGAATAATAACTGATACTACAGAAGATGGTAATGTTGCAAGATACGGCAAATGGGATTGGTTTTGGAAAGGAAGGGTGAATGATGTTAATAACCCTTCTACTAGAGGAGATTTTTCTAATTATTTAAAATTAATGAATGAATATTCTAAATCAAGTTTGTGCCCTGAGAATTTTACAAGTGTCCAATATAATTGGGATTTAAAAGGGCCAATTGAAAACCCTATTAACACAAACTACCCATCAATTAGAGCACAGGTTATGGGAAGGGTAGATTTACTGAGAACGCTGAGCCCTTTTTCTCAAATTGCATTTGCAGGGACACCAACTTCGGGCTTATGGAGGACTAACAATTATTTGGTGCAAAGCCCTGTTTGGGTGAATATTACAGATGGGATGAAATTACCAAATATTGGTATCAAAGATATGGCTATACATCCCACAAACTCAAACATAGCATATATTTCAGCAGGGTATACTGGTTGGACTCCATATAGCATGGGCTTATTTAAAACGGTTAATCTAAATTCAATCCTACCCACCTGGACAAGTGTTTTAGCAGGGCCTACAAATGAATTTAATTTTTCTATTCCTAGAGTACTTTTAAGCCCAAGCAATAGTTAACACATTCTTGTATTGAGGGACAATTTTATTTTACGTTCTATAGATGGTGGAGTTAATTTTAATACATTGGTAGATATTTTCACCCTTTTCCCTGATGGTTCCGGAAGTACTAATGATTTATTAAAAAGATTATATAAAACAACTGATGGAGGTACAAGGAGCAGTTATTCGGGTAAGTTGGTTATTAATTAATTATCAACAGCTTCTTTTACTTGCCAATAGCTACTGAGTTTATGTTACTCCAGTGTTACTTGAGAATAATAAATTTATTGAAATCCTTTACTGTAAAAGGGTAGAGATAATCACTTCACTTTCTGTATCGGAAATATCTTACTTGTCCCCACCAGATTTTCCTTTGGTGGTTTTTGTTTTTACATGAATTTTTTTATTGTGTTTATCCCTCGCTTTTTGTGAGGCACGTTTTTTCTTTTCCATCTCTTTATGAGCCTTTCGTGCAGCTTTTTTAGGGTTAGCATCATACTTGCTCATTTTATCATATTCCTTAGCTATTTGAACACTTATTGGCTTTTTAGACTTCATACCAGCATCATAAATTCCCCTTTTTTTGGTTTTATGGCTACGGCCACTAAACATAGAGTTTTGATCTATTTTTTTATTACAAGAGAATAGAATTATTACAATAGAAAAAATTGATGTTATTTGTATTAAACGCTTTGTCATTATAGGTCTCTTAATAAGATTGCTTCTTCCTTTACTTCGGCTTCGCTCAGTATAAACTCACTTCGCAATGACGCATTAATTATAACATTAACCAATTATTAAATTAGCTAATTAACTTCATACTCTTCTAATAACGCATAAATATCGGTAATTAGTCTGTCAACATCATCTTTTGATGTTCCGTCATAAAAACCTCTTAGTCTTTTATTCTTGTCAACCAACACAAAGTTTTCGGTATGTACAAAGTCATTTACACCTCCATCTCCCTCTGTTATTGCAGCAAAATAAGTTTTTCGGGCTAAATTATAAATCTGTTTTTTATCGCCAGTAACAAATCTCCATTTATCTGAAGAAATGCCAAGTTCTGCTGCATATTCATTTAAAACAGAAACCGAATCTGCTTCGGGCATTACAGTATGCGATAAAAAAGAGATGTCGTTGTTATTATTAAACTCATCGTAAACACGGTTCATTTGTTTGGTCATTTTTGGGCAGATAGTAGGGCAGGTTACAAAAAAGAAATCGGTTACATAAATTTTATTTTCAAAATTTTTCTCTGTCACTTCATTTCCATTTTGGTCGGTTAAGCTAAACGGACCAACTCTATGGAATTTATCAACATTTCTAACAGATTCATCTACTAGTTCTGGATTGATATCAATAGGATTGTAAATCTTTAGTATTTTAGGTTTACCTATCATAAAGTAAGCGATAGTTATGCCAATTACTGTTATAAAAATTGCAGGAGCAAATCGTTTCATGTTACTTGTTCTTTCTTGCCTCTTCTCTTTGGATAACTGTTTTAAGTAACTCAGTATCTAATTTTTTGGCTATAATTTTTTTAGATTTATCTAGTAAATAGAGTTGAGGGGTACTGAAAATATCATAAGTTGTAGTGTAATTCATACTTTTTAAATTAGTATAACCTTTTATAATATATTCTGTAGCTATTTTTTGGTCTTTATAAACTTCTTCTGGAACAGAAACATTAATAAAATCTAAATTATTGTCGCGTATAAATTTTTTCCATTCTTCATTGTGATGAGGAGAGACGGAATATACTTTAATGTCTATTATACTTTTCATAGAATCTATGTAATGCACTAATTTTGGCATTTCTTTTTTACAGTGACCACAACTTGGTTCCCAAAAAATAAGCACTGTATAATCTGCAGAAACTTTATGTAAACTTTCCCACTTATTTCCGCTTGTATCCATTAAGCTTAGATTGATAGCAGTTTTCCCTAACAATAAAGGGGTAAGTTTTCTTGCTCTATCTTGTACTTTTACTATTTGAGCAGAATCTGCCCAATAAGCCAATTCATGTGTGTAATAATTTAAACCTATGTGAGCAAAAACAGCATCCATTCCCATTATTTTAGATCTATCATAGTGGCTTAATAAATGGTGGACGGTGTATTTAAATATTTCCTTATTGGCTTTAGATTTAGCAACAATCACATCAACCTCTTTAATGATTGAATCTGGCATTGGATAAACAATAGATTTAAAGTATTTATCTAATTTGTTATGGTAAAGAGGAGTATAGTTGATGCGTGCATCAGAAAAGTCAACATCATCAAAAAATCGAGTTTTAACGTATTCATATCGTAAAAGCCTTCTTAGAGAATCATTTTTAATTTCTTCAAATTTAGGAGCTTCTGGCTCTTTCATTGTTTTAAAAATAACTGAAACAAATAGGTTGGGATAATTGTCAATAATATCTAGTCTATATTTATTTATTTCTTTTCCAATTTTAGCTAATTTTTCGTTGATTTCTTTTTTCTTTTTATCAGTAATTCCTTCGGATTTAAGTTCTTTTCTATAAGGTTGAGAGCTTTTATGCTTCTTAGTGATGAATTTTATATGGCCAAAAAACACTTCGTTTTCTTTCGATTTTTTCACTTTCATATTTTTTATGTAATCAAAAGTGTCTGTTTCTAAGTCAATAATAGGTTCATTGTTAATTACAATTTCAAACAATAATTTACCTCCTGTGTAAACTCCATAAATTCCGCCAGGATGCTGTTCTTCTCCAGAAAAAACGACTACTCCTTCACTATTGAATTGTGCAGTATCTTTATAATATCGTTGCTGTCCGAAATAGTTAATTAGAAAACATGAGGAATCTTTCATTCCGTCAACTTTTATTTTTATTTTATACCCTTTGTTTTGAGAAAACCCAGCTGAAGAAAAGCAGAGTATTAACAGAATAGATAATAATTTCTTCATAATTTTGAATTAAAATAGAGTTCAAATTTACCATTTAATAGCAAAGACTAAACCAAATTAACATTCTTTTAACGTGTTTAAACTACTTATATACCTTGTAATAATTGTACCAGCTGTTTTAATTGGTTTAGGTATTGCAGTTTATATTTTTCAAGAGAACATGATTTTTCACCCTGAAAAACTTTCGGCTAAGTATAAGTTTGTATTCGATAGGCCATTCGAGGAAATCACTTACGAAACAGTAGATGGAAACACTATAAATGCCTTACTGTTTAAGGTGGAAAATTCTAAAGGAGTTATTTTTTATCATCATGGAAATGCAGGTAGTTTAGAATCTTGGGGTCTGAGAGCAGTAGATTTTACAAGTTTAGGCTACGATATTCTAATGTATGATTACAGAGGTTATGGAAAGAGTACAGGAAGTATTAAAAATGAAAAAATGCTTAACAGTGATGCTGTAATGATATACAAAAAGCTTCTATATGACTATAAGGAAGGTGATATTGTTATTTATGGAACTTCATTAGGTACTGGCATAGCAGCTAGGTTAGCTCATGATAATAATCCAAGTAAACTCATTTTAGAGACACCGTATTATAATTTTTATGATGTTTCTAAATATCATTACCCATATTTACCTAATTCTATATTATTACATTATCAGTTTAAAACAGATAAATTTTTACCTAAAATTAATAATCCGATTTATTTGTTTCATGGTACTGAAGATGAAATAGTACCCTATAATTCTAGTGAACGATTAGCAAAACTATCAGAGAACATTACTTTGTTTACGATTAAGGATGGTTCTCACAACAACCTAAATACATTTAGCGAATACCATCTCTATTTGAAGGAAGCTTTAGATTAATTCAAAGGTTTTCTATGTTTCCATCTTTTATGAGACCATAACCAGATTTCAGGTTGCCGTTTTATGTCTTGTTCTAGTCTTTTGGTATGTATTTCCGAAATCTCACCTTTTTGAGTGTCCTTAGGGTTTTCGCATAACAATTCAAGAGACATTTCGTAATAACCACGTTTTACTTGGTTTAAACTAACATAAATAACAGGATAGTTTAGTTTAACAGCAATAACTTCTGTCCCCCAAAAAATAGGGGTATCTTGATTTAAAAAAGTAGTCCAGTAAGCATTTTGAGGTGATGGTGTTTGGTCAGCGATAAAAGTTGTAACACTTAATTCTTTAGTGTTTTGTAAACTCAACATGGTTTTAAAAGTAGCTTTCATAGGCATAATTTTAGTGCCAAATCTCATTCGTTTTTTATTAATTAAATCATTAAAATACTTATTGGATAARGGCTTGTAGATGACATGCAAGTTATAATCTGTTTTAAAAGCTACTTCTGCTCCAGCCAATTCAAAATTTCCAAAGTGACCCAATACAAAAATTATTTTCCTTTTTTCTTTAGCAAATTTATCGAGTAGTGCAGTATCAGTAAAATGACATCTTTTCATTGCTTGTTCTTTACTCATGGTAATTGATTTTATCATTTCAACCATCCAATCACAAAAAAATACGTAGAATTTTTTGCAAATTAGGTTGATTTCTTCAGCTGATTTTTCTGGAAAAGAATTCTTTAAATTTTGAAGCACTACTTTTTTACGGTACCCAATTAAAAAATAGATGATGAAGTATAAAAAATCAGAAACTCGATAGAGTAACCAATAAGGTAAAATTGAAATAAAATAGATGAAAGGAAGTGATATATAGTAAATAAATACTTGCACAAAACAAAACTAGTTAAAAAATCCCCGATCCCGATAGTTATCGGGATTGGGGATTGTGAAAAAAGATGTCACACTGAGCCTGTCGAAGTGTAATCTTTTTTTTAGAAGATGGCCGTTTTGTTTATCCTTCGATAAACTCAGGATGACAAAACACTAAACTATTTACTGYTTCAMCATTTTTTTAGTAGCAATTAAYTYACCATCAGCAATAAGGCTGTARGTRTAAATGCCNNWTTTTWAATTCTCTCCATAAACAGTTAATGTTCCTTCGCCTCTTTCTGTTATTTCAACTTGTTTGATGATGCGTCCATTCAAATCGTAAAACAACAAGGTAGCTTCCATTACTTCTTCTGGAATGCTATAATTAATGGTTGTTTTTTCTTTAAACGGATTTGGCAAATTTTGATCTAAAATAATTGCATTTAAGTTTTCTAATTCTACATTCAAATTACTTGTTCTATTACCGCTTCCTCCATTAGGGTTATTACAAATACCTGTATTTCCAAGACAGTTTTCAATTTCAGTTAACCTATTTTCTAAATCTTCATTGATAGAATCTTGCTCATTAGTAACCAATGACAAACTATCTATTACTAGTTGTTGCTCTTGCATTCCTTTCATTAAAATGGCAATAAACGCATTGTAGTTTAAGGCTTTATAAGCTACATCTGGGCTAGTTTGGTTTCCGAGGCTATCATACTGTGCTGGAAAAACCTGATTTGTTACCAATTCAGGTAAAATTAATTCTACTTCCTGAGCTATTAAACCATATTGCTTGTTCCCGCTAAAATGAATTTGAGGAAACGAAGCAGTATCAAAGTAAAATTCTTTAGGTTGGAATAAATTAATAATACCGTTAGCGTTTGTAATAGCATTTATATTTGTCTTGAATTGTTGATCAGAAGGAGCAACTATGAACCCGYCAAAAGTTGGACTATTAATAAAAACATCACCATCAAAAAATCCAGCAAAATTAGTTGTTCCACCTACTGCAAATCCTCTTACTCCGATTCTAGTTCCTGTTCCTGTCGTGCCAGCACCAGCTATTCCCCATACCCCTGTTAAATTACCTTGACCTGAAGCATTTGCTATAATTCCATAAGAATTTCCATTAGGGTTTGTAGAAAAGGCTTTAGATAACGTTCCATATGCTCCATCAGATGAAGAAAACCCAAATGCAGACAACCCAATTCCATATTGGGCAGAACTACTTGAAGCTGGAGTTTCTATCCCTAGTGCCAGTACGCCAATCCTCATAGAATTACCTATATTATTTATATATAACGGGTGTGAAGATAAGGGAAGAACCGCTAGAAGCTGTGTTGTAGTTGCACCTGTAATACCGATTATTTTTACGGGTCCCGTTGTTGGTAGGTTGTTGGAAGAAGTAAATTTAGAATCAATTGGAAATGTTGAAGAAAAAGTTCCTATYTGCATCCTGTTTTTTCCAAGAGTTAATGGTGTAACTGGGTCTGTTAAGAAAATATTATTGTTGYCCATTGGGATTTCCCTGTCATTAAGTAAAGTAGCAGTTTTAAACCAACATCGTTACCTAACTGTACATTATTAATATTTGGGCCAATTGTTAATCCATTATCTGCCGTAACTCCTCCTGACCCACCTCCACCAATTGTTGTTGCATCTCTCCAATGTACTCTATTATGATCCATTGGGTCAACAACCAAAACCATACTGAGTGCATCATCATTATCAATAGTTCTTATTCTCAAATCACCATCAATGTCTAATTTAGCATCTATTACATTGTTTGGCAAAATATTAAAAGGCGTAGTCCAATTTCCAATTCCAACCATTGTAGGGTTTCCTATCAGTGTTGTTCCGATATTAGGTATCATCCTACCATTTTCAATACTATTGGTATAAAAAATTAGCGGTAAATCTTCTTGTTGTCTAATATGGGCTGTACCAGTGCCAGTAATACCAATTCGTAAACCATCACTTACTGTTTCTCCTGTGCCACCACGATTAGTTATTTGCATATATACATCTTTATTTCTTGTTCTACTCATGTGCATTAATGAGGCGGGGAGTACATAAGCAGTATTGTCTCTACCAAAAGTTGCTCCTAAACCAAATTCCCCTGTTCCTGTAAATCGAGCAATGTGCCTTCCATCTAAATCATTTGCCACATCTAAATCTACAGTATTAATATTAGCATTAGGAGGACTTGCTGTTCTTGCAAATCGAAAAACCATATCATCCGCAAAGGTACTCACTACGTCATCATTACTCCAAAGTATAACAGTTTCAGTGATATTTCCAACTGTACTTACTTGTCTTAACCCAAAATAAGATAAATCTGAATCATCTGTTAATGTTATTCCAGTTCTCATCCATGGTAAATAACCTAATTGTATATTACTGTTAACTGCCCCATTAAGATGGAGAAGCGAAAAAGGACCCACACCATCCCAAACTCCATTAGGGTGAGTTGGACTAGTATTATTAGGGCCTATTCCAACATAACCTGTAGTATTAATATTTGTAAAACCATTAATTGTAGAAACCCTATTAGGATTAATATACATACGCTCAGCATTTCGAGTGTAAAAACGCATAGCCTCATTTTCTCTTTGTCTTAATGTAGCTTCATTTGCATTATTTATGCCTATATGAAAACCACTTGAAAGTATAGGCGTAGTACCACCAATCGTTGTATTACTGGTAAATTGTATATGGTTAAACCCATTATCTTGATGCAAGTGTAACCTTGCACTTGGAGTAAAACCTACTGCTAAATTGTTGCCTATGGCTATTTTACCATCATTGATTCCTGTTGCACCATTATTAATTACCATACGAACTGTGCCGTTGGTGATGATGTTGATGGGGAAGTTGGCACCCGCAACTGTTCCCATAATATTGTTGGTAGCATTTACTGAATTAATCCCTCCACCTGGAAAGACTGTATTACCCCCTAGACGCCAATTTTGTGCAAAAGAAGTAATGGTTAATGTGAAGAAGATGAAAACTCCAACAATTTTCAAATTAAGTTTTTTCATAATTTAAGGTTTTAAAAGTTTGTAAGTATATATTTTATTTTCTGATTCAATTTTTATTAAAATTAGGTTAGTATCATATTTGCTAATGTCTATTCGTGTATTTTTATTTTCTATATTATTCAAGCTAAATAGTTCTTGACCGATTGTATTATACAACTTAAGGTTAAAGAGACTACGGTTATCTCCAATATTAATATTGAAGTATTCATTAGTTGGGTTTGGAGATATTTTGATATTGTTAAAATTATTCTCTTTAATAGATGAAGGAGAACATCGTTTCACTTCTATTGAATCTATATAATAACAACTACCGTTTGAATTATTAGATACTCTTATTGTATCGGTGTTAGAATCATCATTAAAATTGCCTATAATTAAATATTCTTCTCCACCAACCGCTGTAAACATGCCTGTTATTTTTACCCATGAAATAGAATCGGTAATGAATGTATTATTTTCCACTTGAGGAGTAAAAGGGAGTGCTGTTGAAATAGGGTTATTTATTAACGTATTTGAGAAATATAATCCGATTTGTTTGATGGCAAAACCAGAAACTTCTTCCAAAGAAACGTAATATGAAACACAATAGTCAATTCCAGATTGCATAACAGAGTCAAGTTGAACTTGCATATATTCTCTTGAATTGGGTAGTTGATATACACAGACACCAGTATAAGCATTACCATGAAAAGCGGATTGATTACCAAAAAAATTATTAGGAACACCCGCATTGTTTGGTAGAGTATGACAAGAATTAAAATAATCGGGAGAACCAGATGTTGGTGAATTCCAATTAACTGAATTAAATAATTCTCCAGTACTTGATGGACATTGCACCGTATCTTCAAAACTTGGATTAGGCACTAAGTTTTGTGTAAAAGCAGTATTAAATAGCAGCAAGCAAATAGCAAATAATGATATTTTGGCAAATAGTTTCAACAGCTTGGTTTAAAAGAGTGAACTAAAATAAGCAAAATGACAATAGGAAGCAAAAGAAAACCGCACCAACCCACACAGCCAAATACTCATAAACCATTTATTAGCATACGCTGTATGCCGTTGGTGTTAAACCGCATTGCCCCATTCTGAACGGTGCTTATCAAGGCATCATCGCTATTTGCTGGTGTGGTTATAGAAAACCTCTCAGTACCATTCCCAGTTCCTGTAAACATCCGCCAAGCATTTACATTGGTAGATGGACCTGTAGTACGGAATACCTCCCCTGGTAAAAAGGTATTAAGAGCAAATGGACTTACAGCGGTTAAAAAATTAGCATTAATATGGAATGCAGATGCAGGGGCACTAGTAAAACCGCTAAAATCACCTATCCCAACTCTTCTAATGGTATTATTGGCGTTGGGGTTATTCGTTTCTCCCCATCTATTTCCAATTCCACCTCCTCCAGAATTAAATTGAGCACAAACCGAAGTTGTACATATTAAAATAATTGCTATGATTAGGATTTTTGTTCGATTATGTTTCATGGTTTTTAGATTTAGTTGATAATTAGTTTTTGAGTATATCTTTTGTTTTGGATTGTTAATTGTAATATGTAAACTCCTGATTTTAAGTTATCTCTGTTAAGGGTGAATTGATTTGAATTTTGGTTAAAATCCATATTCAATTTCTTACCCAATAAGTTATACAGAGCAATATCAATATTATGAGATTGATTCGTTTCGCTGTCTATATTAATAGTAGTAGCTACTGTAAAAGGGTTCGGGTAAACAGAGATAAGGTAGTTTTCATCACTTATTTCATTAATGTTGGTGTAAAAACAACCCGAAGTACTGTCTTGATTATAATAAGACGAAACAAAATTAGGGAAAGAGGTCAAACATTGTCTTCCATTTAGTGAAAATCCTTTTTCAACAAAGTTGGATGCCAAACCAGCACTGTTTGGATTATTGATTACGGGAATGGTATCCCATGCTTGAACAGCCACCAGTAATTTATTATCTGGTGTAACTTGAAAATCAGTTTGATTGTCATAGTCATCTGAGTAAATTAAAAATTTAGTTGCTAAAATGGTTGCTTGATTATTGGAGCTAATGTCTAATTGATAAGTAAAAGAGTCATAATCTCCAGTATTGTAATACAATTTAGAGTCATCAGGGGAAAAACCAAAATGGGTGCCAATTGCAGTATCAGGTATAAGTATCCTGTTAGACAAAAGCCCTGTATTGTTGTCGAAATCATATAATCCGATAGTATCAAAAATTCCCGTATTCCAATGGTCCCAAAAATTACCTGCTGCCATTTTTTTTCCATTGTGTGAAAATTTTATACCATTACCATCTCCATTTATTGATGGAGGGAGGTTTCCAATATCATTAATTATCACATTATTAGTATCTACACCATTTTGAGTTAATAAGTAACTTCTAAATTTATTAGAATTATTTTCATGTCCCATAATCCACACATCAGTACAGTTGGCATGCATAGTCGCACCCAATTGCTCGGTACTTGGCTGAAATAACAGTTCGTTTTTAATGGTTACATCCCCAAATCCGCTTTGTAAAGTCATATCAACTATTGAATATCTTACGCCATATTGAATACCGTCAAATCCCGCACAGGTAAAAACATAATAGATATTATCATCCATTGGTTTAGGAACAATAACGCTACTTTGTGATGGTGTACCTACCCCAAATAAATTAATTCCGTTAGGCATAATGTTATGTTGGCTGTTCCATACAGTTTGTCCATCTGTGTACATGAGCAAATTTCCAGTAGTATCACTCATAGTGGCACACCCAGTAAAGACGCCCATTTGCCCGTTAGTATCTGCCACTGCTGTTCCACTTGTAAAGTCTATACCTGCTTTATCTCCAAAAAACCAATGGTTGGTACGGTTTATTTGAGAGTTTTGAGCAAATCCATTTACTATTATTATAAACAGCATGATTACAGTTAGTGATATTTTGGCAAATAGTTTCAACAGCTTGGTTTAAAAGAGAGAACTAAAATAAGCAAAATGAAAATAGGAAGCAAGTCTGATTTTTGGAACGGTAGAACTATATTTTTAATCTTAATTACTTCTACTTCCATTTCGGAAAAAAACATTCCAACATCTGGTCCAGCTCAATAACTTTTAAAAGCGATAACATTAGTTATTTATTATTTCCTTTCCCAAGGTTTGGTTTTTTCCCTGCGTTAGAACATCCGCCTTTAGTATCTCCATGAGCTTTATGAGCCTTCCATGCTGAAGGACTAATTTGAATGGTTTGGGGATTATTATTATTTCCAGGAGGATAATGGCAAATGGTGATTTTATTATTACCTGAAGGGTTTTTAGGACAAACGCCTTTGGTATCTCCATGAGCTTGATGAACAGGCCAAGCGTTTTCTGAAATTTGGATGGTTTGAGGGTTAGAATTATTGCCTGGCGGGATGTGGCAAATCGTTATTTTTGTATTGACAATGGCACTATCAGTATTAGTATTTCCAGTTGGCTGAGCAGCACACCTTCCTTTTTTGTCTCCATGAGATGCGTGGCTATTCCATTGTGATTCTTTAATGGTAATAGTAGTTCTTTTGTTAGTAGAAGGATCTTTATGGCAAATTTCGATGTCTTCATCAATCTTTACGCATTCGCCTAATTTATCGCCATGGGATTTGTGTAGTAACCATTTTGATTCTGGAATTAACATAGTTTGAGTTTTGTCAATTTTTCCAGGAACATTATGACAAATGGTTATCTGCTTTTCAGGAGGCTTGGGACATTTTCCTTTTTTATCTCCATGAGCAGCGTGGATATTCCATTCAGATTCATTAATGATAATTGTAGAAGTTGAATTTCCTTGTTTATGACAAATAGTTATCTTTTTTTCTGGCACGGAGCATGCCCCTTTAACATCCCCATGAGATTTATGAAGTAACCATTTTGATGCAGGAATAGAAATAGTTTGAGTTTTACCAACTTGTCCTGGAATGTTATGACAAATTGTTATTTGAGGCTCAACTACAGGACAAGGTCCTCTAACATCACCATGAKCTGCATGTTGAGTCCAAGCAGATTCATAAATTGAAATACTTGTCTTTCTTCCAGTAGCTGGGTCTTTATGACAAATAATAAATGATGATTCTGGGCAGGATCCTTTAGAATCTCCATGCGAAAAATGCTCATTCCATCTAAATTCGGGAATAGTTAAGGTTGTTTTACTACCATTACCTTTTTTATGGCAAATTGTTGTCATTGGTTCTGAGGAGGGACAAGTTCCTTTATAATCCCCATGAGCTTGATGTATAATCCATTCATTTTCTGGAATAGATAAAGTCTGCCTTTTGTTTCCTGTAGGAGGAATATGGCATATTGTAATTTTATTAATTTGAGGGCAAGGTCCTTTAATATCACCATGTGATGCATGAGAAGGCCAGTCTTTTTCATCAATTGTTACTGTTTGATTATCATGACAAATAGAAATCATTTTCTTTTCATTACAATTCCCTAAATAATCTCCGTGAGATTTATGAATATTCCACTGAGATTCTGGGATTAAAATTGTCACAATTTTTCCTGGTTGTCCAGAAATGTTATGACAAACAGTAATCTCATTTTCTGGGCAAGACCCCTTGGTGTCTCCATGAGATTTATGGCTATTCCACTCAGACTCTTTAATAGCTAAATTGATATATGTTCCATCTAATTTTTTATGACAAATAGCAATGGTATTTACATTATTACATTTTAACGAAAATTCTTTGGTATCAGTAAGTTTTCCATTCTTAGCAACAATTTTAAAATTATTATTTCCCTCATATAATTCAATAGTTGATTTGAAAGTGGTAGGAGAGTAGAAGTATTTGTAGGATGGGACTTTATTTCCGTTATGATAAAAATCAATACTGCTTTGGTCTTTTATATTCTCAATTTTTGCWTGTATTTCAATTTTGCAATTAGGGGTGTTGAATGAATTATTTAGTGGTTTTATGAGTGTAATTTTTGGAGCTTTTCCTGCTATTGGCACAAAAGGAAGGATGGGTTCGGTTGGCTCTACAGGAGGATTATAAACTTCTGGATTTGTATGTTTAATTATGCTAAAAATCACTCCTAGTGAAGTATAATGGTAAATATCTTGGATAAAAGAAGGATCACCAGAATCATGAATTTGTCCATCAAAYAAATCTGTTTGAGGTARYGATAYTTTATGTTCWARWGCAAARTCRAYTCCTGGAGTAGCTCTAAATCCYAAYCCAATRCCAACTGCAGGAGTAAAAACCAAAGTATTATAATTAAGATTGATTAATTCAGTTTCAAAAGTACCGTCTTGTATGTTTTTTGTTTCGCTAATTGTGCTTGATCCATTGCCATCTTTTACTGAAGAATAATCATACATATTTCCATTAGCATCTAATTGGTCAGTTTCTACTTTATAGTTTGTAAATCCTCCTCCAACATATAAATAAAATAAAATCCCGTGATTTTGGTAAAGTTTATTCCATTTTAGCATTGCTTCTAATGAAAATTCATTTAGAGATGTTTTATTATTTAAATATAAAGGACTAAAAGAGTAGTTGAAAGTAGTATCAATACTTCCATTTATTGCATTATTGCTTATTGTACCATTATTACTTAAATAATCATATCCTGTAGTTTTTCCTTGTAGAAACCTACCTCGCAAAGAAAAACCAAAAAAGCTACTTCGTTTTTCATATAAAGCATATTCTAATGTTGCTCCATAACCAAGGTCAAACAAGTCAGTGTTTATATCTGCAGTTTGCCATGTTGCACCAACATTAAAACCGAATCTCCATTTCCCAATGCCAGAAGAAACATGTTGTGATAGAATTTGCTGAGAGATTAATAGAAGCAGAACAAAGTATATTTTTTTCATGATGATGTTTTAATTAGTAATAAAAACAAATTTCATTCCACAGGTTAACTTTTAATTAATTGTAAAGTTTAAATATAAAAAAACACCTTGAATACTCAAGGTGTTTTTTTATAAAATATTTTATATGTTTTTATAAGTATGYTTGAAGACTGTTGGTTCTAGAAAGTCTTCTCAATCTTCTTAATCCACGTTCTTTAATTTGTCTAATCCTTTCCCTTGTTAATCCAAAATGGTTTCCAATCTCTTCAAGAGTCATTTCTTTTCTACCACTTAATCCATAGAACAAGCGAATAACTTCGGCTTCCATACCTTTTAAATAAGAAAGTGTTCTTTCAATATCTGTAGATAATGATTCATGAATAAGTGTGTCGTTTGGAGCAGGAGTAGAATGACTTTCGATAACATTAATTAAACTATTATTGTCATCATCATTCGCCATTGGAGCATCTAAGGAAGTTTGTTTCTTAGACATTTTTCTAGAATTTTGAACTTTCTCTAAGTCCATTTCTAGAATTTCAGCAAGTTCCTCATCAGTTGGTTCTCTTTCCATTTGCTGTTCAAATGCACTAGAAGCTCTGTTTATTTTTTGAATTTCACCTAAACGGTTATGTGGTAAACGTATGGTTCTAGAATTATCTGCTGCAGCTTTAAGAATACTTTGTCTAATCCACCAAACAGCATAAGAAATAAACTTAAACCCTTTGGTGTGGTCATATCTTTTTGCAGCTTCAATCAGTCCTAAGTTCCCTTCGTTAATTAAATCTTCTAAAGTTAATCCTGTATTTTGGTATTGTTTGGCTACACTTATAACAAATCTTAAGTTAGCTCTAACTAATTTATTTAAAGCGAACTTATCACCATCTTTTATTTGTTGTGCTAATTCAACCTCCTCATCAGCAGTAATCATACCCTCTCTAGAAACTTCTTGTAGGTATTTTTCAAGAGATTTACTTTCTCTTTTGGTTATTTGTTGCGTGATTTTTAACTGTCTCATAATCTTCTCTCTATATTTTTCTTTTATCTATCAAAAACTGTGCTAAAATTTGCTTTATCTTCAATCTAGTACTTTCGTAACGTAAATAAATAACAAATGTTTCTTAATTCATAAAAATTAACACGTTTTAACAGTTTTTTAGCGACATAATGTCATTTTATTGACAATGCTTTTTTTAATTTATTTAACTTTCTTAATAATTACTTTATTTCCAACACTATCAACATTCCACTTATTATCAAATACTTTCCTTATATAGCGGCTGTATAATGCCAAACGTATGTTTCTATTTTTACTTTTTTCTTTTTCACTTTGCTCTCCAGTATATTCATATAGGTTGATGTTTGGGTGTTCTACTTTGTATTTACGAACAACCTCTACAATGGTTGCCATAACCTTATACGCTTCGCCTTTATTAGTAACACTATATTCCTCTCCATCATACTCTTCATTTGTAACTCCAAAAACGATAGTAGCATTTAAAATATTGTTTTGTTTTCTTCCAAAGCGGACTTCATAGTTTACTCCACTGTCAGTAGTAAATGAGTATACTGTCCCACTTTTAATTACTGGAGGAATTATATGATATGGATGCAAATTGTCTCCCAAGGTTTTAAAATGCGAATATTCAAAAAAAATAAGCAATAAAAAAAATAATATTTACTCGATTTTAGTATTATTACACCTAAGGTAATATTTTTAGATAAATGGCAAAATTTGGAAAATGGATTGGTGGTGGTTTAGGATGGGCAGTTGGAGGTCCTATAGGTGCTTTATTGGGGTACGCTTTAGGCTCTGTAATTGATCAAACAGTAGGTTCGCAAGAAGAGACTTATACAGGTTCAGGTAGGCAATACCAATCTACACCAAATGATTTTGGAGCTAGTTTGCTAGTTTTAGTTGCAGCTGTTATGAAAGCGGATGGGAGAGTGCTGAAATCTGAACTTGATTATGTAAAAAGATTTTTTAATAAACAATTTGGTTCAGAAAAGACTAAGCAGCACATGATGGTTTTACGTGAACTTTTAAAAAAAGACATCCCTTTACATGATGTGTGCTTGCAAATTAAGACTTACACTATGTATCCTGCACGTTTACAGCTAATGCACTTATTATTTGGAGTTGCTGCTGCTGATGGCGAAATTCATTCCTTAGAGCTGGGAGTAATTAAACAAATTGCTTCATATCTCGGAATTCGTCAAGCAGATTACATATCAATAAAAGCAATGTTTTTAAAGGAGGTTGATGGAGATTATAAAATTTTAGAAATAAATAAAAGTGCTACCGATACAGAGGTTAAAAAAGCTTATCGTAAAATGGCTGTAAAATATCATCCAGACAAAGTAAGCCATATGGGAGACGAGTATAAAGATGCAGCTAAGCAAAAATTTCAAAAAATGAAAGATGCGTACGATAATATTAAAAAACAAAGGGGGATGAAATAACTTACTTTTTCTTTCTTTTAGGAGGAAGTGCTTTTATATCAACTTTTAATGAATCAGGTACTTGATCAACTGTTATAGAATATAATTTGAAAATATTAAAATCATATTTTGATTTCTGTGTCTTTTTTTCTTCTTGTTTTGGATCTGTATCAGTAGCGAAAGCTTCAGTTCCAACAACACATGCAAGCAAAAACAATAATATAAGTTGAACTTTCATAACTAATTTTGTTACCCAAATGTACCCATTCATTTTTATTTCTGACATTTCTTAACATCTTTTAACAAAATAACTGACAGAATTACAATGGTACAATTATCGATACCTTTGTTCTGATTTGAAAAAACTAGAAAAAGACAAGTTCATAAATGCGCTTATTTATCCAGTACTATTTATAATGGTTATTGGGTTAGTGCATTTTATTCAATACGTATTTGAAATACGATTTACTCATTATGGTGTTTACCCAAGATCCACTAAAGGACTTATTGGCATAATTACATCTCCCTTAGTACATGGGAGCTTTAGCCATTTGTTTAATAATTCWATWCCAATWTTAATTTTAGGKTCTTCTCTTTTTTATTTTTATAAAGAAGTTGCTTTTAAAGTWAGTGYRTGGGTRTATTTRATGGTYGGRGTTTGGACTTGGGTTTATGCTCGAGAAGCTTATCATATTGGAGCAAGTGGATTGCTTTATGGGCTATTTTCCTTCTTATTGGTAAGTGGATTTATTAGGCGTAATACACAACTAATTGCACTTTCATTTGCAGTGATATTTCTTTACGGGAGTTTAGTTTGGGGGATTTTCCCTATAGATGTGAAAATATCTTTTGAAGGTCATATGTGGGGGTTTGTTGCTGGAATTATATTAGCGTGGTATTATAGAAAACAAGGCCCTCAAAAAATTGAGCATCATTGGGAAGAAGAAGATGATGAATTGGACGATGAAAATGCCTATTGGAAAGAGGGAGTTTCTAAACAAAAACAACAGCAACAGCAAGTGAATTATATCTACAAGCCCAGTAAAAAAGAAGAGGAACAAGATTGAACAAAACGGAGCTTAAAATAACAGCAGATAATTCGCACACCCTGTTTGTAAAAGCACTGAATGAAACTTATCATTCTACCAATGGAGCGATACAAGAATCTAAACATATCTTTATTGAAGCTGGTTTAAGGTATTTTAATAACTCAAAACTAAATGTGCTTGAAATTGGTTTTGGAACAGGACTAAATGCCTTCTTAACTTTACTTGAAGCCAGTAAACAGAAAATTGATATTAATTACATAGCTATAGAAGCTTTTCCGTTAGAAGAAAAAATTATACAACAATTAAATTATGTGAATGTTCTTAATTCCAATGCTGAAGAAACCAAATGGTTTTTCAGATTACACAAAGTAGAGTGGGAGAGGAAACAAAAAATTACAGATAACTTTATTTTGAATAAAGTAAAGATTGAATTGGATCAATTTGAAGCAACGGAACAATTTAATGTAATTTATTTCGATGCGTTTGGACCACAAGTGCAACCAGAAATGTGGACAAAGCCTATTTTTGAGAATATGTATAGTTGTTTATCTAAAAATGGTGTGTTAGTAACCTATTGTGCCAAAGGGAGTGTTAAACGCACATTAAAAGCAGTAGGCTTTAAATTAGAGGCTTTGCCTGGACCTCCAGGTAAAAGAGAAATTACAAGAGCGATTAAATTATGAATACAACTCTATTGTCATTCCGATTGAAGTTCCGAAAGCTTTCGGAATGGAACAGAGGAATCTTTTGACATGGTACTAAAAAGCAAAAAGATACCTCGGCTGTGCTCGGTATGACAGATAAAATTAATATGAACAACGAATTAAAACATAAACTAGCATTAGCCCAACAGCACCAAAAGGAGAACAAAGCTTTGGTAAAGAAGCTGAAACGATCCAAACCTAAAAACTTAGATGATACCATACATCAGCTACACGATGAAGCTTTCGAAAAGATAGATTGCCTAGAATGTGCCAATTGTTGTAAAACAACTAGTCCGGCTATATATGAACGAGACATTGATCGTTTATCGAAACACTTAAGAATTAAACCATCTCAACTTATTGAGCAATATTTACATAAAGATACAGACAACGACTATGTTTTTAAAGGTGCTCCTTGCCCTTTTTTAGGCAATGATAACTATTGTATGGTTTATGAGAGTAGACCATTGGCTTGTAGAGAATACCCGCATACCAACCGAAAACGTTTTTATCAGGTGTTAGATATCTCCTTAACCAACACCTCTATTTGCCCTGCGGTGGCGGATATTTTTGAGCAATTAAAAAAATAAGTGATTTATTTACTTACAACTACATTAAACTTAGCGATGGCACTTTCAAATATCATTTTAGCAACATAAGATCCACTATTAAGTAAAGATACATCTATTGTTAATGTTTCATTGTTGCCAAATGTTACTACTTGAGAAATAACCAATTTACCGGCTACATCATAAAGCTCGAAAGTCGCAGATCCATTTCTATCTCCAACTGGGATGTTTAGCACATCAATCGCAGGATTAGGGTAGGATACAATATTTAATTCATTATTCAGCTCATCAAGGCCGACCCATGAACCAAATTGAGCTGAAGCTGCAATTGGAAAATCTAATCCAAATCCATTTAAATACCATACTTGGTCAACTGAAGACGGGAAACTTGGCTGGTGATGACCATTTGTAGAGTCTTGAGCTAAAGTATAATCAACTGAATTATCAAAACCAATCAGTAAAGTTGTACTAATTGAATTTACACAAAATAAATAACGTTGATTATCATACATCTGACCATTCCAAAGATTCCCATCAAGAGGAACAAAAACGTTAACGTCTTGAAGTGTTTCATCTTGATATACAAAGAAAGCAGCATCTAATGTTACCAAATTTGCAAAATCTAATGCTACATCATTATTATCAATAAATACATCATCCCACTGGTAAACTCTAACTTCAACATATTCATTAGTCATTAAATTAGGGGCAATAGAAAGACCTGTAAAGTTCATACCTCTATATGTAACTCTCCATGCATCTGGATCTTGAAATGCCATACAAGCTTCAAAACCAGTTGAGTTTCCACCATTAGTTTGTGCAGGAGACAATGGCTCAAATGTAACTGGATCTAATCTTGWATATGAGTATAATGAATCACTAATCATAAATGCAACATCCAAAACATTATCACTATTTTCCTCATCAGCCGTAAAGCCAATGGTAACGGTATAACTCATGTCATAATACCCAATAGGATAAAATGTTTGAAAAAAAGTAGGTAAAGATACCCATGCAGAATCTCCAGGTGCTAATGAAGGTACAACAGCAGATTGATTGTAAATATTAGTTCCACCAATTTCTAAATCAATGTTTCCTGTTAAAGTAGCAGCTAATTGAGAAGTATTTCCATGATTACGCACCCATGCTYCAAGTTGAACACTAAATGGAGCACCAAAATTAGATAAAGCATAAAGATTAGAAAATCGTCTTGACCTAAGAACCTCAGACTTGTTTATGCCTAAATCATTCGCGAAAATTCCTTCTTTATTTCCAATAAATGCTTGAGTAATGGTACCAGCATGAATTGCTGACTCTAAAAGAATACCTGTAAAAGTAGAAACCATTATTACTGGAATAGTCACCACTAAACCAGAATCACCACCATTCATACCAACTGGAGCACCTGAATGGTTTATAATTATTACAGCAACAGCCCCAGCATTTTGTGCATGTCTTGCTTTCCATCCAAACTGACAATCACCTCTATAAAGGACAGCAATTTTACCTGCTAATGGTTGAGCAGTTATTCCAAATGGAGTACAAGCATCCTCAGCATTTGGATACCCATAAGTGGGATCTGTACCAGTATCACCATCATCAACAAACTCTAACGCTGCAGTTACAGAATTAGCAGGATTAGTAATGTCTGGTGAAGCCCAAGTAGTACCATAAAACTCGTTATCGTATGTTAATGCGTATGATCCTTGTAAATTTGTAGGCGTAGAAGGTGCCTGAATCTGAAATATTACAACTTGCCCGAAACTAATTGTTTTAATTATGGTTAAAATCACAAAAAGTAAAATTTTTTTCATGCCAAAAGTTTAAAGAAGCCTATTTCTGTTAAAGATACTTATTATACCTAAGCAAAGCAAATATAGTCTCCTGCGTTTCCTTAACGGCATAAATTTTTGTTTAATGGTATTATTTAGACTTGAAAGTATGTAAACAAAAAACCCCCACATTGCTGTGAGGATTTCAGTATATAATATATGTTAAACCTATTTTATTTCAACGCCTAAATTAAAGAAGGTAAAGGCCCAAACATCAGCCCATTCATCTATTAATTTGTTTTTAGGTTTACCGGAACCATGCCCTGCTTTGGCTTCTATTCTAATGAGCATTGGGTGTTTACTCGTGTTTTGTTTTTGCAGTTCTGCAGCAAACTTAAACGAGTGTGCTGGTACCACTCTGTCATCATGGTCGGCAGTCATAATCATAGTTGCTGGGTAATCAACAGCTTTTACATTATGAAGAGGAGAGTAGGTAATTAAATTCTTAAAATCTGCCTCATTATCGCTAGAGCCATATTCTACAGCCCAAGCCCAGCCTATGGTAAATTTATGGTAACGTAACATGTCTAAAACGCCAACTCCTGGTAAGGCAACTGCTGCTAAAGTTGGTTCTTGAGTCATAACTGCTCCAACCAATAAACCACCATTAGAACGACCGTGTATGGCAAGCTTCTCTGTAGAAGTGTATTTGTTGTCTTTTAAGTAATTACCTGCTGCAATAAAATCGTTAAAAACGTTTTGCTTGTTGTTTAACATTCCTGCTTTATGCCAAGCTTCTCCGTATTCGTTTCCGCCTCTTAATGTAACTACAGCATAAATACCACCGTTTTGCATAAATACCGCATTGGTAACACTAAACGAAGGTTTAATGCTTATCTGGAATCCTCCATAACCGTAAAGTAAGGTAGGGTTAGAACCATCCATTTTTAATCCTTTTTTGTGGGTAATAAACATGGGTATGCTTTCTCCATCTTTACTTTTAAAACGAACTTGCTCGGTTACATAATCATCAGGGTTAAAATCAATGGCTGGTTTAAAGTACAGTTCAGAGGTTAAATCATCTGTATTAATTTTATAGCTACTACGAGGGGTAGTAAAAGAGGTAAATGAATAATACCCCGTATTTTCTCCTTTATCGCCACTAATACCAGAGCAAATTCCGATCCCAGGTAGTTCTAAATCTTTAAGATAAGTTCCATCCATTTGGTAGATTTCTATTTTGCTTTGTACATCTTTTAAATAACTGGCAAACATTTTATTGCCAACTATGTTCACATTGGTTAGTACATAATCTTTTTCAGCAATGTAATCTTTCCAATTTTCTTTGGTAGGATTGGCTAAAGTTGTATACACAATACGTTTATTCGGAGCGTTGTAATTGGTGAAAATTAAGAGGGTATCTCCTAAGTTATCCATTACATAACTATCGTTATCAAAATCACTAATCATGGTAATAAACTCACTGTTAGATTTGGTTAAATCTTTAACATACATGGTGTTTCCACTTGTTCCTTCTGATGCCGTTACTATTAAAAAATGACCATCTTCTGTAGCATATCCTCCGTGATTCCTAAGTGGATGTTCTGTGTCTTCAAAAACTATTTTATCTGCAGTTTGAGAGGTTCCTAATTTGTGATAAAATACTTTATGGTATTCATTTTTGTTAGAGAATTCTTTTCCTTTTTCGGGAGCATCATAACCACTATAATAAAATCCATCATTGTACCATGATAAGCCAGAAAACTTAGACCAATTTATTTTGTCTGTTAGCAATTCTTTAGAGTTCATGTCCATAACGACAATTTCTTTCCAGTCAGAACCTGATTCAGAGACCATATAAGCCATGTATTTATGATCGTTAGAGACACTTAAACCTGATACGGAAGTGGTGCCATCTTCTGACATCGTATTTGGGTCTAATAAAATTTCCTCATTACCATATTTGATGTAATAAACAGATTGATTTTGTTTACCATCATTTTTTGAATAGATGTAATAATCTCCATGTTTAGATGGGGTTCCTTTAGATTCATAATCCCATAAGTCAGTCAATTGCTGTTTTAATTTATCCCTAAACGGAATTTTAGATAAATAAGCATTGGTTACTGCATTTTGAGCTGCAACCCATTCTCCAGTTTCTGCAGAGGTGTCATCTTCTAACCATCGATAAGAATCTGCGATTTTTGTTCCAAAATAATCATCAATAACTGTTGTGTCTTGACGAGTGTCTGGATAATTGTAGTTGACATATTCTTGTTTGTCTGATGAACAGCTAAAGAAAAGAACTGCTATAGTAATTGCTAATAATCTAAGTTTCATAATAGTGGTTTTAAAAAAGGAAGTAAATGTAATTAAAAGATTCTTCGACAAGCTCAGAATGACAAGGAATTAAAACACGTTAGGTAAATTCCGTCTGGTCAATTTTAAATCTTGTAGGATGGCAGATTTTACTTTTATGGTAAATAAATAACTTTGTCTAGGTCCAAAAGGAATCCAGTGGAATGACATTTCCCAACAATGTAAATCACGATAAATATCAACAGAGGTATAAGAAAGGTCTTTTAATTCAAAGTCATAGCCTGAATTAAATCCAACTTTCCATCGTTGGGTTAAACTAAAATCTCCAGAAAAGTTTAAGGTTTGAATTACACTGCTTTGAAATTGAGGTTTAGCGTAACGAATGTTGTAATTCACACTTAATGTCCATGGAACATTAAAATCAATAAATGCTTCTGGATTAGCACGGATATATTCTAATTCTTCCTCTGTCCCATACTTACTATCCTTATTATCCTTATTAATTTTACTTCTTAAAGAAAACCCGACAGCTAAATTTGCTGTTGTTAATCTTCCTATTCTACCGTTTTTATCCCATTCAGATGTGTTAGTTCTAGTAATTAGATTAGTGGTTGTGTTGGAGTCTAAAGTATAAGGATCGTAGGCTGCATTAAAATTTAGCGATATTTTTTTAAAAATATAAGTTCTTGCATTTACCAAAATGTTACTCCAGTTTAACGAATCTGCAACAACATTGTAACTAGAAGAGAACCTTAAGTTTTCGAGTAATTTAATTTTGGTGTCTTTACCTAAGCTATCTTTTCTGTTTCTCACTTTCATTTCAAAATTATTGATCAAACTAAAGTTTACTAAGCCAGCTTCAGCATTATTAGATCTTCCATATATTCCATCTTCAAATATGGAGTATTCAAATTCGGTATTGGTTGAATCGGTATAGTTTCTTAATCCACTCCTATTCTCAGGAAGATAAGAGAAACCAATACTTGGAGTCATCACATGACGTAATGCTTTAATTATTTTACCACGGTATTGATACATTCCGTATATTTTAGTGGTAATGTTTGCTGACATATTATATGAGTTCCCTCTCACAAATCCTCCCACAGTGTTGGTGTCAATCTTATTGCTGTTTAAATTTAAACTTTTATTCACAGATTCTAAATACCAAATTTCAGTATAGTTAAATGTAGGATTAATCGTAAAATGTTTCATTACTTTAAAAGAAGTACTTAATGGGATGGTATGTTTCATTCCATTTTTAAATTTATCACTCAATAAGCCTAAGTTATTCGTGCTAAATAAAGAATCTCCAGCTGTCACTTCATTTTTAGTGTTCATAGAATAACTTAGCCCAATTTTTTCATAAAACTTTTGTTTTCCAATGGTTTTTCGCTTAAAAGGATATAATCTAGACACATTAAAAGCCACTTCTGGCAACCTTACAGTAACTGATTTATTAAGTGTGTTTTGACTATGATAACCGTTGATTGATAAGTTAAAAGGTTTCCCAGCCCATGACTTTTTATAAGAGATGGTTGAATTAAAAGAAGTGCTTAAATACTGAGTACCTGTACTGTTAAAATTGTTGGTGTAGTTTTCACTATTACCAAAATTAACATTGGCAGAAAAAATACTGTTTGGTCTTGCTTTTGGATCTTGCCGATGGTTCCATCTTACAAAAAAATTTGAGTTTTCAGAATAATTTGGAAATTCTTTAAATCCATTTTTAAATACTGAATAACTTGTGTTAAATACTCCTGAATATTTATATCGTTTTTTATAATTGGTTAGCATATTTCCTGCCCAACTTCCTTTGGTGTAGTAATCACCAGTCAATTGAGTGCTAATATTATCGCTCAATGCTAGGTAATATCCACCACCTATCAAGAAAAAACCGTATTGCCCACTTTCTCCAAAGGTTGGAATAATTAGTCCTGATTTTTGTTTATTAGAATTAGGGAAAAAACCAAAAGGAATACCAATAGGCGTAGGAACACCCTCTATAACTAGGTTAGCAGGTCCCGTAATGATTTTATCATTCGGTATGATTTTTAGTTTTCTCGCAGCAAAGTGATAATGGGGATTGTCTAAATTACAGGTAGTGTATTTTCCATTTTTAATGTATAAAATATCATCTGGCGTTTTATATATTTTCTCACCGTGGATGTAGTTTTCTCCCTCATGGGTAATAGCATCGAGTATCAACCCCTTTTTAGTTTCGAAGTTGTATTTCATTTCATGGGAATTTACAACAGAACTTTTTTCGGTAAAAATGGGTTCACCAAAGTATTTGCCTAAAGAATCTTTTTTTCCTCTTGCAGTAACTATACTTGAGTCCATATCAATCTCAATTTCTTCGGCTGTTAATTCAATAGCCTCATAATAAACTTCAGATTTCCCAAATAAATAAACTAGCTGGCTTTTCATATCAATTCGAATTGAGTCCATTGCCTTGTATGTGATTTTTGATTTTAAGGCATCAGGAGAAATAAGCGTGTCTATTGTTAAAACAGTATCTGTAGATAATGAATCTATTTTTTGCCCATAAACGATAGAAAAGCTAAGTAATAGCAGAAAAAAAGCTATCGTTTTGTAAAGCCTATGAGGCTTGGTATAGAAGTTGTAATTCATTGAAAAGCTAATTTCTTATCAATTAATGGAATATAGCTAGTTTTTAGGTAAGAATTATTAACATTAAAGTTGTGATAATTAACTATTTTTTAAGAGTTGTCAAAACTAAAAAAAATAACATTTGCAATAATAAACACTGTGTTTTTAACATTATTATAACTTAGGTATGAATAAACGCATAATATATTGTTTTCTTGTGTTGTTTGGTACTCTCTATTGCAATGATGGATTTGCTCAAGATAAATCTGATTTTTTTGGTGTAAAAGTGGTCTGTATTGATGCCGGTCATGGAGGTAAAGATGGGGGCTGCCAAGGAGCAAATTCTAGTGAAAAAGAAGTGGCATTAGCTATAGCTTTGAAATTAGGAAAGCATATAGAAGATAATTTTCCTGATGTAAAAGTAGTTTATACTAGAAAAACGGATGTCTTTATAAAATTAGATGAAAGACCAAAAATTGCTAACAGAGCTAAAGCTGACTTGTTTATATGCATTCATGCCAATTCTGCTGCAAATAAAAGTGCTCAAGGAACAGAGACTTATGTAATGGGATTAGGGAAATCTGAAGCAAACATGAAAGTGGCTAAAAGGGAGAATTCTGTGATTTTCTATGAAAAAGATTATAAAACAACTTATGGTGATTTTGATCCAAATTCCCCTGAATCTTATATTATGCTTGCTTTAAGTCAAAATGCTTTTTTGGATCAAAGTTTGATTTTTGCAGCTAAGGTTCAAAAGCAATTTACTGAGCGAGTGGGAAGAAGAAACAGAGGAGTAAAACAGGAAGTTTTTTGGGTTTTACATCAAACTTATATGCCAAGTGTTTTAATTGAAACAGGTTTTTTAACGAACAAAGAAGAGGAGAAGTTCTTGACTTCTAAAATAGGTCAAGATTATATGGCTTCTGCTGTATTTAGAGCGTTTAAAGAATATAAGAATGAAATAGAATCCAAGCAAAAAAATGGGATAGAAAAACAAAAAAATGAGCATACAAAAGATGTTGTAAAAGATGTAAAGATCGAATCGAAAGAACATAAAAAAGATAAAAAACGGAATAAGAAAAATAAGGATGTTTTTGTTGAAAAAGGTGTTGTCTTTAAGGTTCAAATTACGACTTCTTCAAAAAAAATTGAGCTTAAACCTGAGAACTTTAATGGCATTAAAAATGTAGAATTATACCAAGCAGGAGGATTATATAGGTATGTGGTTGGAAAAGAAACAAACATGACTGATGCGAACAGACTCCAACTCCAACTTAGAGCAAAAGGGTTTAAAGATGCTTTTATTGTTGCGTTTTCGGATGGAGAAAGAATTTCGGTTAGTTCAGCTCTTCAATTGCAACACTAAGAATAAAGCGATGTTTTTTTTAACTTGGTATATCAATTCTCTTTAGCGATATTTACACTTTATTAATTACTTAGATGAAAATATCTAAAGAAATAAAAGTTGGTTTTGTAGCAATATTTGCAATTGCACTGTTAATTTGGGGGTATAATTATCTTAAAGGAACAAATTTATTTATAAAAAGTGTAAACGTTTATGCTATATACCCAAAAGTTCCTGGGCTGTCAGTATCTTCCCCTGTTATTATTAATGGAGTTCAAAGTGGAGTAGTTGATGATATTTATTTTCATCCAGATAAATCAAGTAGAGTAATAGTAAAATTGAATATTACAGAAAATGGATTAAGTGTTCCTAAAAATTCTGTGGCTGAACTAATTAGTATCGATTTTATGGGTTCTAAAGCAATAGGATTAAAACTAGGTAGTGGTGTTGAAGAACTTCAAAATGGAGATACCCTTCAATCTGATTTTGAATTATCAATGTTAGAAGATTTCAGTGAGCAAATCTTACCCATTAAAGAAAAAGTGGAACATTTAATGCTAACAATGGACACTGCAGTTGTAAAATTAACAGAGACATTAGATAACCTCAATGGAATGTTTACTAATCAGAATAAAAGGAATTTATCTTTAACGTTGAGTAATTTAAAAACCACGCTTGAAGGTTTTGATGAATTATCGAAAACACTTAATCATACAGTTAAAACAAAAATTAACCCAACAATGACCAGCTTTGGTGAATTGGCAGATTCGTTAAAAGCGTTAGACATAAATGCAACGTTAACTAAAGCTCAATCAGCAATGGATAATATGTCTGCTGTAATGGAGAAAATGAATAAAGGAGAAGGAACGATGGGTAAATTAATAAACAACGATTCTTTGTATAATAATTTAACTGCAGCTTCTAAAGAAATGGAAGAACTATTAGAAGACATGAAGCTTCATCCTAAACGTTATTTTAGAATTCTTTCAAGAAAAGAAATACCTTACAAAAAAGATTAAATAAGTATTCTTATGACAAAGACCATTATTTTTATCATTCTTACTGTTATATCAGGAGGTGTTTTTTCTTATACCGTTTCAAAAATTCGAAAAAACATTAAAATTACAAGATCTAGTTTTCCTATAGATAGGATTGGTGAGAGAATATGGATAACATTATTAGTAGCATTTGGACAATCTAAGATTATGCGAAGACCAGTTATCGGGTTTATGCATGCACTAGTTTGGTGGGGGTTTATCGTAATTACATTAGGTACACTAGAAATTATAATAGACGGGCTATTTGGAACTGAAAGAATTTTNGGAGTATTAGGTCCTATTTATGACGTTATCATGGCATCTGGCGATGTTTCAGCTATGTTAATATTTGTTTTGTGTATTATGTTTCTTGTGAGGAGAGTAATAATTAAGGTAAAACGTTTTGAGGGGGAGGAAATGACAAAGCATTCTAAAATTGATGCTAATATTTCATTGTTATCCATTATGCTTTTAATGGCCTCATTACTTGGATTAAACATGGCTTATTATGCTAAACATTCTTTTGGATATGCTGGAGAAGATATGCTAGGAGTTTATCCTATTGCTAAATATTTGAGCGCTACATTATCTGGGTCAAGCGAAGCTACGATTCATATAATTGAACAAGCGAGTTGGTGGACTCATGTTATAGCTGTTTATGCGTTTGCAAACTTTCTTCCTTATTCAAAACACTTTCATGTTTTTATGTCTGTTCCTAATGTTTTTATGAGTCGTTTAGATTCATTAACCAAAATGGAAAATATGCCTGCAGTAACAAAAGAAGTAAAGTTAATGATGGATCCTAATGCTGATCCTTATGCGACTCCAGCAGAAGGGGAGAATACTACTCCAGAACGTTTTGGTGTTAAAGATGTAGAGGATGTTCCATGGACTTCATATATAGATTCTTTAGCGTGTACACAATGTGGAAGGTGTACAGATGTTTGTCCTGCGAATATAACAGGAAAAAAACTGTCTCCAAGAAAAATAATGGTAGATCTTAGGCATCGAATGGATGAAAAAGGAAATGCTTTAGCCAWTSANTTNYAAKTNTTTGATGATCAAAAATCATTGATAGGAGGTGATTACATTTCTCACGAAGAATTATGGGCTTGCACAACCTGTAATGCCTGTTCTGCTGAATGCCCAATAAATATTGATCAACCTTCATTAATTCTTAACATGAGACGTTATTTGGTAATGGAAGAATCTGCAATTCCAGCATCTTTGGTTACAATGATGAGTAACATAGAAAATAATGGTGCACCTTGGCAGTATGCTCAAGCAGACAGAATGCTTTGGGCAGAAAATTTAGAAATGAAAATGAATTAAGATGTCAGAAAAGAAACAATTAATAGTGCCAACAATGGCAGAAATGTCAGCTAAAGGAGAATCTCCTGAAATTCTTTTTTGGGTAGGTTGTGCAGGAGCTTTTGATGAAAGATATAAAAAGGTTACAAGAGATTTTATCAAAATATTAGCACATCTTAATATAAGTTATGCAGTATTAGGAACTGAAGAAAGCTGTACTGGTGATCCAGCAAGAAGAGCGGGAAATGAGTTTTTATTTCAAATGCAAGCATTAGGTAATATTGAAATTTTAAATTCTTATAACATAAAAAAAATTGTTACCGCTTGTCCTCATTGTTTTAATACCTTAAAAAATGAATACCCTGAATTGGGAGGGGAGTATGATGTTGTTCATCATTCTACTTATTTACAAATGCTAATTAATGAAGGGAAACTTGTTGTAGAGGGTGGTGGTTCATTTAAAGGAAAGAAAATTACATTTCATGATTCATGTTACTTAGGAAGAGGAAATGATATTTATGAAGCTCCAAGAGAAGTGTTAGAGACATTGGATGCTGAGTTAGTAGAAATGAAAAGGTGTAAATCTAAAGGATTGTGCTGTGGAGCAGGGGGTGCACAAATGTTTAAAGAAGCGGAACCAGGAAGTAAAGAAGTTAATGTAGAAAGAACAGAGGAAGCTTTAGAGCTTAAACCAGACATAATTGCAACTGCTTGTCCTTTTTGCATGACAATGATGGATGATGGAGTAAAAATAAAAGAAAAAGAAGCTGAAGTAAAAGTATATGATTTAGCTGAGTTGATTGCTGAAGCTAATGACCTCTAATTAATACGTCATTCAGAGCGATATTTTGTCCAAACGTTAGTTTGATAACAAAATGAAGTGTGGAATCTTTTGAATAAAAATAGAAATCTCTCTTTTCCAAGAGGAAATTTCAAAACAACAAACTATGGAATATAAAGACTACCCAGATAATGCTAAAGTATGGATTTACCAAAGCAATAAGCATTTAGATAATGATGAAATAGCTTATTTAAAAGTACAGATAGACGATTTTATTACTACTTGGGAATCGCATGGACAAATGTTAACAGCTACTTCTGAAATATTTCACAATCTTTTTGTTGTCTTTTTTGTAGATGAACAAGGTGATATTATGTGTGGTAGAGCACAAGATGCTTCAGTTAATTTAATAAAAAAATTAGAGGGAGAACTTGAAGTTACTTTTTTAGACAGAATGGTGCAATCGTATAAAAAAGGAGAAAAGGTAGAAGTGGTTGAGATGAATGATTTTAGCACTTTATTAGCTGATCATCTAATAGATGAAAACACCATTGTCTTTAATAATATGGTAACCACTAAAGCAGATTTCGATAGTAACTGGGAAATTTCTTTAAAAGAGAGTTGGCATAAACAGTTTTTAGTGATTAGTTAATAATCAATAACTAAAATTTCTACTCTTCTATTTAATTCTTGTTGCTCTTTGTTTCCTTTGAATATTGCTGAAGGGTAAAGCATTTTTGAGCAATTATATCCGATTATTTTCATTCTGTCTTCTAGGATTTTCCTTTTTATAAGAAACCCTTTTATTGCCAAAGCACGATTCTCAGATAATTTTTGTGAATGATGAATACCATTAGAACAACCATTAGTATGACCTTCGATTAGAATCCTTAATGATTTATTTGCTTTCATCAATCGTTTTAATCTCATTAAACTAACATCAGCCCCTTCAATTAAACGCGTTGAGTTTCCATAGAAGTTAATGTTGTCTAGTCGGTTTCTTAACCCTTTTTTTAATTTAGGTAGTATTATATTTATCTGAATAGGTGATAATTTATCCTTTATAAAATCTTTAGAATAATACGTTTTTTCGCTAAAAAAATGATTCTCAGAGTATGTACTTAAGACGTATTTTTTATTTAGATTGTCAATGGTGTAAGGCACCTCCATCTCATAATAACCAGTTTCAGGGTCGGAGGTTGTTTGAGCTAATATCTTCCCTGTTTTAGGGTCTTCCCATGCTATTTCTGCATTTAATATCTTATTACTATCTAAACTTTGTACCATGCCAGTTATTTTTTTTGTAGAATAATAATCAAGGTAAATAAGACAGCCCTTACCATATTGGTAAACATTATCTATTACAATATAATACTCATCTCCTTTTGTTACAAGAATAGGCTTGCTAAATTCATGATTTGGACCAGATATAGAATGAGTCGATTGAGCTGTAAAACTTAATCCTGTAATCCCCTTATTGCTCTCTTTGTTTCTGGAAAGATTAGATCTAACTGGTTTTATTTTTTTTAAAGTTATTTGTTTAGCTGTTTTTTTTCCTTCATTTTTAAATAGTAAGAAATCATAATCATCAGATTTTGATAAGGGTTCTATTGTTAAAACCAAGTTTCCTGTTCTTTTGATGGCGAATAAGATCCAGACTACATTATGTTCTTTTTTAAAATAATACCTGTCTTTATTTTTACCAGAGGATACTTCTTGAAAATTTCCATGTCCCTTAGGAGAACATTTTAATGTAATTTTTTTAACAGCACCAACAATTAATGAATTTTTAATATCTCCAGCCCGTAAAATTTGTTCACAGTCAAAACTTTTAAACTGAGTCTTTTGTCCAAAAGAAATAATCGAAGCAAATAGGATTAAAAAGAAGAGAATTATATTTTTCATCTTTTCTAAGGTAAAAAATAAGACTTAATAATGGGAATAGAATAGATGTTAAGTTAATAAATGTTAGAACATCTTGTCATTATGTAAAATAAACTTTACATTTGATTAATAATTTTAAACTAAATATTATGAAAATAAGAACTTTTTTCTTTTTAATAGCAGCTTTTTTCTTAATGACATCGGAAGATGGTTGCGAAGAAGTATTATTAATTAAAAATATTTATCCTAATCCTGTACAAACAGAGCTACATGTAGAGCTCCAGACGGAATTCTTAGAAGATTTTTTTCAAGTTAATTACAATATAGTTAACATGAATGGACAAGTAGTTGGAGCTGGAAAATTTGAAAATGAAATAAATTCCATTAATTGTTCTGAATTACAACCAGGTTACTATACTATTCAAATTCCAGAATATGGAGAATCAACTAAATTTATAAAAAAGTAAGATTATGAAAACAAAATTTTTATTGCCAAACAAGTTCAAAAAAGTAGGGTGGGTGCTTATGATTCCTGCAGCTATTATAGGGACTTATTTTCTTTTTGTTAATCCAGATTTTGAACCTGATTTTTTAAAATTACCAGTGCTTGTTCTTTATATGCAAGGAACTCCTTTTAATGAAGGAACAAGTTTCTTTTCCATAATTAGCACTAATATTTCCAATGAATTAGCAGGAATATTCTTTTTAGTTTCAGCAATGATGGTAGCATTTTCTAAAGCTAAGAATGAAGATGAGTATATTACTAAAATTCGATTAGAATCCTTAGTATGGGCAACTTATGTTAATTACGCTATTTTATTGTTTGGGATGCTTTTTGTTTTTGGATTAGAGTTTTTAACGTTTATGATCTTCAATATGTTTACGCTATTGATATTATTTATTTTCAAGTTCAATTTCGCTCTTTATAAATCTAAACGCTTGTAGCATGAAAAATAATTTAAAAGTAGAGCGTGCTATAAAAAATCTTACTCAGGAGGATTTAGCAAAACTAATAGGGGTTAGTAGACAAACTATTAATGCTATGGAAAAAAATAAGTATGTTCCATCTACTGTTCTGTCACTTAAAATAGCAAAAGTGTTTGGTAAGCAGGTTGAAGATGTATTTTACTTAGAATCTGCAGATTAAAAAAATATAAAGATGTCATACTGATCTTGTCGAAGTATTAATCATCTTTCTTATGGTAAATAGTTTGAGTAGGGAAAGCCATTTCTAATCCATTCTCGCCAAATTTCTTAAGAATTTCTAAATTCATTGCAGTTTGTGTATCTAAAATATCACTATCTTTTTTAATGTAATAGATAAAAAGTATTCCTAAAGAAAAATCGCCAAAGGCATTAAAAGAAACTAAGTATTCATTATTTACATCCTTGTTGTTTGCTCCAATTTCTTTTAACAGCTCAATGCCTTTTTCCATTTGTTCGGCAGTCATGTCATAAGTTAGTCCTAAATTTAATTTAACTTTTCTGGTTGGCTCGGCAGAAACATTTTCTACCATATATCCAGTAAACTGAGAATTAGGTATAGTTACTAATCTTCCTTCTAAAGTTATCATTCTACTAGTTCTGAGTCCTACCTCAGAAATGGTTCCATCAAAACCGTTTATTTTAATTCGATCACCAACTTTAAAAGGTTTATCGGTAAAAACCATTAATCCCCCAAAAACATTAGAAACAGAATCTTTGGCAGCCATGGCAAGTGCTATTCCTCCGATTCCTAATCCAGCAATTAAAGCAGTTACATCATAACCGGCATTGTTCATAGCTACGATAATCCCTAATGCCCATATTGTTGTTTTCAACCCTTTTCTTATTACTGGAATAATTTGATCATCAAAATCACTTTCTGTTTTTTTAGCTAAGGGAACTATATATTCTTCTATAACTGCATCAACTAACCTTGCAACTAGCCAAGTAATGTTTATTGCAATTAAAATGTGGTAAACTTTACCCATCCATTCATTCCATCCTTCAGGAAAATCTAATCGGTGTAATCCAAACCAAAGACCTATAATAGTCAATGCCAAAACAACAGGTTCTTCTATCATATCAACAATTATGTCATCTATTTTGGTTTTTGTTTTACTGGTTATTTTTTTAATCACGTTTCCAAAAATCCAATAAATCATTTTCCCGACAATTACTGCCCCCAGTATTATCAGTAAAGAAATTCCCCAATCAATGACTGTATTGTGGTAAAATTCTCTAGCTAAAAACTCCTTCATGTAATAAAATTTAGATTGCAAATCTAGTGAAAATCAATTGTCTATTTGGTCGATTAAAACCATTTTCTTTTCTACTAAATTTTTTGTATATTTATTACAGTTATTAATCCATTAAATTTTGAGTCATGAGTATGAAAGATAATGATTACATGTGTCCTAAATGTAAAGGACATTTAAACGTAGGGGATTATGTAGTTTTTGCTACTAAAACTCAGCGTAAACACAGAGGACTAATTATGATGAGTCCAGTAGTGGGTGAATATAAATACCTACATCATAAAAAATTTCAGTTAGGAGAAGGAGAAATGGTAGAATTTGAATGTCCTATTTGTCAAGCAGATTTAACCTCAGATAAAAGCAAAGATCATGCAATGATTTATATGGTAGAAGATGAAGATCATTTTGAATATGAATTGTTCTTCTCTAAAAAGGCTGGCAAACAAAGTACTTATGTTGTTGCTCACGACAATATAGAAACTTTTGGCAATGATGCCATTGATTTTGAAGAGTTATATTATGAGTAGTTTTTCTTTTAAAGATTTAGAATCTTCAGCCTTACATAACTTCTATAATTGTTAAGTTAAGTTATAAATATAATTTCTATCGGGTAAAGTTTTTACTTTAAAGAGGTGTAATGTATTTTGATTTTTTAATACTTGTATTTCTTTAAATTTAGTTGATAGAAATTATCTTAAAATAAGATTTCTGGTTATTGTATTTTCTATACTGAGGATGTTTTAACCTTTTTAGGGTGCATTAGGAGTCAAGGTTAGTATTTAATTATCTTTACGATAAGCTTTAAAAACCCTTAAATTTTATTAGTTTTGCGTGAATTTTAATTCGAAATTCATGGACAATCATTCAGGTAAAATTATTGGAGAAGGTTTAACTTATGATGATGTTTTGATGGTTCCATCATATTCTGAAACCCTTCCTAGAGATGTAAATGTTTCTACACAATTTACGAAAGAAATCACATTAAATATTCCTATCGTTTCTGCTGCAATGGATACAGTAACAGAATCAAAGTTAGCCATTGCTATTGCTCATGAGGGAGGCATTGGAGTCTTGCATAAAAATATGTCTATTAAGGCTCAAGCTGAAAAAGTAAGGATTGTTAAGCGTTCAGAAAATGGAATGATTCAGGATCCTGTTACTTTATCTGTAGGCGCTAATGTTGGCAACGCTTTAGAGCTGATGAAACTTCATGGGATTGGAGGTATTCCAGTTATTGATGATACCAAGAAACTAGTTGGAATTGTTACCAATAGAGATTTAAGATTTCAAAAAGATGTTAATCTTTCGGTTAAAGATGTGATGACTTCAGAAAATATTATTACAACTAAGGATACGAGTTTGGATAATGCTCGTGAAATCTTACAAGAATTTAAAATTGAGAAGTTGCCAGTTGTTAATGAAAACAATGAATTAATAGGATTAATTACTTACARAGACATTACCAAGGTAAAGCTTWAACCTAATGCTTGTAAGGACAAGTATGGAAGATTAAGAGTAGCTGCTGGAGTTGGCGTAACTGCTGACTTAATGGAAAGAGTAGACGCTTTGTATAAAGCAGGAGTTGATGCAATTGTTATTGATACAGCTCACGGTCATTCTAAAGGAGTTATAGAAGCATTAAAACAAGTAAAAACACAATATCCAGATTTACAAGTCGTTGTAGGGAATATTGCTACTGCAGAAGCTGCAAAAGCATTAGCTGATGCTGGAGCAGATGCTGTTAAAGTTGGGATTGGACCAGGTTCAATTTGTACAACAAGAATTATTGCTGGAGTTGGAGTTCCTCAACTAAGTGCCGTTATGATGGTTGCTGAAGGATTAAAAGGAACAAATATTCCCTTAATAGCTGATGGAGGTATTCGTTTTACTGGAGATATTGTTAAAGCAATGTCTGCAGGAGCAGATTCTATAATGGCGGGATCATTATTCGCTGGTGTTGATGAATCTCCTGGAGAAACTATAATATATGAAGGTAGAAAATTCAAATCTTACCGAGGGATGGGATCAATTGAAGCAATGCAGAAGGGATCAAAAGATAGGTATTTTCAAGATGTTGAAGATGATATAACTAAGTTGGTTCCAGAAGGAATTTCAGGAAGGGTGCCTTATAAAGGGTATTTAGAAGAAGTGATTTACCAAATGGTTGGAGGTCTTAGGGCTGGAATGGGATATTGTGGGACAGCAACAATTGAAGAGCTTAAAAATGCTAAATTTATTAGAATAACAAATTCAGGAATTACAGAGAGTCACCCTCATAACATAAGTATTACGAGAGAAGCTCCAAATTACTCAAGAAGATAAATATAAATTAGATGAAAAAAATTGTATCAATATTATTATTAGTTGTAGTGTCATWAGTTGTTAATGCACAAGAAAAAGACCCGATTTTATTAAAAATTGGAGGTAAAGACGTTAAGCTATCAGAGTTTAATGCCATTTTTAATAAAAACAACTCAAAAGAGAAAGCTACGGAAGAGTCTATTCAAGAATATCTTGATTTGTATATAAAATTTAAATTAAAAGTTAGAGAAGCTGAAGACTTAGGCTATGACACTTTGCCTAAATTTATAAATGAATTGAAAGGATATCGAAAGCAGCTTGCTCAACCCTATTTAACGGATAAAGAGGTTACTGAGGGTTTAATCAAAGAAGCATACGAAAGAATGAAGCAGGATGTGAGGGCAAGCCATATCTTGATAAACGTAGGTGAAGATGCTTCATCTTCTGATACTTTGTCTGCATATAACAAAGCAATCAAAGCTAGAAAACGAATTTTAGCTGGTGAAGATTTTGTTACTGTTGCAAAGGAAATGTCTGATGATCCATCTGTTAAAAAAAATGGTGGAGACTTAGGTTATTTTTCTGCGTTGCACATGGTTTATCCATTCGAAACAGCAGCATTTAACACTAAACCAGGAGATGTCGCTGCACCAATAAGAACAAGGTTTGGTTATCATGTTATAAAAGTGATGGATAAAAGAGCTGCTAGAGGAACAATGAAAGCGGCTCATATTATGGTTAAATCGGATAGGAAACTAACAGGAGAAGCTACAGCGGCAAAAAAGCAAAAAATAGATGAGATTTATGAAAAACTAATCAAAGAGGAACAAGACTTTGCATCATTAGCTAAACAGTTTTCAGATGATAAAGGTTCTGCAAGGCGAGGAGGAGAGCTTCCTGAATTTAATGCAGGGAAAATGGTTGAAGAATTTGAAAGTGCAGCATTTGGCTTAGCTAAAGATAATGATTATTCAAAACCAATTCAAACAGAATATGGCTGGCATATCATTAAAAGAATAAGTTTAAAAGAATTAGGTTCTTATGAGGATTTGTATAATGTTATCAAAGCAAAAGTTTCTAGAGACTCTAGGTCTAATAAAAGTAAAGAGGCCTTACTCAAGAAGATAAAAGAAAATAATGGTTTTGTGGAAAATATAAATGAGCGTAATGATTTTTATAAACTTGTGAATAGTGAAGATTATATTGCTGGAAAATTTAAAGCAAGCAAAACGGTTAAGTATAGTAAATTAATGTTTGGTTTTTATGCAAAAGATGGAGATAAATTTGAGTATACACAAAAAGACTTTGCTAGTTACATAGAAAACACAAAATATAGGAAACCGAAAAACAGCGAAGGTGTTAATATTAAGACTGAGATAAATAGGCTTTATAGTAAAGTACTAGAAAAAGAAGCAATTAATTTTAAAGATTCTAGACTATCAAAAACAAGCGAAGAGTTTAGGTTGTTAATGAAAGAATACAGAGACGGTATCTTGTTATTTGATTTAACGGATGAAAAAGTATGGTCTAAAGCGGTTAAAGATACTACTGGTCTAGAGAATTATCACAATCAAAATAAGACTCAATATATGTGGGGAAAAAGAGTTGAAGCTATAATATATACTTGTAATAATGAAACGATTGCTAAAAAACTAGCTAAAATTTTAAAGAAAAAATCAAAAAAAGGATATTCAAATGATGATATCTTAAAAATGGTTAATACAGAAAGTCAATTATCTTTAAAAATTGAAGAAGACAAATTTTCGAAAGGAGATAATGAAGAGGTAGATAAATCGTCATGGGAAAAAGGGGGGATATCTACGTATAAAAAGGATAATAGTGTAGTAATTATTGAAATAATAAATGTGTTGCCTTCAGAGCCTAAGCAATTAAAAGAAATTAAAGGATTAATTACTTCTAATTATCAAAATCATTTAGAGCAAGAATGGGTGAAGGGCTTAAAATCTAAATATGAAGTGATAGTATATAAAGAAGTGTTAAAATTAGTTAAGTAATTATATTAAAAACTTTTAAGCTGCTAATATTGCAGAAGACAGCTTTTCTACTATGAAAATATTAACACTTTTTTTACTGCCATTATTATTTTCATGTTCTTTATTTGAAGAAGAAATAGCTGATGGAATTATAGCAAGAGTAGAAGATAAATATTTACTTCAATCAGATATTGTGGGTATTGTTCCACCAAATACCCCTAATGAAGATAGTACTCTTATTATCGACAACTACATTCATGGATGGATTAAGGATAATTTAATATTACAAAAAGCAGAATTAAATTTAAAAGAAAATCAAAAAGATGTAAGCAAACAGTTAGAGGACTATAGAAAATCGTTAATTATTTATTCTTACGAAAAAGAACTGATAAAGCAGCGGTTAGATACTGTTGTTTCTGCTGAAGAAATTGAAGCATTTTATAAAGAAAATAATCAAAATTTCGAATTAAAAGATGATATTGTAAAAGTGCGTTACTTAAAAGTAAACAGGAAGGCACCACAGTTATATAGTATTAGAAAGCTATATAAGTCCAATAAAGAAGGGGATAGTGAAAAATTAAAAGAGTTAGCACACCAATATGCTGAAAAGTTCCATTTAAATGGTAGTCAGTGGATACTTTTTGAAGAATTGAAAAATGAGGTTCCTATTAATGTTTCACAGTCTAAGGGATATCTAAAAAATATAAAAAATATTGAATTAGAAGATTCACTTTTTTTTTATTTTGTTCATATTAGTGATTACAGATTTAAAAATGATGTATCGCCTTTAAGCTTTGAAACACATAACATTAAAAACATTATTATCAATAAGAGAAAACTTGGTTTAATAAATAGAATAAGAGACGAATTGTACCAAGAAGCTTTTATGAGTAAGGATATAGAAATTTATGAGGTTAAAAATGATGAAAAATAAAATACTAATTATWKRNTGTAKMKRNTTTTATMYRNCTMARCAARNTGTMWRAKSAMAARWWRATGRAAAGATAATAGATGGAGTTATTGCTGTTGTAGGTAGTAATGCCATCTTAAAATCAGACCTAGAGTCTCAAATTGTTTCCTTAAGAGCTCAAGGAGTTTTAATTGATGATGGAGCAAGATGTGAATTACTTGAAGAATTATTATTTCAAAAACTTCTTTTACACCAAGCTATTATTGATAGTGTTACTGTTTCAGATTCTGAAGTGGAATCAGAAATTGATAGAAGAATGAATTACTTTATTGCTCAAATTGGTTCAGAAAAAAAACTAGAGAAATACTATAAAAAATCAATCTTAGAAATAAAAGAAGAATTTAGAATCATTGTAAAAGAACAAATGATTAGTCAGCGAATGCAGGGGCAAATAACGGCTAGTGTTAAAGTTACTCCTAAAGAAGTTAGAACATATTTTAACAGCCTTAATGAAGATAGTATACCTCTAATTGAATCGGAAGTAGAATATGCTCAGATTTTGTTTAACGGAAAAGAAAATGATGAAGCAAAACAAACTGCAAGAGAGAGAATTAATGGTTTTAGAGATCGTATAGTTAATGGAGAAGATTTTGCAACCATTGCTATTTTATACTCAGAAGATGAAGGGTCTGCTAAAAAAGGTGGAGACATTGGCTTTATGGGAAGGGCAGAGTTGGTCCCTGAGTTTTCTATTATTGCATTTAAACTTAAAAACAAGGCAGTTTCTGAGGTAGTAGAAACAGATTTTGGATATCACATTATACAACTAATAGAAAGAAGGGGGCAGAAAGTTAACGTAAGGCATATTCTTGTAAAAGTAAAGATAGGGAAAGAAGAAATTGAAAAAGCGAAAAACTTGGCTGATAGTATTTACAATTTATTAGAAACAGATACATTAACATTTGAGCAACTAGCAGAGAAATATTCTGATGATGAGAAAACTAAGAAGAGTAGAGGACTAGTTGTAAATCCACAAACAGGAACATCTATTTTTAACATCGATCAAGTAAATCCTCAAGTTTATTATACCATTGATAAAATGAAGCCAGGAGAGGTCTATAAGCCTGTTCCAGCGCAAAGTCAAGATGGAAAGAAAGGATATAGAATAATTAAATTAATTACTAAAACGGAGCCTCATAAAGCAACATTTGAGTCAGATTATTCTAAAATACAAAATGCCGCCTTAGCTAATAAGCAAAATAAGGCTACTAAGAAATGGATTATAGGGAAGGTAGGTCAAACTTATATTAAAATACAAGATGATTACAAAAAATGCCAATTCGAAAACAGTTGGATAAAGTAAGTCTAATTTTGTATTTTTAATTTCTAGTAAAATAAATATGTCAGAAAATCAATATAAATCAGAAGTTGAAGCAATAGATGCTTTTGTTGAAAGATATAAAGTTCTAACTAATGAGATTGGCAAAGTAATTATTGGCCAGGATGAGGTAATTAAAAAAGTACTTATTTCTATTTTTAGTAGAGGCCATTGTTTATTAGTTGGTGTTCCAGGATTGGCTAAAACACTTCTTGTTAGTACTATTTCAGATTCTTTAGGGCTTTCTTTTAATAGAATACAGTTTACCCCAGATTTAATGCCTTCTGATATTATTGGCTCCGAGATTTTAGATGAAAACAAAAATTTTAAATTTATTAAAGGTCCTTTATTTGCTAACATTATTTTAGCTGATGAGATAAATAGAACACCTCCAAAAACACAGTCAGCATTATTAGAAGCAATGCAAGAACGGACTGTAACTGCTGCTGGAAATCAATACAAATTAGAAGAACCATTTTTTGTGTTAGCTACTCAAAATCCAATAGAGCAGGAGGGAACATACCCATTACCTGAGGCACAATTAGATCGTTTTATGTTTAATGTTTGGGTAGATTACCCTAAATACGAAGAGGAATTGTCTATTGTGAAAAATACAACCATAGATAAAAACATTCAATTAAACAAAGTAATGGATGCTGATGAAATTATTTATTTTCAGAAATTGATAAGACAATTACCAGTTGCAGATAATGTGGTGGAGTATGCCGTAAAATTAGCTACAAGCTCAAGACCCGGTAATGAATTAGCTTCTGATGTGGTTAATAATTATTTAAGCTGGGGTGCCGGTCCAAGAGCTTCTCAATATTTAATTATTGGTGCTAAATGCCATGCTGCTATAAATGGTAAATATTCGCCAGACATTGATGATGTAAAAGCAGTAGCTGAGCCTATATTACGGCATAGAATAGTAAGAAACTATAAGGCTGAGGCTGATGGTTATTCTATAGAAAAAATAATTGATGGCTTGCTTTAAGAGATTAATAGACACAAAAAATCCTCGCATTTGCGAGGATTTTTTGTGTCGTAAAATAAAAATATCTTAAACTACTTTTACGTTTACTGCGTTTAATCCTTTTCTACCTTCTTGTAATTCGAATTCAACTTTGTCACCTTCATTAATTTCATCAATTAATCCGCTAACATGCACAAAATATTCTGTACTGTCTTCGTCATCAACAACAAATCCAAATCCCTTTGCTCCGTTGAAAAATTTTACTGTTCCTTTTTTCATTTTAAATAGTTATAATTTGTAAAGTCCAAATATAATAAATTCATTTAATATGTTTTATTAACCTCAGTTCAATGTAAGAATTTATTTATTGTTCTAAAAATCAACAAACTACGTCATTGCGATGAATGTAACGCAGTGAAATGAAGAAGCAATCTCAATTTAACGATGAGATTGCTTCAAATTATGCATTAACGTTTATAATTTTCGCAATGACGTTCTGATTTTTAGATGTTTACGATTCCCCTTACATCGAACTCAGGTTATTAATTCCTTGTCTTGCTAAGGTACTATTCTTGTTTTGATGATGTTTCTATAGTAGTTTCTTGACTACTATTTGCATATCGATAATACAAGCCTGTAAGTGACGAAACTGTAATGGACATCATAATAGCTCCTAATAAGACATTAATAGCTATTTGTATTAATGGACCGATAAAAGGGATTAGTGAAAAAATTACTGATACTATTCCTATTAGTAAACTTATACCAATTAAAACTAACATAGCCAATATAGAGATGCCAAAAAGTTTTAATGCACGAGCCCAATTGATATGGTGAAAACTAAAAGCAAATGATGAATTAAAATCGTAATTACCAATAATAAAAGCTGGCAATACTAATATAAATCTCATAGAAACCACACATGCAAATAAAAACATAAAAAATGCTAGAATTCCCGAAAAAGCAGCAGTTGAAATAGCAATGATGAACAATAGGCAAACAATAAGGTATAAAACGATACTTATTCCTGCTAGTTTAAATACTTCAATCTTCATGGATATTTTTAATAAATCCACAAATCTAAATTTTTGTCCTTTTACTTCTATATCACTAGTGATAAATGCAAAGTAGTAATTCCAGGAAGCCATTATTAACATTATGATAAAAACTAGAATAAAAGAAGTGATAATTTCCGGAGTGAGTATTAAATCACTAATTTGCTGAAAAATCATAAGAGAGTCTTCGGGGGAAGGGTTGTTAAGCATTTCAGAAAATATTTCGGTATCAAAAGCTCCTAAAAAAGCAATAGCTATGAATATTCCGCCTATCACTAAAACACCAAGGTAGTAAATAGAATAAGCATACGTGATGTTTAACCAAGTTTTTTTTGAAAGAGCAATCACTCCACTAAAAAAATCAGTTTTAAAAAGATTAATGTAATTATTCATCCTTAATTTATTTTGCTATAATTTTAAATTCCGTTCTTCTATTCTCTTGATGAGCAGCCTCTTTTTCATCCTTAAACGTTAATTTCGAAATTTCAGCATCAGATTTAATAAGTTTGGTTTCGCCATATCCTTTAGACACCAATCGACTTGTGTCAATCCCTTTTTTAATTAGATAATCTACACATGATTGAGCTCTTCGCTGAGATAATTTTTCGTTATAAGCATTACCCCCTCTAGAATCGGTATGAGCTGAAAGCTCAATCTTGATTGTAGGGTTTTCCACTAACAATTTAGTCAATCGATCTAACTCATTTTTAGAAGCATCACGCAAGGTCGCTTTGTTGTAATCATAAAAAATATTTTTTAATATAATTACACTTCCTATTTCGATTTTCTTTAAGCATATATCTTTCTCTACCTCTTGATAAGCGGCTGTTTCGGGTATGTTAAAGTTTTCTGAGTGAAACAGATAACTATCTTTTCTTACAATTAACCCATAATTTTTACCAGAAGGTAATGAAACCAAATACTTACCTGTTTTTGCATTAGACTTAAAAGTTGCTAAGGTTTTGTTTTCATCAACATCAATCAATTCTAAAGTAGCCTCAACAGGTTGAAGTGATTTACAATCACTAATAACTCCTTTTAAGATAGTAATTCTTTTAGTTAAAGCATCTACTTGTTTTTCAATTACTTTTTCGCTTACCGGTTTAGCTACACTTGCTAATAAATTATCTTCAGAGTTTAATTGAAATGGTTTTTCTGGGCCTAAAAAAGTTATCATATAAATATCCTTTTCACCATGCCCATCTTCTTTAAAAGAAGAATAATATCCTCTTCTACCACTAGCATTAATCACAAAAAAAACGTCATCATCAACAGTATTAATAGGATACCCCATGTTTTCAGGTTCTCCCCATGTGCCATCTTCTTTTTTTGTAGATTTAAATACATCATAATTCCCCATTGTTTTATGTCCACGAGAACTAAAATAAAGCGTTTTGCCATCAGGATGGAAAAATACAGCTTCTTCATCATGTTTGGTATTAATAACAGAACCTACATTCTTAGCTTCTGCCCAGTCTTGTTTTAGTTCATCCCATTTAGTGATATAAATATCATGGTTACCAAAACCACCAGGTTTATTGCTTACAAAATAGAGTGTCTTACCATCATTAGAATAACTTGCAGAAGATTCGTGACTTTTAGTATTAATGTATTTATTCATTTTTTTTGGCTTGGACCACACATTTCCATCTAGTTTACATTCATACAAATTTCCATCCCCTTTGGTATCTCTGTACATAATCATACTTTGAGCATCTGGTGCTACCGCAGTTGTAGCATCGTGAATGTTTGTATTAATTTGGCTTCCCATGTTTTCTGGGGAAGTCCATTTTCCACCTTTTTTATGAGTGATGTAAATGTCTTCAAAATAATCTTCACCAGGGAGTAATCTATCAGATCCAGTAGAGGTGTTCCTTCTAGAAGTAAACATCATTACAGCTTCATCAGCAGAAATAATAGCACCATATTCAGGGTACTTAGAGTTTACTGGTTTCCCGAAATTATCAATAAATACTCGTTTAGGATTTGCCACCAATTCTATTCCAGTTTTACATTCCTCTATTTTTTTATTTACATCTTCTAACTCCGCAGGATTTTTAGAAACTAATGTTGTTTTATATTTTTTGAACGCTGCAATAGCCTTATCAAATTCCATAGTTAAATGGTAGCCAATACCTAAATGATATTGAACATCTGGAGCTACATTAGGATTTAGCTTTAATGATTTTAATAAATGAGGAATACTTTCATCTTTATAAACGGATGACATCAAGTAGCATCTTCCTATTTGATAATTTAATTTAGCATTGTTAGGATTAAATTTATTGGCTTTATATAAATAACTTAAAGCTTCACGATAATTCATTTTTCTATTTATGTAATCCCTTGCATTGATATCTAAATAAGTTAAAGGGTACATTTCAAAAAGATCATTACCGGCATCAAGATTCCTTTTTGCTTCTTTAAATTCATCCTTTCTTTCTTTAAATAATTTTTTATCAAAAGGAACATTTTGAGCTTGTATTAATGAAGCAAGAAATATTAATATAAATAAGTAGCTATATTTTTTCATAATTTGAATAATGTCTTTTGGTTAATTACAACTTTGTTGTGCAAATGTTTTTCCATTTTTTAATCCTAATGWAGCTGCTTTATTCCAATCTTCACAAGCTTTATCCTGTTGCCTTAGCATTTCTCTAGCAATTCCTCTGTTTAAATATGCGGCAGCATAAGAGTCGTCTAAAATTATTGCTTTGTTACAATCTGCTACAGAACCTTTGTAATCTTTTAATTTGTATTTAGCAGCAGCCCTATTATTGTAAGCATAAGTGTAGCTAGATTTTAAACGAATAGCATCACTATAATCTTTAATTGCACCATTGTAGTCCTTTTTTTCAAATTTTGCTAAACCTCTATTATTATAGGCGATGTAATAATCATTTTTTAATTGAATTGCCTTATTATAATTCTTAATTGCCTCATCATATTGTTTGTTATTTCTTAAGGCACTACCCAAATTATTATAAACAAATGAGAGACTCTTATCAACTAAAATGGCCTTTTTGTAATCTTTGATAGCTCCTGTTAAGTCTTTAACCTGCCTTTTAGCACTTCCTCTGTCATTGTATGCATAAGCGTAGTTAGGTTTATTTTTTATGGCATTAGTGTAATCAGTAATTGCTTCATCGTATTTTCCATCAAGGAAGTAAAAGCCACCTCTATAGTAGTATGCCTGTGCATTTTTTTTATCAATTCTAATGGCGTTATTAAAATCTTTTAATGCGGCTTTGTTATTGTTCAACTCTTGGTATGAACGGCCTCTAATAAAATAAGCGTTGTTAGTATCAGGATTTAGCTCTATTACTTTATTAAAATCAACAATAGCTTCTTTAAAATCTCCTAGTTGATATTTAATAGAACCTCTATTAAAGTACGCTTTATCAAAATCAGGGAGAAGCTCTATAGCCTGATTAAAATCACTCATTGCTCCTTGTAGATTTTTAGCATTAAATTTTTCTATTCCAGCATTGTAAAGTTCTTGGGCTTTCATTTCATCAAAAGCAGTTGAGTCACCTACATTTACTTCTCCCTGAGCAAAGCTCATACTGCTTGTGCAGATAAATGAAACTAATAAGAGTTTGTTTAGTTTTTTCATAATATAATTTTTGATAGCACCAATTTAGTAATATTTGTTATAAACTATAAAGATACTTGAATTAAATTATAATAATTTAATAACACTTATTATGCCATTGAAAATTTATAATTTTGATATTCATGAAAATATTTAAAATTACTGTAATATATGCAGTTAACCATTTTAAGAAAGAACTCAAAGAATTTTATTATTCATCTGAAATAGAGCAGATGCTATATATTGTTTTTCTACATTATTTTAATTTAAATAGAATTGATTTAACGTTAAGTAAAAATCATCATTTATTAGAACAAGATTTTAATAAAATTACGAAAGTGATTGATGAATTAAAACAACATAAACCACTAGCACATATAATAGGAGAGTGGGAGTTTTATGGGATAAATTTAAAAATAAATAGGCATACTCTTATTCCTAGACAAGAAACGGAAGAACTTGTTCAGATGATTATTAATGACAATAACAATGAAGAGCAACTCTTTATTCTTGATATTGGGACAGGAACAGGTTGTATTGCTTTGGCTTTAAAAAAGAATTTGCCTCAAGCTAATGTTCATGCTTTTGATGTTTCATGGGATGCATTAGAAATAGCTATAGAAAATGCAAAAAGAAATGAGTTAACTGTTACATTTAAAAACGTAGACATTTTAAAATGGAAAAGTCAAAATGAGAAATATAATGTTATAGTTAGTAATCCTCCATACATTACTAAAAAAGAAAAGCATTTAATGGCAAAGAATATATTAGACTATGAGCCTCATTTGGCACTATTTGTAGAAAATGGTGAGTCAATGTTGTTTTATGATGCTATTGCTGAATACGCATTAAGGCATTTAAAGCGAAATGGTAAATTGTATTTCGAAATAAATGAAAATTATAGAAATGACGTGATGGGACTACTAAAAGATAAAAAGTTTAAAAACATTAATATTGTAAAAGATATAAATGGAAAAGACAGAATTGTTAGTTGTAATTTAGATTAAAGCTATGAAGTTAGATATTTTGGCAATAGGAGTACATCCTGATGATGTTGAGTTAGGATGTTCAGGAACAATACTAAAACATATTGATCAAGGAAAAAAAGTAGGTATTCTTGATTTAACTAAAGGAGAATTAGGTAGTAGAGGTAATGCAAAATTAAGAGTGGAAGAAGCGAGTAAAGCTGCTGAAATATTAGGTGTTTCAATAAGGAAAAATCTTGGGTTCGCTGATGGGTTTTTTACTAATGACAAAAAACATCAATTAGAAATAATTAAAGTGTTAAGAGAGTACCAACCAGATATTGTTTTAGCGAATGCTCCTAAAGATAGGCATCCTGATCATGGTCGAGCATCTAAATTAGTTTCTGAGGCTTGTTTCTATTCAGGGCTAGTGAAAATAGAAACTCAATTGAGTAATAAAAAACAAGAATTATGGCGACCAAAGGCAGTATATTATTATATTCAGGATAGGCTTTTAAAACCAGATTTTGTTGTTGATATTTCTGAGCATATTGATAAAAAAATGGAAGCTATTATGGCATTTAGATCGCAATTTTATAATCCAAGTTCTAATGCTCCAGAAACACCAATATCGAGTAAAAAGTTTTTAGCTTTCATTAAAGCTCGCATGACTAATTTTGGTAGAGATATTAATACAGATTATGCAGAAGGATACACTACAGAGAGAGTTATAGGAGTGGAAGATATTTTARAACTRAGGTRATTAATCACAACCTTTCKGCAGTAATRTTTATTTTAAAMGTTTTGTTTGGTGTTATTTTTTCTCCATCAATAATTGGAGTAGGAGAATTTGTATAAATGGCACAAAGTGTATTTGATACACTAAATAAATTATTTTTCTTTTCAGTTGGAGTTCCGTTATAGATACCTCGTAAAACATCCCATCTAATTTTACCAGGGTTTCTTGCATAATCATGCCAAACGATAATAGATTTTTCGTCTTTTAATAATTTAAATGCGATTTTAGTATCATTCAACACACTTTTGTATTGATGGTCACCATCAATAAAAACAACATCACATTTATTATAGTAAGGAGAGAAATCAAATTCAAAAGAATTTCCTTTTAAGTGAGTTACGTTCCCTAAACCTTTCGAGAAAAATTCTTGTTGATTCAAATATTCTTGGTTGTAGCCCAAGTTCTTGAGTGATTCATTGGATAAATTAAGAGAAAAACAGATTTTGGCTTCACTAGAAACATTTGCAACACTTTCTCCTCTCCAAGTTCCGATTTCAAAATAAGTGCAATCTTCCTTTTGTTTTACCAGTCCTTTTAGCAAAGCTAAGTCTGTTATTAATGACCCTCCGTTTAGAAAAGAAAAAGGATTAATAGCAACATTAAAATTGGGTAAAATATCGATTAAATCTAGCATTTTAAACCCATTTCTAAGTTTAAGATTATTTTTTAATAGTTCATCTTTATGGATGCTATCGTCATTAATTATTTTATTAATTAAATAGGGTTTTTTGGTGAGAATACTAATGGCTTTTATAAGTTTAGCGATTTTTGACATATTACATGATTTCAAGACAAGGTTACATAATAATCAATTATTATCTCAGCCAAGACGATAAATCTTTTTTTATAAGTTGAGCTAAATTACCAACATCATTAAATGTTAATTTAATTATCTTCTCTTTTAATTCTTTAGGGATAGTAGTTATTTCTTTTTCACGAATATTAATAATATCAATATTTTTCATCAAATTATGCCGAATAATTTTAAATGGAATAATGAACTGGATGAATCGTTTCAATTTTGTTGAAGGATTTTTACTTATTTGATGAAGCTTAATACTTTTAATGCTTTTTCTACTATTAACTTGTTCAGTAGTAGGAGAGAAGTCTGTTTTTATTATTCCTAAAAAAATGAGTGTTTTCTTATACGCTAAATCAAAATCATTAGTTAGCTCTTCATGTAATAAAATCAGCACATTTTCTTTTGAAAAAGTATCTAAATACCGCTGTACTTGGTTAAAGTATTTCACAGTATTAATGTAAGGAGGCCTTTCTTTAAAGTGGCTACAACTTAGTATTTCGTTATTATCTGTTCTTTTAATATCGTTATTAAGAGCTATCGTAAGGTTCTCTTCTGATTCAATACTGTTGTAAATGTATTGACTATGCAATGAGGGAATCATTTCAACAGGGTTTCTGAGTAAAATTATAATTTTAGATTTGGGATTAAATGCCTTTATTTCTTCAGCTGCATTTTTTGAATATAGATACCAAACAGATGATTCTCCTTTTATTTGACTGCTTTCAGAATCATTAAAAGAGTATAAATATTCTTTTTCACTTAATTTTTCTTGTGTAATCCCAATATCAGAGCCAAAATAATGGATTTCTTTCTTTGCCATAAATATTTCTGGATGCAAGTTTAAATGATAGTCTAAAGCTGTTGTTCCAGATTTAGGAGCACCAACAATAAAAAAATCAGGTTTATTTGTTTCTTTATTCATTTAAACTACTGAAAGATTCATGTTTAATTTCTTTTTGACTAATACAAACTGAGCAATATTCCAAAAAACTAGGCTTGTACAGGTTGCAATTGCCGCACCATTGATGTCATAAATAGGTATTAGAATAACATTTAAAAGAATGTTTAATATGGCACTTATTACCATAGATTTTAATGCTATTTTCTCATAATTACTCATTGTAAGTACATTGCCTACAGGACCTACAAATATGTTAATTAATTGTCCTGTTGAAAGCAGTATCAGTGACCAATATGCAATTTCAAATTCTTTCCCAAAAAAGGATAAGAGTTCACCACCAATAAAAATAAATACTAAGAATCCAATTGATCCTAGTGCAAAAACTAATCGAATAATTTTTTTTATCATCACAGATAATTTCTCTTTTTGTGTTTCAAAATATTTAGATATATAAGGCACTAAGATTCTATTAGCAATTAATAATGGCAGTGCAATGAATGCTGAAAATTTGACAGCAATATTGTATATCCCTACTTTATCTGTATGTCCAAAAAAACCAAGCATTAATATGTCGGCTCGAGAGTTAATAGCAATAGTTACAGTTAATAAAAGAAATGTAAATCCTAATCTCATCCATTTTTTATTTTCATAAGTAGGGAGGTTGTTCATTTTTAAAATGAATTTACTTAATAAATAATACGAAACGATAAAGGCAATTAATATAGAAAATAGGTTAGTTATAATTGCTGAGTTTATACTTATTGGAGAAAAGAACTCCCAAACGATAATTATTGTAATCAGAAATATAAAAGGTCGTATTATATTTTCTGGCAATAAGGAGTGTTCCACTTTTTTTAACCCTATGCATGCTGCTTTATTGATTAATAGTTGACTAAAAATAGGTAGACTAAGTATTGCTAATAGTAATGCTTTTAAAAGTTTATTGTCTATTTCTGGAATAAAAAAATAGACGATAGAGCTGAAAACCGAAACAATTATTAAAGAAATAACAAGGCTTGTTTTTCTAGAAAATATAATTAATTCAACTATTTTTTCTGGGACATACCTTATTATTTCTCTTTGAATAACAGAACCTAATCCTAGCATAGAAATGGTTCCAAATAAATAAACCCAAGAAAAAGCGTATGTGAACACTCCGTAATCAGAAGGACCAAGTTTTTTAGCTAGATACCAATTTAAAATTAAAGTAATAGTGATAGAAATTGCTTGTATAACAATTGAATTAACTCCTTTTTTAAGAATATGTCCATAATTTATATCCACGCTTATTTATTTAAACAGGATTTATAAACGTCAAAATACATTTCCCCAATTTGGTGATGGCTGTAGATATCTTTGGCTCTTGCTGTGATTTTTTCGCTATCGTATTTTGTAATATTGTTTAGCATATCATCTAAGGATTGATATAATTCATCTTCTCTTCCGGGATTAATCAAAACACCATTACTTTCATTTATCATTTCAGGAATTCCTCCAACATTGGTAGATAACACAGGCACACCCATAATTAATGATTCGGCAATAACACATGGGAGATTTTCATAATTACTAAAAAGTAAAAATAAATCATTTTGACTCATTAAATGAGCAACTTCCTTGGGTGTTTTTTCTCCTTCGAAAAGGATTACTTCTCTAGGTATATTAAGCTCAATAGCTTTTTGTTGAAATTTCTCTATATCACCATTTCCAGCAATAGTTAATTTAAAATCTTTTCTTTTTTCACTTAATTTTTTGATAACGCTAAGAATACCAGATATATTTTTATGTTCATCTTTTAAGTTTGAAACATGCAATATTCCTATCCAATCTTTTTTTTCATAAGCCTTTTTAGAATCAAATATATTAGTATTTACAACATTTGGAATAACTTGAAAGGAGTTTGTAATTCCAAAATCGATCATTGCATTTTTTAAATTTTCTGATACTGGAAATATTTTTAATGCCTGGTTACAGATCTTTTTAATGAAGTATTTTTCTATGAAACTCCACGAGTTATTAGATGAATTTTGAAATGCTGTCCAGTGTTCAGTAATAATAAAAGGAAGTTTATATTTTTTTAGTAGGAGAGAAGCAAATAATCCTGCTGGATAAACAACATTTAAGTGAACCATGTCAAAATAAGTTAACTCTTGTAACGCTGTTTGATGCCCTATTATATATGCCTCTTGTTGTTTTTTAGCTTTTTGATAATTTGAGAATATAGGAATAGTCGAATTTGTCTTATTGTAATAAACAATAACCTCATAAACATTTTCATTCCATTTTTTAGTTACTTTAAAGGTAGCTTGGCTTTTTACTGGCACAACATGAAGTACACAAACGTTAACAAAATTTGAAACAGCACGTGCATGTTGTTGTATAAAGTTTCCTGCTTGTGAAAATTCAGCGTTAGGATACCATGAAGCGAGAAATAGAATATTTAATTTATTATCCTTCAATGATGATAGTAGGTTATAATTGCTAATGTATGAAATCTGATTAATACATACGATTCACCTCAAGTATTATTATCAATTTTATTAAATAAAAAAGGTGACCGAGAAGCCACCTTTATTTTCCTTCTATATCTTTCTATCATTAAGTCTGTATTCCTCCACAAACATTAATTACTTGCCCATTTACATAATTAGATAAATCTGAAGCTAAAAATAATGCTGCATTTGCTACATCTTCTGGTGTTCCCGCTCGTTTCATAGGAATATCATTAACCCATCCTTTAATCACCTCTGGGTCTAAATTTGCTGTCATTTCAGTTTCAATAAAACCTGGAGCAATAGCATTGCATCTAATGTTTCTGGACCCAATTTCTTGAGCAATTGATTTGGTAAATCCAATAACGCCAGCTTTAGACGCTGCATAATTAGATTGACCTCCATTGCCTTCAATACCTACAACAGAGCTCATATTGATAATAGACCCAAATCGTTGTTTTAATAAAGTTCTTAAAGCAGCTTTTGTAACGTTAAAAACTGATTTCAAGTTGATGTTCATTACATCATCCCAGTTTTCCTCACTCATACGCATTAATAAACCATCACGAGTGATGCCTGCATTGTTCACAATAGCATCAATTTTCCCAAATTCTTCGGCTACATCATTTATAAAATCCTCGGTAGCCTTATAGTCAGAAATATTGAATTTATACGATTTAACTTTTACGCCATATCCTTTGAGCATTTCTTCTACTTCCTTCGCTTTCTCATCTGAGGAAACATAAGTGAAGGCGATATCAGCACCATTTTTTGCAAAAACTTCTGCAACCCCCCTTCCAATTCCTCTTGTTGCACCAGTAATAATAGCAACCTTTCCTTCTAATAATTTCATATCTAAGCGTTTACTTTCATTAATTCAGCCATTGCATCTCCAATATCTGCTGGAGAATCTACAACAGTAATTCCACATGCTCTCATTATTTTTTTCTTAGCTTGTGCTGTATCATCTTCACCACCAACAATAGCACCAGCATGTCCCATTGTTCTTCCTGCAGGAGCTGTTTCTCCAGCTATAAAGCCAACAACTGGTTTAGTCCCATTTTCTTTAATCCAATTTGCAGCATTTGCTTCAAGATTTCCTCCAATTTCACCAATCATTACAATCCCCGCAGTTTCGGGGTCAGCCATAAACAGCTCAATAGCATCTTGAGTGGTTGTTCCAATAATTGGATCTCCACCAATTCCAATAGCAGTAGAAATTCCTAACCCAGCTTTTACAACTTGATCAGCAGCTTCATAGGTTAGTGTTCCTGATTTTGAAACAATACCAATGTTTCCTGCTTTAAAAATGAACCCCGGCATAATACCAACCTTTGCACCATCTGGAGTCATAACACCTGGACAGTTAGGTCCAATTAATCGGCAATCTTTATCTTCTATATATTCTTTAACAGGAATCATATCTTTAACAGGGATGCCTTCTGTAATACATACAATGGTTTTAATGCCTGCATCTGCAGCTTCCATTATTGCATCTGCAGCAAAAACAGGAGGCACAAATATTATAGTTACGTCTGCACCAACTTCTTTTACAGCATCTTCTACCGTATTAAAAACGGGTTTATCTAAATGTGTTTGACCTCCTTTTCCAGGAGTAACCCCTCCAACCACATTAGTTCCATATTCTATCATTTGTCCAGCATGAAAAGTACCTTCTCCTCCTGTAAAACCCTGAACAATAACTTTTGAATTTTTATCTACTAATACACTCATTTAGCTCTTATTTTTTCGATTACCAAAAGTAAAATTTTAAAATTAAAATTTAATGGAAATCAGTTTTTATTTGAAATGATAACTTGTTTATCCTAACTTATTAGATATTAAACTAATAAATTCTTTTCGGGTACTGTCTTTTTCAAATGCACCAACAAATGAAGATGTGGTTGTTACCGAATTTTGCTTTTGAATCCCTCTCATCTGCATACACATGTGTTGAGCCTCAATAACAACAGCTACTCCCATTGGTTTTAAAGTGTCGTTAATGCAATCTTTAATTTGATCTGTTAACCGTTCTTGTACTTGTAATCTTCTTGCAAAAGCATCCACAACTCTAGGTATTTTACTTAGCCCTACAATTTTACCATTTGGGATATAAGCAACGTGTGCTTTACCAAAAAATGGTAACATGTGGTGTTCGCACATCGAATAAACTTCTATGTCTTTAACAATTACCATTTGGTGATGGCTCTCCGTAAACATGGCAGACTTAATTATTTCTGCTGGGTTTAAATCATAACCATGTGTTAGGTATTGCATTGCTTTAGCCACTCGTTCAGGTGTTTTTTCTAGGCCTTCACGAGTAATATCTTCTCCTAGGTCACTTATAACACTTTTATAGTGTTCCGATAAAGAAGTAATTTTTTCTTCATTGTATTGTTCTATTTTTTCGTAACCGTCCATATTATTCTCTTCGGTCATACTTTTATTTATGTCTGTCATTTTTTAGTTTAAAGTTGTAAAATTCGAAAGTTTATTTGGTTATGAATCTATATTATCATTAAAAATCATCTTTATTAGCACATCAATAAATTATCTAATTACCATAGTATTCTATTGAGTTATTTTCTGTTTCAACTACTTTAACACAATGCAGTTGACAGCTTAAGTTGTTTAAATCACTTTCTATTTCATTCCAAATTGCTATGGCAATATTCTCTGCGGTTGGAATTTTACCTTCCATAAAATCTACATCGAGGTTAAGGTTTTTATGGTCTATTTTTTCAATTACTCTATCTTTAACAATTTTACTTAGTTGTTTTAAATTGATAACAAAACCAGTTTCAGGATTTGTTTCTCCCTTAACGATAACAAAGAGTTCGTAATTATGTCCGTGCCAATTTGGGTTTGAACACTTGCCAAAAACTTCATAATTTTTTTCATCAGACCACTCTTTTTTAAACAACCTGTGTGCAGCATTAAAACGTTCTCTTCGGGTTAGGTAAATCATAAAACAAATATAGGGTTATTGCATTAGAAATAATGATAAGCTATAAATTTAGCAGGGCAAACTCATACTTTTATTCTGAGTATTTTTAATAGGTATTGATTGTCCCACCCAGCTTTCAGTCTTTTGCCTTTAACGCCCTGCTTTTCTG
>NVVI01000020.1 GCA_002402165.1 Flavobacteriales bacterium
GGCTTTTACCCAAAATCTGGTAATGAACCCCAGTTTTGAGGAGTACTGGCAATGCCCTACACAAGTAGCTAATGTGGAGGATTGTAAGCATGTATTTAATCCTATGTGTGCTGATACTAAAAATGTTAGTTGTATTTCTACTCCAGATTATTTTAATGCTTGTGCTACTATTGGCAGTAATGCTAATGTACCCACTACTTTTGTGGGGTATCAAATAGCAAAAGATAATGATGGGTATATTGGGTTAACTAACAAAACTTTTTACAGAGAATATGTTCAAATAAAACTAGAAAACCGTATGATTAGCGGAAATAGTTATCTATTTTCTTTTTATGCAAACTTGTCTAATAATGTCCGTATAACAACTAATCAATTAGGTATTAAATTCGTTACTGATTCCATCATTTACAACCAATTTTTATGGCAATTTATGGAGCCTGACTGGGTAAGCAATACTTATATTACCGATACAGCTAATTGGACATTGTTGCAAGGTAAGTATGTAGCAAAAGGCGATGAACAATGGATGATTATAGGAAATTTTTATCCCGACACTATCTTTCCAACTATTGAAGTTAATTTATCTAGTTCCTTTTACGAATGTTATTTTCTATTAGATTACTTTCAAGTAGAATATAATGCTATATTAAGTATTCCCAACATCTTCACACCCAATAACGATGGTTTTAATGATATTTGGAAAATAAATGGGGAGGTAAAGGAAGTTAGTATTTATAACCGTTGGGGCAATCAAATATTTTTTTCTAATCAAAATTTTATAGGTTGGAATGGTAATACAAAAAGTGGGCAACCCTGCAATGATGGTATTTATTATTACATTGTAACTACATTAAGTAATGAGGACAACACCTTACAAACACACAAAGGAAGCATTACACTTTTAAGGTAACAATACCTTAAATAACATGAAAACAAAAATAACTTTAGCACTTTTTTTAGTAAGTGCATTTACAAGCATTACCAATGCTCAGTTTTGGAACACTAGTGTATTAAACTTTGGTAGTTCTGGCAACACCTTTGGCACTAGTGATAATTTTCCCATTAATATATTTACTAACAATACTTTTCGTGGGCAATGGACAACAAGTAATGGCTTGGGTGCAAGTTCAGTAGCCGGCTCCTTAACAGGTGATGGGCTAAGAATTGCACCAGGAACAGGCTCTCCAGCTTCAGGTACTTTAGATTTATGGACAGCAGGAAGTGGTACAACACATATACAATTTGACCAAACTGGATTAATTCAAGGAGAACACAACAATTTTGAATTTTGGGCTCAACGACAAGGTTTTTGGTTTAATACCACCACTGGTTTTGGACAATATTTATTTAATAGAAGTAATGTGGAACAAGGTAGGTTGGGCAATAATAATTTTTGGAGATTGGGTTTGAATAATGCAGCTGTTAATGCTACTAGAACATTAGAGGTAGTTGACGACCAAGACCAATTAAGATTACGATTCACTAATGCTGTTGGTGCAAATACAACTGCTTTTACCGACTTTTTTGCTGGCCCTTTTGGATTGGATATTGTTCCAGAATTAAACGCAATCAGAGAACCTGTTTACATACATCGATTAGGAACTACATTAACCCAAAATACATTAATTGTAAATGGTAATGCTAGGTTACGTTATGTCCCTGAAACTAATGCTGAAAGCATAATGTTGGGTAAACAAAACGGACTTCTTGCTGATGATATCTCTTTTAGAAGATTAGCTTTTACAGGTAACACATCTGATGTTTTACTAGGTGATGGCACTTGGGGTACAGTTCCTACTATTGTTGCTACAAACAATGGTATTTCTACTGATGGTAATGGAGTTATACAGCTTGGTGTTCCTTGCCTTAATGTTGCTGGGCTGCCAAATTTTGCTGGTATTGCTGCAACAGAGTTTACTGAAGATAGAGTAGTTGCTAATCGTAATTTTAATTTTTGGTTTGGTTCATTAGATACAGAAACAGGAGGTGTAGGAATAGGTGGACAGCCAGCCTCAACTCCTTTCTGTAATACAGGAAATACCTTAGAAGTAAGTGCCAACATGAAAGGGAAATACGGCAATATTGATGCAAGTGGAGTAAGATTAACAGAGTTAAAATCTACCTCTCCTACTTTAGCCAATGGAACAAATGGAGTAGATAATACAAAAGTATTAACTGTTGATGAAGATGGAGACATTGTTTTAGTTGATGCTGTTGGTGGCGGTGGCTCGGGAGTTACAGCAGATAATGGCTTGAGTATTAACCCCACTAATAATGTACAAATGGGGCAAATATATACAGGCACACCGGTTAATAATGGAATAGGTGAGTTTATACACAATACAGAGGTTCCTTTTGCAGGCTTTAACCTGCATTTTACAAATATCTTAAATGGAGGTGTTCCTGGTATTAATCGTGTAAGTTTTGGAAAACCAGTTAGTTTATCAGGTTTAGCAATAACCTCTAAAGTATATTCATTTAATGGTGATGAACATTCTGCTATAATGGGTCATACAGATGGTTCTTTATTAAATTCTTCCCTTACGCTAGCTACTTCTGGTGTTGCAGGTGTTCTCACTAACAACAATTCTGAAAAAGCAGCAGGGGTATATGGTTTATCAACTAACTCTAACCCTATTTTTGAGGCCATTGGAGTTTGGGGTGAAGCAGAAAATAGCCCTTTGAATGTAGGTGTACAAGGAAAAGCAACTGATAATGTTGCTATAAGGAATAGAGGTGGACTCTTTACAGCAGCTAATGCTAGCAATTTTAATACAGGTGTTATTACTTTTGCTAGTGGTCCTACAGGATCTACCAATTACGGAATACTTGCTTCTGCACCATCTACCAACCCAGGAACAAATTTTGCAGGTTGGTTTGAAGGTGATGTTTTTATTAATAGCCCAACAGGTCTTTCTAGTACGGGAATTGTTTTTGTTTCTGACCAACAATTTAAGACTAATATTATAAATATTTCAAATGCTCAGAATATCATTGGGCAATTACAACCTAAAGAATTTTATTTTGATGGTGCTTCTTATCCTCAAATTAATTTTAGTAGCAGTAAACAATATGGTTTAATTGCACAAGAAGTAGAAGCTATATTGCCAGAGTTGGTTACCAACCATATTTTTCCTGCTCAATACGATAATTTAGGCAATCAAACCAGTGCAGCGGTTAATTACAAATCGTTAAACTACAATGGTTTTATTGCCATTTTAATGAAAGGAATGCAAGAGCAAGATGCAGCAATGGATAGTTTAAAAGATAGGTTAACTACTTTAGAAGATTGTATCAATAGTGTTGGTATTTGTGAGAATGGCAATGGACAAGGTAATGGAAACAGGACAACTAATTTAGAAGTAGAATTAGAAAACTTAAACGCCATTATTTTAGATCAAAATTTACCCAATCCTTTTGCAGAAAAAACAAGTATTAATTACACGATACCAGAGGAAGTTATTGAAGCTACCTTACTATTTTACGATATGAATGGTAGAATAATTAAACAAGTAGAAATAACAGAAAGAGGCGAAGGCAAATTAACTGTTTATGGTGAAAACCTTAAAAATGGCATTTATACCTACAGCCTTATTGCTGATGGTGAACTAATTGCTACTAAAAAAATGTTGAAACAGTAGTACTCTTTTTGTCATGCCGTGGAAGCATAGAACAAAAAAATGTCATTACACTTCGACAGGCTCAGTGTGACATCTTTTTTCACAATCCCCAATCCCGATAACTATCAGGATTGGGGATTTTTAAATTAAATGTATAAAATAAGTACTGAATCCAATCAAATAAACTATTCCTATCCAGCTCAATATTTTTAAAAGTAAGCTAGGCTTATTTTCTTCTGGCATTGTTTTACCATTTACTGCCAAATAATTTAAAATAGCAATTATTGGTGAAGTAATAAATGCAATTGAAGTAGCAAAATCTACCATAGCTTTCATATTAGTTAAAAACAATGAAAGAATAACGAGGGTTCCTGTAACGACAACTAAAATCCACATCCAATATAATTTAGTTGAATTTTTGTTCTCTGAATTGATAAGCATTTCTGTTGTAGGAGTCAACACTCTCGGAAAAGCATCTAGACAAGTTAAAGTAGTACTAAACATAGTTGTAAATGCTGCAATGGCAATAAGAAAGTAAGACCATTCTCCTAAGCTTTCGGTATAGATTCCAAGTAGTTGTTTTGCAAAACCTCCTCCACTAGTCTCTAATTCTAATCCTGTTCCATAAATAGTAGCAGCACCTAAACCAACAAAACATAACGCCAAAAATAAGGTTCCCCAATACCCAATTTTAAAATCGAGCAATGCCATTTTTAAAGGAATTTTTTGGTTAACCTCTTTATTTTTTTCAACTACCCATACAGAATGCCAAACTGAAATATCTAATGGAGCAGGCATCCAGCCCATTAACGCAATCAAAAAAAGTATATGAGTTTTATCCGAAAAAGAAAAAGTAGTTAAATACATTACGTATTGTTCTGATTCCCCCAATAAAGAAAAGACAAATGCAACTATTGTGGTTAGTGCTAATATCACAATTATTAATTTCATTGTTTTGTCTAAAAAGGAGAATTTCCCAATTAACAGTATTCCTAAACAAATTATTAATAATACTGCTGAAATAAGCCAAGGTTCAAAATCTAAACCTATAATTTCAGTAACTAATCCAGCAGTTACAACAGTTACTGCAGATTGTATAATAAACATGGTGCCTATAGTAATAAAAAGATACAAATAAAGCACCCATTTCCCTAACGCCTGATAACCATGTAATAAACTTTTACCTGTACTCGCTGCGTATCTTGGCCCCATTTCAAAAAATGGATACTTTAAAAAATTAGCTAATAATACTGCCCAAACCAAACCATAACCAAACTCTGCTCCTGCTCTTGTAGATTGCACCAAATGTGACACGCCTATTGCTGCACCAGCATACAATAAACCTGGTCCTAACAATTTATACCAAGAAGTTTTCATGTATTCACTTTTTGGCTCACACCATAATTTGGAGAATATTCTTCAAATTGATTGATGTTTACTTTAAAGGGTTTATTACAATAGTCTGTAATAATGAGTTGGTCGGATAAAATAGAAAACTTTCTAATGTGCTCTACTCCATAATAATTTGCCTGAAGCGTAATGGATAAATCTTGCATCTCCAACACTTTACATTTAACCTCTCTTTCTAAATAAAATAAATCAATTGCTTTATTTTGCTCTATACCATCTATAACTATACCGTGGTGTGCTTTTGTATTTCTAAATTCATTCCTTTTTTCTGGTAACGAAGTGTAAGTATAAGTGCCTGGATCTTTAACCAAATCAATACCATTTACTTGTAAATCGAATGAAAGTTTGTCGTTATGAACATGCCCCCAACTGTGGTGCATATTTTTATTTGCAATAGCACTTATTGCTAAATAAAATTGAGAGGATTTAAACACATAAATACCAAAATCTGAATACGCAAACAGTTTTATTTCTTCTATATTAATACTAGATTGAAATTTAATCTCTGTGGTATTAGGTTGTTGCAATTGGTGCTTTGTGCTACGAATTTGACGCTTCCCTTTTTGTTTTTCATTTGGAGCTTGCAACTTATTATTTTTTGAGAATTGTTCTATCATACCTTTTTCAAGATAAGGACTGCTACTATTATCAAATAATCCAGAAAAACCTGCCAATAATGATTCATAATTTAACGACTCTCCATTTGTGAATTTGAACAATCTCCCACTATCATTATCACCAAATTGAGGCACTGTTCCATTAGGCTTCATCACATTTTCTATAAATTGAGCAGCTTTACCTAGTAAAACAACATAATCTTGACTCAACTTTTTACCATTCCTTAGCATCAAAGCTGTCGCATAAAGCATAGCTTCAGCACTTAAGCAATGATAAGTAGTTGATCCCTCAAAATTTCCTCCATCTAAGAAAAACTGCTTGTGAAATTCTTTTTCTATTTCATTTTCAGCAAAATTTCGCCATTGTAATGTTTCATCTTTTTCTGATAAATAATTAGTGATAAATAATAATCCGACTAGATTAAATAAATAATGATTGCCTGCAACCCCTTCTTTATACTCTAAATGATTAAAAATAAATTCTGCATGATGATGAACATAGTCTGTGAAAAGTAATAAAAAATTATCATCCAAAATAGAAGTTGAATCTACTTTCTTAAAAATATCATAAGCCACCAACCAATTGCAAACTCTAATTCCAACATCCATAGTACAAGCCCATTGTACTCCCATTCCTACTGGGTTTGAAACTATAAAATCTAAACTTTGATTTTTAAATTCTAAAATAATTTCATCTCTTTTATCAGGTTTATTAGCTGCCAGAGCCATTTGTGGAAAATGTTGTAAACGACCTAATTCCCAACAGTTTTTTATGTCAACATTTTTTGATTTATCTATTTTTTGATTATCAAACTGTTTAGTATAGTCAAATTCAAAACCACTTCTAACATCTCGCTGCCAATCAACAAATTTATAATCCTTAGAAAAATATTTAAATACTTTTTCAGAAAAAAAATGATGCTCAGAATTCAGTTGTAATACTTTACTAGAATTTCTACAAATCCATCCGCTTCCTAATAAATCGAATTCATGCCTTAAATAATGATTAATGGCTTCTTCGTTATTAACACTATTAATATGAGTAACATCTAACAATGAAGTAATAGTATAGCTTGAAGCTGTTTTCCTTAACTCTTGAGAAGTATAATCGATTTTTTGAACTGGAAATATTTTCTTTATAAGTCTTTTTACAAAAACTTTAAAAGGAAGTTGTTTTGCTATTTTTAAGTTACTCAAACTAAACTATTTTAATTTTCGTGCAGCATAAAAAACAGTGCTCTCTAATACATGATGAGAATTAAAAATGCTCAAGAAAAAACGCATTATTCCTTTAATGATAGTAAAAACAAAATTACTAGCTGGAATAGATGGAGAATAAACCCTTTCTATTTTAAAACCTTCCCACCTTAACTGCTCTTTAACCTGACCAATTGTATATTCTGTAACATGATAATGCGACATAAAAGCAATTTCTTGACCTACTAACACTTTAATTAAATTAGAAAATCGATAACGACTTGGTGTAGAAATAATCACCAATCCATTTGGTTTCAGCACTCTTTTCATTGCCCTTAATAGTTGAAGAGGGTCTGGAACATGTTCCCATAAATTATTACAAACTACTATGTCAAAATATTCATCTTGATATGGTGGTTGGTATGCGTTTGCTGTAATGAAATTTATAGCTGGATATGTTTTATGTGCATAGTCTATTGCAGAAACTGAGTAGTCCAATCCATGAACTTCAAAGTTTTTAAACTCTTTTTTAATCACGTCAGTAAAATGACCTTCTCCACAACCAATATCTAACAATTTTAAACTTTCGCTTTTTGTTGATGAAGGTATTAAATCGATTGTTGCTTTTAATCTTCTTTGCTGAAAATCACTTTTCATTTGATCCATCACCACATATGGATCATCATCTTTATATTCATCAGAACTTTCAATTTCATCTGGATTAAGGAATATATAAAATCCATTTTTATGCTTACAACAATCGTTGTCTTTTTTATCGTTCATCCAATCCTCAAAAGAGCAACATCCAGTATCTACATTAATGCTCGATTTTTTTAGTTCGCTATAGTATAAATTTTCTTCCATTCTATTTAAGCAACTGAAGATAATAGTCCATCATTTTTTGAATATTCTTTTTAAAGTTAAATTCTTTTTCGATAACTTTTTTTCTGTTTTCAAGAACAGCATCTGAAGTGGTATTCCCATCAATAAAATCATCCATTCTAAAGGCTAAAGCTTTAGGTTTTCGTTCGATAAGATGCAATTCTAACTCTGGAAATTTCTCTAGTAAAATTTGGTAGGGTTCAATATTAGTTGCAATTAATTCTCTTTTCAAGTACATTGGCTCTAGTAATGTAGAAGATAATTGATCGTTAATTGAAATTTGCAAACCACAATCCATTTTCTCCCAAATCGCTTTAATATCAATAAAAGGCAAAAATTCGTGTTGTTCAATTTTTATAAATTCTTCCAGCTGATATCTCTTAATCTTCTCAACAGCATCTTTTTCAAAATTCCCTCTTGAAACATTTCCTGTCCAAAAATAAACACAAAATTGATACGCCCCTTTTTCTTTTAAGAGTTTTACTGCTTCTATAATACAATCGTGATCACTAGCTTCAGTAAAAGATTTAGGATAAAAAAAGTTAATCTTTTCAGTGTCAATAGATTCTATAAAATCTTGAGTTACAGGCCTAAGCACAGAATTAGTTCTTTTAAAAAATGTGGCATCTAATCCCCATAATAAAACTGGCAATTTATCTTCTGGGAAATTAGTTAACAACAATTTTTGAACTCCAAACCAATTACATTGAATAATGTATGCTTTCTTGTAATACTTCAAGTATTTCTTACTCTCAGCATTATTCTTTAACATAATTCTAGGGATATGTTCTCCCCAAACATTCAAAACGATTTTTGTGTTTTTGTGTTTAAACAAAAAAATGAACCGTAAAATGTTTAGCTCATATCCTCCATGATACCAAATAATGTCGTATTCCTTTTTTATAGTCGAAGTAAGTTTGAGTAAACTAAAAAGGCTTTTAGAATACTCAATAAACTTTACATTCTTAGTAGAAGCTAAAAAATCGTTTTGTCCAGAATATGCAAAGGTCAACTCATAAGAAGTATTCGCTTCAAAAAACTCTATAAATGGCTGTATATTATGTCCGTAAGCCGGGCCAAACATTAATATATTGAGTTTTTTTGGCATTAAATTTCTTTTTTATATTTACACTCTACCCACTTAAACTTCCCAGCTAAAGTTAGTGGGATTTTAGCCACAATTGAAAAATTAAACGTAGCATTTTCACCATAAATAATTTTCATTTTCTCTTCTAATTCTCCTATTTCTGCATTAAGAGATCCTCTATCAATAGAACTTTGAATAATCACATCAAATTCTATTTTGGTGTTTTGAATAATCTTACAAGATTCGATTAACTTTAAATTTTTGAAAGGGAAGGTAACCAATGCTGGAGGAACAGATTTTCCTTCTGTGGTATAGGTTATGTCTTCCATTCGACCACTAATTGTCGAAACAACAGGAAATAATACTTTATCAGTAATTGGAGTTTCTGATTTTAATTCCATGGAGTCATTGACTTCATAACGAATTAATGGCATTACATCACTAATAAAACTTGTTCCAATAATAGTATTCTCATTTATTTCTGTAATACTGTATGAAGGTATAAAATGATAGTTCTCATCATTATTCCAAGCTCCAAGTGCTACTTTCTCTGCCTGACCATAATGACAGATTACTTTTGCTGCTGGAATCATTTCTCTCATCAAATCAATTTGCCAGTCAAAAATATTTTCTGATGCCAATAAAAATGCCTTGATGTTAATATCATTAGGAAACTGCCCATATTTCTTCTTCACCAAATTGAAAAATTTATAAATAGAACCTKGATAACCATGTATGTAATTATACCCGCTTTTTCTAATTGCATTCAAAATTGAATAAACATTATCTTCTGCCATTTCGATAATATTTATACGCAACACTCTCTCGTGTTTTAACTGAATGAAAGTGGTTTCTTTAGCTAATATCCCTCTAAACTCAATTCGCCCATCCCCAGGTTGATAACCAACTCTTGCCCATTGATAACAGACCGATGCATATTCTTTTTGAGCTGTTTCTTTATTCCTATAAATAGTTAAAGGCTTAGCTGTTGTCCCACTAGTTACCGATTTGTATAACTTCCCTTTAAAGGTTTTATCAACCATATTCTCTCCGTTATTCTTCAGTTCATCTCTGGTTAATACCGGGATAAGTTTTAAATCGGCTAATGTTTTGATTTGCGAAGGATGAAATCCAGCTTTATCATATTTCTCCTTGTAAAAAGAAGTATTATCATAAGCCTGATAAACAACTCGTTGAAGCTCTTTTAATTGATACGCTTGAACTTCTTCTAAATTGAGTTTTTCATTTTTAAACAAGAGAGCATAAAACTGAAAAAAAGCTGTTCCTAATTTCCATTTTTCATAAGGATAAATTGATAGTAGCTGTCTTAAGCTTCTACCAACAAAATTGTTATCTTCTATTTTGTTTAAAATTGACATTAAATAGATTTGTTTAAACCCTTCGACAACCCTTCGATAAACTCAGGGTGACAAAGGGTGACATTCTCCGAATTAATTATTTATTAAAAAAGTAGCCTCAGTGGTCTGAATCATATCATCTAACGCTATTGGCCATTCTTTTGTATTACCTTTTAATGTTTCGTAAAGTGCTTCAAGCTCTTCTTTTTGTCCTTTATTGCTTCTGCTTAAATTAATTGCTTTAACACTCACTCCTAAACCTTTTAAGGTCTTGTAATCGTCCATTATAATGGTTTTTTCATCATAATGAACCTCCATATATTCTTTAGAAATTTGTTTACTTCCAGAAGCAAAATAATGAATATTACAAACCGAACCATCTTCATATTTCAGAATCATAGACACATTATCTTGCTGTGAAAACTTATCATTGTTTGGCGATAACTTTTCATAGCTAATCGTGCTWATTTTAGAATTGGTTAATGAAGTCATCAAATCAATAAGATGACAAGCCTCTCCTATAATTCTTCCTCCATGTTCATGTACCCAACTATCAAGTGGAATAAAGCCTGCATTCATTCTATATTGAATAAAAAAGGGGTTAATTCGTTTATCTGTGTGCTTTTTGATTTCCACTGCAAACTGACTAAAACGCCTGTTAAAACCTGTCATCAAAACTGGTTTATTGGCTACATCAGAATTATAAAACGTTTTGATTTTATCTAACTCTTCTTGATTAATTGCCAACGGTTTTTCTACAAAAGTATGTTTCCCTGCCTTTAAACTCCTTAACACATAATCTGCATGACTATCATGACGAGTAGTAATCATTATCAAGTCAATATCTTTGTCATTGATGATTTCCTCAAAATCAGTAGTTGAATATGCAGCATCAAATTGTTTCGCAACAGCGTCAGCATTAAAACCTGTTCTGCTCATTACCGCTCTTAATGAATACTTACTACTTAGCTTTTTCATGTTGGGTAAATGCATTCCCGTTACAAAGTTTCCTGCTCCCACTACTCCAACATTAATCACGTTTTTGTCAACTGGTTTCGCCTTTACCTCAACTTTTTGGTTGTCTTCTGAACTTTTATACTCCAATAAAACAATAATTGGCTTTTGCCCTTCTGTGTCTAAACTTGCAAAAGCCTCATCCACTTTTTCAATACCATAAACCGCATCAATTAATGGCTCTATATTTATTTTTCCTTCAGTTAAGAGTTGAAGGTATTCTGTCATATTTCTATTCTCCGTCCAACGCACATAAGCTAACGGATAATCCAATCCTTTTTCTTCGTAATTGCTGTCATAACGTCCAGGACCATAAGATGTAGAAATCTGGAAATCCAACTCTTTGGCATACATATCGCCACGATTTATTTCCATTCCTACTACTCCAACCAACACTACTTTTCCCTTTTTACGACACATTTTAAATGAATCCGACAAAGGTTTACTACTTGATGTTGCTGCTGTAAATAGTACACAATCTACACCATACCCTCCAGAGAAATTATTGGAAACTTTTASTGSNNATNCTTNCWTTWGTTGGATTAATACAYAAATCWGCTCCCAGCTCTTTTGCCAATGCCAAACGGTGTTCATCTAAATCGGTAACAATTACTCTAACGCCACTTAATTTGAGCATTTGTAAGGCCAATAAACCTAAAATTCCTGCTCCTACAACTACACAACTTTCTCCAAAACGTAAATCTGCTCTTCTAACTCCTTGCATGGCAATTCCGCCCATAGTAACTGTAGAGGCATACTTATAATCCAACTCATTGGGCATTTTCATTACCAAGTTAATTGGCACATCAACATATTCTGCATGATTGGCAATTCCTGCTCCTGCAGCTGCAACGCCATCTCCAATCTGTAAATTGATTACTCCTTCTCCAATAGCGATTACTTCACCAGCAACCGAATAACCAGTTTGTTTTCCGCCATCTAAAACTCCTCTAACTTTTTGTATCGTTTTTTGAATACCCTTTTCCTTAATAAAATCAAGCACCTCTTTTACCTCATCAGGAGAATCWATTGCTCTTTTWATCAATGATTTTTTKGTAGTATYTACACTGGTCATYTCYGTTCCTGCAGAAATACAACTGTAATGCACTTTAATCAAYACACTACCTTTRCTCACATTAGGAGTAGGAAYATTTTGAGGAATAACTTTACCTTTTTTGACTACAGCTTGCTTCATCTCGCTAAGATAAGGAGTTTTTTAGAGATTGGTAGCTGTCCTTTAACTATTTTTAACAGTTGATTGTTACTTCAGAAACAAAAAGGGAACTTCGTCATGCTGGACTTGATTCAGCATCTCCCTCAATTATTGAGGCTATTAATTAGTAGATTCTGTGACAAGCACGGAATTACGGTATTTTTCTTATTCAAAGAAAAATCCTAACTAAAAATTTCGTATATTTGTAGCTGAGGCATTCAGATTATGCCTGAATCGTAAAAATCTCAATCTACAAAAAGCATTAACATATGCTATGAATGTAGGAGAAGTAAACTTGACAGACCAGCTGCTGTGTTAACAAGTTCACGAAAATCGAAATAATATTAACATTATAATAGTTTGTTCTACTAAGCTGGAAGTAGATTTAACATTATTATATATGTCTAATTTTTCGAAACCATCTCCATCCATTCAATTAATTATTGTGTCTGCTATATTCATTCTAATTTTAGGTCTATACCCTACAGAAAAAATACTACTTATTACTTCTTTTGTTCTAGCATTAGTAGGTTTATTATATGAAAAAGAAGAATCGAATATAAAGTTATTATTACAGATTTTTTTAGCATTTTTAATAATCTGTATTCTTCTTATAATAAGAGTAAGCTAACTACAATAATCGCTAGCGAGAGTTTAGGATAGTGTAACTAGTTCTGAAACATCAATTAAATTGATTTTTTAAAACCTTAATTTTATTTCTAAGTTCAAAAACCTTTTCTTTATCCTTTGTGACTTTTAATTCATTTTCAAGTTCCGTAATCATTTTCTTTAAAACGCCACTAATATTGATAGTTACAGTTGGATGAAATAAATTTTCATCTTCTTTTTCCTTCTTAATGTTTTTATGAAAATTAGGCTCATTTATCTTTTTATTTTTTTCTATAACTTGTAAAAAATTGGTTGCAGATTTTAAATAAAATTGTTTAGTCCCAAAATTTGGAAAATTTATTGTCCCAATTCTATTTTCGATATTTTTAATGATTCCTAGTCCAAAATCATTATGATTTACCTCCATCCCAACTTTAAATAACAATGAGTCATCTCTTAATATTTTGGCTTCAAACTCTAGTTCTCTTTCTAATTGTTTATCTTTTTTATACTTTGTTTTATTGAGGTTAGGATACTTTTTCAATACATCTATTAATTCAGGATATTTAGCCCTTACTTCTTTCATTAATGTTTTTTTTGGTTTGCTTTCAATATCATAATAATCGATATTTCCTCCTCTTATAAGATTTAATAATTGACCTTTATTCTCTATACTCCTTCCAAACCTATCAACGAGTATTTCCTCTAATACAAATGCCGATTCCTCTTTGATGTTTTCCAGTATTTTTTTAGTTTCTGTTTCATAGCCATCTTCTCTAATTTCTTTCATTAAAGAAAGTTTATTAACGTTATAGAAACTAGCTTTAGTTATAGATCCCTTTATAAACTTATCTAATTCTTTAAAATGATCATTAATCCTATTCTCTTTCCCCTTTCCTATATAGAAAACATCGCCATTTCTAGGATCTATTAAAAAATAAACATAGTAAATATTCATAATACGAATTATTTTTCTACAAATTCTTCATCAGATATTGATACAACTCCACCATTGCTTTAATGTCATTTTTATGTACCTTCTCATCTGGTGAGTGTACATTATCTTCTGGAGCGCCAATAAAACACCAATCAAAAGGGTAAGGAGATCGCTGCAATGAATTTCCATCACTCCCTCCCGCACTTTCTACTTCTAGTTGAAAAGAAACCTTGCTTTCCTTTGCTAAATCTATAATTCTATCAATATAACTTCTTCGAGGAATACCAGAATCTCTCATAGAAACAGCCACTCCTTTATTGTGTGGGACACCTTCTGTAACCCAAGTAATGTCAGAAATTAAGGCTTGTTTTACATTTAATTCCTCATATAAATATCGAGCTAAGTAACCAACACTTCCACCTCCGTGTTCTTCCCAAGAAGAGAACACAATTACTCCATTTTCTAATGTTTCTGCTACTTTAATAGCATTCCACATTCCTAATCGGTTATCCATATAACAACACTGCACAAACTCATCATCTTCTCTAAAATCAGGTTTATATGTAAATGTTGTTCCTCTGTCAATTTCTCTATCAAAATCAGCTGAGTAAGTTAAAAACTGGTGCTCATCTTCCTCTGTTTTTAAGGTGCATTCTATTTCTCCCTTGCTGTCTTCGCCAACTAGCTTTGCTCCTTTTTTAGCTGCTGGACCGCCAATTTTAATCAGGTTGTTTTTATAGCCTACAGTATAGCCTATTGAATCCATGTGAGCAAAAATGGCCGTTGTCGGTTTTCSAAAAACGAGCATAATACAATCCTGAAATCCTTCGCCAGAAATAATCTGTGGTTGAACTTTCCAATCTAATTTATTTTTATTGATGTAATTCAACAAAAATTCAGTTATTTTATATTCGCTGCCAGCTGGAGCGTGAATTTCACAAAGCTGTTTTAGTAATTTCATTTATTAGTGGATGATATTTGGTTGATATTTTATGGTTAAAAAAACTGCCATTCTGAGTTTATCGAAGAATAGACAGTTTTTTTCTATAGATTCCCAGTCAATCCTTCGATAAACTCAGGATGACAAAAGAATGATGTTAATTGTTTAACATTACTGGCATCACTAACATCAATATTTCTTCTGCATCATCTGTTTTCTCACAAGGAGTTAAAATGCCTGCTCTATTAGATGCAGACATAGCAATATTTACCTCATCAGATTCTAAATTAGATAACATTTCTATCAAAAATCTTGAATTGAATCCAATTTCCATGTCTTCTCCTTCATATTGACATGTTAGCCTTTCGTTAGCCTCATTTGCAAAATCCAAATCTTCTGCAGAAATGTGTAGTTCACTACCAGTCATTTTCAATTTAACTTGATGTGTTGTCTTATTGGAAAATATTGAAACTCTTTTAATTGAATTTAACAAAGCATTTCTACTAACTGTTAAGCTATTTGGGTTTTCAGCTGGAATAACCGCGTTATAATTAGGGTATTTCCCATCAATTAATCTTGATGTCATTTTAGTTGAACCAAATATAAACATCGCATTGGTTTCATTGTGTTCTATTTTAACGTTTTCGCCAACATTACCTAAAATATTTTTGAGCAAAGTCAATGGTTTTTTAGGTAAAATAAAAGCAGCTCCTTTATCCGCTTTTAAATCAGTTCTTTTATATTTAACCAGTTTGTGAGCATCAGTTGCAACAAAAGTTAAATCATCATTATTTATTTCGAAATATACTCCAGACATTACTGGTCTTAATTCATCATTCCCCGAAGCAAATAATGTTTTATTTATTGCATTTAAAAGTATCGAAGCTTCAATATCGATAGTAGATGGAGATTCTAATCTTGGCGTTTTTGGAAACTCGCTTCCATCATGCCCCGTTAGTTTATATTTACCATAATCAGAAGTAATTTCTATTCCGAAACTTTCGTTATCAATCGTAAAAGTTAATGGTTGATCTGGAAAAGTTTTTAGCGTATCTAATAATAATTTTGCAGGAATAGCTATAATTCCTTCATCTTTCGCTTCAATAGTAATTTTAGTTACCATAGTAGTTTCTAAATCTGAAGCAGTAATGCTTAATTCACCTTTTTTTATTTCAAATAAGAAATCATCTAAAATTGGCAAAGTATTACTTGCATTTAAAACACCACTTATTAGTTGTAACTTCTTTAATAAGATTTCGCTTGATACTATAAATTTCATTCTTCTATTTTTATAATTTTCCTCTGAGTAAGGCTAACAAAATTAAAAATTTTAGTGCTGAATAATTTTTAAACTTTTAATTAATTATTAACACCTGTTGAAATCAAATTAAGCAATTTTTAATGCTTGTTTCACCTTCTGATTAGTTAGCGCTAAATCAACTACTTCCATCATGTTTTTTACATAATGAAAAGTTAATCCTTTCAAATATTTATTTCCAATTTCTTCGATATCTTTTTTATTGTCTTCAGATAAAATTATCTCCTTAATTTCAGCTCTTTTAGCGGCTAAAATTTTCTCTTTAATCCCTCCAACAGGAAGAACTCTTCCTCGTAAGGTAATCTCTCCCGTCATGGCCAATTTACTTTTTACTTTTCGTTGGGTAAATGAAGAAGCCAAAGCTGTTAACATAGTAATACCTGCAGAAGGACCATCTTTTGGTGTTGCTCCTTCTGGTACGTGAATATGAATGTCCCACTTTTCAAATATTTCAGGTTTTAATCCTAAAGATTCTGAATGAGCTTTTAAGTAAGCCAATGCAATAACTGCTGACTCTTTCATCACATCCCCTAAGTTTCCTGTTAGGGTTAATTTACCTTTTCCTTTACTTAAGCTCGATTCAATAAACAAAATATCTCCACCTACTGAAGTCCAAGCCAAACCAGTTACCACACCAGCAACTTCATTCCCTTGATACTTATCCATAGAATGTCCTGGTCCTAAAATTTTTAACAATTCTTCTTGAGAAATTTTAGCATCAAAATTTTCTTCCATAGCAATGTGTTTTGCTCTGTTTCTAATAATTTTCGCGATTTTTTTCTCCAGTCCACGAACACCTGATTCCCTAGTGTATTCAGTAATTATTTTCTCTAAATTTTGTTTAGTAAGACTTAAATTTTTCTTTTTAATTCCGTGATTCTTTAATAATTTTGGAATTAAATGTTTATTCGCAATTTCAATCTTTTCTTCAACTGTGTAACCAGTAATTTCGATAATTTCCATCCTATCTAATAGAGCAGGCTGAATTGTTGAAAGTGAATTGGCTGTTGCGATAAAAAGCACCTTAGACAAATCGTAATCTAATTCTAAAAAATTATCATAGAAGTTTTCATTTTGTTCGGGATCTAGAACCTCTAATAATGCTGAAGAAGGATCTCCTTGAAAACTTGTACCTATTTTATCAACCTCATCCAATACGTAAACTGGGTTAGAAGAATTTACTTTTTTAATATTCTGGATAATTCTACCAGGCATTGCTCCTATATAAGTTTTTCGATGTCCTCTGATTTCTGCTTCATCTCTAATTCCTCCCAACGACATTCTAACATATTTTCGGTCTAACGCTTCTGCAATAGACTTTCCTAAAGAAGTTTTACCAACCCCAGGAGGACCATACAAACATAAAATAGGCGATTTCATATCTCCTTTTAGTTTGAGAACAGCCAAATATTCAATGATTCTTTCTTTTACTTTTTCTAGTCCAAAATGATCTTTATCCAAGATTTTTTGAGCCCTCTTTAAATCAAAATTATCCTTAGTGTAATCATCCCAAGGCAATTCAATCAATGTTTCTAAATAATTCAGTTGTACTGAATATTCAGCAGCTTGTGGGTTTAAACGCTGGAATTTCTGCAATTCTTTGTCAAATCGTTCTGAAACTGTTTTACTCCATTTCTTCTTTTTTGCTTTCTTTTTAAATTCTTCAATTTCTTGTTGCTGTGGATCTCCACCAAGTTCCTCCTGAATTTGTTTGATTTGCTGGTTTAAAAAATACTCTCGTTGCTGTTGATCTAAATCCGTTCTAACTTTAGATTGAATATCATTTTTCAACTCCAGTAATTGCAGCTCTTTTGTCAAGTGTTCTAACAATAAATTTGCTCTTTCATTTAATTCTGGAACTTCTAATAATCCTTGTTTGGTTGTTACACCAGCTTTCATGTTAGACGCAATAAAGTTGATTAAAAAGGTTGGACTTTCTATGTTTCTAATTGCAAAAGTTGCTTCGGTTGGTATGTTAGGAGATTGTTCAATAATTTGAGAAGCCAAATCTTTTATAGAAGAAACCAACGCATCAAAACCTTTACCTGAAGGCTTTTGAAGTTGGTTGAATGCTTCTATCTTAGCTCTTAAATAAGGCTCTCTTTGAGTAAATTCTTTTACCTTAAACCTTTTTTTACCCTGAATAATAACAGTGATATTTCCATCAGGCATCTTCAGCATTTTAAGGATATATGCTATTGTACCAACATCATTTAAATCATTTTCAGTTGGATCTTCTACCTCGTCATTTTTTTGAGAAACAACACCTAAAGTCTTATCTCCCTTATATGCTTCTTGAATTAATTTAATAGATTTATCTCTACCAACGGTAATTGGGATTACCACCCCAGGAAATAATACTGTATTCCTTAATGGTAAAATAGGCAACTCATCAGGTGTTTCCTCTGCATTAATCTGTTCTTCATCATCTGGTGATAACAATGGAATAAACTCAGCATCCTCATCAAGCACATTACTTACCATGATGTTATCCATATCAAAAATATCTCTCATCTCATTAAAATTAGGTCAATATGACAGAAATTCTTAATTATTTAAAGAATAATTGTCTTCCTCAGTGTTTTCAAGACTCGTGCCACTATTACATAACTGAAATATTGACGGAATTATTGGCGATATTTGGCTGTTATTTCAAAAATGGCAGTTAAAATTTCTTTATCGACATTGGTTAATTCAATATCTCTTCTTTTCATTACTATTTCAGCCACTTCAAAAACTTTATCGGCCCTATAAGTTGTAACTCCACTTGCCCCTCCCCAACTATATGATGGTATAAAATTTCGAGGAAACCCACTGCCATATATGTTTGCAGAAACTCCAACTACTGTTCCCGTATTAAACATTGTATTAATACCACATTTAGAATGATCTCCCATAATTAGACCACAAAACTGTAATCCAGTTTTCTCGAATTTTTCTGTTTCATAAGACCACAACTTTACTTCTGCATAATTATTTTTCAAATTAGAAGTATTAGTATCTGCACCTAAATTACACCATTCACCAATTACAGAGTTCCCTAAATATCCATCATGCCCTTTGTTAGAATAATCTTGAATCACACTGTTATTAATCTCTCCTCCTGCCCTAGAAAACTTTCCTACAGTAGTAGCTCCATATATTTTTGCTCCCATTTTCAGTACTCCACCTTCGCATAAAGCAAATAGTCCCCTAATTAAACAACCTTCCATTACTTCAGAATCTTTGCCAATGTAAATTGGCCCTGCTTTGGAATTCAAAACAGATGCTTCAATCTTTGCACCTTCTTCAATAAAAATATTATCCCCAATAATTGTATTTGTAGAGCTAACTGTTGCCGATTTTCTTCCTTTTGTAATCAATTTATAATCTTGCTCAATGGCCAAGCCATTTTTTGAAAAAACATCAGTAATACTTCCTAATTCTATTGAAATAAATTTTTCATTACAATTCTTAATACAATAAGATTTAGATTTGAATTGTTCCAAGGTACATTTTGAAGCCACCAAACTACCTTCAAACATTATTGCTTCATCAGCATTTAAATTATTTATAATAAAATCGATTAACTCTTCATTCGGTAAAAACCGAGCATTGATAAATATATTCCCTTCTTGCTCTACTAATGGAAATTTTTTAGATAAATAATCTTCCGTGAGGTAAGAAATGTTTATAGAAATATCACACTTTTGAAAATGCTGTTTCCATTTTTCTTCAATGGTTAAAATTCCTACCCTAATTTTAGCAAGAGGTTTAGCATAAACTAATGGTAAAAATTTGTCTCTTTTATCTTCAAAAAATATAATGTTCATACTATAAAAGTATTAAAAAATCGATAAAGAAAGGAAGTAAAAGATTCCGTTTTTCAACGGAATTCGTTCAGCTTACCTTTTTAATCCTTAAAAAGGAGTTTCACGAAAATAAAAAAAGTCCTAGTTACAACTAGGACTTTTAAGAAATATTATAATATTTTTATTTTTTTGAGTACTTAGCGTAACGAGTTTTGAATTTGTCAATTCTTCCTGCAGTATCAACTAATTTCATTTTACCTGTATAAAATGGGTGAGATTTATGAGAAATCTCTAACTTTATTAATGGGTATTCGTTACCATCTTCCCATTTAACTGTTTCCTTAGCTTCAGCAGCAGATTTACATAAAAATGAATAGTCCATTGACATATCCCTAAACACTACTAATCTATATTCTTCTGGATGTATATCTTTTCTCATTGTTATTTTTTTATTTCTATCCCGTAAAAACGGATGCAAATGTAATTATTTTAATTGGAAAACAATATATTCTTCTATTATTTAGCAATTTTACACCTAATTTAATTAACAGATTTAAGACTTAAAATGTCATTATATTTTATACTAGCAGGAGTTCTTATAATTTTACCTATAGATTTCTATTATTACAGGGCTGTAAAAAAAATTACTGAAAATTTTACTCCCCCTATTAGAAAAACCATTAAAATTAGCTATTGGCTATTTACAATAGCTACTTTAGTTTTTATGCTGTTTGTTGCCTCTTATTTTAATTCAAATGAAGTTCCTCCAAAATTTGCAAGAGTTTATCTGTTTGGAATTATTTTAATAATTCTCTTATCAAAATTAATTGGTTGTGTTTTCATTATTCTTCATGATTTTAAAAGCCTTATACTATTTGCATCACACAAGTTGTTACATCAAAAAACTAAAATTTATTCTCCAAGTAGAAGGCAATTCTTAAAAAAATCAGCAATAATAGCTTCAATTATTCCTTTTGGAGCTTTAATGTATGGTGTAGTTAAATCTGCTTTTGATTACACTATTCATTATCAAAAACTAAAAATATCACGTCTTCCAAATGTTTTTAAAGGATTAAAAATTATTCAAATTTCTGATATTCATTCTGGGAGTTTTTTGTCTGATGATCCGTTAAAAGAAGTGGTGCAAATAATTAAAGAACAACAACCTGATATTATTTTTTTTACTGGAGACTTGGTAAATGAAATTACTGAAGAAGCAATTCCTTTTATAGATACCTTAAAACAAATTTCTGCTCCAATGGGAGTATATTCAATTTTAGGTAATCATGATTATGGTGATTATTTTTATCAAAAAAATGACTTAGAAGGTAAAAAACATAATTACAAACTAATGAAAGCACTACACAAAAAATTAGGCTGGAAGTTGTTGTTAAACGAGCACCATATTATTAAAAGAAATAATGAAAGACTTGCAATAATTGGAGTAGAAAATTGGGGCAGTCAAGCACGTTTCCAAAAATACGGTGATATTAATAAAGCAAAAAAAGGCTGCTTAGACAATGATATAAAGCTTCTATTAAGTCATGATCCTTCTCATTGGGAAATGGAAGTTATTCCATACCACCCTGACATTGATGTGACTTTTTCTGGTCATACACACGGGATGCAATTTGGTATAGAGATCCCTGGATTTATTAAATGGAGTCCATCTCAATATTTATATAAAAACTGGGCAGGCTTATATAATAAAGAAAATCAGCAAATCTATGTTAATCGTGGCATAGGCTTTATCGGATATCCCGGTAGAGTTGGTATATTACCAGAAATTACTGTTTTTGAACTTTCATAAATGAGTCAAATCAAATCAATATTATTTAGCTTTATTTTTTGTTTAAGCATTGTAACAACTGCTCAAAAATATGTTGATTTAGCTCGATTCCATTACATCAATACTCCTCAAAATAATTTTGACAGTATAGGTGGAAGCACCAATATTGAAGAATTTGGAGTAGACATCACTTTGCCGATTAAATTGAATGATAACAATGCTTTCCTAACTGGCTTTTATTTAGAAAAAATAAAGTTAAAATTAGATTCTGGATTAGATTATAGGGGCATTTCTACCATCAACCTTAAAATTGGTTTTAATAAAAATCATTCAGAAAAATGGAACGGAACCTATATGTTACTTCCTAAAATTTCTTCAGATTTTAAAAATTTAAGTGGGAAGGATTTTCAAATAGGTGGACTAATTTTAATGAAATATAAAAAAAGTGAAAACTTCAAATATCACATTGGGGTTTATGCTAATAATGATCTTTTTGGGGTTTTGGTTTCTCCTCTTCTAGGTTTTTATTATAAAAGTCCTAACAATAAATTTGAAGCCAATTTCACACTTCCAATATGGGCAGATGTGAATTATGGATTAACCAATTGGTTAAATGCTGGGATAAACTTCCTAGCCATTACAAGAACTTACAATCTTGGAAATGAAAATGTTTACTTAACAAAGGCAAGCAATGAACTATATGGTTACCTTCAATTTAAGATTAAAAAATCTATCCTTTTACAAACCAAAATTGGTTACTCTTTAGGTAGAAGTTATGAAGCTTATAATAATGGGGATAAGATTGATGTAAACATTTGGGGAATAGAATTAGGGGGCAATCGCACAATTCTAAATTCTACCTTTAATGATGGTGCTATTTTTAAAATAAGACTGATTTATAGGTTTCATATTGAAAAATAATTAACTTGACTTTCTCCTTAAAAAACGCTAATTTCGTTTAACAACATGTTCTAAAAAACATTGAAACGTTTCCAAGAACCGCGTTAAACGAACTATCTAATCACCATTTCCAGTTTCGCTATTCGCTCAAGCTCAACGTTACTTTTTTCAAGACGAAATCTTTTTTCAATAAAACCAAATCAATTAAGCTTTAATAGTTTTAAGTATTTTTGTTGTAATTAATTTAACTACTATGAAAATTGCAGTATTTCCAGGCTCATTTGATCCAATCACATTAGGACATCAAAACATTGTTGAAAGAGCATTGCCTCTTTTCGATAAAATTATTGTAGCCATTGGCCAAAACATCTCAAAAAAACACCACTTTAATATAGAACAACGTACCGAATTCATAAAAAAAACCTTTAATAACAATCCAAAAGTTGAGGTTGCTACATACACTGGTTTGACCATCCATTTTTGCACTTCAGTTAACGCAAACTATCTTTTAAGAGGAATACGAAATGGTGCCGATTACACGTATGAAAATTCTATCGCCCAAATGAACAAAGCAATGAATGAGAATATCGAAACTCTTTTTATACCAACAATTCCTGAGCTTTCGGCAATAAATTCAACAATTGTACGTGATATAATAAATAACGGAGGAGATGCGAGTAAATTTGTTCCGACAGCAATAAAAGATAAATTCATTTAATTATCAATAAATTGAAATACCCTTATTTAATAGTAGGATTATTATTCGTTTTTTTTGTTTCAACTTTATCTGCAAATAAAACAGTTGTAAAAGGAATTGCAAGTGCCTTTAAAGGCAAAGAATTAATCCTTTATACCTATTCCGATTACATTAGCCAAAAAAAAACTGAAATTGGTTTTACTACCATAAATAAAAATGGTAGCTATAGTCTTGAGTTTGACATTAATCAGACAAAAAAAGTGTTTGTGAAAATTGAAGATAAAACAACTTCTTTTTTTGTTAAACCTGGAGAAGTTTATAATATCAACCTAACTTATAGTAAAGAGTTAAATAAAGGTAGAATTTACGATAAACAACTTTCTTTAATGTTTAATTTCCCTGTGCCGACAGAACTCAATCATCAAATTGGAAAATTTAACCAGAAATTTGATGCCTTTATTAGAGATAATAGGGTTTTATTTGAAAAACGAAATCATTCTATTGAACCTAAATTAAAAGCATTTAAAATAAAAATGCTGAAAGAAACCGAACATTCTAACACTAAATTTGTTAAAAACTACATTAACTACAGCATCGCTTTAACTCAAAATTCTTTAGACGTTTCCTACAAGCTAGTTGATTCAAAAAATAGTCAAAACATTAAAGCAAACCTTTATCTAGAATACTTAAATAAGAAGCCTATCCTTTACAACAATCCGGAATATATTAAATTTTACAAAGCCTTTTTTAAAGGAGAATTTAAAAAAGAATCATTAAAAGTTAAGGGGTTTGATATTTCTAAATCAATAAATGATAAAGCCAGTTATATTGCTTTATCTAAGGCATTAGAAAAATATCCTTACTTAATAAATGATGAGTTTAAAAATCTATTTATGCTAAATGGTTTGTTGGAGATTAGCAAAGATAAATACTTCACTAAAGTAAATATTGTTAAAATTTTAAATGAAATAAAGTCAGCTTCACAATACCTTGAGCATAGAGAAATAGCAGCTAACATTATTGACCGTATTACCCGAAAGGAATTCGGAGTAGGGAGTACTGCTCCAACTTTTAAGCTTAAAAATAAAAACAACGAGCTATTATCGCTAAACAGTTTTAAAGGGAAACCTATATATATTAACTTTTGGACTAATTGGAGTATTCCTAGCCTGAAAGAAATGAAAATAATGCAAGTTTTACACAAAAAATATAAAAACAAAATCCATTTTATTAGTATTTGTGCTGATAATGACTTTGATAAAATGACTACTTTTTTATCTAAAAATGATTATAAATGGACATTCTTGCACATCGGAAAGAATAAAAAAGTTCTATCTAACTATAAAGTTGTTACTTTTCCTACCTATATACTAGTTGATGATAATCTAAAAATTGTGAAAGCTCCTGCAGGAAGACCTGGTGGAACAGCAGAAAGAGCTACTGAAGATAATATTGAAAAAGATTTCTACGAATTAACTAGATAGATTATAATAGTTCTCTAATCGAAGCATAAGTATTCTTCATTACTTTATTCTCAATTTCACTATCTGTTAGCCACTCTACTTTAGTAATATTTTCTTCCATTTGAGGAATTAATTCCCCATCATAACTACTCGTCATATCGAACCAATACGTTTGCTTTAGAATTAGTCGATCGTTTAACTTATAAATATGAAAAGTGTCTTTTAATTGATTAGTAATTTTCAGTCCGCTAATTCCTGTTTCTTCCTGAACTTCTCTAATTGCAGCATCTTCTATTCCTTCATCTTTTTCAATTTTCCCTTTTGGTAAATCCCATTTACATAATCGATAAATAAAAAGCTTTTTATCCTTGTTATTACTCACAAGCCCTCCTGCTGCATTAATAATTTTAAAATAGGTTTTAAATTCATTAAAAGCAGACTCGTAATCATCAACAGCAACAATAACTGTCTCTATTTTATCATCCTCATATACTAAATCAACTATAAAAGATGTGATACTTAATGAAAAAAAGTTTAAAACCAAACCATTAGAAAATGGGTTGACGTTTTCTACATTTTTTGTAAAACAAATTACCTTATCGTTGATAAAAACTTTATACATTTGCATTTATGATTTTAAACGAAGAATCAGCAATAAAAGTTGCTGAATCACTACTACAAATTAAAGCTATTAAATTAAACCCCACAAATCCTTTCCATTGGGCATCAGGCTGGAATTCGCCTATTTACTGTGATAATAGGAAAACTTTGTCTTACCCTCCAGTAAGAACTTATATCCGTCAACAATTTGTTGATGCAATAAACGAACATTTTCCAAACGCTGAAGTAATTGCTGGTGTTGCAACTGGAGGAATAGCACATGGAGCATTAGTAGCTGAAGCCATGGGCTTACCATTTGCTTATATCCGATCCTCTGCTAAAGAGCACGGAATGCAAAATTTAGTTGAAGGTGATATTTTTAAAAATCAAAAAGTAGTAGTTATTGAAGATTTAATATCAACTGGCGGAAGTAGTTTAAAAGCAGTTGAGGCTTTGAGAAAAAATGAGTGCAATGTTCTTGGTATGGTTGCTATCTTTACTTATGGATTTGAAATAGCTAAAAAAAACTTTGAGGACAACAAATGCAAGTTGATTACATTAAGCGATTATGACGCCATGTTAAATGTAGCTGTTGAGTCTGATTATGTTTCAAAATCTGATATAAAATCATTGACTGAATGGAAAAAAGCTCCAAACAAATGGTCTCCACCCACTAAAGTATAAATATTTGCAAATTGAATATAGAAACAAATCATCAACTAATTAATGCCAATCAAGAGGAAGTATACAATTTCTTAATGGACATGAATAATTTTAAACAATTATTCCCTCAAGATAAAATCGACAATTGGGAGTCCACTAAAGAAAACTGTACCATGAAAGTAAAAAGCATGGGAAGTTTTGGATTAAAACGAGTAGCCTCTACAGCAAATTCTTTAATTTACCTTGATTCTTACGGTAAAACTCCCTTTAAATTTACATTAAACATATTCTTGTCGGAAAAAGAAAGCAACAGTTGTGAAACGTATTTAGTTTTTGAAGGAGATATTAATCCGTTTATGAAAATGATGATTGAAAAACCTTTATCCGATTTTTTTAATAGTTTAGTTAAAAGGTTGGCTAAAATTCATTTATAATAAAATGCCAAAAAACAATAATTTATTTTAACTTTATCTAACCATTTTTAATTAATTGATTATGAGAATTTTTACCATATTACTTTTAGCTTTCCCAATCATACTATTTACAGCTTGTGGCGGAAATGATGAACCAAAAGATGAAGAAAAAATTGATGTAAAAAAAAATCCACTAGGAGCATTAATGAAAATGAGTAAAAACATGCAGGAGAATGCTAAAAAGATGGAAAAGAACATGGAAGAAAGAAAAGATGCCAAAGCTATCCATTACGAAGAGCTAATGAAATACTTACCAAAGTCTATCGATGGTTATACTCAAAAAAATGAACCAAAAGGAGCCTCTATGGATATGACAGGCATGTCATATTCTTCTGCTGAAGTAAAATTTGAAAATAATAATGGAGATAGAATTAGCGTTGCTTTAATAGATTACAATGCGGCATACAGCATGTACTCTATGTCAACAGCTATGTGGGCTAGTGGCTTTAAAATTGACACAAGTGAAGAAATTGGGCAAAGCATTAGCTTAGGAGATAACATTAATGGCTGGGAATCTTACAAGAAGAAGCGGAAAAATGCAAGTGTTATGCTAGGAATAGGAAATAGATTTTTACTTACAATTGAAGGGGGAAATCAAGAAAATTGTGACTTTTTAAAAGACATTGCTAAATCTATGGAGTTAGACAAATTAGCAAGTTTAGATTAAAAATTCGATTTCCTTTAAATCAAACTCTTCTGTTTTTTTATTTACCATTATTTGGAGTTTCCCCATTGAATTAACTCCAATAATTCTTCCTGAAACTACTTTTTCTTTAATCTTAAAGTTTCTAGATTCATTAATCCAATATAAATGCTGGAGATAATCCTCATTAATTAAAGCTTCATTCCCCGTTTTTAAAATAATATACCGTTTTTCAATAAAAAACAATAATTGATTTAAGGTCTGATCTAAATTCAAAAAATTACCCCCTAATTCTTTGATTATAGAAGTTGGCTCATTTTTAGAATGAAAACTGGTTTGATTTACGTTTAAACCAATCCCAACAACACTAGATCTTACAACATTCTTTTTTAAAGTATTTTCTATTAAAATTCCCGCTATTTTTTTATTGCCACAATAAATGTCATTTGGCCACTTAATTTTCAACTCTTTTAATCCTAATTCATCCAAAAAATCTATTATACCCAGAGAAATAACCTTACTAATTAAAAATTGATTCTGGAGAAGGGTATTAGATTTCAGGAAAATTGAAAAAGTAAGGTTCATTCCTTTTTTGCTCTCCCATACATTCCCCTTTTGGCCTCTACCTTTTAATTGGTGTCTAGTTATTACAACCAATCCTTCAATTTCATTATTGTTACTAGAAATAAATTGTTTCATGTAGGCATTCGTAGAATCAATTTCTTTCAATTCAATCAATTTATTACCTATAAATAATCTATCGTACATCTTTATCAAAAATATTGATAATTTAATGTACAAAAAAGTTTAAACTAAATGTTTTAGATAATGTATATTACCTCGTCAATTATTCGTTATTTTGTACATTAAATGATTATTTTTTAATGGGTAAGACAAAGGAGATTAAAGAATCACAAATTCTTTCGGATGTTGTGATTAAAGGGTTGCAAGAATTAAAAGGTGAAAACATAGTTTACATAGATTTAAGAGTTATTGAAAACGCTGTTTGCGAAAATTTTATTATCTGCACAGGAACATCAAACACTCACGTAAATGCGCTTGCTAGCTCTGTAGAAAAAGAAGTAAGAATAACACTTAATGAAAAACCATGGAAGTCAGAAGGATTTGGGAATGCTGAATGGATAATACTAGATTATGTTAATACTGTAGTGCATATCTTTCAAGAAGAATCAAGGAATTTTTATAACTTAGATGGGCTTTGGGCTGATGCTAAAATAACAGAAATAAAGGAGGACGAATAGTTAATGGGACAACCTAAAAAACAAAAAAACAAATTTTCATTAGGAGGAGGATCTAGAAAACCTTCTAATTTTTATTGGATTTATGCAATAATTGGTTTAGCTCTAATTTCATTAAATCTAATTGATTGGAGTGGTGGAACAGCTAAAATAACAGAATTAGAATTTCAAGATTTAGTTAAAAATCATGAAGTGTCTGAAGTTATTATTATAAAAAATAAAAACATAGCAAGGGTTGTTTTAACTAAAGAAGCCTTACAAAAAGAAGAAAATAAAAAGAGAATAAAAGGGCCACTACTCTCAAATGGTTCCAACAAAGGACCTCATTTTAGTTTTGAATTTAATTCATTAGATAATTTTGACAACGATTTAAAAAAATATGCAAATGAATATCAGTTAAAGTACTATACAATTACTGAAGATGATCCATTTAGTGGTATACTGAGCTTATTATTTCCTATTATTATAATATTTGCAATATGGATGTTTGTAATGAAAAGGATGGGAGGCGGTGGTGTTGGTGGTGCTGGACAAATATTTAGTATTGGTAAATCTAAAGCACAATTATTTGATAAAGAAAATTCAACTAAAACTACTTTTGACGATGTTGCTGGTTTAGAAGGAGCAAAAGAAGAAGTGCAAGAAATTGTAGATTTTTTAAAGAAACCTCAAAAATATACTAGTTTAGGAGCAAAAATTCCTCGTGGAGCATTACTTGTTGGCCCTCCAGGAACTGGAAAAACACTATTAGCAAGAGCTGTAGCTGGAGAAGCAAAAGTTCCTTTTTTCTCTTTATCTGGTTCAGACTTTGTTGAAATGTTTGTTGGTGTTGGAGCCTCAAGAGTTAGAGATTTGTTTAAACAAGCTAAAGAAAAGGCACCATCTATTATATTTATTGATGAAATTGATGCTATAGGTAGAGCTAGGGGGAAAGGTGCAATGCAAGGAGGAAATGATGAAAGAGAAAACACACTTAACCAGCTTTTAACCGAAATGGATGGTTTTGGCACTAACAATGGTGTAATTGTTTTAGCTGCAACAAATAGAGCCGATGTCTTGGATATAGCACTAGTTAGACCTGGTAGATTTGACAGGCAAATTCATGTTGATTTACCAGAGTTAAATGAACGTGAAGAAATTTTTGAAGTCCACCTTAAACCTATAAAARTTGATAARACAGTTGATGTTAAATTYCTATCTAGACAAACACCTGGRTTTTCTGGAGCTGATATTGCAAATATCTGTAACGAAGCTGCTTTAATAGCTGCAAGAAAAAATAAAAAGAAAGTAGGAAAACAAGACTTTTTGGATGCTGTAGATAGAATTATTGGAGGACTTGAAAAGAAAAATAAAATTATAACTGACCATGAACGAAAAGCAATTGCTTTTCATGAAGCTGGGCATGCTGCTGTAAGTTGGCTTGTTAAATATGCCTCTCCATTAATAAAAGTCACTATCATCCCTAGAGGGAGATCTCTTGGAGCTGCATGGTATTTACCTGAAGAAAGACAGATTACAACTACAGAACAGTTAATGGACGAAATGTGTTCTGCATTAGGTGGACGAGCAGCTGAAGAAATTATTTTTGGTAAAATATCTACTGGAGCTCTTAGTGATTTAGAGAAAATAACCAAGCAAGCTTACGCTATGGTCACCATTTATGGCTTAAGCAATAGACTAGGAAACATCAGTTATTATGATTCTTCTGGGCAAAGTGATTATTCTTTTTCTAAACCTTATAGTGAAAAAACAGCTGAATTAATTGATGAAGAGGTAAAGAAAATTATTGATTCAGCTTACACAAGAACACTTGAAATTCTGAGAGAAAATAAAGAAAAACTTACTCTACTTGCTAACAAACTATTAGAAAAAGAAGTCCTTTTTAGAGACGATTTGGAATTAATTTTTGGTAAAAGTAAGTTTGAAAAAGAATTAAAAGAGGAGAAGAAAATATCTAAAAAGAATTCTAAAGTTAAAAATAAGAAAACTGAAAAAGAAGTTACTAAGAAAGATAAGATTGAAGAAAAGACAGATAAAAAATCGGAAGATATTCCTGAAAAAAAATAATTGTGTCTGATTGGGTAATTATACATAAAAGTAACAATCCCAATCAATCTCAGATTATTAAATCTGTTTTAGAAGATAATGATATAAATGTTGTAATCGTAGATAAAATGGACTCTATGCACAAACATTTAATGAATGCTGAAATAGAATTACACATTCAACCAGAAGACGTAATAAAAGCCAAATACATTATTTCTAAAAATTCATTATAAAAATGCTAACAAGGGCAATTACAGGTTTTTTGTTTATTACCACTATTATAGCTGGTATTTATTTTAATGCTATTGTTGCAATGTGCTTATTTAGCCTTATTGCTCTTATAAGCATTAATGAATTTTATGGTTTAACAAAAAAATCGTCAACAATAAAACCAATTAAATTTTGGGGTGCATTAACAGGCCTATTATTAATAATGATTTCATGTTTAATTATTCTTAAAATAGTTGAATTTAAATTTATTGTTATCCCTATATTAATGCTCTTTTTAACTTTTTTTATTGAATTATATAGAAAAAAAGAAAATCCGTTTATCAATATTTCGTACACTATTTTAGGAATACTTTATATAGTAATCCCTTTTGTAATGCTATTCCATTTAGGTTTTTATGTAAACAACGGCTTTACTAATAATTATAGTTTTCAAATCATTCTAGGGTTTTTTATTTTATTATGGGTAAATGATACAGGGGCATATTTAGCTGGTAGGTTTTTTGGGAAACATAAATTATTCGAGCGTATATCTCCCAATAAAACTTGGGAAGGTTCAATTGGAGGGACACTTGTTACAGTTGCTGGCGCCTATATCCTATCAATTTTCTTTACTAATTTAAATTTAACCAATTGGGTGGTTTTGTCCATTTTAGTAGCTGTTTTTGGCGGATTAGGTGATTTGGCTGAATCAATGCTTAAAAGAAGTTTGGGTGTAAAGGATTCAGGAAAACTATTACCGGGTCATGGTGGAGTTTTAGATCGTATTGATGGGTTATTATTATCAGTTCCTTTTGTTTACTCATATTTACATTTGATAAGCTAGAATTATTATTTTTATGCTTTAATATTTCACCTATGAAATTTCATAAAGAAGGTATACCATCATTAATCATAACCATCCTATTTATTTCAGTATTAAATGCTGCTTTTTATTTCTTTTTAAAAGAGTATGAAATTATTAGAATCATAGGATACTTAATATCTGGATTATTATTTATCACTATTGTACAATTTTTTAGATCTCCTAAAAGAAACTTTATAGTTAAAGAAGGTGAAATAATTTCTCCTGCTGATGGAACTGTAGTAGTTATTGAAGAAGTAGAAGAAACAGAATATTATAATGAAAAACGAATGCAAGTGTCAGTGTTTATGTCGCCTGTTAATGTTCATTTAAACAGATACCCAATTAGTGGTATATTAAAATATTATAAATATCATCCAGGGCTGTATTTGGTTGCATGGCATCCTAAATCATCTACAGAAAATGAAAGAACAACTATTGTTATTGAAGATGAAAAAGGACGAAGTATATTATTTAGACAAATTGCTGGTGCATTAGCTAGAAGGATTGTGTTTTTTGGAAAAGAAGGTGATTCTGTTAACCAAACTAATGAATGCGGTTTTATTAAATTTGGATCTCGAGTAGACCTATTGTTACCATTAGATGCTGAGTTAAACGTTAAATTAAATGAAAAAGTAAAAGGAGGTATTACCACGATTGCAAAATTTAACACTATTTAACACCACAAATCAACCAACTATCCTTAATTTAGTATCCAATATAAACTTATATATATATTATGAAAAAATTATTATTAGCGTTCGCATTAATCGGATTCATAGCAATTTCTAGTTTTGCTACAACAACTGTAGTAACAACTAACTCATCAATAGAATTTTGTGATGACTGTGAAGGTAAAGACTGCACAAAAAAAGATTGCAAACACGACAAAAAAGCAACAGCTTCTAAAAAAAGTTGTACTAAAGGAAAAAAATCTTGTTGTGCGAGCAAAACTACTTCATCAAAAGGAAAAAGTTGTCATGGTGCTAAAACAGCAGATAATAAAACTGCATCTGCTACGAAAGTTGTAAAGAAAGAAACCAAGGATAAAAAATAATTTATTTATTTTTTCATCAAAAAAAAGAGTTCTAAATCTTTAGAACTCTTTTTTTTATTGAAGTTGTTTAAAGTTGACGTAGTAAAATAACACAAAAGGCTAATAAATTCAGAGCTTTCCAGTGTGTTTTATTTGTTTCAAAACGTACTAAAATAGCTTTAAAAGCATCTAACCAAGCGTTAGTTCTTTCTATTACAAATCGTTGTTTGTAAAGTAATTTATCAAAGATACTTTCATTTTCTCCTCCGTTTCGCTTGTTTTTATCAATATTATCTATGATGCCATTTTTAAAGCATGATGCTCTAAATTCCGTTGTATCAAATCCTGCATCAGCATTAAGAAAAATTCCCTCAGTTGAAATATTGGATAATCTAATATTGTTTAACATCTTATCTACATTTTTAACTAATTCAAAAGCATCATTATGATTACCTGCTATTGGATCGCTACACGCTAAAGGAATTCCTTTTGAATCTGTTATTATTAACATATTACTAGTTTTACTCCTTTTTCTGCCTTGATAAGCTACTGCTTCTCCTCCTCTTTTTGCGGGAGTATGCGTCCCATCTAATTGTATGCTAGACATATCTAATAGGCCTTTGTACTTCTCTAAAAGCAGTATCCAAACCATTTCCCAACTACCATCTTTACTCCATTTTTGAAAATGATAATAAACACTTTGCCATTTGTACTTGACTCTAAAAAAATGCCTCATTGGTAATTCCCTCCACTGACAGCCAGTCTTTAAACGGTACAAAATCGCTTCAAGAACTTCAACTAACTTTACTTTTGTATTTTGTTGTCCATTACCAAATTTTAATAGTGGACAAAATTCTTTTTTATTACGCTTTTTCTTATCATTGTGTTTTTTGAAAGAATAATACTAATTGTTGAGTATCAATATTTTAGTATTGTTCTTTCTTTTCAACATTCGACTTTAAACAACTTCAGTAATAAAGATGAATCATTAGGGGTTAATTTAACAACTAAGGTAAGCATTATTAATCCAACAAATGCTATTATTAACTGCCCCTTATTCATTGAAGCAATTAACACATCCCTACACATTCCCCAAAAATTGGGTCTATGATAGCTATTGTTATTATAGCCTTTTGCAATTTAAAAACGCTAAATTATACATTTAAGTATAAATATATCTCCTATATTTTACAAAATAAATTGTACAAAAGATAATAATGAACATTTGAATGTTAATCGATTATATTCACCAATGGCAAAATTTAAACTATTGGATAGGACTTAATAAACAAAGAAGGAATGAGCAAAAGAAAAAATATAATAAAGTAGTAGAAGAACATTCTCAAGCCATTCATAAGCAAGTTAGAAAGTTGATTAAAAATAAGTATGAATATTTYATTAAATAAATCGTGACCTATAAACCAAGTTAATTATAAAGCTCAAACGTTACTTTTAAACACTATATATGAACAGTTAAAAGGTAACGATATTCCACCAATAATAAGGAGGCATTATTAGTAAGTATTTAATATATTTTACCCCGATATGTTTTTTTGTGTAAAAATTACCCCTATTATTGTGATTGGGGTAAATAATTACAGTTTTTACCCTGATAAGTTTGATTATTCGAAGTAATACCCCTAATATTGCTATTGGGGTAAAATATTTAATTTTTTACCCTGATAATTAAAAAAGATATGAAACCATACGATAGAAATAGACCACACAATCAGTTACCATTGCTTCCTCCACCAGAGGAGAAAATTATTGACAATGAAATACTCCAAAAATGGGGTATGGCAAGATCAGCAGTAACCAAATTAGATGGAATAACGAATACATTAGATGACCCTCAAATAATGGTGAATACTATCGTTCTTCAAGAAGCAAAAGAATCTTCGAAAATCGAAAATATAGTAACAACAACAGATGGATTGTATCGAGCACTAGCATTATCTGCTACTGAGCAAAGAAGTGATGCAGTAAAGCAAGTCATAAGGTATCGAGAATCATTAATGGAAGGAATGGAGCTTTTAAAATCCCATGGACACCTTGATAAAGAAATATTAATTCGATTATTTCAAATAATTAAAGATTCAACTGCAGGTGTAAGAACAGACTTGCAAGAAGTTTGGTTGTCAAAAGAAGGCTTAGAGTCGAGAGCTGGAGAAAGAGTTTATACTCCACCTTTAGGCAATGCTCTTTTGAATGAAAAATTAGACAATCTGATCGAGTTTCTGAATGATGATGAAAAGTATAATTATCCTCCATTAATAAAAATGGCGATTGCTCATTATCAGTTAGAAGCGATTCATCCATTTATAGATGGAAATGGACGTACAGGAAGAGTCGCAAATGTTCTCTACTTGGTTAATAAAAAAATATTAAAACATCCCATTGCATACTTCAGTAGATATATCAGTCAAAATAAAGAAGAGTACCAATATTGCCTAAAAGGGGTGACTGAAAGACAAGCATGGAAACCATGGCTATTGTTTATGCTAGAAGCTGTAGAAACAACGGCTAATTACACTATATATAAAATAGAACAAATAAATCAACAAAAATCGAAAACCTTAGCTTATGTAAATGAGAGAGATTCGAAAATCGATAAAGAATATATTGAAGCGATATTTATCCAGCCTTATATTAAAGCCTTACACCTTAGTGAAAATAGTAAGTATAAAGCAAAAACTAGAAAAACAGCAACATCTGTTTTAAATAGGTTAGTTGAACTAAAAGTATTGGATCCTCCTAAAAAAATTGGCCGTGAAATCGTTTATATTAATTCAACTCTGATTAATATTTTATCAGATAATGATGAGTAATATTTAGCTTTTGATACGCAAAATCTTTAGTTAAAGTGCAGTGATTTATTACCATAAAAAACAAAAGCCTCACAAACTATTTGTTTGTAAGGCTTTATATTTTTGTTTTGTTGCCCGACCAGGGCTCGAACCTGGACTCTTCTGTACCAAAAACAGACGTGTTGCCAGTTACACCATCGGGCAGTTTATCCGAATACACTTTATATTTAGGCGGATAAGGTCGGCAAATGTAGTAAAATAATTTTTTCATACAAAACAAATTTTAACAATGATTAACATGCATTTACAAGARGTTCTGTAGAATTTCATATTTTCGTAACCTATAAAAATTACACACATGGATTACAAAAAACTTAACAACATTATTGGCTGGATAATATGGATGATTGCATCTTTTGTATACATTTCTACCATTGAATCTACAGCAAGTTTTTGGGATTGTGGAGAGTTTATAGCTACTGCTTATAATTTAGAAGTTGGGCATCCTCCCGGGGCTCCATTTTTTATGTTAATAGGTCGATTTTTTACCATGTTTACAGGTGGTGAAACTGCTGGATATGCAATTAATATTTTATCAGCTTTAAGTAGTTCATTTACAATTTTGTTTTTGTTTTGGTCAACAACCAGAATTATTAAAAAGTTGGCTCTTAAAGCAGGAGAGATGACTGAAAGTAAAACAATTGCAATTTTAGGTGCCGCTGTTGTAGGTTCTCTGGCATATACATTTTCGGATTCATTTTGGTTCTCTGCTGTTGAGGGAGAGGTTTATGCGATGTCATCTTTATTTACGGCACTGGTGTTTTGGGCCATCTTAAAATGGGATGCAGTTGCTACAGAAAAAAACAGTACAAGATGGATTGTTTTTATTGCTTATTTAATGGGGCTGTCAATTGGAGTTCACTTACTAAATTTACTTGCAATTCCGGCAATGGTCTTTTTATATTATTTTAAAACAAGAGAGCTTAACTTTAAGAGCTTTATGATTGCAGGAGGGTTTTCGGTATTAGTTTTAGGAGTTGTACAGTTTGGGATTATTCCAGGAACAATTCAGATAGGAGCCATGTTTGAGTTGTTTTTTGTGAATTCTATGGGGATGAGTTTTCATTCAGGGTTATTATTTTTTATCTTTTCATTAGTGTGCTTAATTGTTTTTGGACTTTATTATACTCAACAAAAAGGTAAAGTAGTGTGGAACACAATTATCCTCTGTATTACAGTTATACTTATTGGTTACTCAACTTATGCAGTAATAATGGTAAGGTCTGCGGCTAATCCACCAATGGATGAAAATAATCCAGAAAATGTGTTTAGTTTATTGTCTTACTTAAATCGTGAGCAATATGGCTCAGCACCGTTTTTAACTGGTCAGTATTTTAATACTCCTTTAGATGCTAGAGAGCCATATAAAGAAGGATCTGATGTTTATTTTCAAGATAAAGAAGAGGGAAAGTATATTCATATTAATAAAGGACAAAAAGATAAGCCTAATTATGATGAAAAGACTTCTGGATTTTTACCTCGAATGTGGAGTGCACAGTCGCACCATGTTGCAGGTTATAAAGCTTGGAGCGGCTACAAAGGTAGAAAAAGGAAGGCATCAAATGGAGAGATGATAGCAGTCCCAACCTTTGGAGAGAATATGTCTTTCTTAATTAATTATCAATGGGGTCATTTATATTGGCGTTATTTTATGTGGAATTTTGTTGGGAGACAAAGTGATGTCCATAAAACTAAAAGTGTGGATATTACTAATGGTAATTGGATGAGTGGAATAAAGCCTTTGGATTCTATCCGATTGGGAAATCAAAAAAAATTGCCCCCGAGTATGACTGATAATTCAGGGCATAACCTTTATTTTTTCTTACCTTTTTTGTTAGGGTTAATAGGATTGGTCTACCAATTTATGAAAGACCCTAAAGATTGGCTGGTGTTGGGCTTATTATTTTTCTTTACAGGAATGATGATTAATTTTTATACAAACCCCCCATCACCCCAACCTCGAGAAAGAGATTATGCTTATGTAGGCTCTTTTTATGTGTTTGCAATTTGGATAGCGTTAGGAGTCTATGCACTATATGAAGCATTGAGTAAGCGGATGCCCAAAATAATTAGTGCTGTAACCGTTTCTGTAGCTTGTTTGATTGCAGTGCCTGTGTTAATGGCAAGCCAAAATTGGGATGACCACAATAGAAATGGAGTTTATACTGCAAGTGATTTTGCTAAAAATTATTTAAATTCTTGTGCGCCAAATGCTATCTTATTTACAAATGGAGATAATGATACTTTTCCACTATGGTATGTACAGGAAGTCTTGCGTTATCGAACCGATGTGCGAGTTGTAAATTTAAGTTTATTAAATACTGATTGGTACATTACTCAGATGAGAAGAAAAGCTTGGGTTGCCGATGGAATTCCTCAGCGATTACCCGAATCAAAACTTCGACAGGGAACAAATGATTATATACCTATTTATGAAAGGCCAGGTGTAACTGGATTTAGAGATGTAGATGAAATGATTGCCTTTGTAATTGATGATACTCCAAAATCAAAAGTAGGGGTTGGACAAAACAGAAAACAAGTGGATTACCTTCCTTCTAAAAACTTTAAAATTACGGTAGATAAAGCTAAAGTTTTAGCAAATGGAACTGTTTCAAAAGAAAATGCAAATAGAATAGTAGATAATGTTGAGTGGACGGTAAATAAAAGCTACTTGATGAAAAATGATTTAGTTATTTTAGATATTCTTGCAGCTAATGATTGGGAAAGGCCAATTTATTTTGCCATTACAACAGGCGCAGATAGTTATTTGGGCTTAACAAATTATTTTCAGTTAGAAGGGTTGGCTTATCGTTTAGTACCTTATAAAGTACAAAGCTTTGATGGGCAAACTGGAGAAGTTGCTACAGATATTATGTATAAAAACCTTATGACACAGTTCAAGTGGGGAGGAATGGAAGAAGGAGATATTTATATGAATGAGAATAATAGAAGAATGTGCATGAACTTTAGAAATAATTTCTCTCGTTTGTCAGGCGAATTTATAAGGCTTGGACAAAAAGAAAAAGCCATTGAGGTGTTAGATGAGTGTATAAGAGTAATGCCAGAAAGCAATATTCCATTTAACTATTTTGTATTATCAATAGCTGAAAACTATTACAAACTTGAAGAATATGAGAAAGGAAATAAAATTATCAGAAGTTTGGTAGATAGGTATGAAACCGATTTGAAGTATTATCTATCCTTGAAAGGAGATGATAAGAAATCTGTAAAAGAAGAGTCCGATAGAGCGAAATATATTTTACAGCAAATTATCTTAATGACAAATGAACGATACAAAGAAGCAGGAATGGAAGAGGGGATGAAAGATAGATTTACAAGTATTAATAGTTTGTTAATGAATGAAACTTCTAATTAAATAGAGAAGGAAAGAGGGATGAGAAAATTAATTAGAAGTATTATTAGAGGGCTTGGCTTATATTCATTCGCTTTGGATACAGAAAATAAGTTAATCACAATAGTTAAAAAATCAGAACGAAAAGAATTTTACAGCCAATTTATAAAACAGAATGATATTGTTTTTGATGTTGGAGCTAACAAGGGAAATAGAACAGTTATCTTTTTAGAATTAGGAGCAAAAGTTGTAGCAATAGAGCCTCAAAAAGAATGTTACGAGCATTTAACCAAGCGTTTTGGAGATAAGATTAACTTGGTTAAACTTGGGTTGGGTGAAAAAGAGAGTATAGAAACAATGTATGTGTCTGGCTCCACACTCATTTCTTCTTTTTCTAAAGACCATGTTGATATGATGCAGGAAGATCGCTTTAAAGGTGCAGACTGGGGAGATACAATAGAGATTAAAATGACAACAATGGATGTTCTTATTGATAAATATGGAACACCAGCTTTTTGTAAAATTGATGTTGAAGGGTACGAATATGATGTGTTAAAAGGGTTATCAAAACCTTTAAATTCACTTTCATTAGAGTATATTGTTCCTGAAAATACTCAAGTATTGGTTGATTGTTTAAAGCATTTGTCAAACTTAGGAAGTATTGAGTGTAATTTTTCTTATGGAGAGTCAATGAAATATAATCTGCCAAAATGGAAGTCTGGTCAAGAAATGATTGATTTCGTTCAAACGGACGAATTTATAGAGACCTCTTATGGAGATGTATATATTAAGTTTCTATAGGTAGTGAAATAAAGAAAGAAGTACCGATATTCTCCTTAGTTTCAAACCAAATATTGCCATTAGCGTTTTCAATAATATTTTTAACCATTGCTAATCCAAGTCCCATTCCTGTTGTTTTTGTAGTGAAATTAGGAACAAATATCTTGTCTTTTTTATCATCTGAAATTCCAATTCCATTGTCCTTAATCTCAATTAAAAAGTAATTTTCTTTTTGAGAAATAAGTACATCAATTTTCCCTGCGGTATTTTCAGGAATAGCTTGTGTTGCATTTTTAATGAGGTTATTAAACGCTCTAGAAATATGATCTTTATCCGCAATTATGTTAGCAACACCCTCACAGCTTTCAGTTAAAGAAATAGTCATACTTTCTTCTTGATAAAGATCAATGGTTGTTTCGATAATTGGGATCAGATTAATTTTTTCTACTTCAGCAGAAGGCATTTTCGCGAAGCTAGAAAACTCGTTGGCAATTTTTGTTAATGTATCAATTTGCTCAATCAGTGTTTTAGCAGTTCTTTCAATCCGCTCATTTAAGTCTTTAGGATTATCTTTAGCAACTCGTTGCAGTTGTTGGATGCTTAATTTCATTGGAGTTAAGGGGTTTTTAATTTCATGGGCAACTTGTTTTGCCATTTCTCTCCAAGCACTTTCTCGTTCAGATTTGATTAAAAGATTAGCACTTTTTTCCAGTTCTAAAACCTTCTTGTTGTAYTCAAAAACTAAAGCACCTATTTCATCATTAGAGTCCCATTCTAGTAAATCATAAGATTTTCCTAACTGCAGGGCACTAATTTTATTTTTTATCATTCTTACAGGTTCAGAAATATAATTAGCAAAGAACACAGCAATAATGGTTGATATTAAAAACAATAAACCATAGATGTTAATTAAAGCTGTGTAGAATGATGATAGTTCGTTTTCTAATTCATTTTGTTTTGCAAAATAAGGAAGATTCATATAGGCTAAAATCTTTTGTTTTTCATTCCTAAAAGGAACGTAAGTAGATATATAGTTTAACTCTCCTATATTTTCATTATGTGTAAAGCTTGACTTTTTATGAATATGAATTTGATTAAATGCTTCAGGGTTCATTTGTTCACTTATCAATCCTCTTTCAAAAATTTCTGGTCGAGAAGTAGCCAAAAGGATTCCTGTTTTATCATACAAATTAATATCGGTATAAAATACGTTTGAAAACTTCACTAAATAATAAGTCATTTCATCATATAAGTCTGATGATAGTTTTGTTTTATCCCCTAATTTATGTTCTAATTCAATTAAAACAGACTGTACTTTTTCAGCAAGTTGGGTTTTATTTTTTTCTAAATACTGTTTTTTAATATAGTAAGATGTACCTAAGCTAAAGAGCATAAAAGATAAAAAGATAGAACCAATAATGAACAATTGAATTTTTGTGCTAAAATCGTTTAATGCAATTTGCCAATTAAATGGTGAAATTCTAAAGAATAAACCAATTACTAAAACAAGAATACTTGTGATGATAAAAAAATAAGAGAAGGTTGTAATGTAGTTGAAAATTGTTTTTTGTGGTGAACTTAAAATTATCGATGTGTTTTTATCACTTTGGTAAATGACATGGTATGCAGAATCAAAAGTGGCTCTAAAAAATCCATCATCATTAAATCGATATTGGTTACTTAACTCAATACTATAATTAAATTTTCCAGCATTATCAATTAGTTTCCCTTTTTTGTACTTAGCAAAAGAATAGTTATTAGTGTTAATAGGAGTACTTACATCTTTTTGGTTTAATAATAACTCAGGGTAACCTTCTGTTTTAGAAAAAACTTTTGGAAATAATTCTATAAATAAAGACCAATTGTCATTGTCAGTAGTATCGGAAGAGGTTATGTTGAGGATTGCTAAGTAACTACTAACACCTTCTTCAGAATAAAGAAAGTTTAAAGATTTATTAATTAAAAAAGGGTCATCTGTTTCTTTTTCTATCTTATTTTGAAAAAAAGACAGACAATTTACACTAGAGTTGTCAGCTTCTATAAAAATGGGATCTTGTTCTCTGCAATAAGTAATAACATTGATGTCATACTTGCTAAAGTGTCCTCCAAAATAACGGTCTATTATATGTTTGTCTATTATGTCTTTATTCTCATAATAAGTGGGAGCGCTTATTTTAACTAAGCTATCTGCCTCAATTTTTTCTTTTAATCCTTTAAATAGGTATTCAGTAACAGGGTCGCGTTCCTTTGCGAGTTTTTTGGCAATAAATTCCTTATTTACCTGCTCTTTTTCTTTTCCTAAATTAATAAAACCATAAGAGGTAGTAATTGATACCACTAAAACTAAAAAGACGCTTCTGTAAAAACTGATTTTTGAATTTGTTTTAAAAGAGAATGCTAGTATTACCAAAAGTATCCATGAGGTCAAAAAAGCACTTATCTCCATAAAAAAATGACCAATAATAACAGCTAATAAACTCGCAGTCCAAAAAATAGTAATGAGTTGATTTCGTTTAAATGCTTTATCTAAAAAATGATTGATAGAAATTTTAACAAATAAAATTAGTGCAATAAATAACAACGTAATAGCTCCTATTCCCGAAAAACTGTGAGCATTCAAATCAAGTAGGTAATTAATATCAAAATTAATTTTCGAGTTGATTACTAATCCTTTTAATAAATTAGCTAGCACTAAAGTGAATAATGAACAAGCAATAACAATGATATAAATAATTGATTTGTTGTATGGATTTACTTTTTGAATGGCTCGTGATAAATAATAGATAATTAAAGCGAAAAGCACTGTGCTAATTATTAAATCGCCTAAAGAGGGAAGAAATACAGATTGAGCAAAAATAGTTGGGCTAAATAAATCTTGATTAAATAAAGAGGTAAAAGGGTGTACATAAAGTAAAATTATCCTGCTAATAACTATAAATGCAATAACGATTATTGGTGAAAAGATTCTAAAAACAGTTGTTTTTCGAGTTTGCTTACTAATAAAAGATATGATGGAAAAATAGCCTATAAAGAAAAATAACAATAACAGCCAGTTATTTTTTTTAGAGGAAGAGATATTATCTTTTTTAATTTGGTTAAGAGAAAGTAAGATTTTTCCATTTTTTGATTGAATTCTTTCTCCGATGTTTTTCGTAATTTCTACATCATCACTTATTTCAAAACTTTTGTGAAAACTGTTTTTAAGGTATTTATTTTTAATGGTATAATTATGTTTGATAAGTATTAATGCTAAGTATGTTTTGTGGTTACTGTTCTTAATAAGGTATTGATACCAGCCATTTTTTAGTTTAACTAAGCCGTTTTTTTCAGAAAACTCATTTAAATAGGGTGAGAAATAGATGCTTCTATTGGTCCAATAATTTAATTTGTTATCTTTTATAATATAGAAAGAGAGCCCCTTATCTTTATTAAGCTTAGAATACTTGTTGTTATAAGAAAAATTATTTGCTGTTTGGGCTGAAATAAGTTCCTTAATTATTTGCTCTGCTATTGTTTCTTTTTCATTTAACGAAGCCTTAAAATTCGAATAATCTGGTGTTGGGTTTAAAAAAGAAGTACTAAAATATAATAGAAGTAATGAGATAATTCCAATTACCAAGTGTAATAGCGGATGCTTTAATGTATTTTTCATCAATAACTTGTCGTTGTGAATTTACGAAATAATAGTTATTGTAATAAAAACAAAAAGCCACCTTTTTTAGGTGGCTTTAAATAAGTATGTTTATCTGGTTAACCTAAAGCTTCTGCACCAGCAACTATCTCTAATATTTCATTAGTAATAGATGCCTGTCTTGCTTTATTGTATACCAATTTAAGCTCATCTTGTATGTCTTGAGCATTATCAGTTGCTTTATGCATCGCGGTCATTCGTGCACCATGTTCAGATGCTTGAGAATCTAATAAAGCTTTAAACAGTTGAGTTTTTAAAGATTTAGGAATCATTTCCTCAATAATGGATTCTTTATTAGGTTCAAAGATATAATCAGTAGTAGAGGTTGTTTTTCCTTCCTCAACTTTTGGAGGAAGTACTGGTAAAAATTGCTCTTCTTGTATTAATTGAATAGCAGCATTTTTAAATTGGTTATAAATTAATACAATTTTGTCTTGATGGCTTTCTTCAAATTGAAGCATTAAGTTTTCAGCAATTTCTGAAGAATTATCAAAAGTTAATTCATCCCATATTGTTTCTGCGTGCCTAGGTAATAAGGTTCCTTTTATTCCTAATTCAGTATTCTTAAAAGCGTCATTACTTTTTTTACCAATAGAAAGAACGGTTACATTGCATCCTTGGTATTCCGTTTCTGCTAAATGCTTTGCAGTTTTAATTACATTGCTATTAAATCCTCCACAAAGACCTCTATTAGAAGTAATACTTACTAATAAAACATTTTTTACTTCACGTTCCTTAGAATAAATACCTTCATTACTATCTAAACTAGCACTTAGGTTAGAAAGAATTTCTTGTAATTTAAGTGCATAAGGACGCATTTGAGTTACAGCATCTTGTGCTTTTCGCAATTTAGCTGCAGAAACCATTTTCATTGCCGATGTTATTTGCATCGTAGATGAAATGGATGTTATTCTGTTACGTATTTCTTTTAAATTAGCCATTCAATAACCTTTTAATCAGGTGCTTTATGATGAATATTTAGCTGTTAATTCTGATGCAGCTTTTTCGATAGTAGAAGTAATTTTATCATCTAATTTTCCTTCTCTTAAAGAATCTAATACATCTTGATGTTTATTTATCATAAAAGCTAAGAATTCAGTTTCAAATTCTTTTATTTTATTGACAGGAACTGAATTAAGCAATCCTTTAGTTCCTAGATAAATAATAGCTACTTGTTGCTCAACTGGTAATGGAGAGTTTTGTCCTTGCTTAAGGATTTCAACATTACGTTTCCCTTTCTCAATAACCGCCATTGTAGCAGCATCTAAATCAGAACCAAACTTAGCAAAAGCTTCTAGCTCTCTATATTGTGCTTGGTCTAATTTTAAAGTACCAGCAACTTTTTTCATTGATTTAATTTGAGCATTTCCACCAACTCGTGACACAGAAATACCAACATTAATAGCTGGTCTAACTCCTTGATTAAATAAATCACCATCTAAGAAAATCTGACCATCAGTAATCGAGATTACGTTGGTAGGAATATAAGCAGATACATCACCAGCTTGAGTTTCAATAATTGGTAATGCTGTTAATGAACCTCCACCTTTTACTTTTCCTTTTAAAGATTCAGGCAAATCATTCATTTCCTGAGCAATACTATCTACATTAATAATTTTTGCAGCTCTTTCTAATAATCTTGAGTGCAAGTAAAATACATCTCCAGGGTATGCTTCACGTCCCGGTGGCCTTCTTAATAATAAAGAAACCTCACGGTAAGCCACAGCTTGTTTAGATAAATCATCATAAACAATTAATGCTGGTCTTCCAGTATCTCTAAAAAATTCACCAATTGCAGCTCCAGCAAATGGAGAGTAAAATTGCATTGGTGCAGGGTCAGATGCATTTGCTGCAACAACAACTGTATAAGCCATTGCTCCTGCGTTTTCTAATGTTTGTACAATACCTGCAACAGTAGAACCTTTTTGTCCAGTTGCAACATAAATACAAAATACAGGCTCACCTCTATCGTAAAATTCTTTTTGGTTAATAATGGTATCAATAGCAACAACTGTTTTCCCAGTTTGTCTATCTCCAATAATTAATTCTCTTTGACCTCTTCCCACAGGAATCATTGAATCTACTGCCTTAATACCTGATTGTAAAGGTTCAGCAACTGGCTCTCTAAAAAGTACACCTGGTGCTTTTCTTTCTAAAGGCATTTCAAACAATTCTCCTTCTATTGGTCCTTTACCATCAATTGGATTTCCTAAGGTGTCAACAACTCTTCCTAGCATTCCTTCACCTACATTAAGTGAAGCAATTCTGTTGGTACGTTTTACGGTATCACCTTCTTTAATTCCTTTTGAAGAACCTAATAATACAGCTCCTACATTATCTTCTTCAAGGTTAAGTACAATTGCTGTTAATCCGTTTTCAAACTCAATCAATTCTCCAGCTTGTACTTCTGATAAACCGTAAATACGGGCAATACCATCACCAACTTGAAGAACTGTTCCTACTTCTTCTAACTGTGCTTCAGTTTTAAATCCAGCTAATTGTTGTCTAAGTATAGCTGATACTTCTGCGGGTTTTACTTCGGCCATTTTATTTGTTTTTAACTTTATTAATATTCTTTGATATAAAGATTGTTATCAAACTCCATCTCAAGGTTCTTCAATTTTCTTTTTATACTCTCATCTATTTGCTTATCGCCAATTCTAAGAATTAATCCTCCAATGATGTCGGCATTTACAATTTCTTTTAAATCAATATTTTCGTGTCCTTGTGATTTTAAAAGGACTGTAATTTTTGATTTATGATTTTCTGTTAAAGGCATTGCAGTGGTAACAGAAACTGTAGTAATGTTTTTGTAAATTTTGTAAGAATCAATAAAAGCATTAGTAATATCTGCTAATAAACCTTCTCTCTTTTTAGTTAAAATAATAGAAATAAAGGTGTTTGAAATTTTAGAGATTTTTTCTCCGAAAATTTCAGAAAGGATAGCACTTTTCTTGTCTCTCTTTACAATTGGACTTTTTAATAAAAGAGTCAAATCATGATTTTCACTACATACATCATTTACCAATTGCATGTCGTTATAAACCTCTTCTAAGACTTTTTCGTCAACAGCAATTTTTAACAATGCTTTTGCGTATCTCGATGCTATTTTAATGTCTCTCATATCCTTCTTTATTTTTCCTTTTGGAAAAATATTTTAATTTAGGTTAATGTCTTTAACTAAATTATCAATGATTGCTTTTTGCTTGTCAGCAGAAGACAACTCATCTTTTAAAATTTTCTCTGCAATTTCGATTGATAAAAGAGCAACTTGATTTTTTAATTCTGTAACTGCAGCCATTTTTTCGTGTTGAATACTTTCTCTGGCAGCTACCACAATTTTTTCAGCTTCTGTGCTAGCGGCAGTTTTTGCATCACTAATAACTTGGTCTTTTATCTCTCTTGCTTCTTTTAACATTTCATCTCTTTCTACTCTAGCTTGATTTAACAAATCTTCATTATCAGATTTTAAAGCAGCCATTGCAAGCTTTGCATCTTTTGCAGCAGCTAAAGCATCTTCAATTGAGGCCTCTCTTTCTTTTACTGCTGCTAAAATTGGCTTCCATGCAAATTTTGTTAAAACAAACATCAGTAATAAGAATACTACTGCTGTCCAAAACAACATTCCAATTTCGGGGGTTACTAAAGGATTATCCATTTCTTTATTTCTTTATTTTGTTAATTAAAGTAATTCAAACTCGTAACCAACCGTTACGAGTTTGAATAAATTTTTCAGACTATACACCAGTATTAAGTCCCATAAGAGACACAACCACAGCAAATAATGCAACGCCCTCAATAAGAGCTGCTGCAATTAGCATGTTTGTTTGAATTTTTGATGTTGCTTCTGGTTGTCTTGCAATTGCATCCATTGCATGACCACCAATTTGTCCGATTCCGATACCTGCTCCGATTGCTGCTAAACCAGCTCCGATTGCTGCGATACTTCCTACCATAATTTATTATATATATTAATTAAACAAAAATTACTTATTAATGATCTTCTGCTACTGCAGAACCTATAAATAGGGCTGATAACATGGTAAAGACATAGGCCTGTAACAATGCAACCAACAATTCTAACACTGATATAAACAAAGTGAATGCCACTGAAACAGGACTCATCCATATTGTTTTGAAAACAAAAATTAATGATACTAAACTTAAGACTATAATATGCCCTGCTGTCATATTTGCAAATAATCGAATCATTAATGCAAATGGTTTAGCAATCATACCAATTAACTCAATCGGAATTAAAAATATTTTAATAGGAACTGGTGCTCCTGGCATCCAAAAAATGTGTTTCCAATAGTTTTTATTGCCATTTAAGTTGGTTAACAATAAGGTAATTGTAGATAAAACTAATGTAAAGGCAATGTTTCCTGTAATGTTCGCTCCAGTTAATCCCGGAATTGGTATTAAGCCTAATAAGTTGTTAAACCAGATAAAGAAGAATGCCGTTAATAAGAAAGGTAAAAATCTATTGTGGTGTTTTTCTCCAATGTTTTGAAGTGCAATATCATTTTTTACAAATAAGATAAGTGGTTCCATAAAGGAAGCGACTCCTCTTGGTGCTTTTATTTCTCCTTTATATGATTTTGCTGCAAATAAAAATACAAGCAATAATATCAATACAGAAACAAACATTCCAAATACATTTTTTGTGATGGAAAAATCTAAAGGCCTAACATTTGTTACTTTTCCTTTTTCATCATAAGCTAAATGTTCAGATCCAGCATCTAGTTGGTAAATTTTTTCATGGAGATTAACAAAGTTTAATCCAGTTTTAGACACAATATAATGTCCTTCATTGTCATGATGAAATTCACTTGACATAAAAGTAACTAATCCATTTTCAGTCCATAAAATTACTGGAAGCGGCATAGAAACAGCATCATGACCGCCACCCCATAAGTGCCATCCATGAGCATCAGAAATATGTTCCATTATTGCTGGAACTGGATCATAATCTTTATTTGAATTTACTTTTTCATGCTCAGCTTCATTCGCAAATGATGAGATAGAAAAAAATGTAATTACTATTGCTGCTAGAATGTTCTTCATCTAATATTTTTAAGCAATTATTTTGTGTTAATTAAGCTTATAAAATTCGGTGCAAAAGTATGGATTAATTCGAGTTTAACAACTGATTTTCGACAGTTTTTTAATAAAATGATTAATAAGTTTTTAAGTGTAGATAAACTACTTTTTTAGACTGCCAACGAGTAAGAAAACCTCGACAAAAAGATAGATAAAAAAAGCAACAAAAAAGTGTGCTATATATTTAAAGGTAATCCCATCTTCTCCAAAGATTAAAGGTGCTAAGAAGATGACTGAAGCAATCATTTTAATAAAAACTGAAGCTAAGTAAGCAAAACCAAACCTTTCGGGGTTGCTTGATTTAATTTTTAGCATTATAACAAAGAAAAGGAATGTGCTAATTGCTAAAAAAAGATGAATTCGATGTATGCCCTCAAGCTCATAAAACTCTCCCATTAATGGAGTGCCAAAATAATGCAACAAAAAAAAAGAAATTGAAAAAACTAAAAGCTTAAAATAGATGTTATTTGTCATCATCGTTTTGCATATTAATTACATCTCTTATTACTAAATACATGGCAATAAAAATAGAAGTTAATGAAAGTACTATGGTAAATAATTTAGATTCTGTTTGAAATTTTTCATCAAGTTGCATTCCTCCCCATGCACCTAATCCGATAATTGCTCCCATTTGAAAAGCCATTCCAGAAAATTTTACATATAAATTAGGCTGTTTGGGCTTTTTCGAGGACTTCTTCTTTTTCTTCATTTTGAATTCCTTTTACAGCAGATCCCATATTACATGAGCCGGTAAAATTCGCTCCTGGTTCTATAGATAATTTATTGGTATTAATATCACTGCTAATATTAGCTGTAGATTTTAATTGTAATAACTCCTTAACAGTTAATTTAGCTTTAATCGTTCCAGAAATATCTGCATTTTTACATGTAATTTCACCCTCTACAATCCCACTTGGACCTACAACAACTTTTCCTTGTGATATCAATGTTCCATTCAATGTTCCATCAATTCTGATATCACCAGAACAGGTTACATCTCCTTTTATTTCTGTTCCTTTTCTAATTATATTAATTGCCGGACTCTCTACTTCGTTATTTCTTGCCATTTGTTCTGAATTTTTCTTAAACATTAAGTTTTATCTTTTTGTTTGAACAAAGATAATAATTAAAAAATTATAGCTCAACTTCAAAATTTTCCTTAAAGAAACTAGTATATCCTTTAACATCTTTATTTTTATAAAAGAGTGCAAAGTTTTTTTGAGATATCAATAAATATTGATATTCATTTAGATTGATTTCTTTAAGGTTATCATTGTTTAGTTTAAAAGATTTGAAATAATCAATTGCAGCCTCGTAACCTTTTAATTTTTTAACAATAATAATTTGATTTTCAGGGTCTAATAAAATGCTGCTTACATTATAAGTTTTTCCACTATAGTATTTCGAATTAAAATTAGAAATATCTATTTTATGCTTATTTGCCTTGTTATCTTTTCCAGGCATAATTAATATAAAATTAAAATCAGCATCAAACACATGGTTGTAAGGAATAGAATTAGAGGCTTCTTCTGTGCCAATTTTGATTCCATTTTTAATTAATTCTAAAATTCTTTTAGCTTCAGTACTTACTTCAGATTCAGGATAAGAAACAATTACATTTTTTAATGCTAATTTGAATGTGTCGATAGTATTGATATGACCAATAGCCATTGCTGCTAGGAAATCAAAATGATCTTGGAGGTGGTTGTCTGCAAAAATTGACTTGGCTTTTTCGCATCGAATTAACACTTTGTTATAAAGCTCGTCATCATACATGCTATAGACTATGCTATAGTAATTATCAACACGCTTTCTGTTTTCTCGAGTAACTTTATTATATGTTGGGTCTTGAATGATTCGTGCGTATTCACTTTCCGGGTAATTATCTAAGATTAGGTTTTTATATTTTTGCTTCATCACATCATCATCTATTAATAAACTTATTCTATATAGATTATACCATGAAGGAAGTTTGTAGCGGCAAGTGTCATATCTTGAAATTAATTCTTTAAAGGATATGATAGAATTTTTATAATCTTGAAAATCTTCACGATAAATATTACCTAAGGCATATAATGATTCTATTATTTTATTGTGAGAAACATTCATTTTCTCGTCTGTTAGTGGGATGTATTGTAAATAATATTCAGGGATGGTTTTTTCATTAATAATAGTGCTGTCATTTAAAGTTGTTGAGTCTAAATCATCTTCTAAATCGTCATCAAATGAAGCTACAGTTTCTTTGTTGCTTCTTCTCCAATTATCTTCTAGTTTTCTATTCCCCCAATTTTTTCTAAAATCGGTAAAACCAAAACCTAATGTAGTAGTGTTATAAAAATACCATTTTCCACTATTAGGTAAGTTGCCAGCTATACCAGTATTATTAACTGAAATAATTTGATTGTCATTTTCTAATTCAGCTTTTTTTCGTTCTTCTTCATCAATAGCTTCTTGAACTAATTTTTCTATTACTTCATTTCTATAGCTTTCATTACTAGCCAATTTTTGTAGGCTATCTTCTTCCTGAACAATTAATATATTGTCGACTAAGCGTGTTAATGCTTTGCTTCGTTCATAAATTGTTTCATACCTTGAATAGTCTTCTGGCAAAACTGTTAAACAACTGTCATAATATGCTTGTGATTCCATATAAAGTGGCTTGTTGTAAAACAGCTCCCCTAGTCTTAAATAAGAAAGTGCTTTTTGTTTATTATTAGAGACGCTTAATGCTGCTGATTTCTGTAGGTGATAAATGCCTTTTTCTTCATCCCCTTCTTTAAAAGCAATATCGGCTAAAGCATAATGAATTTGGTCTAAGAAATCAGAATTTTTACCATCTTTAACCATTTTAGATAACATTTTTTTGATGTCTTTTTGTTCCCCTGATGCAGGGTCAAACGATAATGCTCGACTAATTTTAGCATTAAACATCATATCATACCTTGGCTTCAATTTTATTACTTTTGAGAATAATTCTGATGCTTTTCCAAACTCTTTTTTCTTCAGCCAAAGTTGTGCTAAAACATAATTAAATCGTCTTTTAGTTTTTCTTTTTTTTGTGGTTTCTAATGCCTTAGTAAGTTTAGTTATTGCATCATCGTAATTGTGTTTTTTGATATAAAAATTAGCATGTAACGCATTAAATTCACTACTGTACTTTTTTGGAACGCCTTGCTCTTCAATTAATGTTAAATAAGATTCGGACTTGTTCATATTGCCTAATTCAATATGAGTTCTAGCTAACCATATTAATGCTTCATATTTTACATCTTCTTTTTTAAAAGCTTTAGCTACATATTCAAAAACCTCTTCTCCTAAAAAGTATTCTTGCTTGTAAAAACGAGCTTTACCCATTAGCATATAATTATCATCAATCCAACGATTATATTCTTCTTTTTTGATAAACATCGAGTGTCTATCTATTACGGTAGATGTCTTTTCAATAATTTTATCCATGTCAGGATACATGGATTTTGATTGGGCTTCATCGGGATATATAAAAAGTGGAATTATTTCAGAAAAGTCATATTTATACTCATCATAAATACGATTTTTATTGGTTTTGTAAATTTCTTTTGCATTAAAATATCCGTTATAACGCGATACGGTATGCTGATAAGCTCTATGAGTAAATCCTTTCTTTTTTTTAGAGCATCCTAAAAGAGCAATAGTAAGTAATACTATAGTGATTAATCCTATATTTAAGTTCTTTTTCAAGCCGTGCAAAAGTGCTAAATAAACTACTTAACCCATAGTTTATTATATATAACTGCTAAAATACTTATTAGTTGTAAAATATGGTAGAAAATCAGCAGGATTAGTTCTTGCCTTTTGTTATTCTTGATTCGGTATATTTGCAGATATTATTATGGTAGAGTTTAAAGATAAGCCTAAAAAATTTCAACGATTAAAGCACAAGTATCGTTTGGTAATTTTAAATGATGACACATTTGAAGAAAAATTTTCGTTGAGGCTTTCTCAATTGAATGTATTTGTGTTTGTTGGTATGAGCTCTCTATTATTGATATTACTGGTTATATTATTGATTGCATTTACTCCATTAAGAGAGTTTATTCCTGGTTATGCAAATGTAAGTGTTAGAAAACAAGGGGTTGAGAATTTCTTAAAAAGTGATTCTATTGATGTAGTTTTAGCAGAGAATAACCTTTATATTGATAATATAAAGCACATTATACAAGGTGATCCGATTGAGTTTGATGATAAAACATATATAGATTCTTCCGTAAATTATGCTGCCATTAAGAATGAACCTATTGAAGAGGATTCTGTGCTGAGAAACATGATAGAAACAGAGGAAAAGTATAATTTATTTAGTAAGGCCGGTAGTACACCAGGGAATATCAGCAGCTTTATTTTTTTACAACCATTAAAAGGAACAGTTACTAATCGGTTTAACATTAAAAAGCAACATTTTGGAATTGATGTTGTAGCACCAAAAAATGAGGCTATAAAAGCAACGTTGGATGGAACTGTAATTTTTGCCGAATGGACTGTTGAGACAGGTCATGTAATACAATTACAACATGCGGATAACATTGTATCTATTTATAAGCATAATTCTGTGTTACACAAAAAAGTAGGGAGCCATGTTAAAGCTGGTGAAGTGATTGCTATTGTGGGTAACTCTGGCGAACTTTCTACTGGACCACATTTGCATTTTGAGTTATGGTACAACGGAATTCCTATCAATCCTGAGGATTACATGATGTTTTAGTTATTTAGAAAAATTAATTTTTCTAAATAAGAAGCTAAACTTGTAGACATAACTTCGTTTCCTGTAGAATTGAGATGGAGATGATCAACATATAGTGAATCAATTCCAATAAATTGTTTTGCAAAATCATGGCTTACCACAATGCTATCTTTTTGAGGATAGTTAATGATTAATGAATCAATAATGTCATAAGCTTCACAAATTTTATCATGATCTAGTCTTTGAAACGAGTATAAGATTTTTTTTTGTTCTTCTTTACTATTGTTTTTATTGATAAGTCTGGGCTGAGTAAACAAGATAGGTTTTGCTCCAATTAATTTACATGTATGAACAAATAAATCAAGGTTTAAATTAAACTGCTCAACTGCGTAAGGAGAAATTTCAAGTCCTTTCTGTGGTTGATGTTTAATTCCTTCAACGCCTAATCCTTCAAATTGAAAATGTCTTTTCATCCTTAGGTTTTTTATAAGAAAAACCTGGTCCACGATAGCCTTGATTTAGCTGGTGACTAACTTTTCCTTTTAAGTATGGATAGTATATAGTTTGGGAATTTTGTGGAAGTTTAGTCCTAGAAAATATGGCGTTTTCATATGGAATAGAGGCATCATAAAGTTCTTGAGTAGTAAGTACAGGTTTTATTCTTAGTACAAATTCTATATAAAAAATAGTAGAAAAAATGAATATTAAAGTAATTATCAAATTGCCTAATCTTTCTTTTCGGTTAGCAAATTCAAAAAACTTTTTTTTGTAACCTAAAATTCCTAGTGTGCCTAAAACTAAACTTAGGACTAGTATATAAATCTGTACTCTAAGAATATTCTCCAAATAATAAAAATGAATATCACCGAAAACGTTTTTTATTGCATACGAATTTATTGAAGTTGTTTAAAGTCGAATGTTGAAAAGAAAGAACAATACTAAAATATTGATACTCAACAATTAGTATTATTCTTTCAAAAAACACAATGATAA
>NVVI01000021.1 GCA_002402165.1 Flavobacteriales bacterium
TATTTTAGTACGTTTTGAAACAAATAAAACACACTGGAAAGCTCTGAATTTATTAGCCTTTTGTGTTATTTTACTACGTCAACTTTAAACAACTTCTATCTATACAATTGAACAAATCCTTTAATAGTGTATTTTAATTCCTCTTTAGCATCACCATCATATTCATATTTTTTATTCGGGCTAACAATATAATAATAAGTGCCTTCATTCAAATTATCTCCATCCCAATCATTTTGATATGAATCACTTTCATAAACTAATTGCCCCCAACGATTATATACTTTTACAGATGGGTTAAGATAATCATCAAGATTAATAAGCGTGAAAAAATCATTTATGCCATCCCCATTTGGAGTAAAAACATTAGTAGGAGTTAAAGGACATTGTACCCATACCGGAACAATTTCACCTATAATTTCCTTACCACAAGCATCAGTAACTGTTGGTGTATATTCTACAGTTTCTTCAGGAGCAACTATTAGTGTGTCGCCAACTCCTCCTCCATTATTCCATGTATAATAATATGGCGATTTACCGTCAGAGACGTTTGCCCATATTTCTGCTGTTTCACCTAATTCTGTGCATATATTAATACTATCGCTAACAGTTATGCTCATTGGGGTATAATCTTCGATTAATATGGTAACCATGTTACAACCTGTATTCCCTGCAATTTCAATTATAATTGTATCAATTCCTTCTGTTAGATTATCGACAAAAGCGTTTAGATTAAAAATTAAGGTGTCAGCACCAGGAGCGAAAACCTGAGTAGTTGATATTGTTGAATATTCAGAAGGAATTGCATTTCCTGAGAAAACAATATTAACAGTATCATTTAGTGTAATATCGGATCTTACAATAATTATTTCAGCATCACCACAATCTTCTATTATTGTATTATTTGGCAATGGAGTGTTAGCAAGAATTGTAACACCACTTGATGTTAAGCTCCCAGCTTCTATAAAAACACCAGTATCTAAAAAATCATCTTGACAATCGGCTATTGCAAATTTAAAATGAAAGGTACTTCCACATTGAACAGGGTATTTAGCAGTAATTATTGTTGAGAATCCATTAAAATCATTATTAGTACCCAAAGGATTATCAATATAATATTGGCTATTTAACCCAGGGTGAATAGTGCTAATAGTTATCGGTGTTGATGTGCCAGGAACTACTGCAACATTGACAGCTCCATTTGGAAATGCTGGGGGTGAAGCATAAGGACCACTAATACCAGGACCACTTAAAAAAAATGCAAAAATATCGTTGAAATCTGTATCTACCCATGTTAAGTACTCTTCTGACGCAAATACAAATCTAAATTCAAATGTATCGCCTACAACAGTAAAATCAAATTCTAAAATTGCGGCATCTGCTGTGCTTGATATGCTTGGTCTAACCGATTGAGCAATAGTTAATAAATCAGGATCCCCAGGTCCACCATAAGTTCCTTGATCGGGTTGATTTCCTCCTATAGGGATATCATTTACATCTCCAGATGAAAGAACAATTCCAGAATCAATTCCTAAATTGGGTGCTCCTAATAAACCTCCTTTAAAAAAACCTATTTGATTAGCGTTTGCACTTGTAAAAGTGATGTTAGATGCAGTTACTCCATTGCCAGATAATACATTGTTTACTAAATATGTAGTATTATTATATGGAGCAGTATTGCTTACTGTTATTTGAGCTTTAGTGACAATAAATGCTACTAATAATAGAATTAATAGAATTGTTTTATTCATCTTTTTAAGGTTAGTTACGCGTAACTTATAATTAAGACTAGTTTTGTTCTGTAAAGGTTGCGTGAAAATATATAAAAAAGTTACATTATTGACATCTAATTATTGCATTACTGAAATGCTAACTAACTTTTAACCAATTTTTTATACTTGAATCTGGTAGGTTCACTGCCTAATYKTTTTCTTCTRTTTTCTTCRTAWTCKGAGWARGASCCTTCNAAARARWACRWYNTSAGAATYRCCYTCAAAMGCTAARATRTGMGTGCAAATTCTATCCAAAAACCATCTGTCGTGAGAAATGACAACAGCACACCCTGCAAAGTGTTCTAACCCTTCTTCTAATGCTCTAATTGCATTTACATCTAAATCATTGGTTGGCTCATCTAATAATAAAACATTTGCTTCTTGCTTAATAGCCATGGCTAAATGCAATCGGTTTCTTTCCCCTCCAGAAAGGATTCCTACTTTTTTATTTTGGTCACCGCCTTGAAAGTTAAATCGAGATAAATAGGCTCTTGAGTTAATTGTTCTCCCCCCAAATTCCATCATTTCTGTCCCTCCAGAAAACACTTCAAAAATGGTTTTATCATCATCTAAATCTTCGTGTGATTGATCCACATAACCTAATTTTACGGTTTCCCCAACCTTAAAACTTCCAGAATCTGGAGTTTCTTCTCCCATTATCATTCTAAATAAAGTGGTTTTACCAGCACCGTTCGGACCAATAATTCCAACTATACCAGCTGGAGGCAATTTAAAGGTTAAGTTTTCGTACAATAACTTATCGTCATAAGCTTTAGAAATATCAGTAACATCCAATACTTCATTTCCTAAACGAGGTCCATTAGGAATAAACAACTCTAATTTTGCTTCTTTCTCGTTAGCACTTTCACTTAGTAGTTTATCATAATTGGCTAAACGTGCTTTCGATTTCGATTGCCTTCCTTTGGCATTCATTCGAGTCCATTCTAGCTCACGTTTTAATATTTTTGTTCGTTTACTTTCTGTTTTTTCTTCTTCTGCTAATCGTTTTGATTTTTGATCCAACCAAGAAGAATAATTCCCTTTCCAAGGAATACCGTGTCCTCTATCTAATTCTAAAATCCAACCAGCAACATTATCTAAAAAGTATCTGTCGTGTGTAATCGCTATTACTGTTCCTTTATATTGTTGTAAATGTTGTTCCAACCAATAAACAGACTCAGTGTCTAAATGATTGGTAGGCTCATCCAATAATAAGATGTCAGGATTTTTTAATAATAATCGACATAATGCCACTCTTCTTAATTCTCCTCCAGAAAGGTTTTTAATTAAATTATCTTCAGGTGGACAGTTTAGCGCATCCATAGCACGTGAAAGTTTTGTGTCTAATTCCCAAGCATCTAAAGCGTCAATTTTATCTTGTAATTCAGCTTGTCGCTTCATTACTTCTTCCATTTTATCTGGATTATCCAATACTTCTTGGTCGCCAAAACTGTTGTTTACTGCTTCGTATTCAGCCAACACATCAATGGTTTCTTGAGCTCCTTCTTGTACAATTTCTTTAACCGTTTTCGTTTCATCTAACTTTGGCTCTTGCTCTAAATAACCAACAGAATATCCTTCAGAAAATGTAACATCACCTTGATACTGCTCTTCAACTCCTGCAATAATTTTCATTACCGTAGATTTACCAGACCCATTTAATCCAATAATTCCAATTTTAGCTCCATAAAAGAAAGACAAGTAAATATCTTTTAAAATCACTTTTTTATTGGGTAATGTTTTACCCACTTTATTCATTGAAAAAATTATTTTTTTGTCGTCACTCATAATTGTAGTTGTAAAGTTGAAAGTTACAAAGTTAAGAAAGTAAGTTTCATTTTTAGATTTATTACTTACTTAGTATTGCTATTTTTGTCTTGATTTTAAAGAAATGAAAAACTACTTATCACTTATAAAATTTAGTCACACCATTTTTGCATTGCCTTTTGCGTTAATTGGTTTTTTCTTTGGTATTGAAAATGTAGATTTTTGGTATACGATTACACTTATTGAAACTCCAGAAGTTGTTTTAATGGCTTATAAAAATTTTGCCATATTATTAGTTCTTGTTATATTCTGCATGATTTTCGCCAGAAGTGCAGCCATGGCTTTTAACAGATATATTGATAGAAAAATAGATTTAGCTAATCCAAGAACTGCTGAGGTAAGGGAAATTCCAAACGGGACTATCTCTTCTAAATCGGCTTTAATTTTTGTGGTTATAAATTGTGTGCTGTTTGTTGCTACCACCTATTTTATAAATCCCTTGTGTTTTTATTTATCGCCAGTTGCTCTGGCAGTGGTGTTGGGTTATAGTTTAACCAAACGTTTTACGGCCTTATGTCATTTAGTTTTAGGTTTAGGGCTATCATTAGCACCAATTGGCGCWTATTTAGCAGTAACAGGTCAGTTTGATTGGTTGCCCTTGTTTTTCTCATTTGCCGTATTGTTTTGGGTTAGTGGTTTCGATATTATTNATGCTTTGCAAGATGAGGCCTTTGATAAGGAACAAAAATTACATTCTATCCCTGTGCTGATGGGGAAGAAGAATGCGCTAATACTATCTAACTTTTTACATCTAATTACCGCTACATTTATTTTGTATGCAGGTTATTATGCTGAGTTGGGTTTGTTTTACTGGATAGGAAGTATGTTGTTTATAGGATTATTATCCTATCAGCATTTCTTAGTAAAACCTAATGATTTGAGCAAAGTGAACTTAGCATTTTTTACTACCAATGGAATAGCAAGTGTATTGTTTGCAGTTTTTGTTTTATTGGATTTATACATTATTCTTTAATAACTATCGTTTATAAAATATGAAACCGGTGTTCAATAAAATAAAAAAACTACTTTTTAATAAATGGATGATTGTTGTTTATGGTTTGGTAATTCTGTTCGTGATTACCTCTAACATAATTATTGTAAATTTAACCAAGGATTCTATTTACTCTACTATATCTACTACTCCAGAAAAACAAGTTGCTTTAATTTTAGGAACAAGTAAATACACCAGTAGGGGGAATACTAATTTATTTTTTAAATATAGAATTGTTGCAGCAGCAGATTTATATCTTTTAGGTAAAGTGAAACATATAATTGTAAGCGGAGATAATAGAACGAAGAACTATAATGAACCAAAACAGATGAGAAAGGCGTTAATTGCATTAGGCGTTCCTACTGAAGCAATCACTTTAGATTATGCTGGTTTTAGAACGTTAGATTCTGTGGTGAGAAGTAAAAAAGTGTTTGGACAAAATGAGATAACTATTATTTCACAACGGTTTCATCTAGAGCGAGCATTGTTTATTGCCGATAGATATAAAATTGATGCCATAGGTTTTGCGGCTCAAGATCCTCCAGGCAACTACTCTACAAAAACTCGAATTAGAGAATATTTTGCCAAAACCAAAGCAGTAATCGACCTCTATATTATCAACAAAAAACCTAAATTCTTAGGTAAAAAGGAATTAATTAAGATTTAAGTTAAGGCAAATTACCTGCAAGTTTGGACGAAATAACAGCAATATATTAATTACCACCATCTATATTAATTGGGTTTAAATAGGATTAACTGATTGACCTTATTTTAAAATCCCTTTCCTGCAAGCTAGTTTTATAGAGTGGATGATATTTTCACCTCCTAGCTTCGCAACAATCAATTGCCTTTTCCATTCAACAGTTCTGGTTGGGATATTATATTTCTTACCTATAAGCTCACAAGTTTCTCCATCAGAAACAAGTTCCAATATCTCTATCTCCTCCTTAGTCAAAGGCAGCCCTTCCGAATTTTTATACTTAAGCCTAGCTTTTCTATTAGCAATACTTTTGTATGGTCTATTCAATCTTGTAGCAATAGCCCTTACTCCACCTTCATTTTCTGAGATAATTTTATCTTCTTCTTTTGTAAAAGAGTTCATTTTTGATTTCCGTCTACCCATATTGTAAAAATATGATTTTTTAATTTAGTAGATTCATCTAGTGTTAAAATTATTCTATCTGTTAATCAGATAGTTAGTTATTATTTTAGTACTATGTATTGCATAWTACAATTTAAAACCTATATCTTTGTATTGTAATTTAATATGTAATACMARTATGAAGATAGAAAATACAAAAGCACAGATGAGAAAAGGAGTATTAGAATATTGTATTCTATCCATCTTAAAAAGCGGAGAAGCTTATCCTTCAGAAATTATAGAAAAACTAAAAGCTGGGAAGTTGATAGTTGTAGAGGGAACACTTTATCCTTTATTAACCAGATTGAAAAATGCTGGCTTACTTTCTTACCGATGGGAAGAATCAAAATCCGGTCCACCAAGAAAGTACTACCAATTGACTAAAATAGGAGAGGAGTTTTTAAAAGAATTAGAAACCACTTGGGATGATTTAGTGAAAGCAGTTAATCTAACGAGAAAAAAGAATTAAGAATTAAGACAACAAGACATAAGACTAGAAGAAAAATCTTGAATCTTTTAGTCTTGAATCTAAAATCTAATAAAAATGAACCAAACAGTAACAGTAAATATTAGCGGAATAGTTTTTCACATAGAAGTTGATGCTTATGAAGATTTAGGCAACTATTTAAGTAAGATTAGGAGTTATTTCAAAAATTCAGAAGAGTGTGAAGAGATAATGACTGATATCGAGGCCAGAATTGCTGAGTTATTTAATGAAAAAATCACTTCTGATAATCAAGTCGTAAGCTCTAATGATGTTGAAGCGGTTGTAACCATTATGGGGAAACCAGAGCAATACATTGATGAAGATGAAGGACAAGAACAACATCAACAGAGTTTCTCTTCAAAACAACGAACTTATTCTACAGCAAAAAAATTGTTTAGAGATTCGGATGATAGAATGATAGGAGGAGTAGCATCTGGAATTGCAGCATATTTTGGTATGGATGCAATATGGCTAAGATTGTTTTTTGTTATTGCATTATTTGTTGGGTTTGGATTTTTACTATACATTATATTGTGGATAGTAATGCCAGAGGCTAAAACGGCATCAGACAAACTTCAAATGAGAGGAGCACCAGTAAATATTGATAATATTGGTAGAACATTTAAGGAAGAAGCTGAAAAGGTAAGTGAAAATCTAAAAAAGAATGGTCAGCAATATGGGAAAAAAGCAGAATCGGCTTTCGAAGCCTTCTTTAGTTTTTTACTTCATGTTTTTAAAGGCATTTTTAAAGTATTAGGAAAAATAATTGGGGTTTTATTTCTGATTGTTGGAACATTTTGGTTGGTAGGATTAATTGGAATGTTAGTTGGGTCTGAAACTATATTTTCGATAACTTCTGACGGAATATTTTCAATAGAGTCAAGTGATTTCTTTAATCTAATATTTGTTTCTGAAAATCAATTTCACCTTGCTATTATTGGAATATTACTAGCAATAGGAATACCTATAATTACATTAATATATGCTGGAGTAAAGTTATTATTCAAAATGAAGACCCATTATAGTATTGGTCTTGGATTATTTATATTCTGGATTATTGGAGTAGCCATTTGTGGTATGGTGGGTATAAGAATGGGTACTGAGCTTACTCATGATGAATCGATAATCAATATAAAAGTGCTAAGTGACAATAATGATGATTTTTATATTAGTGCAAGTACTGATGAAAACCCGGGAGAAGGAATTCTAGAAGATAGGTACTCTGTCATATCATTAGATGAAGATTCCATTTACTTGAATGACATTAGATTATATATTTATAAAAGCAAGAATGATAGTATGGAGTTAAAGGTGATTAAAAATTCTAATGGGAAATCGAGGAAAGATGCTTCAAATAATGCAAAAATGATAAGCTTTAACTACAGCATTACCAATGATTCAATCTTCTTAGGTAATTATTTATCCACTCTAAAAGAAAATAAGATAAGAGGGCAGGAAGTGAGATTAAAATTATACCTGCCAATCGGAAAATCTATTTATTTAGATAAATCATTAAAACGTATTATTCGTAATGTAGATAATGTAACAAACACTTGGGATCACGATATGTTAGAACAAAGATGGATTATGTTAGAAGCAGGGTTAACTTGTGTAGAATGTAATGAGATTGAAGGAATTAATTTAACCCAAGTAGATTCTGTTAGAGCATACGAACCAATAATTGAAGAAGATAAGTAGTAGTAATATGATGAACGGTTTCCAATTATCATTAGCTATTACCACTAATGTAAAAGGTAATAAGAAAAGGGCAATAGTTAAGTAGTTTTAAAGTTAGTTAGTAATACCTCCATAAATGATTTCGATTAGTTATCGAAAACCTACCTGTTTAGTTAGTGCAAAAAGCCTCCCGAGAAATCGGGAGGATTTTCAAATTATGTTTATATATTTACGAAAACATAAAGTTAGTGAAACTACTTAAGGTATTAATAATTATATCTCTTCCCATTATTGGGCTTTCCCAATCTCACATTTATGAACATTATACTTTAGAAAATGGCTTGCCAAGTGCCGAGGTTTATTCTGCTTTTCAGGATTCAAAAGGTTATATGTGGTTTGCTACTGATGCTGGTGTAAGCCGTTTTAATGGGTACGAATTTGAAAACTTTAATGTATCAGATGGATTAACAGATAATACAGTTTTTTTAATTACTGAAGATAAAAAAGGAAGAATTTGGTTTGGTACGTTCAATCTAAAACTATGTTATTATGAAAATGATAGTATCTATCCTTATAAGTATAATAAGGAATTAAAAGAACTAAATTTTGGTAGAAAAGTTATTATAGATTTTAGAGTTGATGAAAATGGTTCAGTATGGATTAGCTTACTAGGCGAAGGGATATTTTATTGTGACTCATTGGGATTGGTAAAAAAAATTGATAAAACCAAAGTTAAAAATTCTGAAATCAATATTGTTAATACTAAAAAGTTTATGATTTGGGGAGTTAATTTTCAAGATGAAAATTTGCAACTTGATAAAAAAGATTCATTTCTTACTAAAACGATTGTTAATATTCGAGATAATAAAAATATTCAATATGATACGTTGTCTTATAATTACAAACATACTTCAATAGGGAATGTTTTGATAAATAAATATGGAAATAGGTTATTAGTATATTTAGGAGAAGATAGATTTTTTTTAAAAAAGGGGAGAAATGAAAAATTCGAATATCTATTTATACCTAATTCCATAAAAAGAAGTAGAGTATTTTCTATATATGTTGAAAATGAAAATATATGGTTTTCTACAGATACCAAAGGTGTTTTTAGAACCAAGATTAAAAATGATAGTATAGAAATTGTAGATAATTTCTTAATGAATAAATCTGTGTCAAGGACGTTTTGTGATAATAATGGTGATTATTGGTTTCAAACTTTAAATGATGGAGTTTACTATTATCGAAACGGGAATTTTAAGATAATAAATGAGTTTGAAGGAGAGGGTGTCAAAGCTATTACTATAGATACTGTAAGGAATAATTTGTATTTGGCTTTGACAAATAAGAAAGTTGTAAGATTTAACAAAGGTGATTTATCCGTAAAAGGAATTGTTAATTCTACATTATCTATTATTAATTTGAAGTATGATTATGACAAAAAATTCTTATACGTAGATGGTAGTMAAATGAATCTGTCAAAATATAATAGTAAAAAGATATTTTATGATAATTTATCTAGGTTTAATATAGGTGCAAAGTCAATAATTATAGATAAGGATACAATTTATAAAGTCAATGCTTTTGGATTTTCTAAAATTGTTAATGATTCTGAGGTGTTTTTTTCATACATACAAGGAAAATCAAAAATGTGGTGTACCAGTTTAATTAAGAATGGAGCTAGTATTTGGATAGGAACTAATGATGGAATACGAGTATATGAAAATGATCAAATAATTAATCCTTACGGTAAGCATAAGGTTTTATCATCTGCTATAACCAGTATGGAAAGGTTAACTAAAGATGTATTTCTAATAGGAACAAAGAGCTATGGGGTTTTAGTGATAAAAAACGATACTGTTTTTGATATAATTAATGAAAACACAGGTTTAGCAAGTGATATAGTTAGAAAAATACATATAGACAATCAAAAAGACATTTGGATAATTACAAACAAGGGGTTGAGTAAACTTGAATATAGGGACTCTGGACTATATACTATCCAAAATTTAGATAAAAAGTACGGATTACCTATAACAACAATCAATGATATATGCTCTTATCAGAATACCATATTTTTAGCAACAAATAGAGGGTTGATAGAATTTGATAAAACAAAACTTACCGTTAACACAGTCCCTCCTTTTGTGTTTATCACTCATTTTAATGTCAATTCAAAAGAAAGAAAGATTAAAAAAGAAATGGAATTGTCCTATCAAGAGAATTTTATCAATATCTATTTTGAGGGATTAANTTATAGAAGTTTAGGAGATATTGAGTATCAATATAGAATGTTAGGTGTGGATAGTAATTGGATTACAACCACCTCAAGAAACATTCAATATCCAACATTACAACCCAATGATTATATTTTTGAGGTAAAAGCTAAAAATGAAGATGAAACATGGAGTGAACCTGTTATGTTATCTTTTACCATAACGCCTCCTTTTTGGTTAACATGGTGGTTTATAATAACAGAAATTATTTTCGGAGTAATTGTTATCTTTTTAATTTTCACTTATCGTGAAAAACAACTGGTTAAAAAAAATAAAGCAGCGAGAAAAATTACAGAAGTAGAAAAAAAAATGGTGCAGTTGGAAATGAAAGCACTACGGTCTCAAATGAATCCACATTTTATTTTTAACACTTTAAATTCTATTCAACATTATGTAGTCGTAAATGATTTTAGAAGTACGAATAAATATATCGCTCAATTTGCTCAATTAATAAGAACAGTACTTAATCTATCAGAAAAAAGTACAAGTACCATTCGGGAAGAGATAGACATGTTAACATTGTATCTGGATTTGGAAAAAATGAGATTTGAAAAACAATTTGATTATGTGATTAACGTAAATAATAAAATAGATGTCGATTATGATGAAATTCCATCAATGCTAATTCAGCCGTATGTCGAAAATGCTTTGTGGCATGGTTTAATGAATAAAAATGAGAAAGGGAAGATTACTATAGATTTAGATAAAAAAGAGGAGTATCTTTTTTGTACAATAGAAGATAACGGAATAGGTCGAAAAAAGGCAGGAGAAATAAAAGCAGAAAGAAGGATGAAACAAAAGTCAGTAGGGATGAGCATTACAAAAGAAAGATTAGGTATTATTAGTAATAATGATTCTAATGTTAAGGTTCTTGATCTTAAGAATAATGAGGGTAATGCTATGGGGACAAAAGTTATAATAAAAATACCTTATAATATTTAGGATAAAAATGATTACAGTAGTAATAATAGATGACGAAAAAAAATCTAGAGAAGTATTAAAGCTTTTAATACAAGAATCCAATATAGATATAATAATTCTTGGAGAAGCGGATTCTGTTGAAACAGGATTTGAGCTTATAAATATTAAATTACCAAAATTAGTTTTTTTAGATGTAGAAATGTTGGATGGAACAGGGTTCAATCTTTTGGAGAAATTTATAAAAATTGAGTTTAAAATTATTTTTACAACAGCTTATGATGAATATGCAATTAAAGCATTTAAGTATAGTGTAATAGATTATTTGTTAAAACCGATTGATATTGATGAAATAGAAAGTGCTGTATTACGAACTATGAATTCACTCGATGAAAAAACACATAATAACAACCAAATTAAGGTGCTATTGGATAATGTTAAAGAAGAAAATACAAATAAGAAAATAGCAATAAAAAGTGCCAGTAAGATAGAGTTTATATACATAGGAGATATTATTTATTGTCAAGCTGAATCTTCCTACACTTATATTGTGTTGAAAAATAATAAAAAAATATTATCTACAAGAACATTAAAAGAATATCAAGAATTATTAAGTACTAAACTATTTTTTCGAATTAATAAATCACAATTGATAAATACTAATTACATGAAAGAATATAGAAGAGTTACTACAACCATAATTATGAAAAATGATGAAAAAATGGAAGTATCAAGAAGAAAAAAGAAAGAATTTTTAATTTTTATTGAAAGTATGAAGTAATTTATTACCGATTAAAAATGTAACTAACCGTTTACTAGAAACAATGATACTTTTTTTGACTTGAAACTGWAACATCATTATTTTGTTTTCATAAACTTAAAATTATAGATGTTATGAAAAACAATTTACTTTTATCACTAGCAATAATTCTTTTTGCTAGCTTATCAATTAAAGTACAAGCACAATGTACAGGTAACTCATTTCAAAAAGTTTTTGGAGGAGCTCTAAATGAAAGGGCTCATGCTGWAAAACAAACAACTGATGGAGGATTTGTTATCGTTGGAGAAACTACAAGTTTAGGGGCAGGAGGTATGGATATTTTTGTAATGAAAACTGATGCAAATGGGAATATTATATGGAATAATACGTATGGTAGTACAAGTAATGATGATGGCAGTAGTATGTCCATCATTCAAACTTCTGATGGCGGATATTTATTTGCAGGATTTACCTTTGGTTTTGGAGCAGGTAATAATTATGATGGATGGGTTGTGAAATTATTCGGTAACGGAGGAATAGATTGGGAACAACGTTTAGTAGGGGCTAGCAGAGAAACCATAAGGGATATAAAAGAGTTATTAAATGGGGATTTTATATTAACTGGAAACTCAGAATCAACAGGTGCTGGTAATCAAGATATTAATGTAATATGGTTAAGTTCAAATGGGTCTTTTATTAACTCTCAAACGTATGGCAGTAATAATGCAGATCAACCCACTAGTGTTATGGAAATTCCAGGAACTAATCGTGATGTGATTATAACAGCACACACAAATGGGTTTGGAGCTAGTGGAACAGATGGAATATTGATGCGTATAGATAATAGTGGAAATCCAGTTTGGACAAAAAAAGTTCTAAATGGACCAGCTTCTGAAGCCTATTATGCTACAGAGATGTTAAGTAATGGAGATTTCGTGGCAGTGGGTTTTACACCAAGTTTTGGGGCAGGTATGGATGATATTTTAGTAACTAGATTTGATGTAAATGGAAATGAAATTTGGACTAGAGTTTATGGAGGGGTCGGTTCAGATAGAGCGTCCAACGTGAGACAAAATTCTAATGGCGAAATAATTGTAGTTGGTGAAACGAATAGTTTTGGTGCAGGGGGGTATGACCAGTTTTTAATAAGTATAGATGTAAATGGAAATTTAAACTGGTCAAGAACATATGGGGATATTGGTAGTGATAGAATTGATAGATGGTCAAAATCTATGGATGTTACAACGAATAATGAAATCATTTTTGTTGGAGGTACTACTAGTTTTAATGCAAATGGTGAAGATATTTATATTGTGAAAACAAATAGTTGTGGAGAAAGTTGTAATTCTCAAAATGTAATATTTAATGAAGTATCGCCTAATATTAATGTTGTCAATATTGTTCCAGTCCAAAATATAGGAGGAGGGGTATCTGCTACAATGGCTATAGTCAATCCAGTCCTTTTTACAGAAGAAAGTTTATGCCCTACTTGCTTAGCAGCTTCAGATCCATTGTATACACATATTATGGCATCCATTGATTATTTGTCTGATGTGGTTTGGGATAATAAGTATTACATAGATGACAATGTTATCGTAACTGTAAAAAATGGAGCAGTACTAGATATTACCAATGTGGATGTAGTATTTGGAGAATGTGCAGGAATTGTTTTTGAAAACCAAGCATATTTAAGGGCAAATAATTCTGTATTTAGACCATGTAACGTAGATGGGTCTTGGAAAGGAATTTTATTTGATGGCACACAGGGTCAAAGCACCTTTGATAACATTATTAATGAATCAACATTTAAAAATGCTGAAGTTGCATTATTTTTTGATAAAGGAGCTGACGGGGTAGTTTCTAATAATTTATTTTCTAACTGTAATATAGGTGTTAGAATAAATGATAACAATCAATTTAATCATCCTATTAGTGGAAATAATTTTGTAATAGAAAGTTTTTACCCTGTTTTTAAAGAATGTTATAACTTTATAGATAATAATATGGTTTACGGTATTTTCGTTAATAAGAGTAAATTAAATGAAGTGTCACAAAACAATTTTATTAACTCTATACAGCTAAGTTTACCTACAGTTTTTGGGGTGCATCAAGAACGAAGTGGAGGAATTATTTCAGAAAATACATTTACCAACATTAATACATCTATAACTATAAATAAACCTCGGTTTCCTACAAGAATTGAAAATAACGAAATAGAAATTAATAGAAATATTTCTAACACAAGTTCTATTTCAGTTTTTAGTTCAAAAGGTGTTATTGTAGARATYAATAATAACGAATTAGAAAATAATTACCATACTAACTCACTTAATAATGCCATTTATGTTGAAAGATCAAGCCAAGTAAGTGTGTTGAGTAATCAAATTAATGGGTATGATATTGGTGTAAACGTGGTTAAATGCGGTATAACTCAAACAGCTTACAATGTATTAACAGAAATTGGTAAGGTAGGGATTTATTATAATCAAAAAACCAAAGGTTTTGTTAAAAAATACATTACCTGTAATGATATTACTATGGCTACATTTAATGGTACAGTTGGTATTTTAACAGACTCTTACTACCAAGGATTGCAAATTACTACCAACTGTGTTAAAGATGCAGAACAATCGATACAATTACTTGGTAAAGGAAGGATCCCTTATGTGAGAAACAACTATATGTATAACTACACTAAATATGGTGTTTTTAATGATGAACTTACTGGGAATATTGGAACTGCTGGAGACCCTGGAACAAACACTTTCTGGAGTAATGATAACTTAGCAACAGATATATATAGTAATACTTTAATACAGGTTGCTGATAATTTTGGAGTGTTTAACATAACATTTGCTACGGTTCAAATTACAAGTAACAATCCATATCATTCAACAGCATCTTGTGGACAGCAAGTATTTAATATGCCATCACAAGGTAATTTAAACACCTCTTTATTATGTGATAATTTTGAAACAATAATGAAACCTATTAAAATTGGAAATAATAGCCCTTTTTCATTAGAGAATAATTTTTTACAAACTTTATCTGTAGAGGAGAATCAATTTACAAAAGCAAACATGGTTTTATCCTCAGTAGATAATCCTACTGAAATATTAATGAATGACATCATTGCTAATACTGATTTATCAAATAATGAAATAAATTTATTAAAATACTTGTTTCATTATAGAAATGGTGATTTGCAACAAGCACGTTTATTTTTAAATTTGTATTCTCCTTTTACAACGGTAGAAATAGATTATAAAACACTAAGTATAATGGATTTAGATGTTGTAGGAAACAATTATCAATTGACAAATTCTGACATACAAATGTTACAAGGATTGGTGTCGAATAAGGATGAAGTATCAAATTTTGCAGTGTATTTGTTAAAGGTTACAACATCACATCCAGATTATATCTATGCAACTTATAGAGAAACTAATGTGGCAGAAAACTTGGAGATAAAACGAGTAGGAGATGAAGATTCCTTTTTATCGATATTTCCAAATCCAGTTACAAATAATGTAACAATTGAGTTAGTCAATAATCAAGATAATAGCACAATTCAATTGTTTGATATTAGTGGGAAACTAGTTACAGATTATAACGTAAATATTTTTGCAGGCAGAATCGAATTAGATATTCATAATTTAAGTAATGGCTTGTATTTTATAACATTAACTAATCCAGAAACAGGCGTTTCTCAAAAAGGAAAAATTATTAAAAACTAAGTTCAAACAATAAGTGCAACAGATGACAAATATCGGAAAGCTAGCTTTCCGATATTTGAAAAAAAATCTGATTGCCGATGAATTATCAACAATTAATCGACTCTCAAAGGTACCAAATTGAGGCGTATCTAAAAGCAGAATATACAATTACACAAATAGCAAATGAGCTAGGAGTGCATAAAAGTACAATAAGCAGGGAGTTGAGAAGGAATAGTAAAAAACGAAGTTATAATGCTAGTTACGCATTGCAGCAAAACTTGAAACAGACTTTTACTTTGCAGAACCTTATTCTCCGTGGCAAAGAGGACTTAATGAATATAACAATAAATTAATAAGACAATATTTACCTAAAAAAACAGACTTTAATTTAATCAATAATAATACTATAAATATGATTATCAGTAAATTAAACAACAGACCTAGAAAATTATTAGGATATAAAACTCCTAATGAAGTATTTTTAAATAATTTTAACCAACCTGTTGCACTTATTAGTTGAACCTAGCTTTTCTAAAATTCAATAATCTCTGTAACTATTTTATTTTCCTGTAGTAAACATACAAGTGATCAAAAATTGCAATTTTATTCATAAATGACATATCGTAATAATGCATAAATAAACCAAAAGCTTTATTTAGTATCGGAATACGTCTGAAAGGATTGAAAATACCACCAGAAGTGGAAAAAGAATAAACTAACTCAAAATTACCTTCTGCTTTAACAATCTTGTTTAAGAATTTCTTGGAATAAAAATTAAGGTGGGAAGGAGGACAGAACATATGCCATTGGATGTTCAGTTTATACAATATTTTTTCTTTTAAACATTCATGCCAGGGAACCAAAATAATTAATAAACCATCCTTTTTTACCAATTTTTTTAAATCTTGTATCACAGGAATTGGGTCAGTAAGATGTTCTAAAACTGCATAAGAAGAAACCACATTAAACTGTTTATCAAATTTTATATTTTCTATAAAGTCAGTATAAATATTTAAACCTCTTTTCTTTCCTACATCAGCAAATTGATGAGAAAGCTCAACGCCAACTCTATCAATTTTTTTATCAAAATGCATTAAAAAAGAACCTGTTCTGCATCCAACATCTAAAATAGATTCAGGTGATTTTTTTAATAATTTTTGGATTACACTTTTTTGTCTTATCCAAGTTCTGTTTGGTTTGTATTCTTCGTTTAATAAGTCTGTAGTTTCATTAGCAATATCTTGATACATTTTATCGTAAGAGATATCTATTTCATTTGGATTGTGAAATTTACTATTGCATTCTGAGCAATGGTATAATAAATATTTATGATTGAAATGTGGGGATTGAATAGATTTTAGAACGTTTATGTTAGAAGATTTACAAAATCTACAAGAAGAAATATTTGTCATAATGCCGTAGTATTTTCAAAGACAAATATAAATAATTCGACTAATTATTGGGTAAATAGTTAATGTTATCTTGCTTTTTAAAGTCACCATTTTTCCATGCTTTAATAAACTTGCTCCAAGCAATTGGGTCTAATAATCTATTAGGTGCAAATCCTTCTCCTTGGTAGAGCTTAGTGTATCTGTTTTGTAATTCATACTTGTAAGTTGTACTGCCTTCCATAGGGACTGATCCTGCTGCGGCCATTAACGCTTCTCTGCTTAAGTTTTTTCGAGCTCTATCGTTTCCATTGTCCGGTATATCTTCATGCATAAAAGCGTACTTAAACTGTTCTCGTGTAGGCCAAGGAAAAACGGTAAATTCATTTAATAATATGGTGTCTTTTAACATCACATGAATCATGGAGTAAGAATTATTTTTTGAGCTATCAGGCAAAATAAACTGATTGCGATGAAAACCTACGCTTGAGAATACAATGGTATCACCTGTTTGTGCCACTAAGGAGAAAAATCCATAATAATCACTTATTGTGCCACCTCGAGAATTTTTAATAGTAACGTGTACAAAAGGCATTGATTGTAAACTATCAGCTTCCACTATTGCCCCTGTAATTTGAATCACCTTTTTTTCTATTGTTTGAGCATATACAGTATAGTTAGCTATAATAATAAATATGATAATTAATTTTTTCATTAAGACTACTAAATTATTAAAAGTTAACAGCTAAAACCACATTAGTTTATAAGCTTAATGTTAAAAATTATTAATTTCATTCAAAATGATAGATACGATAAACAATAAAATATCGTAAACTTTGTTAGTTTCGTGCAATATATGGGTATAGTAGCAAAACAAAGTATTTACAACTCAATTACTTCTTATATAGGAATAATTATAGGGGCTGTAAATACTATTGTACTTTTTCCGAATGTTTTTTCTCCAGATGAGTTTGGTTTAACTAGAGTGATTAATGCTGCAGCAGTATTGGGCTCAACCCTTTTTTTATTTGGAATACCAAGTACTGCTTTAAAATTTTTTCCATTTTTTAGAAATCGAGAAAAAGGTCATAATGGTATTCTGTTTGTCATATTAGTTCTTCCATTACTAGGTTATGTATTGTTTTTGCTTTTATCATTTATTATGCATGACAATGTTGTTGAATATTATGCTGATGAGTCTACTCTCTTTGGAGATTACTATAATTATATTCTCATGCTCACTTTATATATGGTCTATTTTACTGTATTTGATGTTTATCTAAGATCTTTATATAAAACTGTGATATGCAATTTGTTGCAAAATGTAGTTTTACGTTTTTTATGGATGGGATTGATAATTCTCTACTATTATGAGTATTTGAATTTTGATCAATTCATGTTCTATTATATTAACATTTATTCTCTATTGCTTTTGGCTGTTGTTCTTTATACCGCTTATATTAAAGAACTTTTTATTTTACCACAATTTAAAAGATTTGATAAAAAAATAATTAAAGAAAWGTCTATTTTTGCTCTGTTTGTTATACTTGGTGCGAGTTCAGGCATGGTTTCAGGTACTATTGATTCTTTAATGATTGGTGCATTAGTTGAAGATGGATTGGAAAATGTCGCATTTTACTCAATAGCAATGTATATGGGGATTATGATAATGATTCCATATAGAGGGATTGAAAGAGTTGCTGTTTCTGTGATTTCTGAAGCGTGGAAAGAGAATGACCTGGTAAAGATTAGTAAAATTTATAAGCAAACTTCAATTAACCTAATGTTAATAGGAACGCTTTTATTTTTGGGAATTTGGTTAAATGTAGATAATATTTTTGAATTACTTCCTGATGAATATGGTAAAGCAAAGTATGTATTACTGTTTATTTGTTTAGCTAAATTGTATGACGTTTCTACTGGCTTGAATGCTTTTATTATTCAATTTTCTAAATTCTTTAAATTGATGCTCTATTTTAATGTATTACTAATACTATTATTAATAGGAACTAATTTTATACTCATTCCTAAATATGGTATTGAAGGAGCAGCATTAGCAACATTGATCTCTATTTTTATAGTAAAYACYATTCGYYTAATATTRATAAAAATAAAAATGGGAGTRCTGCCTTTTACTTCTAAATCTATRTACATACCRATTGTTGCTGSGATAACTTACACTATTGTTTATTTTATTCCTCCYTTYGAATCATTTATAGTTGATATGATTATCAGATTATTTATTATGGGGGCTCTATTTGTTACACCAATGTATGTTTTAAAAGTGTCAGATGAGTTTAACGGTTTAATAGATAAATCTTTAAGAGTACTAAAACTCAAAAAGTAAATAAATCTTAATTTTGTTGTATGAAATTATTTCTTTTAATAACAGGCTTGTTGGCAATAGGTGTTTTCGGAATGGCTGTAAAAATCATCTTTAAAAAAGGTGGTAGGTTTGATAAAACCTGTGCAAGCGCAAGTCGTATTTTTGATGAAGAAGATGGTGAATGTAGTTTTTGCGGTGCAAAACCAGAGGAAAAATGCAAAAGTGAAGAAATTTAGTTGTTAGTTTTTGGTTATCGTTTATAGATTTTTTTTACACTAAACACTAATCCAATAAATCTGGTCTTCTTTCTTTAGTGCGTTCAATTGCTTTTTCTTCCCTCCATTTTTCAATTTCCTTATGATTTCCTCCTAATAATATTTTAGGAACCTTTAATCCCTTGTAATTTTCTGGTCTAGTGTAAACAGGAGGTGCCAATAATCCGTCTTGAAAAGAATCTGTTAAAGCAGAGGTTTCGTCACTTATTACTCCAGGTATTAATCGAATAATAGCATCACTCAGAATAGCAGCGGGTAATTCTCCTCCAGTCAACACAAAATCACCAATAGAAATTTCTTTGGTAATAAACAGTTCTCTAACTCGTTCATCAATACCTTTGTAATGACCAGCCAGGATGATGATGTTTTCTTTTAAAGAAAGTGTATTTATCATTCCTTGTTTCATAGTTTCGCCATCAGGAGTCATGTAAATTACTTCGTCATAATTTCTTTCTGCTTTCAATTTCTCTATACAATCTGCAATGGGTTGTATTTGCATTACCATTCCTGCTCCACCACCAAAAGCAGTATCGTCAATACTTTTTTGTTTGTTGGTAGAGTAATCACGAAGGTTGTGTAGGTTAATTTCCACCAAACCTTTGTCTTGGGCTCTTTTTAAAATAGAGGTATTTAAAGGGCTTTCCAGTAAATCAGGTAATACTGTTATGATGTCAATTCGCATGTTTCAGTTTAAAGCCAGAAAGTTTGTAAAGTTAAAAGATTTAAAGTTTTAAATTTCTTTATCCTTCGATAAACTCAGGATGACAGAAATGATAATTCAAAATTTAAAATTCAACATTTATAATTTAGATTTACTGTATCTTTGCTTTTCAAAATTTTACAATGACTGAAACAAATAAAAGTTGGACAAAAGAAGAAGTTCTTGACATCTACAATAAGCCTTTAATGGAGTTGATTTATGAAGCTTCAAAAGTACATAGAGAACATCATGATCCACTTAAAATTCAGGTAAGTAAATTGATATCTATTAAGACTGGAGGTTGTCCTGAAGATTGTGGTTATTGTCCACAAGCAGCTCGATACCATACCGATATTGAAAAGAATGATTTAATGCCTGTTGAAGAAGTACTATCAAAAGCAGCTGAGGCAAAAGCAAGTGGCTCATCAAGAGTTTGTATGGGAGCGGCTTGGCGAAATGTACAGGATGGAGAAGATTTTGAGCAGGTATTAGAAATGGTAAAAGGATTAAGTGCAATGGAAATGGAAGTTTGTTGTACACTTGGAATGGTTACCGAGACCCAAGCTACTCGATTAGCAGAAGCAGGGCTACATTACTACAATCATAACATAGATACCTCAGAGGAATATTATAAAGATGTTATTTCAACTMGWSRRTWTMRWGAKMGWATWRAWACAWTKGMSAAYGYTAGAAAMNGCTSSWNTWWMWGTTTGTTCWGGYGGAATTATTGGAATGGGAGAAAGCGTTGATGATAGAGTTGGAATGTTAATGGGTTTATTATCGTTGAGCAGCCATCCAGAATCTATTCCAATCAATGCATTGGTGCCAGTTGAAGGCACTCCAATGGAAGAACAAGATATTATTCCAGTTTGGGATGTGGTAAGAATGATTGCAACAACTCGTATTGTTTTTCCAAGAGCAACAGTTCGTTTATCTGCTGGAAGAACTGAAATGACTAAGGAAGGGCAAGCATTATGTTTTATGGCTGGTGCTTCATCTATTTTTGCTGGAGATAAATTATTAACTACTCCAAATCCTGGAGACAATGAAGACATGGAGTTGTTTAACATTTTAGGACTAACTCCAACCGAAAAGAAAAAAGACAATGCAGGTAAAGTAAAGATTAGAAAAGACCAAGCTGTTGAAGCTGAAAAATGGAGTAGACCAGGACATACGATTGAAAGAAATGTGGAGGCAACCCAAAAAGCTAAGGGGATTAGGAGGGAATTGAAAAGTGAATCCCAATCTTCACTCAATTAGTACGTCATGCTGAACTTGTTTCAGCATCTATTGAACAGACCCTGAAATAAATTCAGGGTGACGGACATTAATTAATTGCCATTCTCAACTTGATTGGGAATCTATTTTATGAGTGATTTAAATGCTATAGATGTTAATTTAAAATCAGGAGATGAACCATTTAGTTTTTATGAAAAAGAGCTAGGTTTTAACCTGTTAAATTTTTGGAGTTGGTCACAATCTGATTTACTAAGCAATTCTTTAAGAGGAGTTATTGCTGAATATATTGTTAAACAGGATTTAGATATTGATAATGGTGCAAGGATTGAGTGGGATGCTTACGATTTAATTACTAAGTCAGGTGTTAAAGTAGAAGTGAAGTCATCAGCTTATTTACAGTCTTGGAAACAAAAAGAATTTTCAAAAATTTCATTTGATATTTCACCCTCAAGAGGATGGGATTCTCAAACCAACGAGTATTCTAAAGAATCTAAACGACAATCTGATTTTTATATTTTTTGTTTGTTAAAGCATCAAGATAAAGAAACAGTTAATCCGTTAAAATTAGAACAATGGACTTTTTATGTTTTACCAACTGAAACYCTTGATGAAAAGAAACCAAATCAAAAAAGAATAACACTAAATTCATTACTCCAATTTAACCCTAARGAATGTATTTTTGGTGAGATAAAAGAGATAATTAAATTTTGAATCCCCACCTTTCCCATATCCAACAAAAACTAGACCAACGAAAATTAGAAAATGCTTTTCGTGAGTTAAAGATCAATACTAATTTAATTGATTTTTGTTCCAATGATTATTTAGGCTTTTCTTCAGAAAAAGCAATTCATCTAATAGAAAATATAGGGCAATTCGGAGCAACTGGTTCAAGGTTGATTTCAGGAAACAATAAGTTAACCGAGGAGATAGAACAATTTTTAGCTGACTTTTATAAAGCTGAAGCTAGCCTAATATTTAATTCAGGCTACAATGCCAATATTGGACTGTTTGCCTGTATTGCAGAACGGGCAGATACCATTATTTATGATGAATTAATTCATGCTTCTATTCGTGATGGAGTAAGACTTAGTAATGCCAATTCATTTTCATTTAAACACAATAGTATAGGTTCTTTAAAAGATAAGATAAAACTAGCCAAAGGCAATGTTTTTGTGGCAGTAGAATCCATTTACTCTATGGATGGAGACAAAGCTCCCTTAAAAAATATTGTCGAAATCTGTAAAGAATACAATGCCGCTTTAATTGTTGATGAGGCGCATGCTTGTGGYATTTTTGGAGCAAAGGGTGAAGGATTAGTTGTGCAGCATAGACTAGAAAATGAGGTGTTTGCTCGTGTGGTTACTTTTGGAAAAGCTTATGGAGCTCATGGAGCTGTGGTTCTTGGTAGTAAATTGTTACGTAACTATTTAATCAATTATTCTAGGGCATTTATTTATACAACGGCTTTACCTCTAAATAGTATTTTAACCATTAAAAAAGCACACCAATTTTTAGAAAATAATTTGGATAGAATTGAAAGGTTGAATTTTATTGTTGAATATTTTAAATCTAAGTTTTTGTCCTTCGATAAGCTCAGGATGACAAAACTTATTAATTCAAATAGTGCAATTCAATGTGTAATTGTTCCTGGAAATGATGCGATAAAAAAATTAGCAACAACTATTCAAAACAGAGGTTTTGATGTTCGTCCAATCTTATCACCAACTGTACCAAAAGAGCAAGAACGATTAAGAATTTGTTTACACAGTTTCAATACTAAAGATCAAATTGGCGATTTATTAAAAATAATGGGAGGAGAGTTATGAGAAAGATATTTGTAACAGGAATAGGTACAGATGTTGGTAAAACGGTTGTTTCAGCTATACTTACAGAAGCGCTAGAGGCTGATTATTGGAAGCCAATCCAGGCGGGGGATTTAGAAAATTCTGACTCTATAAAAGTGAGGAATTTAATATCTAATTCTAAAACGGTCATTCATCCAGAAGGGATTAAATTGTCTCAACCAATGTCTCCTCATGTTGCTGCGGCTATTGATAATGTGAAAGTTAAGTTAACAGATTTTGTTGTACCTCAAACCGATAATAATTTAATTATAGAGGGGGCAGGAGGATTGATGGTGCCATTAAACGAAACTAACTTATTAGTTGATTTAATTAGCGAATTAAACGTAGAGGTGGTATTGGTTTCCCAAAATTATTTAGGAAGTATAAACCATACCCTATTAAGTTTAGAAATTTTAAAATCTAGAGGAATAAAATTACTAGGGGTTATATTTAATGGTGATGAAAATATTGAAACTGAAAAATATATTTTGGATTATTCTGGATTAAAATGTTTGGGAAGAGTAAAACAACATCAAACTATTAATGCAGCAACAGTATTGAGTTACAAATTTCAATTTTCAGCTGTATTGTCATCCTGAGCCTGTCGAAGGATAGTTTAAAAAACCTATTAAATTACAAATGAGCGACCTAAAAGAAAAAGATTTAAAATACATCTGGCATCCATTCAATCATAAAGGAACAGAGATAATTCCAATTGTTAAAGCAGAGGGTGCTTATCTTTTTGGGGAAGATGGCAAGAAATACATTGATGGCTTTTCGAGCTGGTGGGTAAACATGCATGGTCATTGTCATCCTTATATTGCACAGAAAATTTCAGAACAAACGTTGGAGTTGGAGCATGTGGCATTCGGAGGGTTTACTCATCCTCAAGCGGTTAGGTTGGCAGAACGCTTAGTAAATATATTACCCGATAATATTGATAAAATATTCTACTCTGATAATGGGTCTRCAGCAAATGAAGTAGCCTTAAAAATGGCCATTCAATATTGGTTTAACAAAGGTGAAGAGCGTAATAAATTCATCACTTTCACCAATGATTATCATGGAGATACTTTTGGTAGTATGAGCCTAACAGCTAGGGGTGGTTTTAATGAACCCTTTGAACGATTTTTATTTGATGTGGAATTTATAGATGCCCCTAATGAAAAAAATAAAGAAGAGGTCTTACTTAAATTCGAGGATTTATTAAAATCAAATGATGTTGCCGCTTTTATTTTTGAACCAATAGTACAAGGAGCAGCAGGAATGCTAATACATTCACCAGAAATATTATCTAAGATGATAGGTTTATGTGGGCACTATAATGTTCTTACAATTGCTGATGAAGTGCTGACTGGATTTTACAGAACTGGTAAATTCTTCTCGGTAAATTATTTGGAAAACAAGCCAGATATTATTTGTTTATCTAAAGGAATTACTGGTGGTTTTATGACAATGGGAGTTACTGCAGTAGCTGAAAAAGTGTTTAATGCTTTTGATTCAGAAAACAAGAAACATACTTTTTTACATGGTCATTCTTATACGGGAAATGCGTTAGCTTGTGCTGCGGCAAATGCTTCATTAGATTTATTCGAAAAGGAGGAAACGATACTTAATATCAAAAGAATAGTAAAACAACAAGCTGATTTTATTGATTCAGTAAAAAATCATCCTAAAGTAAGGAATACTCGAAATTTTGGAACAATAGCTGCAATAGAATTAGACACAGAAGGAGAAAGCAATTATTTTAACAGTAAAGGGAATGACGCGTATAAATGGTTCCTGGATAAAGGAATTATAATTAGACCTCTTGGTAATGTATTAATAATAATTCCTCCTTATTGTATTATTGAAGAAGACTTAAATTATATTTATGCTACGTTTAAACGTTTTTTAAAACAGCAATAGAATCTTAAGCTTTTACTTTGTCAATTAAATCATTGCTGATTTTTTTGTAAATATCTTCTTTATCGAACCGAGTAATGTTTAATTGGTAGTTTCTAAAACGACAAAATAAATATGTCGTAATTAAAGCCACTCCTAAAGAAGTTATAATTGGGATGAAAATATTTCCTAAATTCATATAAGATATCATTTTAAAAGAAAGAAGAGAGGAAACAGTGATAAGTGCAAAAATTTCAAACCAGTTTAATGCAACTTTAATTTTAAGTTCAGAGTATTCTTTTTTAAACATGGTATCTCTATCTCGATACCTTAATTTTACTTTAGAAACTTCCATGAATACTAAAATTAGCCATTATTAATGTATTACAGTAATTAGTTGTAATCTATTCTAGATAAAAATAGATGAAATAGAGAGTGAAAATAGCTACTAATCGCATTAGATTTCAACTGTTAAACTTACCAATTTAAATGTATGAGATAAAATCTATAATCTTATTAAGAATTAATGAGGAAAGGAGTTCCTGAAGGTTTTATTTTACTATAAACTTGTTTGAATATAGTAAGTTATTAACATTTGATATAGTAATAATATATGTTCCTGACTTCCAATCTTTCGTATTTACTTTGATTTTCTTTTTTATAGTGTTTTTGTGCACTAAATGGCCATTAACATCATAAATGCATATTTCGGATTCATTTAATGATTTAGTGCTTTCTACCCATATAAAGCTATCCGTTGGATTGGGGTAGATTTTAAAATCATTATTTGCTTTATGTTTTTCTTTGATGCCAATAGCAGAAGCACTATTTGCGTATGTGTACTCACCCAACAATAAACTATCAATTGTAAACCAACCATAAGCTATTGATGAGCTAATAGTTGTTTTGGTATAATAAGGATATTCTTGCCAGTCAAATTTAGGACTTTCTCTATATAAAAGAATTAAGCTATCGCCATTTACTGGTACTAAATCTAGGTCTAAATAACCATTATTTGACCTTCCATCAAATTCTAACCTTATGGAAGCACTAAAATTTGAGGGAATTATTCCATCAACACTCCAATAGCGGCTAGTTGAAATCCGATAATTATTTATATTATTTTTAATGGTGTCGGGAGCAACCCAATGATGTTCAAATTGTAATAATGCAGAATCAGATAAGGTACTTACAGTTAAATATTTTACCAATGCAAGGGCTAGAAAACTGTTGGAAAATGTAGTTTTAACAATAAGCTGATTGTCTGTACGCGCCTGATTTAATCTATTTGTTTCATTTAAAATATAAACAGAAGGAGAAAAAGGCATGGTTAAATTGCTTGTAGAGTATTGACCAGAAGCAACGATTGTATCTTTGTGTACATTCCAATTATTATCATAAAAGGTTATTTCAAGAGGTGTTCCTGAATGAAAATTAGAAGCTCCTCTTAATTTTTGTTGAATATTAATTGCTATATCGAAATCTGTTCCGTTAGGAGAAATGTTAACAGAATCAATATCAAAGTGAGAAAAACCAGGAGAAAAAACCCAATCGTTAAAAAAGTTGGTCATGTCAATACCAGTAGAATTAGTTAGCTCATCTCTAAATTGTGATGAATTGATGGTTTGAAATTTAAAATTGTTGGTAATAGATTTTAATCCAACAAAAAATAGTGAATCACCTAAGTAAGCTCTCATATTATGAACCACAGAAGCACCTTTTTGATAAACATGATCGCCATAAGTGTACTCATGTGGAATACCAGAAATAGCTCGATAACCACCTTCATTAAGGTGAATAAATTGTATAACAGATTTATGATTGTTTTTTATCTCAGCCAAAGAAGTCGCATAATCATAAATTTTCTCTAAAAATAAATGCTCAGAATAAACGGCCATCCCCTCATTTATCCACATATCTTCAGCAGTTTCGCAAGTAACTAAATCGCCCCACCAATGATGAGAAAATTCATGAGCCATTAAAGTTTCATAAGTTAATGTTCCATTAGCAGTTGCTCTAGGGTAAGCAATATTAGTAGCATGTTCCATGGCACCAGAATTAAAAGGAACCAGAGTAAAACCTATTTTATTCCATAAATAAGGTCCATAACTTTGCTCATAAGCTGTTAAAGCTCCACTAAGGTTAATGAAAGAGTTTTTCATATTTGTTGTATCGACTTCTACACCAACTAACTCTACAGGAATAGGACCATTTATTCCAGTAAATGTCATATTAACTGTTTCGTAATCAGCAACAGCAACGCATGCTAAATAAGAAGGGATTTCTTCGTTCATTACCCATTTTCGAATTATAGTATCACCACTTATTGTATTTTCACTCATTAATTGACCATTACAATGTGCTCGTGTTCCTCCTGCAGTAATAATGTTGAATTCATAAGTAGACTTCTCTATAAAATTATCGAAACACGGAAACCATACCCTGCCATAATTGTGCGGATTATCTTGAAATCCTACGCCTAAATTAAAAGCATATCCAGGTTGAAAATAAAAACCTCCCCAAGTTGATGGATCTGTCTGTGGACTGCCGTTGTAATAAACTGTTATAGCGGAGGTGTCGGTTGTATTTAAAGTCATAGGTAGGGTTGCATTAACTAAGGTGTCATTATGAAAGAAAGTTAATAGAATTCCATTGGAAATTATCGAGTCAATACTAAGCCCTTGTAAATCTAAYTCTATAAAAGTTATGCCGTTTATTTTTGGGGTAAATGTAATAACACAATTACCTTTAATTAATTTATTTGGCAGATCTGTTATATCTAAATTAATTTGATAATTTAATATGTCAATGGTATCACTTCTACTATTTAAAGCTTTGTTGTATGAACTTTGTTTTTGGCCATGACAATAAAAACCCATTGATATGATTAGAAATAATAAAATATGATTTTTCATCAAAAAAGAGTGTTAGCCTATAAAAGTACTTAAAACTAGATAAATTACCGTTAATAGAATGAAACAGCACTCAATACTAAAATTGTAATCCTATGGTGTAACTATCAATAAATGAAGAAATATTTTAATTATTTTTATGCTTTGAAATCTTACTTAATACTTGTATTTCTATGAAGCCTTCTGCAGAGCTTTTTCAGCTTATAAAATCTCTTTCAAAATCTGAAAAAAGATATTTTAAATTATCATCTTCTTTGCAGTCAGGCGAAAAAAATTACATGAAACTCTTTGATGCTATTGAATGTCAGAAAGAATATAATGAAACAGCATTAAAAATAAAGTTTAAAAAAGAGACATTTATTAATCATTTACCATCAGAAAAGAATCATTTATACAATCTTATTCTTAAAAGCCTAAGGGGCTTTTATGCTGATAAATCTGCCGCTGCAATTTTACAAGAACAACTGCGTAATATTGAATTGCTATTTGACAAAGCTCTATACAAAGAGTGTAGCAAAATAATTCGTAAAGCGAAAAAAATGGCTTACGATTATGAGAAATATTACTTTTTACTAGATCTTATTGATTGGGAAAAAATCTTGGTAGAAGAAGAATATTTGAGAGGAATGTTTGATAAAGATTTAACTAAATTGGTTGAGGAAGAAAGTGAATGTTTAGAGAAACTAAGAAATTTAGCTGAATACCAAATGTTATATTCAAAAATTAATTTTGCTTTCAGAACAGGAGGATATGCTAGAAGTGATGAAGAGCAGTTAATAGTAGATGAAATTGCTAATTATCATTTGATAAAGGGAAAAAATACTGCTTTAACCACTAAAGCAGCAACTGCTTGTTATTATATTAAAGGATTATGTGCTACTACAAAAAGAAACTTAGATGAAACTTACACCAATTTCATGAAAGTGGTGACCATTATGGAAGACAATCCTATGATTATGAAAGAGCTTCCTAAACGCTATGTAAAAGCATTAAACAATGTGATGTTTGCCTATATGGATTTTAAAGATTGGGATAATTGTTTTTTGATGATAGAAAAATTAAAAGGTTTAGAGAAGAAAAGAGGTTTTGAAAGCACAGATGTTCAATTAAAAATATTCACATTTCCTCATAATGCAGAATTATTAGTTTGTATCAATAAAGGAGCTTTTAGTAAAGCTATAGCAAAGGTAATCCCAGAAATATTAAAAGGAATAGAACAATATGATGGGAAAATTAATAATGAAGAAGTAATGCTTTTTTATTATAATATTTCAAGAGCATATTTTGGTGGTGGAGATTATAAAAGTGCTTTAAAGTATATAAATTTAGTGTTAAATGATAGTGAATCAGGCTTAAGAGAAGATGTGTATGCTTTTGCAAGGTTGGTAAACCTGATTATTCATTACGAATTAGGCAACTATGATTTATTAGATTATACAGTAAAATCTACCAAACGATTTGTTACTAAAAGCAGAAAAAATTATAAGTTCGAAACCATTTTTTTAAAAGATTTTAAAAAACTCTTGAAGAATAAAAATTCTGAGGCAATGCAAAAGCATTACGTTGATTTTAGAAATGAATTGAAGGAAGTATTAAAAGATCCTTATGAAAAGGCAGCATATGAGTATTTTGATTTTATTGCATGGTTAGACAGTAAAATAGAAAAGACCACTTTTGAAAAAATTGTTAAAAGTAAAATAAGTTAAATTAGGTTATAGCCCTTTGTTTAACAGCTTCAAATAAAATTATTCCTGCCGCAACAGATACATTTAATGAAGATATTTCCCCTATCATTGGGATTTTTGTTTTGTCATCACAAATTTTTAAGATTTGGTTAGAAATTCCTTTTTCTTCACTACCCATAACAATTGCTATTGGAGAAGTATAATCAACACTATAAATCGAGTTTTCTGTTTTTTCTGTACAGCCTACAATATTAATTCCACTTGCTTGTAAAAACATTACCGTGTCGGTTAAGTTATTTACTTTACAAACGGGTATTTTATGTAAAGCACCAGCTGACGTTTTAATGGCATCGGCATTTATTTGTGCCGATTCTCTTTTAGGAACAACAATAGCGTGTACGCCAGCACATTCTGCAGTTCTAGCAATAGCTCCAAAATTTCTAACATCGGTTAATTTGTCTAACACCAAAATAAAAGGAGTTTTTCCTTCATTAAAAAGTGTAGGAATTAGCGTTTCAATATCAGAAAGTTCAATTGGAGTAATAAAAGCCAATACTCCTTGATGATTTCCTGATGTGTGTTTATTTATTTTTTGAATTGGGACATGAGAAAAAGCAATTTTTGCTTTTTTTACAGCATTGCGTAGTTCGGAAAGACCACTGCCTTTAATGTCTCTCTGAATGTAAAGCTTATCTATTTCTTTGCCAGCGTTAATGGCTTCAATTACTGGTCTTACACCAAATATGATGTTTTCTTTTTCCATGGCGTGAAGTTAGATAAAATGACTTGTTTGGCAAAACCAAGCAATTTGTTTTGAAAAAATAAGTGAGGAACGAATGTGTTTTTGAAAAGCTAAGCTATCCGAAGCTAAGCAAAAAAAATAAAAAGAGTCAACGACTGTGCTAGGAATGTTTCAATGTTTTTACACTAAAGTGTTGCTGTGCTTGCAGCAGGAGAATACGAAGTTAGCGTTTTTTTGTGAGAAAGGTAAGGAGGAATTAATTGCTTTTATTGGCCACTTTTTCTAACAACCAAATTGAAATGATGCCTACAAGAATTAATGCTAGGGCAAAAATTACTTCTTGATTAAAATCTGTAGGGATTTTCCATTCATAGCCAACGACTTTAATTTTGTTATTAAATGTTTCAGTTATTTCTTCTTTCCAAGGCCATAGAATAGGGAGGGAACCTAATATGAAACCAGAGAGTAGAGCAATAGTCTGGTCTTTAAATTTTTTAAATACCCAAGATAAAACGTGAGAGAAGCCTAATAAACCAATTCCTGCACCAATCGCAACAGGTGCTAAAGTTTTAATGTCTAATTTATTTACAGCATCTATCATTATCAATTGATAATTACCCAATAGAATTAAAATGAATGAACCAGATAAACCAGGTAATATCATACTGCAGGCAGCAATTACTCCGCACATAAATAGATACCACATTTTACCATTTTCGGTTGCAGGAGTTAGGAAAGTTATGGTTAAGGCGATTCCTCCACCTATAATAAAACAAATAATAACACCTACAGAAACTTTTGAAATGGTTTTAGCAACACTATATATTGAAGCCAATATTAATCCAAAAAAGAATGACCAAATGTAGATGGGATGATTGGTGAATAAATAATCGAATAATCGAGCAATTGAGATAATACTAACTCCTACGCCTAAAAAAACTGCAATTAAAAACCCAAGATTAATGTGTTGAGCAAAAGCTTTAAATTTTCCAGTAACTAATAATTTAATTGCGGTAAGGTTAAAAGACTTAATAGAGTTGATTAATTCTTCAAAGATTCCTGTGATAAGTGCTATTGTACCTCCAGATACACCAGGAATAACGTTTGCAGCACCCATGGCTACTCCCTTAAGGCTTAAAAACAGATAGTCTTTAATTGATTTTTCCATCGATTAGTTAGTTTCTTCTATGTACGCAGGTACACCACCTTTTAAGGAATACACATCCTTGTTACTTAAGTTCAATTTTCTTTTAATGGTATGAATAACTGCAGCAGATTTTCTCCCACTGTTACAGATGAAAATTACAGGTTTATCTGTATCTACTCTATCTATCGAAGAAAAGATGTTTTCTAAGGGAATGTTTATTCCTCCTATGTTTAAGTCTTCAAATTCATAATCTTGGCGAAGATCKATTAATTGAAATAYTTCATYGGCATCAAATTTTGCTTTTAATTCTCGAGCAGTTAAAAACTTCATTTTGTAATTATTTAAATTCAGCTACCATCTCTTCTGGAATGTTGTCAAAAAAAGTATCGCCCCTTAAACCTAATCTTAAACATTCTAGAGGAATTACTTCATTAAAAGCAATGTTACCAAGATTGACATTGGCCCCAAATTGTTTAATAAACCAAACTTGCTGAGATTTAATAGGTGCCTCCCAAAGTATATTTTCAACATTAACTTGAGCAATTATTTTGTTGACTAAAGATACGTGTGCAGTTCCGTTTGGTCTATAAATACCAACATTTCCACTTTCTCTAGCTTCTGCAATCACTTTCCATGAACCAGCTTCTAGTTCTGATTGCATCATAGAAATCCATTTAGCAGGGCTAATAAAAATACCTTCTTCTTTAGATCCTACTTCAGATAAAACTGTAAAATCTTTTGCTAAATCTATAATATATTCACATTTTTTTTCTTGGGGTAACTCAATAGAACCATCAGAAACCTCGCAAGTTTCCATGTTAAACTTATCCATTAGCCTACGATAATCATCAAACATTCCACGTACAATAAATGCTTCAAAAAGGGTACCTCCAAAATATGTTTTTACCCCAGCCTCCTTGTATAAGCTAATCTTTTTTTCTAAGTCTTTAGTAACGTAAGATGTTCCAAAACCAAATTTAACAAGGTCTGTTAAATGAGCCGATGAATCAATAAAATTTTCTGTTTCTCTCCAGCTTAATCCTTTATCCATCATCATTGTTAATCCATTCTCACGAGGAGAGCTTTCCCTACTTGGGATATGTGGCAATTCAAAATTCATTATTAGTCGTTAAAATTTTCTATTAGTTCAATTACTTTTGGAAAGTTGGCAATCTCTGGGTAATATTCTGTTAATTCAGAGATAAGTTCTTTATTATTTGTTAAAAGAATAATAAGGTTTTGAATAGCTTCTTCAACTTTTCCATCCATCAGCAAATATGCGACTAATCTTACATAAATCAAGTAATTTTCGGGTTGTTTTTCCAATCCATTGTACAATGTGATAATTCCTTTTTCAAGATCTTCGTAATCTTTTTCCAACTCTGCTTTATCTATCCATATGTCTTCATTTTCTTCATCGTACTCTACTACTTTATTGTAAGCATCAATGGCTTCGTCAAATAATCCAGTTTTAGCTAAAATATCGCCATAGATGTACCAATATTCTGAATTATTGTTCTCTAAATCAAGAGCCTTTTTAATGTAAAATATCGCAGATTGACTTTTATTTTCTGCTTCCTTGATTACCGCCATTCCAGCCCAAGCATCAGAGTGAAAAGCATCTAATTTTGTTGCTTTATAATAGTTTGATAATGCTAATTTAGAATCTCCTAATTTTTCATAACACTCGCCAATGTAATAGAAGGTTGTAGCATCAGGTTCTTCGTAAATAAAAGTTTCTTTGTACGTATCAATTGCTTTTTTATATTCTTCTAATAGGGCTAAAGAGTTCGCCTTATTGAAGTAAGCTGAAGCAAAATCTTCTTTTATGGCAATGGTAAAATCGTATGAATCTATTGCTTTTTCATATAAATTAGCTCTATTATAGGCCACACCTAAATTATACCAAGCCGAAAAACTATAAGGATGTTCTTCAACAAATTCAGTAAAAAATTGAATACTTCCGTCAGTATCATTTTTGAGATTGTAACAGAAAGCCAATTCATAAATAACAGTTTCGTTTTCTGGATTTTTTCTCAATAGTTTTTTTAGAATATCTATGGCTTTATCAAATTGACTGAGATTTTCGTATTCAAAAGCAATGTTAATTTTAATATTTGCTTTTTCTGAATCATCACTTATCAATTTTAACGCTTTATAAAAACTTTCTATAGCTTTATTATGCTGCCTTAACTGACTGTGAATGTTAGCTTTTATAGTGAAAATTTCAGAATTAAAAGGCTCTAATAACTCTAATGTGTTTAGTATTTCTAATGCCTTATTTGGCTTATGTATAGCAGCAAAAAATTGAGCTTTTTTTAATTTCAGTGTGGAAGATGATGGATGCTGTAGCAAAGAAATGTCAATCGCTTTTTTTGCTTTATCTACATCACTTTTATCAAGGTAGTGGTCTATTAAGGTTTCAAATACTTCAACATCAAAAAAGTATTCTTCATTTTTTTTAAGCATTAATTCAAATCGATTCAGCGATGCTGTATAATCGTCTTCTTCGTTATGTTGATTAAAATCTTCTTCCATTACCTTTCATGTAAAGTTAGTTTATTACCCTTACAATAGCTAAAAAATGTTCTTTGTTATTAACAAAAAAGTTAACATGGTTTATACCAAAAAATCAACTAAATTTGTTCAGCAAAAAATAGTGTATGACATTAATAAAATCTATTTCAGGAATTAGAGGAACAATAGGAGGTAAACCAAACGAAGGGCTCTCTCCTGTTGATATTGTTCGGTTTACATCTGCTTACGGAACATGGTTGAAATCTCATTCTAACAATAATAAGCTGAAAGTAGTAATTGGTAGAGATGCAAGAATATCAGGGGAAATGGTTTCTAATATTGTTGTAGGTACATTGCAGGGATTAGGAATTGATGTGATTGATTTAGGTTTTAGTACAACTCCAACAGTAGAAATTGCTGTTACTATGGAACAAGCTAATGGTGGGATTATAATAACGGCAAGCCACAATCCCAAACAATGGAATGCCTTAAAATTGTTGAATGAGAAAGGAGAGTTTCTTTCGGCTGAAAATGGTGCAGATTTACTTCAAATTGCCGAAGATAATGCTTTTGATTATGCAGAAGTAGATGATTTAGGTTCATATAAAAAAGATGATTCTTATTTGGATAAACACATCCAATCAATTTTAGAGTTAGAATTAGTTGATGTTGAAGCCATAAAAAGTAAAAACTTTAAAGTAGCAATTGACTGCGTTAATTCTACTGGGGGAATTTTTATTCCAGCTTTACTAAAAGCTCTAGGAGTGACTAAGATTCTAGAGTTGTATTGTGATCCAACTGGTGAATTTCCTCATAACCCTGAGCCATTACCAGAAAACTTAACAGAGATATCTAAACAAATTAAAGAATATGGAGCAGATGTTGGCTTTGTGGTAGATCCTGATGTAGATCGTTTATGTATGGTTTGTGAAAATGGAGAAATGTTTGGAGAAGAATACACCTTGGTTGCAATAGCTGATTATATATTGAAGCACACTAAAGGAAACACGGTTTCTAATTTATCTTCAACAAGAGCATTGAGAGATGTAACTGAAAAAAATGGAGGAGAATATTTTGCTTCATCAGTAGGAGAAGTAAATGTTGTGACAGTGATGAAGGATAAAAATGCAGTTATTGGCGGAGAAGGAAATGGAGGAGTAATATATCCTGCGGCTCATTATGGGAGAGATGCGTTAGTTGGAATAGCGTTGTTTTTATCACATTTTGCAAAATCAGAAGTTAAAACATGTTCAGAATTAAGAGCAAGTTATCCTGATTATCATATCTCTAAAAACAAGATTCAGTTAACGCCAGAAATAGATGTTGATGATATTTTAATTAGGATGGGAATAAAGTATAGTAATGAGGATGTGAATGACATAGATGGAGTCAAAATAAATTTTGACGAAGAATGGGTTCATTTAAGAAAATCGAACACAGAACCGATTATTAGAATTTATTCAGAAAGTAAAACAATGGCTGCTGCTGATGCGTTGGCTCAACGAATAATTGAAGAAATAAACGGATTCATATAACATAGGAATCCATTAATTTGAACACTTAGATTGGAGTATTTATGAGGAATAGTTTTCTTTGTAATCTAAAACAAAAGAGAGGATGAAAGTTTATTTAGATAATGCGGCAACTACCCCAATGGATCAAGAAGTAATTGACGCCATTATTCCTGTAATGCAAAATAATTTTGGAAATCCATCTTCTGTTCATTCATTTGGAAGAAGTAGTAGAGCAATTATTGAAAAAGCAAGAAAGAAAGTAGCGAATTATATTAATGCTAAACCGGGAGAAATTGTTTTTACGGGAGGAGGAACTGAAGCAGATAATATGGCATTGAGAGGAGCTGTTGATGATTTAGGTGTTAATCACATCATTACTTCTGAAATTGAGCACCATGCCGTAGTTGATACAGCAATAGCGGTTGGAGATAAACACCATATTAAAGTTAGTTTTGTATCTTTTGATGATAAGGGGTATGTTGATATTTCTAGTTTAGAGCGACTGTTAGCAGAAAACAAAGATAAAAAAACCTTGGTTTCTTTAATGCATGCTAATAATGAAATTGGGAATAGGCTTCCTTTAAAAAGGGTAGCTGATATTTGTAAAGCTAGTGGGGTCTATTTTCATTCAGATACGGTACAAACAATGTGTCATTATAAATTTGATGTGAGAGAGTTGGGTATTGATTTTTTGACCTGTTCAGCACATAAATTTCATGGGCCTAAGGGAATAGGTTTTTTATACATTAATGAAAATATACAAATTAAACCTATTATTACAGGAGGTGCTCAAGAACGAAATGTAAGAGCGGGAACAGAAAATATAATGGGGATAGTTGGTTTGACAAAAGCAATGGAAATCGCATTCCGTGACTTGGAAGAGCACCAAAATCACATACAAGGGTTAAAGACTTATATGATCCGAAAATTAGAAGAAATTATTCCAGACCTTACTTTTAATGGTGACCCTAAAGGAGATAGCCTGTATACGGTTTTAAACATTCAATTCCCGAATAGTGATATGGACGAAATGTTACTTTATAATTTTGATATTGAAGGAATAGCTGTTTCTGGTGGGAGTGCATGTTCCTCTGGTAGTAATACGGATTCTCATGTGTTGAAGAACATCGGTGCCGATATGGATAGACCTTCTTTACGTTTTTCGTTTAGTAAGTACAACACTATAGAAGAAATTGATTATACACTAAAAGTAGTTCAAGAGCTTTTTGCAGTTAAAGTATAGTTGTGTTATTGTCACACTGAGCCTGTCGAAGTGTTTAAATCTTATTGGTTTTTGTTTATGGTTCGACAAGCTCACCATGACACAAAATAATTTCATAATATGAAAGTTACTTTTTTAGGCACAGGAACATCACAAGGAGTACCAGTAATTGCATGTGATTGTGAAGTATGTTTGTCGGAAAATGAAAAAGATAAACGACTCAGAACTTCTATAATGATAGAAGATAGAGGGAAAGTAATTGTAATAGACACTGGACCAGATTTTAGACAGCAAATGCTCAGAGAAAATGTGCAACAGCTAGATGCCGTTGTATTTACCCATGAGCATAAGGATCATGTTGCAGGATTAGATGATGTTCGTGCTTTTAATTTTAAGCAGAAAAAGGATATGGACATTTATGCCACACCTGAAGTTCAAACTGCTTTAATTAGAGAATTTCATTATGCCTTTGCTGAATACAAATATCCAGGAGTTCCAAGTTTAGCATTGCACACCATTGAAGATGATGTTTTTAATATTGGAGATGTTCAGTTACATCCTATAAATGTGTGGCATCATAAAATGCCTGTTAAAGCTTTCCGAATAAATAACTTCACATACATTACAGATGCGAATAGGATAGAGGAGCAAGAACTTGAGAAAATTAAAGGTTCAGAAATAATWGTWTWRAAYGCSTTRAGAAAAACAGACCATATTTCTCATTATAAATTATCTGAGGCAATTGAATTATTAGAACAATTAAAACCTAAAAAGGCTTACTTAACACATATAAGCCATTATTTAGGAAAACATGATGATGTACAAAGTGAACTTCCAAGCTTTATTGAAGTAGCTTATGACGGGTTAAAAATTGATTGCTAATTATAGCTGTCTAATCCATTAAGTTTTAATAAGTTTGCTGTCTAAATTTAAAACAAAAAACAATGGCTGAATATCAACAAATGGACATGCCCGAATTCAATGGAAAAAAGATTTTACCTATTTTAGGAATTGGAGCAATATTATTTATGGCATTTTTAATGCTTAAGAAAATTGACGGTGGTGAAGGAGGAGTACTTTTTAAAGCAAGTGGAGGTATAGATACCGAAACTACTTATACTGAAGGGTATACTTTGATTGCACCATGGAATACATTACACATCTATAATGTAAGGCAACAAGAAGTAATGGAAAAAATGGAAGTGCTTTCATCCAATGGATTAAAAATTATAGTAGAAGTTTCTGCATGGTATCAACCTGAGGCTATAAACTTACCTAAATTGCATCAAGAAAAGGGAATAGATTATTTGCATAGCATTGTAATACCTTCTATTCGTTCTGCAACAAGAAGTGTAATTGGGCGTTACACACCTGAAGAAATATACTCTACAAAAAGAGACGCGATACAAAGTGAAATTTATGAAGAAACTAAAAAGATTTTGGACAAGCAGTATATTCAATTAAATGAGATTTTGGTTCGTGACATTACATTGCCTATGAAAATTCAAAATGCAATTGAGAGTAAATTAGAAGAAGAACAACAGGCAAAGCAATATGAGTTTAAGCTGCAAAAAGCCTCAAAAGAAGCTCAAAAAGTTATAATTGAAGCACAAGGTAAAGCAGATGCAAACAGGATATTAAATGCATCATTAACACCAAATATTTTAAGAGAAAAAGGTATTGAGGCTACTTTGAAATTAGCTCAATCTCCTAATGCTAAAACCGTTATAATTGGTGGAAGCGATGGAATGCCATTAATCTTAGGTGGAAAATAAAAGAAAATTATTTCTTTAAAAAAAGCCTCTCAGATTCTGAGAGGCTTTTTTTATACACTAGAAATTTCGTTTAACGGTTTGTGTAAGAATAGTAAGGGATTAAAACACACTTACTTTTCGGTTTAGCACTTAGCGAAATTTACAATTTTACTTTTAAAAACAGATACTCAAAATTGTAAATTTTGCGGACTTTGTAAATGGCTCTGAACTTTCAACTTATCACTAAATGCCCTATTTGCTATATACAGTGTTACCCAACGTTTTATTTGTTTTTGACTGATTGTTTGCATATATGAGAATATTCAATTAGATTTGCATTGTAAAATTCAGTCAAATGATTTATTCAAATGATAAGGTTAAGCGACTTTTAAAGTCCGAATTAGTAAAGAGAGGTATTTCAACTTCTGATTTAGTTTTCTTGTTAAAAGAACAAGGATTAAATGAAACTCAATCAAGTATTACGAGCAAGATAAGTAGAGGAACTTTTAGTGCTACTTTCTTTTTACAATGTCTTTCAGTTATTGGTTGTACTAAATTTGAGATAGAAGATTTTAAATCAAATTTAAGCCTTGTTGCAGAGCCAAATGTTGAATATAAAATTAAGAATGATGAATAAAAAATTGAAATTTATAGACTTATTTGCTGGACTTGGTGGAATTCGTATTGGTTTTGAACAGGCTTGTGAAGAAAGAGGAATTGAAACGGAATGCGTTTTAACTTCTGAAATTAAACCATATGCAGTTGAAACTTTAAAACATAATCATCACCATAATAATTTTATTGGCGATATTTTTCAATTAAAAAATGAAGATATTCCAGATTTTGACTTCCTTTTTGGTGGATTTCCTTGTCAACCATTTAGTGCAGGAGGAAAGAGAAATGGTTTTGCAGATACAAGAGGAACTTTGTTTTTTGAGGTTGAGAGAATTTTAAGGCATAAAAAACCAGAAGGTTTTATTCTTGAAAATGTTGAAGGTTTAGTTAAGCACGATTTAGAAAATAAAACTGATAAAATAGGAAGAACCTTAAAAACAATTTTATACAAACTCGAAAAAGAGCTTAATTATAAAGTTTCTTGGGAAGTATTAGATTCAGTTAATTTCGGAGTACCTCAATCACGAAAGAGAATTTTTATTGTTGGAACAAAAAAGAATAAGGTTTCATTAGAACATTTCACACCTACTTTTAAGGTTTTAAAAGATGTTTTAGAACAAGGAAAGGAAACAATGGATACTGATTTTACTAAAAAATTGCTTTCCCATTTTTCAGTTGCAGAATTATATGGAAAGTCTATAAAAGATAAAAGAGGAGGAGAAAATAATATTCATAGTTGGGATATTGGAATAAAAGGAGAATGCAGTAAAGAGCAAATTAGATTGTTAAATAAACTATTTAAAGTGCGTAGACAAAAACATTGGGCAATTGAAATTGGTATTGATTGGATGGATGGAATGCCTTTAACATTAAAACAAATACAAACTGTTGTTCCTACAAATGATTTATTTGAAAGTTATGATTTAAAAGGGATGTTAGATGATTTAGTTGATAAAGGTTATTTAAGATTTGAGCACCCTAAAAAATTGGTTAAAGAGGTTTTAGAAAATGGTGTTGTTACTTCTCGTGTTTATGATGAAACTAAGCCGAAAGGATATAATATTGTAACAGGAAAATTAAGTTTTGAAATAAATAAAATTTTAAACCCGAACGATATTGCACCAACTCTTGTGGCAACTGATATGAGTAAAATAGTTGTTCCTGATGGGGAAGGAGTTAGAAAGCTAACAATTAGAGAAGGTTTAAGAATTTTTGGTTATCCTGATAGTTACGAAATTCCTGTTAAAACTAATTTTGCTTATGATTTATTAGGAAATACAGTTGTAGTCCCTGTTTTAAAAGCAATTTCAGAAAGAATTTTAGATCCTGTAATTAAACCAAAACAAGCAAAAAACATAAAACTTGAAAAAGTAGAAGTTATAGCTTAGCTCCTGTATTTTTCAAATATTTGTCAGATACAATTTTCAACCAATCTTTTTTGTACTGATCGCATTGAGGATAGTCATTATGAGTTTCCGAAATTGCGTTTAAAAAATCATTTTTATTTGTAAATGGTTGAAACTTCAATCTATTTGAATACCAAGTACACGGTCGAATATTATAAATTTGATTTCTTTTAACTTGTAATTTTATTGGGTCTTTTCCTGATGGGCTTGACATTTCCCAAACTTTTTTCAACCAAACATTGTCTATTGAAAGTTCAGCATTTTCCATTTTATAACTGAAAATCAAATAGTCTGCTTCAATTCTCTCTGGAATTGTTAAAAGTGAAGTACAGTAAGAATCAAAATTGGCAATATCAAAAGCAGGGCTTGCATTTGCATTAAAAGTTTTCAATTCCAAAAAATCTTTTGTATCACTTTCTGAAAGTAAAAAGTCTGGAAATTCCTGAGTATTTACTTTGGTTCTAAAGTAATAATTTTTGCTTTTTATCCACTCTCCAAGCCATTCTTGAAGTAAATCTCCAATAGCATCTTTTCCGTTATATTTGGCTGTGATATTCCCTAACTTAATCTCTACACTTCCAATTTTTTCTTTAATCTTAAAATTTTCAACAAGTTCGTTGTAAAGTTCAGAAGCAGTAATTTTTATAGGTGTTGCCATTTAGATTATGTGATTTTTGGATTGAAATCACAAATATACATTTCTTTGTGAATATGTTTTTGATTTTCAGAATCGTTTTCCGTAATGAAGCCCAACGATTTTGTTGGAAACGTTTCAATGTTTCATACATAGATATTAAACGAAGTTAACGTTTTTTAAGGAGAAAGTCAAGTAGGAAAAGTTCTATTTCACATTAAAACTCAACATTTTTTTCTCTTCAATAAAACAATCTATTTTATCGTTAATTTTTACTGGACCAACACCAGATGGTGTTCCAGTATATATAATATCACCAATTTTTAGTGTAAAAAATTGAGATACATAAGCTACAATTTGGTCAAAATTAAAGAGCATGTCTTTTGTGTTGCCTTGTTGTTTGGTTTCTCCGTTAATTTGTAGGCTAAAGTTTAGCTTATTGATGTTTTCAAATTGCTGAATACTTACAAATTTGCTAGTAGGAGCGGAGCCATCAAATGCTTTGGCTTTTTCCCAAGGTAATCCTTTCTCTTTACATTGCTGTTGTATATCACGTGCAGTAAAATCAACACCAACAGCAATTTCGTTGTAATATTTGTGTGCAAATTTTTGGTCAATGTGTTTACCTAATCGATTAATCTTAATAACGATTTCAACTTCATGTTGCACATCATTAGAAAAACTAGGGTAAACAAACGGATTATTTTTTGGTAATAAAGAGGTTTCTGGTTTTAAGAAAAATATAGGTTCTGTCGGAACAGGGTTGTTCAATTCTTTTGCATGATTAGCATAATTTCTTCCTATGCAAATAATTTTCATTTATGAATTGAATTTGTTTTTGAGCATGTTTAAGGTGTGCTCGGTTGGTTCGATATCTTTCTTCTTATTAGGTTTATTGAAAGCAGGTTTGTTAGGTTTTGGTTTTTGTTGTTGAGGTTTTGAAGTAGGCTTCATTTTATCTTTAATTCCTTTCATTACCTTTTTGGTATATAATGGAAAATCACCATTCATCATCCAGCTATAATAACCAGGTTCTTTTTCAAGTACTTCTGTAACAAGCTTTCCTTTATGTTTTCCAAAATTAAAAATTTCTATGTTTTTATCATTGTAAACAAATCTTCCAAGTAAGTCTACATTTTTATTCATTTGAGAAAACTCACTTAAAAATTCAGTGTCATTTTTTAAATCAGCATATTTTTCAATTTGGGCCTCGAGTATTTCGTAAGTTGCTGTGGTATCTGCTTCGGCACTATGTGCGTCTGTTAAATCTTTATTGCAATAAAATTTGTAAGCAGCAACCAACGTTCTTTGTTCCATTTTATGGAAAATATTTTGTACGTCAACTAGTTTTCTGTTGTCTACATTAAAATCAATTCCTACTCTTAAAAATTCTTCTGCTAGTAAAGGAATATCAAATCTGTTAGAGTTATAACCTGCTAAATCACAGCCTTCTATAAAGTCGTGAAGCTCATTAGCAACTTCTTTAAAAGTGGCTTTATCTTTTACATCTTCATCTTTAATTCCATGAATTGCAGCAGCTTCTTTTGCAATAGGGATGGTTGGATTTAATAATTTAGTTTTAATTTCTTTGTCACCATTCGGCATTATTTTTACAATAGAAATTTCAACAATTCTGTCAGAAGCAATGTTTAAACCTGTTGTTTCTAGATCGAAAAAAGCAAGAGGTTTGGCAAGTTTTAAATTCATGTGTTTATTTTGTAAGGGTAAACTCTTTAGACATAAAAGAAATAAAATCACTTTTACCTTTTACAATCATATTTTCTGTTAAAGGGGCATAACCCGGAGCATCTATCATAACGGTATAGCTACCTGGGACAAGAGCTATAATGAAACTACCATTTTTTGAACTAGGTGTATATCTATATTCTTCCTGAGTTCTATTATCTATTACATTTATAAAGGCATCAATAATAGCATCTGTAGAACCCATTTCTATTATCTTGGATTTCATGATTGTTTGGCGAGCATCTAATTCGTTAAAAGTCACTTTGTAAATGTCTTGAAAACCTTTACTATCTTTTCTCCATGCAGAAATGTAAGCATGTCTTTTATCTTCTGTAAAGGAAATACAAAGATCATCTCTGGTTGTATTTAATGGATACCCAAGGTTTTCTGCTTTACTCCATGTATTCGTTTCTGGATCCCATGTTGATTTAAAATAATCATATCCTCCCATACTATTGTGCCCTTTAGATGAAAAATAAAGCGTTGTTCCATCATAAAATAAATTCGGAAAATTTTCATCATATTTGGTATTAATATTTTCTCCTAAATTTTGAGGTAAGGCCCAATCTCCTGTGGGTAATTTACGAGTCATGTAGATATCTTTTCCACCTTTTCCACCTTCTCTATGACTTGCAAAAAATAGGGTGTTTCCATCAGCAGAAATGGTGGCTGCACTCTCAAATCCTTTTGAGTTAACATTTTTACCCATTTTTATTTTTTTCTTAAATTTAAAATCTTTTATAGCAGCTTCATAAATGTCTCCTTTACTCTTAATGTCATCATAATAAATGTAAAGTTTATCCGCATTATACGACAACCCTACGGCTTGATCATCATAAGATGAGTTAATCATAGAGTTTCCTTTTTTAGCTGTTGTAAATTCTCCATTAATTACTTTGCTATAATTAATAGCAGATGGGTAAAAGCCATCAAATTCTCTTACCCCACTTTTTCTTCGCGAAGTAAACACCATAAAAGACTCATTTGGTGTTACAAAAGGGTAATAGTCAGGGTATTGGGTGTTAATTTTATCACCAGCATTTTCAAAAGTTACATCAATTGGTGATTGTAGCATTTTTTGTGCATTTTTAACCATCTGCATTGCTCTATCAACCTCATGTATTTTAGTTCCTTGTCCTTCTGTTATATACTTGTTAAAAGCATCAAGGGCTTCATCAAGTTTTAAGTCGTAATGATAAGCTTTACCAAGATAGAACATTACATCAGGGTCTGATTTTCGTTCAGCAGCTTTTTCTAGGTACTTAATTGCATTGGTTTTATCTCTTTCAGTAAATAAGATGCATAATCCAGCTTTATAGGGGTAATCTGCATTTTTTGGGTCCTTATCCATTAATTTCACATAAACTTTTAGTGCATCAATGTAATTCCCGTATTTAAAATGCTCTTTTGCATCTTCTGGTACTGCTTTTTGAGCGATAGCAGAATTCATTATAAATAATGACAGTATGCTTAATATGTAGAGTTTATAGTCTTTCAAAAATAAGTTTGGTTAGCTAAAATGCAAATTCAATACCAAAACATAAATATATTACTTTTTTAGGTATTTAAAAAGAAAAAGGCTTGCTGTGTATAGGAAATTACTTAATGGTGATTTTAATGTATTGGAATTTTTGGTACTTCTCAGAATTACCATAATCTCCTATATATTTAGGGCCGCTAACGATTGATTTTATTTTATTTACAACGATTTTATCTTCACTAACGCCCTTTCCTTTTAGAGCATTAATAATAAGTTGTTTTGCCTCATTACCTCTTAATGAAGCTAATTTGATGTTATTTTTATATGTTTTGGTAGGTACTCTAGAAGCACTAGATTCAATATTAATGTAAATTTTACCACCTTTTTTAACAGCTTTATTAATCATTTCAGAAAATTGAATATCTGAAGTATTAATTTCTTTTACGTTATAACTGAAATACTTTTGATAAGTAGCAATAATAGTATTGGAAGGTGAATTAGAATCTGTGTTTGTATTAGTGTTGTTATTATCATTATTGTTATCAGAATTATCCACAACAGCAATAATTTTTTCTACTTTAATGGTATCAGAATTGTTTAACCCTAATTTCTCACTAGTTATACTTATAACTTGGTAAGTTTCATCTTCTTTTTGAAATTGACTTAATTTGATTTTAATATCCAATTCGGATGAATTATTAGGTAATTCAACAGATACAATTTGCTTCTCAAAATTTGGAGCTTCAATTGTTAGTTCATGCTTACCAATGCTTTCTGTTGTTATTGTAAATATGCCATCATTTGCTTGATATGTTCCTATTATTTTATTTAAATTGTTATTCTTAGCAGTAATAGATCCATTAATAGGAGATTCATTATTATCAACTAATAATCCATTTATAATATTTGTAGTTTTTGTTGGGCAATGCATACATACATGATAAATATCCATTCCACCAATTCCACCATCTCTAGCAGATGCAAAAAATCCGTTTTTTTCTTCCTTATCAATAATCAAATAAATATCATCTGCTGAAGAATTAATGGGAATACCCATGTTTACTGGGGTACTCCATTTACCATCTACTAATAGACTTTTAAAGATGTCATATCCTCCAATACCATCGTGACCTTTGGATGAGAAATATAGTGTGTTTCCATCGTCTGAAAGGAAGGGAGAATCTTCATTGAATTTTGTATTGATAGTTTCTCCTAAATTTTCAGCTTCACTCCAATTTCCYTCACTATTCTTCACAGATTTATAAATATCTTTTCTGCCCACTCCRTCTTTTCGATAGGATACAAAGAAAATSGTATTTCCATCTTTTGATAAACTTAAACTAGGKATGTTATAYTKRCTWGAGTTWATRTTTTTRTCWARCTCAACWARTTTTGACCATTTAYYACCTTCWARWATWGATTTCCATATYACATCATTTTTRTAGGTATATAATGTTTTYCCATCTGATGARTAKATTATTCCWGCATCRTGTTTTTTTGAGTTTAGATTTTTAGGWATATATTTTTCAATTTCTGNCTTATCCTCAATTAATTTCCATGAGTCATTTTCTTTTTTGGCAACATAAATATTTTCATAAGGCAATAGGTCTGTGTCTGTTTTATTATTGCCAGACACTTTTCTTCTTGAAGTAAAGAGTAATACATTATCGTTTCCTTTCAATACCGGAGCATATTCTCCATAAGGTGTGTTAATGTTATTATCTAAATTGGTTATGACAATGTTTTCATTTCTACTGGCCAGGAATTTATTTCCATTATCACTAATTTTAATGTAGTACTCAGATTGTTTCATTAACTCTTGTCCTGATTTAGAATGGAGTTTAATAAAAGGTTTAAACTTGTTAAAAGCTTCCTTTGCTTTATCATACTGTCCATTTATATGATATGCTCTAGCTAAATAATAATATATTTCTGGAATGGTATCTTCTTTTGAGTTTTCTAGGGTAGCTTCAAAGAGCGGAATACATTTAGCTCTTTCAAAATCAGCAAAATAAAAACTTAAGCCGCCCTCAAAGCTGTAAACTTCATCTTTAGAGTTTATTTCAACTAACTTTAAATAATTAGTTTGGGCTTCTTTAAAATGTTCATTAATAAGTTGCTTTTTGGCTTTTTTATACAACTTTTTTTCTTCTTTGCTAGGCTTCTGTGAATAACAAACATTAGTAAGCACTATAAGGCTTAATAGAATGGTAAAAGCTTTTACGAAAAAACTTTTGTGCAAGTATATAACTAGTGGTATTTTTTTCATAGAAAGTATGAACTACCTTACTTTAATAATAACGTACTGGTATTTTTCATAAACGCTAGTATTGTTGAAATCGCTATTATATTTAGGGCCACCTACACTAGAATTAAGATTTGTAATAATAATATTTTCTTTTTTAACCCCTTTACTAACCAACGATGAAATAATTTTTTCTTTAGCATCCTTGGCTCTTTTTGATGCCAAATTGACATTTGAGCCATAAGTTTTAGTTGGAACATGAGATGCACTCGATTCAATTTCAATGGTAACCTTTCCCGCTGATTTGGATTTTGCAACAGCTTTATTTACCATGTCTTTATATTTAAGATTAGAGGTTTTAATACTTTTAATGTTATAATTAAAATACTCTTGGTAAGAAGCAATAATGTTCCCACTTGGGGCATAGTTAGTGTTTACATTATTGGTATTACTGTTAATAGACATTTTATCTATTTGTATTTTAAGATCAGCTATAATTGCTTCTAAAGCAGCAACTCTAGTGTCGTTGGTACTATTATTAACGTTATTATTATTTTTTAAGCTTTGAGCCAGTTGATCCTTAAGCTCTTCTATTTGTGAATTAAGTGTATTGATTACGGCTGATAATTTTTCTAACTCGGTTTTATTATTATACTTCCACTCATCTTTATCTTTAGTGTTTGTGTTATTATTAGCAATAACAGTATCTCCTGGTGTTCCAAAAACAACATTATCAAGGTCTATTCCTCTATTAATTTCTTGGTAAGCTGAAATAGGTGGAATGTACAAATCCTCTTCTTGTTTAAAAGTTAAAGCAGAATAAACAATATGATAGTCGTTACCTGGAGTAAGAATAATACTAAATTTTCCATCTTTTTTTCTTGGAACATATTTTCCTACTAATTCTCCTGTTTCATTATCTGTAACAATTATTAATGCATCATCTGGCAATTCTTGACCAATAACTCTCATTATCCCTGTTAAAAGTGTTAATGGTTTAGCATCAGCATCTTCTAAAGATATTTTATAAATATCTTTTTCACCATATCCTTTTTCTTGAAAAGAAGAATAATAACCTCTTTTACCATCTGCTGAGGTAACAAAAAATACATCATTGTCAGTAGAATTTACAGGATACCCCATGTTTTTAGGTTTAGACCAGTTTCCGGCATCATCCATAACAGAATAGAATATATCGTACCCACCGATACTGCTATGTCCTTTTGAACTAAAATACATTGTTTTACCATCAGGATGAATAAATACTCCGTCTTCATCATAAGCTGTATTAATCATATTTCCAACATTTTGAGCTTTTGCCCACTCACCATTTGGTAATTTTTTACAAACGTAAATATCTTGACCTCCAATTCCATTTTTTCTATCACTAACAAAATATAATGAATTTCCATCAGGAGATATGTGAGCATGAGTTTCTCTGGATTCAAGATTTATATCAGATCCAAGTTTAACAGGATAAGACCATTCTCCATCTTCTTGAGTACTTGTGTATATATTTCCATCTCCATTATCATCTTTATAGATAAAAAGAGTTTGTCCATCAATTGAAATATTTACAGTAGCTTCGTGTCCTTCGGTATTAATTCCTAATAATTCTGGTTCTGTCCATACTCCATCATAGTTGTATGAGACATAAATATCTTCGTAATTTTTACCATCTGAAATATCTTTTATGTAGTAATTAGAACTGTCTTTTCGAACTCTACGTGATGTAAAATACATTGTAGATTCATCTGTAGATAATACAGGGCTATAATCTCCAGCAGGAGAATTAATTAAATTACCCATATTGGTAATTTTAATATTTACTGGATTTTTTACTGCAATTTTTGCATTTTCACATTGCTCAATATGATGATCAATTTCGTTAAATAAGAAATGTTTTTTAGAAATCTTCTCTTTAAAAGAATTGTAATTTACCATAGCATTATTCAATTCATAATTAATATGGTAAGCTCTTGCTAAGTAAAAGTAAGATTCTATAGGTGATTTTTTTTCTGAAGAGGAGAAAGGGTCATAGTTTTTTGTGGTATTCTGAACAGCTTTAACTAAATAAACCAACGCTTTCTTTTTGTTATTAGCTGAATTAATATAACAAACACCTACTTTATAGTTTACATTAAAATTGGTTGGCTGTTCGGCTTGTAGCTTTAGCCATATAGGAAGTGCAACATTATATTGGTTTTCTTCCATTAATAAATTTGCTTCTAAAAAACTTTGTCTAAACGATTCGTCTTGAGCATTAAGGTTAATTAGTGCAAAACTAAAAGTAATTATTAAGGCTATTTTTTTCATGAGTTAAATCCTCTCGTATTTATATTATGGTTACAAATATATTTTATTTGTAACTCATTTCAAATTATTAGTATTATTAATAAATTCTACCAATTTGCTAAATTTCTCTATTAATATCAAATTCCTCAAGATAATCAGCAACTTTTCTAACAAACATCCCTCCTAATGCACCATCTACAACTCTATGGTCATAAGCATGCGATAAAAACATCTTGTGGCGAATAGCTATGGCATCACCCGTTGGAGTTTCTACTACTGCTGGTTTTTTTTGTATTGCGCCAATAGCCATAATAGCCACCTGTGGTTGGTTGATTATAGGAGTTCCCATTACATTTCCAAAAGACCCAACATTAGTAACGGTATAAGTTCCACCAGCAATATCATCAGGCTTAAGTTGATTATTTCTTGCTCTATTTGCTAAATCATTTATAACTTTAGTTAATCCCATTAGATTTAATTGATCAGCATTTTTTATTACTGGAACTATTAAATTTCCATTTGGTAAAGCAGTAGCCAATCCTATGTTGATATTTTTTCTTTTAATGATGCTGTCACCATCAACAGAAATATTAATCATTGGAAAATCTTTAATCGCTTTAACTATAGCTTCTATAATGATTGGGGTAAAGGTTATTTTTTCATTCTCTCTTTCTAAAAAACCATCCTTTATTTTATTTCTCCATGTAACAATGTTGGTCATATCTGCTTCAACATAAGAAGTTACATGTGGGGAGGTTTGTTTTGACATTACCATATGATCAGCAATGAGTTTTCTCATTCTGTCCATTTCAATAATCTCGTCACCACCCATAGATGGAACTATTGCAGGTTTTGTTTGAGCGGAAGGTTTAGTAGCCCCGTTTGAAGAGATTGGTGTAGATGTAGCAGTTTGATGTGTTCTATTTGGTAAATAGTTTAATATATCCTTTTTTGTAACTCTTCCACCTTTACCTGAACCATTAATTGTTTCAAGCTCATTTGAAGAAATACCTTCTTTTTGTGCAATACTTCTTACTAACGGAGAATAAAATTTTCCTGTGCTAGATGTTGTTTCAATTTTCCCTGCAATAACAGGAGCAACAGCTACTGGTATTGATTCTGTAATAGCTGCCTTTTCTACTACTGGAGCAGGGTCGTTTTTAGTAACCGCCTCTTTTTCTGGAGCAGTAGCAGGTGTTTTTTCAGTAGATACTCCTTCTGATTCAATAATAGCAATAGCTTGACCAACTTGAACTACATCTCCTTCGTTAAATAGTTTTTTAATCAAAATGCCTTCGGCAGTAGATGGTACTTCTGAATCAACCTTATCTGTTGCGATTTCCACAACAGATTCATCAGCCTCAATGGTATCACCTACCTCTTTCAGCCAACTTGTAATGGTTGCTTCAGCTACACTTTCTCCCATTTTAGGCATTATCAATTCTACTTCAGCCATATACTATCTAAATTCCTTTTAAAATGTACTTTTCCTCAAAGTCACAAAAATAGCTTAAAAAATCTATTTTTCATACCAATTATATAAGTATTTTGGCTATATTTTTAGCTGTTTATAACTGATTAACAATGAGATTTAAATTTTTATTAATTCTTGTTTTTTTATTTATGTTTTTGAGTTTGGTTGCTCAGGAGTCTAAAATGAAGAAATTTAAACAATTAAGTGCTCCTGAAAAGTGTTGGGTACTATTTCATTCTTTTGTTGCCAAAAAAGCACTGATAATTGCAGAGGAAGCTAGAAAAATTACTGCGGAGATAAAAAAAGATAAGTTATTAAAAGGCAATGGAAATGGAGGACAAATAGATGCTTTTAGACATACTTATTGGATGGCTCGTTTAACTCAACAAATAGGTTGGAGAAGAGCTAAAAGTTTAGGTAAAGCTCATGAAAAGGGTAATTTTAAAGATTATAAGAAACATCGCATTGAAGATGGTGTTGTTCCCGATAAAGTGAGCTCTGACATGGATTTATTTAATAATGATGTGGGAATAAAAATTGGTAAAATGACTGATACTTTTGAGTTTAAATATATTGTGATTGATGCAGTGAAAGAGGGTAGGTGTAAAATCATTAAAATAGATAAAAATGGAAATTTTTTAGATATTGAAGAGAACATTATTCCAATAGAACTACTAAAGGGGAAATGGGAAAATGAAAAGTGTTTGGTAAAAAGTGATTGGAGCGATTAGTGAAGAATTTCGTTTAACGGTTACGCTAAAAATAAGCATTTGCGACCCGAAGGGTTATTTTTAGCGCGTGTTGGCGGTACAGTTTTAATTATACATGTATGGCTCTTTATTCTCAGTCATAATTCTAATATTTTCCAAAACTTGCTTCATGTAAGTTTTCCAAAATGTCTTTGCAAATAACCAGTTTATAGGATACAAAAGAGGAGTTTTTGCATGGAGTATATAGGTGTATTCAATTAATATTTTATTTGTCTCCAATTCAGTTGTTTTCCATTCTCCATCGAACTTTGAGAACCCAAGCATCCATGACTGAAAATTACTAACCTCGATTTTCCAATATTCATTTTCAACCCTTTCGATAACTTTGTCCATTGAACCCCTTCCACCTTTTTGTGTTAAAGATCCTCCCACATGAACTTTTTTGGTAGCCCCAGGTTTCCCCCATCCTTCGTCTTCAGTACAATGAGTGACTTTGGGCATTATACCCAAGCCAGTATGGACTTTTGAAACGTCACAAAGCATAGGGGTTTTAAATGCTCTTTCTAAGGAGCAGTTATAAACGGTGTCCACTTTGACCTTGAATTTCATATTATATTTTTTTGACTGTACGTTAAGATACATGGTTTACAAAAGTTAAAGATTAGGCTTTACACTAAATTAGTTTCTAACCTTATTGATTTTTCTTTATTTCGTAATTCATTT
>NVVI01000059.1 GCA_002402165.1 Flavobacteriales bacterium
TTTCTTATCATTGTGTTTTTTGAAAGAATAATACTAATTGTTGAGTATCAATATTTTAGTATTGTTCTTTCTTTTCAACATTCGACTTTAAACAACTTCTATGTTAAATAGCCGCATCGGCAACGCATAATTGCTTTTCAAATTCTTTTGTGTAAAAATTACAAAAGAAATTCTCACGCACAATTTCCAACGCTCGGCAATCGCATCTTTAATTATTTATTCTTGCCATCGCTCAAAATTTTATTTGTGGTTGTTCACTTGTATTTAAAATGCTATTTGCCTTAATAAGGCTTTTTTCGCATTTTTTCATACTGCGTTCTCTGACTTTGTTTTATTGTCCTTTTGCCTTGATGCAAAAGAACCAAAAAATCAAGAAAGAAATATGCTATCCGCCCGCTCTGTACAAATGCTAAAACAATACTAAAGTAATTGTCCCGCCAAAAACGGGACAAAAGGACAAGCCCCTTTTGTTTGTTTTTACGCATTTATCCATTCACGCCAAACGCTGGCTCGCATTTCTTTCAGGCTCGCGCACCTTTTCCTTTTTCGTTTCTATTTAACATAATTCTAAAGTTTGACAATTCTATTGGTAAGTGCTTTCTAATTGCTTTTGAGGTGAATTGTTGTGTTTTTATCACACACAAGTTGCAGCAAAGTTATGGGTGTTGGTTCGTGAAATTGCAAGGATAAATGAATTAAAGCTATTTAGCCAACACACAGAGAGCTAACGCTCCGTAAACCGCTTTACTCCTTGCATTTACCTCACTCAAAACCATTGTAACAGCTTAACTTGGCGTGTTGCCAAGGTTTTTTAATTATGTTATGTGTTCTTATTAATGTTTGTATTAATCCTATTAAAGGGTTCTATTGGTTGGGTCGTTATCGTATTCCAGATTGGTTTTGGTTCGGTTATTACCGTAAGCCTGGTTTTAAGTTTTCTTATACTAACTACAAGGGGTTTTATACTTGGTATATTCAGTTCTTTTGGTTCGAGTTTGGTTGTTCTATGCTCTCTTTCTAAGGGAGTTTTTTTGTTCGAAACCTAGATTATATTTTCAGTTTGATGAATAAATAGATATTCATTCAATTTATCCATTCCTTTTTCAAACACTTTGATTTTCCAGCTAGAGAAATGACTGAGACGTTCTCCTTGTGTACTTTCAATAAAGATATAATCATCTGGCTTCGCCAGTTGATTGGATGGTATTAGATATAAACGTTCTATATCACCCATTAATAAAACTAAAGCTACCCAAAGGTTATCTTTTGGCTCTCCTAAAGCAGACTTTAAGATGCTAACATTTTGTTCTTTTTCTACATTGATAGTTTGCAAATACAATTCGTGCGTATTTCCGTTATCCGTCTTGATAATAAAATCTATTCCCTCTCTCCCACTTTTATTTCGGGTTACTTTAAAACCAGCATTGGTTAGTTCTTGATTTAGAAAATATTGGGCGGATTTGGTTTGACTAATCATTTAGCTTAACATTAAGTTGACTATCAATTTAATCATCACATCTTTTTCCTCTGTATTACTTTCTGCAATCATAATAGTTATTGCAACTAACGCATTATCAGCAATGATTTTACTACCATCAGCATTATATAATTTTCTATTCTTATCCAAGAAAAACACAAATAACCCTGCTGCAATTCTTTTGTTTCCATCCGAAAAAGAATGATTCTTAACTACGAAATAAAGCAAATTTGCTGCTTTTTCTTCTGTGCTTGGATATAAATCAATCCCATCAAAAGTTTGGTATATAGTTTCTAGCGAACTTTTAAAAGAAGCATCTTTTTCGTTACCAAACAACGCTCCTCCATCGTGGCTATCTCTCCATAGTATTATTTGTTTAATAGCCTCATCGTAAGTCAGTTTATTTATATCCTCATCTACTTTTTTCTGTATAGAAAGCTTTTGGTGGTCGTACTGATCTAATAAGCTTAATGCGTGAGAATATTCTGTAATTACTTTAAGTAAACTCGTTGCTTCATCAGAATTTAGCTGTTTTTGATTAACAACATTTTCAAGTAGTTTAATACTTTGTTGTAATTCTGAAAATTGTTGTTGAGCTTCCTTTAGTTTTCGCTCATTTAAAGCATATCCTTTAACCAAATATTCTTTTAATACGTTATTTGCCCATATTCGAAATTGCGTACCTCTTTTCGATTTCACACGATAACCAACAGAGATAATTACGTCAAGATTGTAGAACTTTGTTTTATATTTCTTGCCGTCAGCGGCAGTAGTCAAGTATTCCTTGACAACTGAATTCTCATCAAGTTCTCCTTCTTTGAAAACATTCCTGACATGCAAACTGATATTTTGTTTTGTTTTATCAAACAGATCTACCAGTTGTGCTTGATTAAGCCAAATGGTTTCATCCTGTAACTGAACATCTATTTGAGTTTGCCCATCTTCTGCTTTGTAAATTATTATTTGGTCTTTATTTTCCATCTTTATTTTATTCTTCCCAAATTTAAACATTATCCTCATAAATCTTATCCAATGGATTAACACAAGATTTTAATTCTGTTTTAGCAGCTTTGATATAACGTGTTGTTGATAGAATACTTTTATGACCCAATATTTGTTGTATTTTATAGAGGCTTTCGCCTTCTTCGGTTAACATTGTTGCAAACGAATGTCTAAAAGTATGCGGTGCACAAACAACCGTTCATAAGTCTGTTATAAATAATATTATGAGACGAGTATATTTTAAATATATTTGTAAATGAAAAAGGAGATGCTACTAACATCTCCTTTTTATAAACTGAATGGTTTAACCAAATATTTCTTGCTTATGAGACAAGTTTTCTAAAGTACAGTAACTATTTCAACAAACCCCATCCAGATTTGTAAAATCTTTAAAGCCTCGTTAATTCGGGGCTTTTACTGTTTTGTAAAGATAATAATGATTATAAGGGGTTTATCCCAATTCAATACTAAATTTATTCACACAAAGATATCCTTGATATATATGTGTGTTTTTAGACATTTAAAATATCTTATCAACAACACTTTCTTAATTTAGAAAACACAAAAAAGGAAATTGGTAAAAAAGTCAGTTATAATTAGTCACTATGCAAAATAGAATACTAAAGCATAAATGATGAATTCTCCGATTAAAGCAATCATTCCAATAATTAAAAGAATGACATTTAAAAAATAAGAAACGTTAGGAGGTTTCTAATTAAGCTTTTTCACCCAAAGTAACTTGGTCATTTTCTGAAACAACACCTTCACTTAAAATTTTACACATTACCCCACCTCTCCAATTAGGTGTTAATGCTTTAGTTAAGCCAACTTTTTGTTCCTCCATTCTATTACAAGGTTTTAATTCTCCTGTAATTTCTAATTGGAATTTACCAATTTTCAATAAATTTCCTGTTGTATTTTCTAAGTCAACACCTTCAATTAAAATATTTGCTCTTCGGGTTGTCCAATGTAATTTACGATCTAACTCAGCACAAACAGCCTCCCAACTTTCAACAGTCATAACGGTAACTTGTCTGTCACCTTTAATTAAACCACGAGAATCATCTCCTACCCCTTTATCAAAAGTTACTTTTGCCGAAGCATAAACTACCATTGGCGCTCTTTTCTCTATACGAGTTGCTATTCCTATTACTTTCCCCATAAATACAAAGCTACTATTGTTTAATCGATTAAATCACTCGATTGTTAATTATAAGGTCTAACTAATTGATTTTATTGGGTTATCTCCTCCTCTATCCATTACCGAAGAAGAAATTAAAAAAGCTGGGAGAATTATTTAGATACGCTTTAATGATTTGTCCTAAAGCTTGTATATATGCATGGTTAACGTCTTATCTTAAGAATATATTATTTCCAGCTATTCCGTTTTTTTTCTAATTGTATTGCGTAGCCTAATATTAATTTTCCAAATGCACCAGAAGTCATTTTACACTTATAAGTCTTGTCAAGTTTTCTATCTATGATATAAAACTTGCTGGTCATGTATTCACTTGTTGGACTTTGATAATGGTCTCTAAAAAATAGATATCTGTATTTATCTAAATCAGCATACTTTTCGGTTTTACTTTCTGCATCAGTAATGTAAACTATTTCACCAGTATACTCTTTACCCATATTTTTTTGCAAATACTTGTTGTAAGATTTTGCATATCTTTTCTTCTCAGACAAAATGCAAATAAGCGTTGAGTTTTCCTTTCCATATTCTGGCGGTATAGCCCCTTTTTCTTCTGAAATATTTTTCATCATCATTTTACTTTGCCCATAGCAAGTATTGGAAACACATATACAAAGTATAAAACTAGTTACCAGTATGTATATAAAGTTAAAACGCATAAGTTTAGTTTTAAATTAATTTTAAACAAATATAAAGAGAAAAAAACAATCGTTAAGTTAATGTCATCATAACTTATTATGTATAAAAAAAGCGAGACAGTTGCCTCGCTTTTCAATCTTTTTAAAAAGATATTTTTATTTAATAGCAATTTTTTTAATTGTAGTCAGTTCTCCATTCGAAATGTTTACAAAATACAACCCGCTTTTTAGTGCTAGGTTATAGTTTTTAGAAATTGAACCGTTAACTGTTAACGTTTCGCTATGTACTAATTTACCTAGCATATCAATTATGCTTAACTCATAATTACCTGCTTTAACATTAGTTAAACTAACAGTAAACTGTCCACTACTAGGATTTGGGTACACCTGAGTATTTGCCTCTAGTGCTTGTTCACTCATTCCTACAGTATTCCAATCTATAAGTTCTATGTCATCCACATAAAAGTTAGATCCGGTTTCAACACTAGCTCCAGCATCGGTATAAGCAACACCAAAAATATCAACTACACCAAATCCACCTGCTGCTCCCCAAGCAAAAAGCCCAATTGATGTTGAATTAATAAACACTTCATATGATCCAGCGTCTAAATCAACCATTATACTTATGTCCGTCCAAGCGTTTTGATTATATGCAAAAACACCGTTATTGGCAACACTAACATGTCCACTACCATCTGAATTAAAGAAAATATCTGCTCCGTATTCGTACCCAGCTCCATTTGTTGCCCAAACACTTCCAAGATTGAAGTAACCGCCAAAACCAGTTTCAATATAATATTTCATCTTTATTTCATATTGACCAGTAGTATAAACAGATGGGAATGGAATTACAACATCATGAAGATAGTTTCCAGCTCCACCATTAAATACATTTAAAGAATTAGAAGTAGTGCTTGAGTAAGTATTAGAAACCAGAGCATCCTCAGCAGTACCTGCACCACCACTCCAAGTAGCCCATAAAGTTCCATTTTCAGCAACTATAGTGTTCCCAGAAGTATAGGAATCAAAATTTTCTGAAAGAATAGTAGTTTGTGCCAACATTATTGTTGGTAAAAAAATCAAAGAAATTAGTAGTTTTTTTTTCATAATAAAAAGTTTTATTTGTTTAGTTATTTAAAGCTAAAATAAACATTTTTTAAGGTAAATCATAATTTAATTTAACCCTTATTTTCTAATCTCAAGTAATAAATTATCTTTGCCGCTTTTTAACCCTATAAGGATCAAATGAGAAAATTAATTTTAAACATTACTACTAATCCTAAAAATGATATTTTATCTGGGCTAACAGTAGCTCTAGCATTAGTGCCAGAAGCTGTTGCTTTCTCATTTGTAGCAGGGATTGACCCGCTAGTTGGTTTGTATGGAGCTTTTATGATGGGAATAGTTACCGCTATTTTTGGAGGTAGACCAGGAATGATATCTGGTGCTACTGGTGCTAKGGCTGTTGTTATGGTTTATATGATACAGCAAGGGAATGAAGTTGGATTAACCCTAGAAAATCCCATCGAAAATCTTGGATTACAATGGTTATTTATAACACTCCTTTTTGTAGGAGGAATACAAATTTTAGCAGGATTTTTTAGATTAGGAAAATTTGTAAGACTTATCCCCCACCCTGTTATGATGGGATTTGTAAATGGTTTAGCAATTGTTATCTTCTTATCACAGTTAGGTTTATTTAAAAACATAGGAGCTGACGGAATGGTGTGGATGAAAGGAAGTGATTTGTGGATCATGATTGGGTTAGTTGCACTTACCATGGGAATYATGTTTGGGCTTCCAAAAATTACAAAAAAAATACCTGCTGCACTTACAGCTATTGTGGTGGTTGCTTGTATTACCATTTTCGGAAAAACCGAAGTAAACACAGTCGGCTCGTTTATTATTGATGGTGGAGGTAAGGGATTAGAAGGTTCTTTACCCACATTTCAAGCTCAAATATTTGGTTTATTCCATACCCTAAATGGGCATTGGAGTTTAATCATCTCAACTGCATTTTTATTAGCTGCTGTTGGCTTAATAGAATCCCTAATGACACTAAATTTAATAGATGAGTTAACAGATACAAGAGGAAGCGGAAATAGAGAATGTGTTGCTCAAGGAGGTGCTAATATTTTAAATGGTTTATTTGGAGGAATGGGTGGTTGTGCTATGATTGGTCAATCGTTAATTAACGTAGATTCTGGTGGTAGAGGAAGATTGTCTGGCATTATAGCAGCATTAGCCTTATTGTTTTTCATTTTATTTGGAGCTCCTTTAATTGAACAAATTCCATTAGCAGCTTTAGTAGGTGTTATGTTTATGGTTGTTATAGGAACTTTTGCATGGAGTAGTTTTAGAATTTTAAACAAAATTCCAATTTCTGATGCTATTGTATTAATAACTGTTTCTGCCATTACTGTTTGGCAAGATTTAGCTATTGCTGTTGTTGCTGGCGTTATTATTTCTGCTTTAGTATTTGCTTGGAAAAGTGCTACAATGATTAGAGCTAGAAAGCGTGTTAAAGAAGATGGTACAAAAGTCTATGAAATTTGGGGGCCATTGTTTTTTGGATCTTCTCAAACCTTTGTATCAAAATTTGATGTTAAAAATGATCCTCAAAAAATTGAAATAGATTTTATAGAATCTAGAGTAAGTGATCATTCTGGGATTGAAGCCATAAGAAACCTTGTTAACAAATACTTAGATTTAGGTAAAGAGGTTAAATTAACTCATTTAAGCCCTGAATGTAAAATACTTATGCTTAAAGCAAATTCAAAATTTGAAGAGATAATTGAGAGTTCTATTGATGACCCAAGGTACCATGTAGTAACAGATATGATGGACAGCGAAGTGTAATACACCAGGGCAAACTCATACTTTTATTCTGAGTATTTTTAATAGGTATTGATTGTCCCACCCAGCTTTCAGTCTTTTGCCTTTAACGCCCTGCTTTTCTGT
>NVVI01000060.1 GCA_002402165.1 Flavobacteriales bacterium
ATAACAGACCAAGAAAATTATTAGGGTATAAAACCCCTAATGAAGTATTTTTAAATAATTTTAACCAACCTGTTGCACTTATTAATTGAATCTAGCTTTAAATTTATAAAATAATAAGGAAAAGAAATGACTAATTTAAGAAAACGGTTCTTTTTAATGTTTTTTGGAAAGAAAAAGCCTTTTTACGGTAATTAATAAAGTAGTTTTAAAAGAGATGTTTTTCTGCGTGATAAGATGAACGCACTAAAGGGCTACTTTCAACAAAACGGAAAGCCATTTCCAATCCTATTACTTGATATTTATCAAATTGTTCAGGCTTTATAAATTCTACCACTGGTAAATGTTTCACAGTTGGCTGTAAATATTGACCAAGTGTTAATATATCACATCCTACATTTCTTAAATCCTTCATAGACTTAATTACTTCTTCTTCAGTTTCTCCTAAACCAAGCATAATCCCTGACTTTGTTTTCATCCCCCCCTCTTTTAATCGTTTCAACACCTCTAGGCTTCTATCGTACTTAGCTTGAATCCGAACTTGTTTGGTTAGCCTACGAACAGTTTCTACATTATGTGAAACTATTTCTGGAGCAACATCAATAATCCGCTGCAGATTACCCCAGTCACCCTTGAAATCTGGTATTAAAGTCTCTAAAGTTGTTTTAGGGCTAATTTTTCTGACAGCATTAACCGTTTCCGCCCATATAATAGAGCCTCCATCATCCATATCATCCCTATCTACTGATGTAATAACACAATGTTTCACATTCATTAGTTTAACAGAGTTTGCAACACGCATTGGCTCTTCTATATCAGCAGGTAAAGGCTTTCCCGTTTTTACAGCACAAAACCCACATGAACGCGTGCAAATATTACCTAAAATCATAAAAGTTGCAGTACCAACGCCCCAACATTCTCCCATGTTAGGGCAACTCCCACTTTCGCAAATAGTATGTAAYTTATGYTCTGATACTATTTYACGAACATTTGTATAWTCCTTTCCRGTTGGTARTTTAACCTTTAACCATTTAGGYTTTTTTGMRAATTTTCTTTCTTTGATRYCGTTTTYCAAMATATTACTCTGTTTTTTTRGARCCAAAAGTAAGTGATRCRTAYAGATTAAAAAAGTACATKGWRTTTAAATCATTTGCCATAATCGGTATTTCTTGAAAATAAAAATCAAAAACACCTCCTACTTCCAATGCATTTATTTTACTTGGATTCCTAGACGATTCAAAATTTAATCCCCCTTTCACAAAAACTCCAGGATAAAATTTGCCTCCAAACAATCCTCTAAACCATGAAACACTCCCGTTAATGTCATTTATTAAGTGTTTTTCAGGATCATATTTTTCAATTACTTTTATCTGACGGCCATCTACAATATCCACTTTATTTATTTCTAAATAAACTGGTTTGGCATAAACTAATGATATACCTGTACTGAAAATGGAAGAAATTGCTATCCCCCTTACACTCTGTTTACTTATAAATGTTTTATGTTTTCCTATACCGACTCTTAATACTAATATTGAATTTAATTGCCCTATGACATATCCATTAGACGGATCATACTGAGAAAAAAAAGTATCATACTCCTTTGAATGTTTCATATTCACTAACTCAACTTCATAAATTCTTCGAGTAAACCCAGAAGTGTATTCCCCATAACGATATGTTATTCCCCAACCCCTTGTATGAACTACTATTCCAAATGTCTGCTCTCTTTTGTAGATAGTCCGTTTTTCTTCAAAAACAGTCCCTTGAGCATTTACTGTTTGTCCTAAAAAAGTTATTACAATTATGAGAAGTAATTTTTTCATTCCTAACAAAAGTAATGATAAAAAAAATGCAATCTTTACATTGTTTTACGATGAATCAATTGCTAGATTCAATTAATAAGTGCAACAGGTTGGTTAAAATTATTTAAAAATACTTCATTAGGGGTTTTATACCCTAATAATTTTCTTGGTCTGTTATTTAATTTACTGATAATCATATTAATAGTATTATTTGTGATTAGATTAAAGTCTGTTTTTTTAGGGAGATATTGTCTTATTAATTTATTGTTATACTCGTTAAGACCTCTTTGCCAAGGCGAATAAGGTTCAGCAAAAAAGAAGTCTGTTTCCAGTTTTTGAGCGATTTCTTGATGTTTAGCAAACTCTTTCCCATTATCAGAGGTAATGGTTTTAACTAATTCTTTAAAGGGAGCTAATAGATTAATCATCTGTTTTCGTATAGATTCAGCCTTAGTTCCATCGGTTTTTACCATTAATTCAAATTGACTTTTACGTTCGGTTACTGTAAGAATAGCTGTTTTATGGTTTTTCCCGATAATAGTATCTACTTCCCAATCACCAAAACGTTCTTTTGTATCAACCTCTGGCGGTCTTTGATCTATCATAATTCGATTAGGTATTTGCCCTCTTTGATGTTTTCTGTTCAACCTTTTCTTACGCCATCTACGAGCTGTTCTTAAATGCAGATACAATACACCTCCACTTGCTTGTTCTTTATAGATGTATTGGTAAATACGCTCTATACTTACCATTGGTATTCCACCCAAATCACACCGTCCTTTAATCTGTTCTGGAGACCACTGATAATTCATTAGCTGCTTATTAATGTACTGCTCCATATTAACATCAAAAACATGATGTTTGTAACTTTCTCTTTTACGTTCTTTAGTTAGCATTGTAGCATAAGCTGCATTATAACTGCATTTTCTACTGTTTCTTTTCAACTCTCTGCTAATCGTACTTTTATCCACTCCTAACTCCTTAGCTATTTGTGTAATCGTATAATTTGCTTTTAGATACGCTTCTATTTGGTATCTTTGAGTGTCGATTAATTGTTGGTAATTCATCGGCATCAGATTTTTTTTCAAATATCGGAAAGCTAGCTTTCCGATATTTGTTATCTGTTGCACTTATTGTTTGAACTTAGTAAACTTTAAAATGGTTTAGATTATTTGGATTATATTAAATAAAACGTATCTTGTAACCCATTTCAAAANCACTAACTAAAAACTRTTACATAATGAATATTAAGACTATTGTTGTTGGTTCCTTAGCTATTTCACTAGCTATTGGAGGAACGTTATTAAAAATGACTTCAKMGGAAAAGCAAGCTGTTTATACCCCTAGAAGCATTAATAATGGAGGCGTATTTGGTCAAGCAGGATATGCTGAATATATTAATATGCTAAAAGTTGATCCAGCAACTGGAAAAATTGATTATGATTTAGTAAGTCAAACGAGAAATGAAATAATTGCAAGAAGAAAGCTAAACAATAAGGCTGCTTTGGGTTTAAATTGGACTCAAATGGGACCTGATAATGTAGGAGGAAGAACTAGAGCTGTTATGGTAGATAGGTTCAATTCAAATATTGTTTATGCAGGGGGTGTTGCTGGTGGATTATTTATTTCAACTGACGGGTCGGAATCATGGAGCCCAGTTGCAGGTCATGAAGGGCTTTTAGGAGAAAACTTAGCCGTATCTTGTATTACTCAAACTGATAATGGTAGAATTTTCTTTGGTACTGGTTCTGATTTTGAATCAGCATTAACAGGAAATTTATACGGAGGCATTCCAAATGATGTATTCTCTGGTCCTAGTCAAGGTTCTATAGGCAATGGAGTTTATGAATATATTCCATCTACAGGGGCTGTTGTACCAGTAATTACAAATGTTACAGCTGTTCCTAATAATGATACTTTAGCTTTATTTAGTACAACAAATGCAATTGCTGCATATGGAAATAGGTTGTACTTAGGAACAAGAGACGGGATGGTATGGGCTGATGCTGTTGCAGGTGTTTACCCTACTGCTTTTTCAGGTTGGTTTAATCCTATTGAATCTTCTCCTGGAGTTCCACTTATAGAGACTTGTCAAGACATAGATATTGCTTCAGATGGTTCTATGCTGGTTTGTTTTCAAGATTCAGTATATTCATCTAATGCTTCAGATGCTTTAGGTAGCTTTAATAAAACCGTTTTTGATCGCACTGGTTTTAGAATTTCAGGAGCATCTGCTCCTAATAACCCAAATGTTTTCTACATTCTAAGAGCAAAGCAAGATACAATTATTGATGTTACTACTCTTGATACTATTTATAGTTATGTATTAGCGGGGCTTGATATTACTCAAGATAAAGGAGCTTCATGGGACAATATAGTGCCAGATTCTTCTCAAGTAATTGACCCTTTTATTCAATCACCAGGTTTTATAGGGCAAGGATTTTATGATCAAGCAATTGCAGTTGATCCCTCAGATTGGGGTCACATACTGGTTGGCGGTGTTCATCTTTACGAGTGGAAGTATACTGCTGGAACTACTCCTATTGCTGGTAGCTGGTTATTAGCTGCTACATTAGGGGGTCCTTTTGGTTTTGGAGTTCATGCGGACAAACACAGTATATCATGGCCAAGTTCTGGAACCATTTATTTAGGTACCGATGGTGGTGTTTATAGGTCTTCTGATGGAGGCGTGTCTTGGGATGAAAGAAATTTAGGCTTTAATGTAACTACTTTTAACGATATAGCGATAGCAGCAAATGGATGGATACTCGGTGGATCGCAGGATAATGGTACTCAATTGTTTTCCTTTGGAGCATTAGGAGAGGGAACACCATATGGAACCACAATGATAGACTTTGGGGATGGTATGGATTGTGCTTTTGCTAATTTTGGACCTGGTGTAGCTTTTACTACTAGTGCTGGAGGGTTTATAAATAGGGGTATGAGTCAATCTTCTAATACTTTTTATGATGCGGAGTTGACCGATTTAGTTTTTGCAGGCTATGAACAATACCATACAGTTATTAAAAATTGGGAAAAAAGTTATGATCCTAATAGTATAGATTCTGTAACAATAGTATTTGATACATTAAATGGAGTGATACTATCACCAAATCAACCTGCTTATTTCGCAGGTGACTTTATTTTCGCAGGTGACACAATTTGGTATATGAGTGCTCAGGGGAGTCAATTAATGTATATTAACCCATCAACCATTCTTCTTAGTTCACCAATTGATACAATAAAGTTGATAGATCCTGTTCAAAATAGATTTGTCTTTAGAACTTCTATGGGGGTATTTTTTACACGAGAAGCTGGAAGTTTATCTACAGTCGATGTGGAATGGCATTTGATATCATATTCTTCTAATGTAGAAAGTATGGAATTTTCACCTGATGGAAACTCTGTCTTCTTAGGAACAACAGACGGCCAAATTATAAGAATAAGTGGTTTATCTCTAGCAACTGATACAATGGGCTTAGATATTAGATCTGGCTCATTTACAATAACTACTGATACTATTGGATCAGGATTAGGAGGAGTGGTAACTGGTTTAGCAACAGATCCTAATAATGGAGAAAATATGATTGCAACAATTGGAGGATACACTACAGGTGATCACGTTTATCGATGCATAAATGCGCTATCAGCGGTGAGTTCTGCAGGAACATTTATTGCAATCCCTGGTTCAGGAGGTACAAGTTTACCAAAAATGCCAATCTATGATGCAGTAATTGATTATAGTGATAATGATCAAGTTATTATTGGTACAGAATGGGGAGTTTGGACCTCAGATAATGCATTTTCTGCTGGACCAACTGCTGTACAATGGACTGATGAGAGCGGGAATGGAATGACTCATGTGCCTGTATTTACTGTAGAACAGCAATTTTTAAGGTCTAATCAAAGCTTAAATTCTGGATATGTTTATCTAGGAACACATGGAAGAGGGTTTTATAGCTCTCCTGATTTATTTACTGCAGTTGACGAATATGAAGACATTGCATCGGATGATAATAGCTTTGTTTCTAACTTAAGTGTTTATCCTAACCCACTAAACAATGTTGGGATACTTGCTTTTGATTTGAAGGAAAACTCAGAAACAACGATTAAGATTTACAACCTTACAGGTACTTTAGTTAAAAGCATTAAATTGGGTGTTAAAGCAAAAGGGAATCATAAAGTGAAGTTTGATGCTTCTTTATTGAGTGTTGGCACTTATATTATTTCTTTAGAATCTGCTACTGAAAGGAGTGTTGCAAAATTTATTGTAACTAGGTAGTTACATTTTTATTACAAATAAGAGTAAAAGCTCTCTCGATATAATCGAGAGAGCTTTTTTAATATGAAAAAGGAATACGAACATATATTTTTTGATTTAGACAGAACGTTATGGCATTTTGATGAAAATTCTAAAAAAGTGCTAAATGATATTTACAACAAATTTGAGTTGAATAAATCTATTAGATCAGTAGATTGTTTTATTAGTAAATATCAAGAAATAAATGAAAATTTATGGAATCTTTATAGGGATGATAAAGTAAGCAAAGAAGAATTACGCTGGAAACGGTTTGGTGATACACTAAAATATTTTAGTCTTAATGATAATAAAATGGCTATTGAAATAGGAGATTACTACATAATTTATTCTCCTAGGCAAACGTTATTATTCCCTAATACGATAGAGGTTCTTGATTACCTTTCTAAGAAATACCAAATGCATATCATTACCAATGGATTTGAAGAGGTACAATACACTAAATTGACCAAATCAGGATTGTTAAACTATTTTGATGTAATTATACTCTCTGAGAAAGTTGGTGTTAAAAAGCCACATCCCTATATATTTAAAAAAGCATTTCTAGAGTCAGGGGCTGACGCTAAAAATTCTATTATGATAGGTGATGATTTATATGCTGATATATATGGTGCACAACGAGTAAAAATGGATCATGTTTATTTTAATTATTATAATACACCACATAACAAAAAGGTTCAATATGAAATTAACTGTTTGAGGGAATTGTATGAAATTTTATAATGAAGTTGTTTAAAGTCGAATGTTGAAAAGAAAGAACAATACTAAAATATTGATACTCAACAATTAGTATTATTCTTTCAAAAAACACAATGATAA
>NVVI01000061.1 GCA_002402165.1 Flavobacteriales bacterium
AAATGAATTACGAAATAAAGAAAAATCAATAAGGTTAGAAACTAATTTAGTGTAAAGCCTAATCTTTAACTTTTGTAAACCATGTATCTTAACGTACAGCACAAAAAATAAGAAAATTGAATATTCAAAGTGACAAAAACAAAATCATCCTATCAGAAGAAAAACTTTTAGATGCGGTGCAAAACAATGACATTCAAAGTTTAGATGATTTATTGCATCCCGATTTACTTTTTATCATCCCTAACGGACAAATAATAACCAAGGCTATGGATTTGGATATTTATCGTTCTAGGGATATGAAAATCAATGATATTAAACTCATCGACCAAGAAATTAATTTCGTTGGAGATAACGCTATTGTAGTTGTAACTACAGAAATGAAAGGACAGTATCTTGACAACACTTTAGATGGTAAATATCGCTTTATACGAGTTTGGAAATCGTTTAATGCCAAATGGAAAATAATTGCAGGAAGTAGCACACAATTACAATAAAAAATGAAACCCTTGGTAAATTCAAAATATCTACTACAAAAATTCCCTGGGAAAGGAGGTTGGACTTATGCAGCGATACCTGAAATTTTGCAAAACAAGAAAGTGCCATTTGGTTGGGTGAGAGTAAAAGGAAATATTGACAACTATCTTTTGAAACAGTACAAACTAATGCCAATGGGAAACGGTAGGCTGTTTTTACCAGTTAAAGCAGGAATTAGAAAAAAGATTGGAAAACAAGCAGGTGATTATGTGAATGTAACTCTTTATACAGACGACTCCCCTCTTGAAATACCTAAAGAAATAATACTATGTTTTGAAAATGAGCCAAAATTTTTTTACGAAAACTATCTGAATTTCACAGAAGGAGAACAAAAAACATATTTGGATTGGATATATGATGCTAAGACAGAAGAAACCAAGGCAAATCGAATTATTAAAATGATGGACAGACTCAATAAAAATCAGAAACTATTTGACAAAGAAAATGAATAATGCCAGTGGCTAACAATGGCTAAAAAACATAGGGGTTTTGGTGGGAAATTGAAAGTTTAGAGCTTCGATTGAAAACCGCCAAACCAAAATTTTGATAATGAAAAAAGAAAACTAATTATAAAAATATTTGCTTTGGCTAAGTGCTAAATTGAAAGGACATAGTTTCAAACTCCCCTACGATTTTTTAGCCTAGCGTTAGCCACAAGCGAAAAACACCCAACTACACATTAAGCACATTTGTTTTTTCTTGCGCACAAACCAGCCCTAAAAAACCAAAAGAGCTTAACTCTACCACGTCAAATAATACACTATTATTAGTTTTTATTTACTACATTTAGTATTATGTAGTTTTTTTACATACATTTGTATCGAATATTTATCTAAATATCATATAAATGGACAATATTAAACTAAAAAAAGACCGATTTAAAAGGGTTGCATCTAAAAGAGTAGACAATTTATTATCTGGAATTAGAAGTCTTTCTAACTGTTCTAATACAAATAATTATGAATACACAGAAGAAGATGTTCAGAAAATGATAAAAGCGATTAAAGATGAATTAAAAACAATGGAAACGTTGTACAAGAAAAATTTAAGCAAAAACACTGATACTTTTAACTTCTGAGATTATGAAAAAATTATTTTGGCAACTATTCAATGCAGACTCAGAAGGTGAGGTTAATAAAATTGTTAATTCCAACAAACTATTTAGCGACACTAATAATTGGAAACCCTATGGAGCTAATGAAGGGAACTTTGGTACATTTGAAAGCCAACAAAACCACCCTGTACCGGCTTTAATTGAAAAAATCACAAATTCCATTGATGCAACATTAATTAAAGATTGTAAAATTCATGGAATTGACCCTAAATCTCAAGATGCTCCTAAATCCATGAATGAAGCAGTAGAGAAATTCTACAATGTCAGGAATGGAGAAATCGGTGAACTTACAAATAAAGAAAGAAGAGAATTAGCTGAAAATATTCAAATCATTGCAACTGGCGAAAAAACGCAACCGTGTATCACTATTTATGATGCTGGAGAAGGACAAATACCTGAGGAATTTGAAGATACTTTTTTGTCTTTACAAAAAAACAATAAAAMMRKMAWWMMKWTTGYWSWWGGWRAWTATAATATGGGTTCAACAGGGGCGGTTGTATTTTGTGGTGATAAAAAATATCAATTGATTGCCTCTAAAAGAAATGTTGAACTTAATGACGGAAAAGAAAGTGAGTTTGGTTTTACACTCGTAAGAAGACATCCTTTATCAAAGGAAGAAATTGAAGCAGATGTTAGAACTACTTATTATGAATATTTCTGCCCTAACAAACAAATTGCTTCATTTAGCATAAAAGAAATTGACTTGGGTCTTTACAATCGAAAATTCACATCTGGAAGTATTGTCAAATTATATTCATACCAACTACCTAGAGGTTCTCGTTCAGATGTAACCTTGGATTTGTGGAGAGATTTGAATCAATATATGTATCACTTACCTCTACCGATAAGTGTGTACGAAAAACGTGATTACAGAGGAAAGACTCCTAACAAGCCTGTTCTTGGAAACAGAACTCGAATTACAATTGACAGTAGAGACAAGGTAAACAGAACAATACAATTTACGATTCCAAAAGAATCTGGACTTGGTGATATTAATATTGAAGTTATTATATTCAATTCAGATGTTAATCATGGAGAATTTATCAAAAATAAATCCATTATTTTCACTCAAAATGGACAAGTTCATGCATCTGAGGGGCAATCTTTTATTTCTCAAAACCTCGGATTTTCATTGCTAAAAACATCTATGCTAATTCATGTTGACTGTACAAAAATCCCAACTGAAATACGTCAAGACTTATTCATGTCTAACAGAACCCATTTAAAACAATGCCCCAAAACAGAACATCTATTAGATGAAGTTATCGGATTATTAAAGAAGAGTAGCGAATTAAAACGACTAAATAATGAAAGGAAAAATTCTCTACTCAGAGATTCTAAATCTGATAAAGATTTGATAGAAAAATTCCTATCAAAACTCCCTGTTGATAAAGATGTCGTTAATCTTCTGAAAAAGAATGGCTCATTGGACTTCTTAAAATCTGCAGGAAATAAAATAAATTCAAATAACCATAAACAAAAGAAGACAGAACAGAAAAAACTAAATCGATTCCCTTCGATATTTAACTTAAATCTAAAAAAAGACAAGAATGGAAAAGTTTATAAGACGATTCCATTAGATTCAACCGGAAAAGCAACTATTGAAACGGACGTTGAGGATGATTATTTATTTAGACCTGTAGAAAAAGGTGAATTTGAAATACAGATTCTCCAAAAAAGAAATAAAACAAATAAGCCTGTAAATCCTAACCCCAACCCTTTTCCTGATGATGTAACGGATATATTAACAATTAATAGAGAAGGTCCAATAGATGGAACTATAAAATTACTAATTAAGCCAAATGAAAAAGCGAAAGTTGGTGATGAGATTGAAATTAGAGCAAGGCTTAGTGCTCCTGGTGAAGAATTCAAGTGTGTTTTTAACGTAATAGTTGATGAGAAAATTGACAAACCGAAAACTAAAGAAGAATCACCATCTGAGACTTTCCCAAATCTTCCAACTCCAAGAAAAGCTTTTAAGGATAAACAAGAAGATAGTGACTTAACATGGAATGATCCAAGTTTGAAATGGTCAGGTCATGATATTGTTAAAGTCATCACTGACAATGATGAGGATAGTGACATGATAGTTGCAGGAATCGTTGTAAATATGGATTCCTTTGCGCTATTAAACTTTATTTCCAAAAATAGGATTAACACCGAAAAAGAAATTAATTTTATCAAGGACAAATATTTTTTATCTGTTTATTTACATTCCTTATTTCTATTTAGTATTATGCAGAAGATGAGAAAAGATGATGAAAAATTAAAACCAATAGAAGTTGATGAGTTTATTTCAAATATGATTAAACCATACTCAAGCTTCTTATTATATGAAAATTATCACATTGAAAAACTTGCTTTTGCTGAATAATTATGACTAATAAACTTCAAAACACAAAACTCTTTAAACAAGCAATTGAGTTACTACATTCTGCACGACAACAAGTTGTAAGACAAGTCAATTTAACAATGGTTCAAACCTATTTTGAAATTGGACAAATGATTGTTGAGGAAGAACAACAAGGTCAAGATAGAGCTGAATATGGAGCAGGCTTATTAAAAGGTCTTTCGGAATCATTAACTAATGAATTTGGAAAAGGATTTTCTATTCGAAATATCGAACAAATGAGAAAATTTTACCTTGCTTACTCAATAACGCAGACACTGTCTGCGGATTCAGAAAACAAAACGCAAGCACCGTCTGCGAATTTCAAATTAAGTTGGTCACACTATTTAAAGTTAATGCGAATTAATGAGGAGAACGAAAGAAAGTTCTACGAAATAGAATCTGCAAAGAATAACTGGAGTGTACGAGAACTAGACAGACAATATGACTCAGCTCTATATGCTAGACTTGTTCTCAGTAGAGATAAAGACAAAGTTAAAGAACTTTCAGAAAAAGGATTGGTGATTGAAAAACCAAAAGATATTATCAAAGACCCTTATGTTTTGGAATTTATCGGACTACCTGAAAAATCAACGTATTCAGAAAGTGATTTAGAACAAGGAATTATTGATAAGCTCGAACACTTTTTACTTGAATTAGGAACTGGATTTGCTTTTGTTGCAAGACAAAAAAGAATTTCATTTGACAGTAAGCATTTTCGCATAGATTTAGTTTTTTATAACCGAATATTAAAGTGTTTTGTACTTATTGACTTGAAAATTGGGGAGTTAAAGCATCAAGACATTGGACAAATGCAGATGTATGTAAATTACTATGATAGAGAAATCAAACTTGATGATGAAAATAAAACCATCGGAATTATTCTCTGTCAAAACAAAAGTGAAGCTGTAGTAGAATACACATTACCTGAAAATAACGAACAAATATTTGCGAGTAAATACAAAACCGTATTACCAAGCAAAGAGGAATTGAAATTATTAATAAATGAAACTGAATAGCCTACGCAAAAAGCCATACACATTTGTAATTCGCACGAGCCAATGCTCAACCAAAAATCACAAATAAGTATGTCTTTGCCAACGCTAAAACAGATAGTATGAAAAGCCAGTGGCTAACATTATGTATAAAATATAGCCCCACAAGGCTTACACACAAWCCAAAGCTACAATTTCATACACAGAGCGTTAGGCAAAATAAAAAAACGAGATGCAAATACAGAGATTAATAAAAATAATGAAGCAATTAACTGAGGATTTTGCTTCTAAACAGTATGCWCAAAGAATAAATGAGTTTATAGCAACCATTGCTCAACCTCAAAACAAGACTAACATATCCATTTTACAAGGTGTTGGAGAAAAAGTTTTAGCAGAATTAAATTTCGTTGAAGAAAAAAGTTACTATGATGAACTAAATGAAGTGCTTGACACATTATCAACACCTCATTTAGACAATAAAGATTTAATAGCAGAATTTATAAAAATTCATAAATCGAAAGACACAACTGCTGCGATATATCACCAAAAACTAACTCAATTACTTCAAAATTTCAAAACAAATTTTAATGCTGTTAATGCAATAGTGACAAAATTTACGACCGATTTCGGTGCATTTGATTCAGAAAAATCGAAAGATGAATTTGAATACACTAATAAAGAACAAGCGGTAATTGGACTTCACTTGATAAATAGAGAATCCTACCAAATGTTGGGGAACTTTACAGAGTTAATGGATGAATGGGATACTGCATTATATTTATATAGCAGATGTGCCAATGTTGAAACTGACAATCTAAAGCCAAGAGTATCAACTTTTAGAAACGGCTCTGTTTGGGCTGAACTTATTGTTGCAATTGGAGTCGCTTCAGACATAATTTCAATTTACAATGCAGGAATAGCAACACTACAATTGTTTAAGGACTTTAAAGAGTTTTTGGCAACAAGACAAAAGGGAATCAAAATGACTGCTTTTGATAAATTTGAAGAGGGTCTTGATGATATGAAAAAAGATATTATTCAAGCAATTAAAAATGAGGCTAAATCTTGCTTAGAAAAACACGAAGGGTCTCAATCAGTCGAAGTGGGTGCTAATGCTATTTCAAATGTAATTTATGGTAATATAATTAACGGAAATAATATCACTTTAATTGATACTCAAAAACCAAATAAAGAATTAGAAAAAGAGAACCAAAAACTTAGGGATCAAGTACGAAAATTAGAAATAGATCAAGATTTATTAGACGAAATAAAACTTCTTGTTGATTCAAAACTACCTGAAAAAAATTATACAGAAATTGATAAAGAAGTGAAAGAAAGTAAAAAGGAAAAATAATACTTTGCCTAACAATGGCTAAAAAACATAGGGGTTTTGGTGGTGAATTGAAAATTTTGAGCTTTGAATGAAGACCGCCAAACCAAAATTTTGATAACGAAAAAAGAAAAATAATTATAAAAATATTTGGCTTGGCTAAGTGCTAAATTGAAAGGGWAGAGTTTCAAACTCCCCTRCGATTTCTTARCCKRRYCGTTAGGYWWWATTRKGWATGRKAAASRKWYAWARWTWMMRWWKYKAMRRSKRMRWMSKYWMYWSWWWTYRRSGASKRMKYKGKAWKAWRAMRYWRMWNTACTWKRCYTWRGMMATTCTTTACGAATATGGTGTGATATGAAAGATTTTGTGGACTCGTGGTGTAAGGAACATAATTACGATCCAATTTTTACGAAACCGATAAAGAGTAAAGAAGTAAAGAAGATACTGGGCGACTCAAAATATTTTTCAGTTCCAACAGCTA
>NVVI01000062.1 GCA_002402165.1 Flavobacteriales bacterium
ATGAATTACGAAATAAAGAAAAATCAATAAGGTTAGAAACTAATTTAGTGTAAAGCCTAATCTTTAACTTTTGTAAACCATGTATCTTAACGTACATTACTCCAAAACCACCCGCATTTTAGCACTTCCCGAAGAAAAATCGGCAAGAGCTAAAATTTTCCCGACACACCTTAACAGATATCTAAGTTGAATGACTAAATTTGGTAGCGTAAAATATAAAACAAAAAATGGCACTTTTTCAAAACTCGGTTCTCAATAAATACATTAAGCTGCAAGACCAAGAAGCTGTTGAAAAAGCATATAAAAAGTACGCCAAATACTTTCATAACGCAGCTAGACAACAAAACATACGAGACAGTAAAGAAGAGCAATTTCAGGAAGGCTTTTTAAGGGAATTGTTTGTTACTGTTTTGGGCTACACTTTAAATCCTGAGCCCAACTTCAACCTGACAACTGAACTAAAAAACGAAAAAAACGCAAAAAAAACAGACGGTGCAATTCTAAAAAATGGACAAGCACTTGCTGTAATTGAACTCAAAAGCACTAAAACAAAAGACTTAGAAAGCATACGCCAACAGGCGTTTGATTACAAAGCCAACCAAACTGGTTGTGTGTATGTAATTACTTCTAATTTCGAGAAAATTCGGTTTTACATTAACAATGCGGTTGACTTTGAAGAGTTCAACTTGTTTACGCTAAACTTGGAGCGATTTACCTTGATGTACTTGTGTTTGCACCAAAGTAATTTACTCAACAATATTCCTCTAAAAATTAAAACGGACTCGGTTGTTGAAGAAGAAAAAATTACCAAAACTTTTTACAACGATTATTCTGTTTTTAAACGTGAATTGTTTCGTGATTTGGTAAAGCAAAACATGAATAACGAAGTGTTTCGTAACGAAATACAAAAGGAAGATTCTGAACAAGCCAACAAAAATATTAAACTGGTTTTATTTAAAACTTCACAAAAACTGATTGACCGTTTTCTGTTTATCTTTTTTGCCGAAGACAGAGGTTTGCTCCCTCCCAACTCTACTTTACAGATTTTAAAAAAATGGAAAGCTGATGTTGATTTTGGTGATGAAAGACCTTTGTACAATTTGTTTAAAACCTACTTCCATTTTTTAGATACTGGACGAAAAGGAACAGATAGTAGAGCAGAAATTTTTGCTTACAATGGTGGTTTATTTAAGCCTGATGCCATTTTAGATAGTTTAATCATTGATGATGAATTACTCTACAAACATACTAAACAACTTTCTGACTACGATTTTGAAAGCCAAGTAGATGTTAATATTCTGGGGCATATTTTTGAAAATTCGCTGAATGAAATTGAAAGTGTAAATGCCGAAATTGAAGGAACAGCTTTTGACAAGCAAAAAACAAAACGAAAAAAAGACGGTGTTTTTTACACCCCAAAATACATTACCAAATACATTGTTGACAATACCATTGGTAAACTTTGCACCGAAAAGAAAGATGCGTTAAAAATATTAGAAGAAGACTTTAACCCGAAACGCCAAAAGGAAACCAAAAAGAAATTGTTGGCAAGTTTAGAAACTTACCGAGAATGGTTGTTGCAATTAACCATTTGCGACCCTGCTTGTGGCTCTGGTGCTTTTTTAAACCAAGCCCTTGACTTTTTAATAAAAGAACACCAAGACATTGACGAACTGCAAACCAATTTATTGGGTGGTGGTTTAGTGTTTCCGAACATAGAAAATACAGTATTAGAAAACAACATTTTTGGCGTTGATTTAAACGAAGAAAGTGTAGAAATTGCCAAACTCTCGCTTTGGTTGCGTACTGCCCAACCTCGCAGAAAACTAAACACGCTAAACAACAACATAAAATGCGGTAACTCGCTTATTGACAGTAAAACTGTTGCAGGTGATAAAGCATTTAATTGGGAAGAGGAATTTCCTCAAGTATTTAAAGAGAAAGAGAAAAAACCACATCACATTACTTGGGTAACACATAATTCACGTACCTCACAACGAATGATTGACCATAAAGTAAAAAAAGGAGATGCTTTGTGGCTAGAGGATGAATGGGAATTGAATATTACAAAAACGATTGGAGAAATTATCAAACAGGATAACCTAAATGTGTTGGCATACAATATTTGTGGAGATCATATACATTTGTTATTGGTTTGTGAGGATGAAGAAGTTCCAAATATTATTAGAAAACTAAAAGGAAAATCTTCTCAAAAACTCAAAGAACACTTAGAAATACCAAAAGAAGAATCGTTTACACTTTGGGCACAAAAATATAGTAATACCTATATTGATACTGAGGATAAATTAAATAATACCATTTCATACATACAAAATAATAGAGAAAAACACAATCTTGATAGTCATACCAGTAACAAGGGGTTGAAAAAAAATATGGAGAGTAACAAGGGGTTGCAACCCCTTGTTGATAAAGATACGCTACAACCCCTTGTTGATAAAATGTGCTGTTCCCTCAATCACGCTTTCCGTACTGAGAGAAAAGATGGCTTTGATGTAGTAATTGGAAATCCGCCTTATGTTCAACTCCAAAAAATGAAAGAACTATCCTCTCAAATTAAAAAGTTGAACTACAAAACTTATGAAAGTACAGGAGATTTATATTGTTTGTTTTATGAATTAGGAAATGAACTCCTCAAACACAAAGGAACTCTTGGTTTTATAACTTCTAATAAATGGATGAGAGCAAATTATGGTAAAAGTTTGAGAAAATACTTTTATGAAAATACGACACCTTATAAACTAATTGATTTGGGTGCAGGAATTTTTGAAGGTGCAGTTGTTGACTCTAATATCATAATGTTTCAAAAGAAAAACACAAATGATTTTACCATTCCTAGCCTTGATGTTACAAAAGAACAAAATGTACAAGATTTCACTATTTACCACAACCAATTTGTAAATATTTCCCCTCAAAATGATGATGTATGGACCATTAGTTCAAAAGCAGAACAAAACCTTAAAAATAAAATTGAAAAATTAGGCACACCTTTAAAAGATTGGAATATTGAAATTAACAGAGGTATTTTAACGGGGCTAACAGACGCATTTCTAATTAACAGAGAGAAAAAAGATGAATTAATAAAAATAGATTCTAAAAGTGCAGAAATAATCAAACCTGTATTAAGAGGTAGAGATATAAAACGCTATACAATTGATTACCAAGATTTGTATTTAATTAATCCGCATAATGGATATGATAATGTAGAACGAATTAATATAGATGATTATCCTGCTATTAAAGAGTATTTAGAACAATTTGAACCTCAATTAAGTAAAAGGGGGGATAAAGGGAAAACACAATTTAATCTTAGAAATTGTGCTTATGTTGATGCTTTTGAAAAACCAATTTTATTTTATCCCGATATATCCCAGCAATTAAGTTTTGTATATTCAGATAGTAATTACCTAACTACAAATACAGGATATTTTATAGTTAGCGATGATAAATATCTATTATCAGTTTTAAATAGTAAACTGATAAATTATTATTATAAATCAATTTCTGCTCAATTAGGAGAAACTGGCATAAGAGCTTTTACTATTTATATTGAAAAGATACCTGTTGTTAAAACTGAAGAAACAAACGAGTTTATTAATAATGCAGAAGTAATATTAAGTTTAAATAGTGATTTTGTGAATATAGAAAACAAATTTACAATTTATCTTCAATCTCAATTCTCAATAGAAAAACTATCTCGTAAACTCCAAAACTGGCACGAGTTAGATTTTTCAGACTTTATAAAAGAGCTAAACAAAGCCATTAAAAAAGTTGGTGGAGAAAAACTCACCAAAACAGATGAAATGGATTGGATGGATGTTTTTGAAACCAAAAAAGCAGCAGCACAAAACCTAAAAACAGAAATTGATAAAACAGATAAGGAAATAGACCAAATGGTTTATACCTTGTATGGGTTAAGTGAGGATGAAATTAAAATTGTGGAGGGGAATTAGTTATGAACTCTACAGAAACATTAGATATAGAAAAAATTGGTGCAATTGGAGAAGAGATAGAAGCTTCTTTTAATTTTATTAAAGAAGGAATTAGATCTCTTGACAATCAAAACTCTGCTGTTTCAAGCAATCATATTCCTTTGCAGCTATTAGCCTCTGGATTTGAAAGATTAGTTAAGATTTTACTGGTGTTAAAAGAAAAACATCTTACAGGGAAATATCCAAAAACAGAAGGGAAGAAAAATTATTTTGGGCAATTTGATAATGGTCACGGAATTAAGAAAATGGTAAATAATCTCATTTCATATTCAGAGGATATTGAATTGATGAATAAAATACCAATGGTAATTGAAGATTTAGATTATCTGAAAAATGATACTCGATTTAATACATTTCTTGAAATAATTACTGATTTCTCTAAATTTCAACGCTATTATTATATTGATACAATCGTAAAAAAAGAAAGACCAGAAAACAATTCTTTTGAAAAATTTAAAACATTAATAGATTCCTACTCCAATGATATTGATATTTCAAAATTAACGTATGATGAGGAAGAGGAATTTGTATTAAATTCTACAATCATAACTATTGAAAAAGGAGTGCGAGCTATTTCACGTTTTTTTACTCACGGACTTGAAGATGAAGGGCGGAAACATTATGGAGATTTCGGAAGCTTCATTTTATTACGTGATGAAGATTTGGGTAGACTAAAATACCTTATCCCAAAAATAAATCCTCAAAAAGATTACTCTCCTTGGAAAAGCCATAATTTAGAGTATTTAAGAATCAAAACTACTGCTAAATCAAAAATTGTTAACTCTACTGAACACGACTCTTGGCCTTTTTTAGTCAAAAATGTAGAAGTAATCAATTATAAAAATGGTAGTTATTGTTTGGTTAAAATAGGAAAAGAAATTTTTGCTTTAAACGGAAGTGCTGTTAGTCAGTTTAAATTACCAATCTATCACGCTTCAAAACAAGTAAAACCAAGAGAATACGAAACTTATTTACTTGGTATTGCTCAAAATTTATAAATAATATGCCCGAAAGTCAAAACATAGAATGGAAAGAAAGTTGGCGAGACGAGTATCTGAAATGGATATGTGGTTTCGCCAATGCCAAAGGCGGTAAAATATACATTGGCAAAAATGATAAAGGCAATGTAGTTGGTGTGGCTAATGCTAAAAAATTACTGGAAGATATTCCTAACAAAGCAAAAGACATTTTAGGTGTTATTGTAGATGTTAATTTACACACTACCAAAGAGGGTGATTATTTGGAAATTAGCATTGATGATTATCCTTACCCTGTTAATTACAAAGGGCAGTACCATTACAGAACTGGAAGCACCAAGCAAGAATTAAAAGGTGCTGCATTGGATAAATTTATGCTTCAAAAGAAAGGTAAAAAATGGGATGGAGTTCCTGTTCCTAATGTTTCGGTAGCTGATTTAAAACAAGAAACCTTTGATTCTTTTAAAAAAAGAGCGTTAAAAAGCAAACGAATTGAAGAGGATGTATTAACGGATAGTAATGAACTTTTAATTGAAAACTTACAACTCAAAGAGAATGATTTCTTAAAAAGAGCAGCAATATTATTGTTTCACCCAAAGCCCGAAAACTTTGTTACTGGTGCTTACGTTAAAATTGGCTTCTTCGAGTCGGACTCAGAGTTAATGTATCAAGATGAAATTCACGGAAACATTTTAGAGCAAATTGAAAAAACAATGGATTTGCTTTTCTCTAAATACATTAAAGCTGAAATTACCTATGAAGGCATTCATAGAATTGAAACTTATGAGTACCCGAAAGAAGCCATTAGAGAAGCTTTGCTAAACGCAATTATCCATAAAGACTATTCTGGGAATACGCCTATTCAAATAAGCGTTTACAAAGACAAAATAATGTTTTGGAATGATGGTCAGCTTCCCGAAAATTGGACAGTTGAAAGATTAACAGAGAAACACGCTTCAAAACCCTACAATCCAGACATTGCAAATGCTGTTTTTAGATGTGGCTACATTGAATCTTGGGGAAGAGGAACCATAAAGATAATTGAAAGATGTGTTGAGGCTGGTTTACCAAAACCATCATACAAATATGAAACTTCTGGTTTGTGGGTGATTTTTAATAAAGACATTTACACTTCCGAATACTTAAACTCGCTAGATTTAAACGACAGACAAATAAAAGCTATTCWWKWCAMTAAAGAAAATGGAAAAATTACAAATAGTGAWTATCARAAAWTAAATGATTGYTCWCGAAACACAGCWAGTAATGACCTTTCTGAATTAGTAGAAAAAGAACTAATAAAGCCAAGCGGACAAAAAGGAGCAGGTGCTTTTTATAGTTTAAGTTGAATTGCACATTAATTGCACATATTGCACAATGAAAAAGAATGAGAACACAGTCATACACATTGGAAAGTCGCACAAAAACCAASAGCACAAACCAAAACTTACCAATAAGTATGTCTGACAGGATAAAAAAACGAAAACCCAACAATGGCTAAAAAACATAGGGGTTTTGGTGGTAAATTGAAAATTTGYAGTTTTGAATGAAAACCGCCAAACCAAAATTTTGATAATGAAAAAAGAAAAATAATTATAAAAATATTTGGCTYGGCTAAGTACTAAATTGAAAGGGCAGAGTTTCAAACTCCCCTACGATTTCTTAGCCGGGTCGTTATGGGCAACCGGGTATGGTAAAGGGACATAGTTTACAAAGTTAAAGGGACATCCTTTACACTTTTTAGGGAGTAATTTGGAATAAAAAACAAATTACTATGCCTTGGAA
>NVVI01000022.1 GCA_002402165.1 Flavobacteriales bacterium
ATTATCAGTATAATATACGAATAATTAACAACTTAACCAACTATAGTTTAGGTGATTATCTTAGATTTGTTTGAGAAAAAAGTATGAGTTTGCCCTGTATAATTAATAGGTTAATGGTGTAAAGCATAAATAAAATCCCATGAGCCATACCAATAATTTTTACAGCTTCTGGTTTATCGTAATAATATTTTAAGGGCATAGCAACTCCTAAAAGAGCAATAAATGATATTCCTTCTATGTAAGCAAGCAATCTTAATACACTCATTGAGTTCTTCATAAGGATAAATATAGCTATTYTTTCCTTACAATCATCAATCCATCTCTAATGGGGAACAATACATTTTGCACTCTGTCGTCATTGTTAACTTTCTCAGAGTAAGCGATTAAAGCTAACGTATCATCATCTAAATTTTCTTTGGGCTCAACTATTTTTCCACTCCAAAGTACATTGTCAGCAATTATGTAACCGCCAGATTTTACGTTGTCAAAAACTAAATCATAATAGTTAGAGTAGTTGGTTTTGTCTGCATCAATAAAAACTAAATCAAAAGGTTCTGTTAATGTCGGTATTATATCCATTGCATTGCCAATATGATTAATGATAGTATCTTCTAAATTGGCTTTTTTGATATAAGTATTCACCATTTCTTCTAATTCTTCATTAATATCTATGGTGTGAACTTTACCTCCATTTTGTAATCCTTCAGCTAAACAAATAGCAGAGTATCCTGTGTAAGTTCCAATTTCTAAAATAGTTGTTGGTTGTATCATGTGCGAAAGCATACTTAAAACGCGTCCTTGCAAATGCCCGGATAACATTCTAGGAATTAGTATTTTTTCCCAAGTTTCATGGTTTAATTCTTTTAAAACAGCGGGCTCTTTTTCAGTGTTTTTTATAACATAATTTTCTATTTCTTGGGGTAAAAAATTCATAAGTAGCCTTTATTTGTAAATGGCTAATTTATTATAAAATAAATTATTTTTAGTGAGATTTTTTATTTTTTATTGACGAGATGCTAAAGTATCAGAGGAGGATAAAAAATGAAAAATATTGCAAAAAGAAATGTTTTTGATTTTATGGTATTTATAACTAAAGGCTACCTCAATCGTTAGGCGTAAAAGTTAAACTGCTTAATTGAGTTTTATCAAAAACTTCGTTGGCAATATCTTGCAATTCTACTTGAGTAATTGCATTAATTTTTTTGTGCGTTTCTGTTAAACTTTCAACCTTATCGTAGAGCAACATGCTTTTCCCCATTCCTAACATCACGTTGCAATTATTTTCTTCTGATAAAGTAATCTGCCCAATTATTTGTCGCTTGGCTTTTTGTAGTTGTGATGAGGTTATTTTCTTGTTCCTCAAAATTTTCAACTCACGATTAACCAATTTTATGCTTTTATCAWTATGTTTTTGGTCGGTACCTAAATAAATATAGAACAACCCAATATCTGAGAAAGCAGTGTAAGAAGATTCTATATTATAAGTAAAGCCATATTTCTCTCTAATACCCATATTTAATCGGCTATTCATTGCTGGTCCACCCAAAATGTTATTCAATAAAATAAATCCGTTTTTTCTTTTATGATGAGTACTATAAGCAACATTACCGATAACACAATGTGTTTGATAAACGTCTTTTTTTATTTCCTTTTGAATGGGTTGGTAACTTTTATAAGGCAATCGTTTCTTGTCATTTGTTTTTTCAGGAATATCGTTGAGGTATTTTTTGCAAAGTTTTTCTATTTTCTTAAATGGAATGTTCCCAACAACACTAAAAACAATTTGATTAGTGCAATAGTTTTCTTTGATGAAGTTTAGAATCTTTTTTCTATCAATTTTTTTAACACTATCAACAGTGCCTAAAATGTTCATTCCCAAAGAGTGGTCTTTAAAAATTAGCTCTTCAAAGTCATCATAAATTTGTTCGTAAGGACTATCTAGATAAGAATTAATCTCATCGATAATTACATCTTTTTCTTTTTTTAATTCATTTTCAGGATAAGTAGAATTAAAAAGGATGTCGGTTAATAATTCTAAAGCTCTTTCAAAATGCGGTTTAGTAAACGAAGCATAAATGCTTGTTTTTTCTTTAGTAGTAAATGCATTTATTTCTCCTCCAACATTATCAATTCGATTTAAAATATGGTATGCTTTTCTCTTTTTTGTTCCCTTAAAAATGGCGTGTTCAATAAAGTGAGTAATTCCATTTTCAGCACTATTCTCGTCCCTAGAACCAGTTTTAATGACAAAGCCACAGTGTACTACTTCACTTTTTATGGGTTTGTGAATTATTCTGATACCATTTTTGAGTTCTATATAATTGTACTCCATCCCTTATGCTTAAACAAAATTCGGGCAAATATAAGTACTTAAATCAATAAGAGTGTTAATAACTAAGTTAATAACTGTAATTAATGTTGATAACAGAGGTTGCCTATTTACTATATTTTAGCTTCGATTTAATCTATAAATCTGATTTTAAAATGGTTATAAAAAAAATTGCAATTACTTTATTGTTAGTAATGCTGGTTGTTAATTCTGCTTATTCTCAAGACAAACTATCAGGTAAGGAAGAAAAACAAATGCTTGAAAAAGCAGAGTTCTATTATATAGATGATGAAAGCAAAAATATTCCTAAAGCTTTAAAGCTGTTTGAAAAATTATCTAAGAATAAACCAGAAGACCCTTACTATAAATTAATGACGGGTATTTGTTTTTCATTTTTTAAAAATAGAAAAGCAGAAGCTTTGGAGGTGTTATTAAATGTAAAAGAAGAAAGACCAGATTATAATGAAGTAAATTTCTATTTAGGAAGGGCTTTTGCTGTTAACCATAAGTTTGATGATGCAATTGAAATGTATCAAATATACATGACGGCTGATGGTATTTCAGAAGAAAGAAAAGCAGAGGCTAGGCAAAACATTATTTATTGCGATAATGCAAAATTGTATATGAAAGATAGTTTAAGTGTAGAAATTGTAAATATTGGTTCACCTATTAATACAGAGCATTCAGAATATGTTCCTGTAATTACCCCAGATGAGTCAATGATTATCTACACTTATACAGGAGATAGAAGTAAGGGTGGGTTATTAGATCCAACAGGGAAACCAGATAATGATGGGTCATATTATGAAGATATTATGGTGTCTTATAAATTAGGGAATGAGTGGTTAGAACCTGAAAGTATTGCAGATAATATTAATACAACTGGGCATGATGCGAGTATCGCATTGTCCGTAGATGGGCAAACATTATTTATATATAAACAAGATAAAAAAGACAGGGGGGATATATATTCTAGCGATTTAATGGGAGAGGAATGGAGTAAGCCGGTAAGGTTAAAAGGAGAAGTAAATACGAATGAATGGGAAGGGAGTGCAACATTAGCTAGCGATGGACAAACATTATATTTTGCTAGTGAAAGAGAAGGGGGGTTTGGAGGTAGAGATTTGTATTCTGCTATTCTACAACCAGACAACACCTGGGGAGAAATTAAAAACTTAGGACCTACAATTAATACCCGTTTTGATGATGATGCTCCTTTCATACATCCAGATAGAAGGACGATGTATTTTAGTTCAAAAGGGCATAATAGTATGGGGGGATATGATATTTTCTATACCTATTTGACAGATGAAGGTTGGGATGACCCAGAAAATGTTGGTTATCCAATTAATACAATAGATGATGACAGATATTATGTATTGTCAGCAGATGCGAAAACAGGTTATTATTCCACAGCAGGTAGAAGTGAAATGGGAACTCATGATATCTATACTGTTTCTCCAGGGCATTTTGGTAAACGACCAATTTTAGCATTAATAGTTGGTGTTACTCAAGCTGATGGTAAACCAGTAGAGGCGGATATAACAGTTACAAACGATAGAACTGGAGAATTAGAGGGGAAATTTAAATCAAATTCTACTTCAGGTAAGTATATGTTAGCATTAACCCCGGGTAATAAATATAAAATTGCTATTGAGGTGGAAGGGATGGAGACAAAGATAGATTATATAGACATAGAATCTTTAGCAACATATATTGAAGTTGAGCACGATTTTAATTTATACTCTAAAGAAAATTTAGTAGGAATTTCTGATGATTTAGATCCTCTACAAGGAAAAATTGACAATCAAATAGAACAATATCGTATGGAAAATACTAAAGAAGGGTATGAGGAGATGATATATGCGAAAATTCTAAATGAAAAAGGCGATGTGAAAATAGCAGGAGTTCAATATTTTTTGGATGCTGATTGTATTGATACTGAAAATACATCACCAGAAGTTTTAGCTAAAATAAATACCATTAGCTATCCTGATGGAACAACAAAAAAAATAATTGGTCCTTTTAAAACCTTATTAGCGTCAGAAATTGTAAAGCAAAGTTTAATATCTGCAGATTCTGCATGTAATAATTTAGAAGTAAAGGTTGATGACAATGGTACTGAAAAATCATTTCAACAATTTTATAATCAAGAGTACACTAAAACAGATTTTTCTGATGATAAGAATATTCATGATGAACTAACTAACCCTGACACTTCAACAGTAGCAGATATTCATAATAAGGATAATGCAATCGATTTAGAAGAAATTAAAGATGTAGATCTTGAAAATGACAAATTGGTAGATGCAGCTAGTAAAGTAATAACAGGATTAACATTTAAAGTTGAGATTGGTGCAGTAGCAGATGCGAATGATTTTAAACTGCAGTATCTAGAGAAATATGGAAAAATAACAGCCAAAACTTATCCAGATGGGATGACGCGATATACGTTTGGACCTTTTAAAACTCTTAAAGAAGCAGAAGAATTTAAAGCAATGCTAGAGGAAAAAGAAGCGGATCAAAAAGAAGCTTTTGTAACGGTATTTGTTTTCGGACAACGTAAAACTCTTGAGGAATATGAAAAAGACCCTATAGTTGAAGAACCAAAGAAAGGACCTTGTGAAACTGGAGAAGCCATTGATTTTTCATGGTTTATAGGAAAAGACTTAAACAATAAAACAGTTTATGCTAAGCTAATTGCTACTGGCGGTAATTCTTGTGCAGAAGGATTAGAGTTTAAAGTTCAGATTGCTGCCTATCGATTCCCAAAAAATTACAAGTGGGGTCATTTAAAACAATACGGAGATCCATTAGTGTTAGATTATCCAGACGGTATTACTCGATTTACGCAAGGCACATTTAATACATTAGGAACTGCGGAAGTGTTAAGACAAAAAATAATAAAATCTGGCCAAAAAGATGCTTGGATTACACCATTTTATAATGGTAAACGAATACTCTTAGAAGACTTGTTTAAAGTCAATTTTTATGGTAAGAGTGTAAACTAGAAAAGGGTCGCCTTCGGGCGGCCTTTTTTGTTTTAAATCAAGAACAATCACATTTTTTTCTTTTCGGTATAAATTTTGATAAATTTGCCTTAAAATAAAACAAAATGAAAAATACATTATTAATTATACTTTCTATAATATCAACTGTTTGCTTTTCTCAAACTAATTTAGTACCGAATTCAACTTTTGAAAAAATTGAAAAAAAAATAAAAGGGAAAGGTGAAATTAATGTTGCCACACCATGGACTTCTCCAACTCTTGCTCAGGCAGATTTATATGTACCTAAGACTAAGAATTATAATATTTCAATCCCTGAAAATTCTTACGGAGAAGAAAAGCCAATGGAAGGAACAGGTTATGCAGGTATAATTGGGTATAGTTATAAGAACAAAGTTCCAAGAAGTTATTTACAAGTTCAGCTTACTGAACAGCTCGAAGAGGGAAAAGAATATTGTATTAAATATCATGTTAGTTTAGCTGATTTATCTAAATACTCATGCAACCATCTAGGCGTTGCAATTACAGACAAAGCTATGACTGCAAATAATTCTGATATATTAAAATTTGATTCATATATAGAAAGTAGAAAATTAGTAGTTTATGAAACCCAATTTTATTGGACTCCGATATGTGGCGTTTACAAAGCAAAGGGTGGAGAAGAATACCTTACTATTGGAAATTTTACAGAAGACGCAAAACTGCAACTCAAAAAAGTTAAACGCCCTAGGGGTTTTACCAAGCCTCAGACATATGATGCTTATTATTTTATAGATAATGTTTCAGTTACACCAATTGAAGAGGCTAAAAAATGTGATTGCGATGCTACACCAGGTATGGAAAATGCAGAAACAATAAAGAGAGATTTTAATAGTGATAAGAGTGTTAGCGCAAAAACACTTAAAATAATTAATACTGATGGAACAACTAGTTCAGATAAAAAAACAACTTCTGCTGCTGAATCAGATGCTAACCCTGAAGTAAATGAAGATGTAGATGGAATGATTATTGCGTTTTCTCCTAAATTATACGCTATAGGAGGTGCAGCAACTAGTCAATTAGATATAGTTGCTTCTTACCTAAAAGCAAATAAAACACATAAAATAGCCATTACTGGATATGTTGATGCTTCTGAAAGTGATGTTGATAAGCTTGATGGAAGAAGAGTGGGAGCTGTGTATAAGTATCTAATTTCTAAGGGAGTTGCTAAAGAAAGAATTGAAAGAGAAATGGGAGGAGAGGATGCTATTGATGAAAAGAAGAAGACAAAAAATATGCGAGTGGAAATAGCTCTGATAACGGAGTAATAAAATTTATTAAATAAGCATTTAACCCATAAGATTTGAATCTTATGGGTTTTTTTATACGATTTCATTAAGTATTATTGATTAATTTTGTTTTTTATTCCAAAAATAGGGGGGTGTTGATAAAAAAAAGTAATTATTCTTTCATACACCCCTCTTTTAAAATACTTTTGCTAAAAAAAATCATTATTATCATATTAAATCCTTAAAAAATGCCAACATTTAGATTTAAAGCCCTTGGAGATGTATTATCAAGAGAACCCAAGGTAGTCGAATTCCCATCTGATAGAGCTTCTAATTATTATGCTACTAATGTATTTACGCAAGAGGTAATGAGAGAGTATTTACCCAGTGAGGCTTATAAAAGTGTTATGGCCTCTATTACAGAAGGAACTAAATTAGATAGGAAGATGGCAGGACAAGTAGCTTCATGTATGAAAGATTGGGCACTTACAAAAGGGGCTTCGCATTATACACATTGGTTTCAGCCTTTAACAGGTGCAACTGCCGAAAAACATGATTCATTTTTTAGTCCGATTAGTGGAGGAAGAGCAATTGAAAAATTTGATGGTGACAATTTAGTACAGCAAGAACCAGATGCCTCAAGTTTCCCGAATGGCGGTATCAGAAATACTTTTGAAGCTAGAGGTTATACTGCTTGGGATCCAACATCTCCGGCATTTGTAATAGACAAAACCTTATGCATACCTACAATATTTATTGCTTACACTGGAGAAGCATTGGATTATAAAATGCCTTTATTAAAAGCATTAAATGCAATTGATAATGCAGCTACAGATGTTTGTCAATATTTTGATAAAAATATATCAAAGGTGAATGCTAGTTTAGGATGGGAACAAGAATACTTTTTGATAGATAAAGCTTTATTTAATGCACGCCCTGATATTATGATGACAGGGAGAGCTTTAGTGGGGCATAATCCTGCAAAAGGACAGCAATTGGACGATCATTATTTTGGTTCTATATCAGCAAGGGCTATGGCATTTATGAAAGATTATGAAATAGAAGCCTTGAAGTTGGGTATACCTGTAACAACTAGACATAATGAAGTTGCTCCTAATCAATTTGAGTGTGCACCTATGTTTGAAGAAACAAATTTAGCTAACGATCATAATTTGTTGTTAATGGATTTGATGGAAAAAATTGCTAGGAAACATGATTTCAGAGTTCTGTTACACGAAAAACCTTTTGGTAGTTTAAATGGTTCTGGCAAGCATAACAATTGGTCTTTATCAACCAATACAGGCGTTAATTTATTAGCCCCGGGTAAAAACCCAAAAACAAATTTAAGGTTCTTAACGTTTTTTGTAAATACTATTAAAGCAATACATGATAATGCTGATATACTAAGGGCAAGTATTGCATCAGCTGGTAATGATCATAGGTTAGGAGCAAATGAAGCTCCTCCTGCGATAATTTCTGTATTTATTGGTTCTCAATTAACAGAAATGCTTGACCGATTAGAAAAAAATGTTAAGGCAGGAAAAATGACTCCAGAGGATAAAACAGAGTTAAAATTAAGTATAGGTAAAATACCTCAGATTTTATTAGATAATACAGATAGGAATAGAACTTCTCCGTTTGCATTTACAGGTAATAAATTTGAGTTTAGAGCAGTTGGTTCAACAGCTAATTGTGCAAATCCAATGACTACTTTAAATGTTATTGTAGCTAAGCAATTACAAGAGTTTAAAAAGTCTGTAGATGCAAAAATTAAAAAGGGGATTGGTAAGGATGTGTCAATTTTGCAAGAGCTTCAAAAATTGATTAAAGAATCAAAGGCAATTCGTTTTGAAGGGAATGGTTATGGAGAAGAATGGGTAAAAGAAGCAAAGAAAAGGGGGCTATCTAATTTTAAAGACACACCTAGAGCTCTTAAAATAATGACAAAAAAGAAGACTAAAGATTTATTCAAAGAGTTAGGTATTTTTTCTGAAATAGAAATGGATGCTAGATATGAAATTGAGTTAGAAACTTATATTTTAAAATTGCAAATTGAATCCAGAACTTTAGGAGATATTACTCAGAATCATGTTATTCCTGCTGCAATAAAGTATCAAAATATTTTAATAGAGAATGTAACAGGCCTCAATAATATTTTTGGTAAAAATTCTTCAAAAATGACCTCTACTCAACATCAGTTATTAGTGGAAATTTCTAAACACATTGAGGGGGTAAGAGAGAAATCTAAAAAGATGCTTGAAGAACGTAAAAATGCCAATCAAATTGATGTTTCAGAGAAAAAAGCGGAAGCATATTGTGATAAGGTAAAACCATATTTTGAAGAGGTAAAATACCATTCAGACAAACTTGAACTACTCATTGATGATGAGTTATGGCCACTACCAAAATTGAGAGAATTATTATTTACTAGATAATTTAGTCATAAAAAAAGACTCATTTATCCCTCTTAAATACATTTTAAGAGGTATTTTTCCATAATTATTTATTAAACATACGTTGATTAATTAAAAAGATTTTTTTACTTTAGCGGCTATTCAAAGGAAAACTAACATATTATTATGAAAATAATTAAAATTATTGGCGTTTTTGCCCTAGTAACAGTTCTTGGTTTAACTGTAAATGCTCAGAAAAACTTTAAATTAGAAGCTGATGTAGCTTTTAGCGGGTTCAAGTATTACAAAGCCATTGAAATGTATAAAAAAGCTTATACAAAAGAGTCAAAAAGTGAAGTTAAAGCTGAGATTCTTTTCCAAATAGCAGAATGCTATCGTGGGAAAAATGATGGTAAACAAGCTGCAGTATGGTATAACAAGTCTATAAAGGCAAAGCATGACAATCCAATGGCTCTGTACTACGTTGCTAATATATATAAATCACAAGGAAGGTATGAAGACGCTATTGTAGCTTTTAATAAGTACAAAGCAGCAAATCCAAGTGATAAACGTGGTGAAGATGGTATTAAATCTTGCGAATTAGCTAAAGAATGGAAAGATAACCCTTCAAGAATCGTTGTAAATCCAATGCCATTATTAAATTCAGAAGATTATGATTTTTCACCAGTATTTGCTGACAAAAAGAATGTAGAAGTTTATTTCACTTCTACTCGACAAGGTTCTGCTGGATCAGAAGTGTCAGATGTTACGGGAATGAATTTTTCTGATATCTATTCAACAAAAAGAGATAAAAAAGGAAAATGGAGTGAGCCAGTAGTTTTAAATGAAACAATTAATTCTAATGCAAGTGAGGGAGCTTCTTGTTTAAACAAGAAAAGAAACCTAATCTTTTTTACAAGATGTGGCGTTGAAGATAAAGGAGTAATGGGTTGTGGCATTATGTTCGCTAAGAGAGCTGGACAAAAATGGGGTGAACCTGAGGTTATTCAGATAACGGAGGATACATTTACTGTTGGTCATCCAGCCATTTCGGCAGACGATCAAGTATTGGTTTTTGCTTCTAATATGCCTGGAGGACAAGGAGGAAGAGATTTATGGTACATTACCTATAATAAAAAAGGGAAGACATGGTCTCAAGCAATAAATTTAGGCTCTGAAATTAATACTTCAGGTGATGAAATGTTTCCTTACATTAGAGAAAATGGAGAGTTATACTTCTCTTCTAATGGGCATCAAGGAATGGGTGGATTAGATATTTTTAAAGCTGCAAGTACTGGTGTTAATCAGTGGAGTGGAGTTGAGAACTTACAAGTTCCAATGAATTCTGAAGCGGACGATTTTGGAATTGTATTTGAAGGAGACAAAGACAGAGGTTTTTTTACAACCAGTAGAGAAGGTGGTAAGGGAGGAGATGATATTTGGGAGTTCTATTTACCTCCGATGATATTTGAACTATCGGGTGTTGTTAAGGATGTTGAAACAGGAAGCACAATTGCTGGAGCAATAGTAAAATTAATTGGTACAGATGGAAGTTCTGCTGAAACAACAACTGATGAAAATGGAAATTTCTTTTTTCTAGAGAATGGTCCTAACAGATATATCAACAAAGAGACTTCTTATTCTTTAGTAGTTGAGAAGAAAAAGTACTTAAATGCAAAAGGGAAAGAAACAACTGTTGGATTAGAATCATCTAGGAAATTCTTTCACGAATATGCATTGCAGCCTTTCCAAGATGTGGTTATTAAGTTGCCATTAATAGAATATAAAACTGCAAAGTGGGATTTACAGCCTCAATACAAAGATTCTTTAAATTACTTGTATAACATTATGGCAGAGAATCCAACTATTATTATTCAGTTACGTTCTCATACAGATCATAGAGGTTCAATAAGGGCTAATCAAACACTATCTCAACGAAGAGCTCAATCTTGTGTGGATTATTTAGTAAAAGAAAAAGGAATCCACCCAGATAGAATTAAAGCAAAAGGAAGGGGAGAGAATGAACCTATAAAAGGGGTAAGTGGAGTTATATTAACTGAGAAATATATAAAAGCTTTAAAATCACAAGAAGAAAGAGATGTTGCACTGCAAAGAAACAGGCGTACTGATTTCAAGGTAATTGGAGATAATTTTGTTCCTCCAGCTGCTCCAGAGGGAACGAAATAGCTTATTAWKRSNTTAAAARAAMCWYMYYSAMMWWTYKMAGRAWKWKKYWTKMYWKYKMRAATWWARWKKGKWATKWTWRKMKAARRYWYWRSWRWTGWWRRAKMAATCTGAAAGGTACATGCAAAGAGGCGTTTCTGCCTCAAAGGAGGATGTGCATAATGCCATAAAGAATATTGATAAGGGTTTATTTCCAAAAGCCTTTTGTAAAATCGTTCCTGATTCTTTAACTGGAGATGAGAACTATTGCATTGTGATGCATGCTGATGGAGCAGGCACAAAATCATCTTTAGCCTATGCTTATTGGAAAGAAACAGGTGATGTATCTGTTTGGAAAGGTATTGCGCAAGACGCACTTATAATGAATATTGATGATTTATTGTGTGTAGGAGCTGTAGATAATATATTGTTATCTTCAACTATAGGAAGAAACAAGAATTTAATTACTGGCGAAGTTTTATCAACCATTATAAATGGAACTGAAGAGCTCTTAGCCGATTTAAGAAAACAAGGTATTGGAATTCATTCTACAGGAGGAGAAACAGCTGATGTAGGCGATTTAGTTAGAACAATTATAGTTGATTCTACTGTTACTGCTAGAATGAAAAAAAGTGATGTTATTGATAATGCTAATATTAGTGTTGGAGATGTAATTGTTGGGTTAGCTTCTTTCGGACAAGCAACTTATGAAACTGAATATAATGGAGGAATGGGGAGTAATGGGTTGACTTCTGCAAGACACGATGTATTTAATAAAGCTGTTGCAGAGAAGTATCCTCAAACTTTTGACCCAAGTGTTCCTGATGAATTGGTTTATTCAGGAAATTACTCATTAACGGATAGTATTGATGGAGTTGAGTTAGATGCAGGAAAATTGGTTTTGTCTCCAACAAGAACTTATGCTCCAATTATTAAAAAGATATTAGACACTCATAGAGAAAACATTCATGGAATGGTTCATTGTAGCGGAGGAGCACAAACCAAAATATTACACTTTGTAGATGATTTACAAATTGTAAAAGATAATATGTTTGAAGTTCCACCATTGTTTAAAATGATTCAGGAGCAGTCTGGTACAGATTGGAAAGAAATGTACAAGGTTTTTAATATGGGACATAGAATGGAATTATATGTTCCAAAGGAGATAGCAGAAGAAATAATATCTATTTCTAAATCTTTTAATGTTGACGCACAAATTGTTGGCAGAGTGGAAGCGCAAGGAAAAAAACAGTTAGCCATAAAAAGTAAATATGGCGAATTTGTTTATAATTAGGGAAGAATGAGTTTATTACAAAAGTTAGAGGAGATAAGTATTCGTTACGATCAGGTAAGTGAACAAATTATTGATCCGGAAATTATTTCGGATATGGTTAAGTATGTAAAAATTAATAAAGAGTATAAAGAGTTAGGAGAAATAGTAAAGGTTTACAATAGATATAAAGATGTGATAGATAATATTGCTTCTTCAAAAGAAATAATAGCTACAGAAACAGATAAGGAATTTGTAGATATGGCTAAAATGGAATTAGATGAATTACTAGCTGAGAAGACAAATATGGATGAGGAGGTAAAAGTTTTACTTATACCAAAGGATGAAGAAGATAGTAAGAATGTTATTATAGAGATTAGAGCAGGAACAGGAGGAGATGAAGCAGCTATTTTTGTTGGGGATTTATACAGAATGTACATTAAGTGGTTGGAGCGTAAAGGTTGGAAAACTGAAACAATGACYATTAATGAAGGWACATCAGGRGGKTTTAARGAAATWTCATTTAGTGTAGAAGGGGAGAATGTTTATGGTGTTTTAAAGTTTGAATCTGGAGTTCATCGTGTTCAAAGGGTTCCAAAGACAGAAACACAAGGAAGGGTTCATACATCTGCCGTAACAGTAGCTGTTTTACCTGAAGCCGAGGATGTAGATATTGTAGTAAGAAAAGAAGACATCAGAAAGGATACTTATCGTGCTTCTGGAGCAGGTGGTCAGCACGTAAATAAAACAGAATCAGCAGTTCGTTTAACTCACATTCCAACAGGAACTGTAGTTGAATGTCAAGATGGTCGCTCCCAAATTAAAAATTATGACAAAGCCTTGAAAGTATTAAAAGCAAGGCTCTATGAAGCAGAAGTGATTAAAAAAGAATTAGAAAGAGCACAAGATAGAAAATCACAGGTTTCTACAGGAGATCGATCAGCAAAAATTAGAACCTATAATTACCCACAAGGTAGAGTAACGGATCATAGAATTGGATTAACTTTATATAGTTTAGATTCTATTATTGCTGGAGATATTGATGAAATAGTAGAATCATTAAAAATTGCTGAGAATACAGAGAAACTAGTAGCAGGATTAGAAAATTAATGATTAACGTCATTGCGAATTAATTGTCATCTTTGTCACACTGAGCCTGTCGAAGTGTTGTTGAAGGCTAACATTAATGAAGCAATCTTCTTAAAAGAACGAGATTGCTTCGTTGCATTACATTTCTCTCGCAATTGACGGAAAAAGAAGAATTATGACAAAACAAGAACTCATTAATCAAATCAAACAAAAACATTCTTTTTTATGCATAGGATTAGATACCGATATTGCAAAAATCCCTCAACATTTATTGCAAGAAGAAGATCCAATATTTGAGTTCAACAAACAAATTATTGATGCTACAAAAGATTTATGCGTAGCATATAAGCCCAATATTGCTTTTTATGAGAGTTTAGGAGTAAAGGGTTGGGAATCACTTCAAAAAACGGTTGATTACATACCTAATAGTATTTTTAAGATTGCAGATGCTAAGCGAGGAGATATTGGAAATACTTCTAAAATGTATGCCAATGCCTTTTTTAATACCTTAAATTTTGATTCAATTACGGTTGCTCCTTATATGGGAGAAGATTCTGTGGCGCCCTTTCTTGAGTTTGATGATAAATGGGTTATTCTACTTGCTCTTACATCTAATAAGGGAGCAGATGATTTTCAGTKTTTCAGTAATAATGATGAACATTTATATGAGAGAGTTTTAAAACAATCTCAAAAATGGGGCAATGATGAAAACATGATGTATGTTGTTGGTGCAACTCGGCCAGAAATGTTCAAAGAAATAAGAAAAATTGTTCCAAATCATTTTTTATTAGTTCCTGGAGTTGGTTCACAGAGCGGTTCTTTAACTGAAGTTTGTCAATATGGAATGAATAAAGATTGTGGTTTATTAGTAAACTCTTCACGAGGAATTATTTATTCAGGTAGCGATGAAAATTTTGCAGAAGTAGCAAGAAATTCTGCCTTGCAAATTCAAAAAGAAATGGCTATCTTGTTAGAAGAAATTCTTTAACAGGATTTAGTAATTTCATACATTCTAAAAAAAAATATACAATGGAAGCAATTTTAATATTTAAAGCATTAGCAGGTCTTTTTGGAGTCCTTTTTACATTCGGTTTAGTTTTTATTGTTAAACAAAAAACAGCCGTTATTATAGAACGGTTTGGTAAGTTTCAAACAGTAGCCAAACCAGGATTAAATTTTAAAATCCCTCTTGTAGATAAAAAGGCAGGAACGATTAATCTAAGAGTTATGGAATTGCCAGTTGATATTGAAACAAAAACATTAGATGATGTGTTTGTTAGATTGGTAGTTTCTGTGCAATATTATGTTGTAGAAACTGATGAAGGTATTAGACAATCGTTTTATAAATTTGACAATCCAGCACGACAAATTCAATCTTATGTATTTGATTCTATTCGTTCTGAAGTTCCAAAATTAACATTGGATGAGGTATTTGCTGAAAAAGATAAAATTGCATCAGCTGTTCAGAAAGAACTTTCTGAAACCATTGCTCAGTATGGATATGCCATCATAAAAGCGTTGGTTACAGATATAGATCCAGATGCAAAAGTAAAGCATTCAATGAATGAGATTAATGCGGCAAAACGAATGAAAGAAGCTGCTAAAGAATATGCTGAAGCAGATAAAATTAAGGTTGTTGCTGCAGCAGAAGCAGAAGCTACTAGTAAAAAATTACAAGGAGAAGGTATTGCTGCGCAAAGAGTTGCAATTGCCAATGGATTAAAAGAATCTGTAGCTGAAGTTAGAGGAGCAATGGAAGAGGGTGTTACTGGTCGTGAAGTGATGAATATGTTATTTATGACACAGCATTACGATACCATTAGCCGATTAGCAGAAGAAGGTGTAAACACTATTTTTATGCCTTATTCACCAAGTACCGTAGGGGATTTACAAACTCAAATTCAATCAAGTTTATTATCGGCAGATGCAATTACAAAAGCAACTAAGGTGTCAGATATAGCGGTAGCGACTAAAAAAAGCAGAACAGCTACTAGACCAGATGACTCTTTTGATGAAGTTGATTCTGAAGATTTTGAGTAAAAATTGAAAGAAGATTTTTTACATTACGTCTGGAAGTATAAATTATTTAATACTTCAGAACTTTTAACTCAAAGTGATGAACAAATTGAAATAATTAATTTTGGATTTCATAATACTGATGCTGGCCCTGATTTTTTTAATGGAAAAGTTAAAATTGGAAAAACTACTTGGGCAGGGAATATCGAAATTCATATAAATTCTTCCGATTGGACTAAGCATAATCATTACTCAGATAAAGCTTATGATAATGTCATCCTTCATGTTGTATATAATGATGATGTAGTTATTAATGATAAAAATGAAAATGCTATTCCAACTCTAGAGTTAAAAGGATTAATAGATATATCACTAATTGATAAGTATGATGTTTTAATTAATCGGTCGGATTCCGACTGGATCCCTTGTGGGCAGCAAATTAAAACAGTTGATGATTTTATTATTCAAAACTGGATTAATCGCTTGGCTATTGAGCGATTAGAACGAAAATCACAAGAGATACAAGAAACCCTTAAGCTCAACAAAAACAACTGGGAAGAAACGTTTTATCAATACCTATTCAAATATTTTGGTCTAAAAGTAAATGCGTTACCTTTTGAGTTACTAGCCAAAAATACTCCTCTAAAAATAATTGAAAAACACAACGATATATTTTCAATAGAAGCATTATTGTACGGTCAGGCAGGTTATTTGGAAGAAGAGATTGAAAGTGAATATTATACTCAACTTAAAAAAGAGTATCATTTTTTGAAGTCTAAGTTTAGCTTAACCCCTTTAGATAAAAGTTTATGGAAGTTATTACGTTTACGTCCAAGTAATTTTCCAACAATACGAATTTCTCAATTAGCTAATTTATTGAGTAACAATACAAGATTATTTACTAAAATTATTGAAATAAAACCTGTTAAGGGTATACAACAGCTATTTGTTGCTCAAACCTCTGAATATTGGAGGGCACATTATCAGTTTGGTGTAGAAGCAAAGGATAAGAAAATTAAAAAGATCGGAATAAATACAATAAACAATATTATAATTAATGTAATTGTTCCGTTTACCTTTGTTTATGGAAAAGCAAAACAGAATGAGGAGCTGATTAATAAATCATTGAGTTTACTCGAAAATATTAAAGCAGAAAATAATTCTATAGTAGAAAAATGGGGAGAATTAGGTGTAAAATCCAGCAATGCAATGCAAACACAATCACTCATTGAATTAAAGAATAATTATTGTTCTCAAAAAAAATGTTTAAATTGCAGTATTGGTAATCAAATTATCCAACAATGATTAATAAAATACTTTCATATTTTGAGAAACAGGCATTCGGTGTTTGTTCTTGGTGGGGAGAGAAACTTCAACTTAAATCAAGCAGAATTCGTATGTCTTTTATTTATCTTTCTTTTTTAACTTTTGGGTCTCCAATTTTTCTTTACCTCATAATGGCTTTTTTATTGGAACACAAAGAGTATTTTAAGTTTAAAAAACGCAAATCTGTTTGGGATGTCTAAAGCAGGTTCTTTATAATTACACGTAGCTTAAATAAAAGAATAGAAGTGAAAATTTTAATCACAGGGAGTAATGGGCTACTTGGTCAAAAGTTAGTTAAATTACTATTAGAAAAAGAAGGTGTCGAATTATTAGCCACTTCAAAAGGTAAAAATCGAATTAGTAATAAAGAAGGGTATCAATATCAATCTTTAGACATTACCATTAAAGAAGAAATAATTAATGTGGTTAATGAATTTCAGCCCGACACAATTATCAACACTGCAGCAATGACTAATGTTGATGCTTGCGAATCAGATAGAGAACTCTGTTGGGATTTAAACGTAAATGCTGTTAAACATCTAATTGAAGCCTCAAAACGGAAAAACACCCATTTAATACACCTTTCCACTGATTTTGTTTTTGATGGAGAAGATGGACCTTATAAAGAAGAAGATAAGCCTAATCCACTAAGTTATTATGGAGAATCAAAATATGAAGCGGAAAAATTATTGCACAAGAGTAATATTAAATGGAGTATTGTAAGGACAATAATTGTCTACGGAATAGGTGAAAATATGAGCCGTTCAAACATTGTTCTATGGGCTAAAGAAGCGTTAGAAAAAGGAAACCCTTTAACGATAGTTGATGATCAATTTCGTTCACCAACTTTAGCAGAAGATTTAGCTATGGGTTGTTGGTTAATCACAAAAAAACAAGCAGAAGGAATATATCATATTTCAGGAAAAGATGTAATGAGTATTATTGACTTAGTTTATAGAGTAGCTGATTATTATGGATTAGATAAATCTATTGTTACACCAATTAAATCAGCATCCTTAAATCAAGCTGCAAAACGCCCGCCCAAAACTGGATTTAGATTAGATAAAGCGATGAATGAATTAAGTTATTCTCCAGTTTCATTTGAGGAAGGATTAACTATTCTTTCCAATCAGCTAGATTCCAATTAATTAAAATGAGAGTTTTAAATCATATTATTTTAGATAAAAATTTATTTGAACAACAACTCCTAATCTATTTTAAGAATAAGAAAAATGTTGTTTTTTTAAATAGCAATAATGGTGATAAAACGAATCTGTTTGCAGTTTCAGATAGTGATGAAAAAAATGATAAAGAGTGGAGGTTTGGATTTATTTCTTACGATTATAAAAACCAAATAGAAGACCTGTCATCTAATAATTTGGACGGAATTCAATTTCCAGAAAAACACTTTTTTACGCCTGAAATTCTTTTTAAAATCAAAGAGAACGAAGTTGAAATAGAATGTCAAAATTCAATCAATGGTCTTCAAGAAATTATTGAAGGAATAGAAGCTATTTCGATTGTTAATCATGAATTCCATGGTGTTAACCTTTTTAATAGAGTATCAAAAGAGGATTATATTAATAACGTTAATCATTTAAAAAAACATATTCAACTCGGTGATATTTATGAAATAAATTATTGTCAAGAGTATTTTTCCCAAAATGTTCAACTAAACCCAATAGACATCTATTTTAAGTTAAATGAGAAGTCGCCAACACCATTTTCTTGTTTTGTTAAATATGATGATAAGTATTTGCTGTCAGCTTCCCCAGAGCGTTTTATTAAAAAAAGTGATAATAAAATCATTTCTCAACCAATTAAAGGAACCATTAAAAGAGGTAATAACAAACTAGAAGATAGAGATTTAAAAAAGCAATTGTTTAATGATTCTAAAGAGCGTAGTGAAAACGTTATGATTGTTGATTTGGTAAGAAATGACTTATCAAAAATTGCAAAAGGAAATACAGTAAAAGTTGATGAATTGTGTAAAATTTATACTTTTCCGCAAGTACACCAAATGATTTCTACAATTACAGCAGAAGTGGAAGAGAACATTGACATTGAGAACATTATCAAAGCTACTTTTCCGATGGGGTCAATGACTGGAGCTCCAAAAATAAGAGCAATGGAATTGATTGAAAAGTATGAAGAAACTAGGCGTGGGTTGTATTCTGGAGCTGTTGGATATATTAATGAGGATGGTGATTTTGATTTTAATGTGGTGATTAGAAGCATTTTATATAATAAGGAAAATAATTACCTTTCATTTATTGTCGGAAGTGCTATAACTAATAAGTCTGATCCAGAAAAGGAGTATGATGAATGTTTGTTAAAAGCTAAAGCAATGTTAGAAGTGTTAAGCAACTAAATGCTAGAAAAATTTATTTCATATTATCAAAATAATAATTTGTTTACTAAAACAGATAAAATCTTGTTGGCGGTTAGTGGAGGTAAGGATTCTATGCTTTTGTTAAACCTTTTTGATCAGCAAAATTTATCGTTTGGCGTAGCACATTGCAATTTTCAGTTGAGGGGTGATGATGCGAATAAAGACGAACAGTTTGTTCGTCAGTTTTGTGCCAATAATAACATTACTTTTTATACAACGGCATTTAATACCCAAGAATACGCTACAGAAAAAGGTGTTTCTATTCAGATGGCAGCAAGAGACTTAAGATACAACTGGTTTGAAAGAATCAGGCAAGAAAATAACTATAAATATATTGCAATCGCTCATCATAAAAATGATGTTGCAGAAACAATGCTTATTAATTTGACAAAAGGAACAGGATTAGCAGGACTGCATGGTATTAGAAAGAAAAATGGCAATGTTATTCGTCCGATTTTATGTTTTAATAGTGTTGAAATTGAAAACTATGTAAAAGAAAATAATATTTCTTATCGAGAAGATTTATCAAATTTAGATGTTAAATACATAAGAAATACTATCAGACATAATATAATTCCTGAATTAGAAAAGATTAATCCAGCACTTATAGAAACATTAAATAATACTGCAAATCAATTTTTAAATGATGAAAAAATAATTTCTGATAAAATAGCTAAAGAAAAAAAACAGTTGTTTATAGGAGATGGAAACACTTTGAAAATAGAAATTGAAGCACTTAAAAAGCTAGAACCTTTAACATCTTATTTGTATTATTTTATTAGAGATTATGGCTTTAATTCTTCAGATGTTGCTGATATTATAGAGAATTTAGAAGGGCAGTCAGGAAAAACATTTAATTCAAACACTCACCAAATTGTTAAGGATAGAGAATTTTTAATCTTGAAAGAGATCGCTGAAAATGTTTTTGAAAGTATTAAAATTAAGTTCATTGAAGACCTTCCGTTTAGCTATAAATTAATTGATGTTACGGATGGTTTTGAGATTGAAACATCCAGTCAATATGCTTATTTAGATGCTGATAAAATTCAGTTTCCAATGATTTTAAGAGAATGGATTAATGGAGATGTGTTTCAACCATTAGGCATGAAAGGAAACAAAAAAGTAAGTGATTTTTTAATTGATAATAAAATTTCCCTTATCAATAAAAAAAGAATAAAAGTATTAGAGTCAGGTTCTCAGATATTATGGCTTGTAGGGCTTCGTATAGATGATAAGCTGAAAATTACTCCATCAACTAAAAAAGTTTTGCTCTTATCTGTAAATTAGTAGATATGATTTTTACAGATCAAATTAGCCACCAATTTAAGTTAGAATCAACTCCTATGCGAATCATTTCTTTAGTTCCATCTCAAACAGAATTGTTGTACGAATTAGGTTATCCAACTATTACAGAGAAACAGATATCAGCATTAAAACCAGATATAATATTTCTTTCCTCAGAACCATACCCATTCAAAGAAGAGCATATAAAAGAACTTCAAATTATTTCTCCAAATTCAAAAATTATACTCGTCAATGGAGAGTATTTTTCTTGGTATGGATCAAGATTACAACAAGCAGTTGACTACTTTATTGGTTTGATGGATAAAATCCCTTAATTTTCTACCTTTTTACTGCTATTAAACTATTCTATAACATATTATTATTTACTTGTTTAAGTATTTTTTCTTCAAGTCTTTACTCTCAAAAAGTAGGGGTGGTCCTTAGTGGAGGAGGATCAAGTGGTGTATCACACATAGGGGTTTTAAAAGCATTAGAAGAGAATAATATTCCTATAGATTATATTACAGGAACTTCTATGGGAGCATTAATAGGAGGTTTGTATGCCGCAGGCTATTCGCCTAATGAGATAGAGCAAATATTTTTGTCAAATCAATTTAAAGATTGGGCTGAAGGTAACTTAGATGAAAAGTATGTTTATTATTTGCGTAAAAAAGATGAAACCCCAACAATTATTACTTTTAAAATTGATTTAGATACTTTATTAGAGACTAGTTTACCTACTAATTTAATCTCCCCTGTTGCCATAAACTATGGTTTAATGAGCTATTTTGCGCCTTCTTCTGCTATAGCAAATAATAATTTTGATAGTCTTTTCATTCCGTATAGGTGTGTTGCATCAGATATAATTTCAAAAACAACATACGTGTTTAAAAAAGGAAAGTTAGCTACGGCTATCCGTTCATCTATGGCATATCCATTTTACTTAACTCCTATACCATACAAAGGTATGCTCTTGTTTGATGGTGGGTTGTACAATAATTTTCCTGCTGATGTGATGTACAATGATTTTTCTCCAGATTATATTATAGGGAGTAATGTATCTTCAAATTTTGAAATGCCAGATGAAGACAATTTAGTTTCTCAAATAAAAACAATTATTTCTGATAATACAGAATACAATATTCCAGAGGATATTCCATCTACACTCATAAAACCAGAATCTTCAGATTTTTCATTGTTTGATTTTGATAGTAATGAAGAATTAATTCAAATAGGATATGATGCAACTATGAAACAAATAGTAGCTATAAAAAAAGGTATTCAAAGAAGAACAGATATATTTGAATTAATTGAAAAAAGAAAGCAATACAAGAAAAAGTTACCAAAATTAATTTTTGAAGATGTTGAAGTTGAAGGTATGACAGATGCCCAAAACAAATATGTTAGAAAGTCATTAAGGTTTAAAGGAAAGACAGTAAGTGCAGAAAGCCTTAAATCAGAATACATAAAAGTTTCTTCAGATGATAAGATAAAGAAAATTTATCCTCAAGCTGAGTATAACAAAGAGTCAAATTTATTTACGCTAAAACTAAAAGCAAAAAAAGAAAAAGATTTATTTGTGTCATTTGGAGGTATGTTTTCTTCTAGACCAATAAGTGAAGCCTATATAGGGTTACAATATAATATTTTAAGTAAAACGGCTGTTTCTTTATTAGCCAATACGTATTTTGGAAAATTGCATAATTCTGTTTCTGTGGGATTTAGATTAGATTTTCCATATAAAATTCCATTTTATTGGAAAACTACATACACGATAGATGGATGGGATTATTTTAAAAGCAGCAGTACTTTTTTCGAAGATACTAAGCCATCATTTTTAGTAATTAATGATCAATATTTTAAAACGGAATTAGCTTTTCCTGTTGCGTATAAAGGAAAAATTATAATTGATGGGATTGCTGGTGAGATGATAAATAATTATTATCAAACAAAACAGTTTTTATCAACTGATACTACTGATAAAACAAGGTTTAGGGATTACTCAGTTGGTTTACATTTTGAACAAAATTCTTTAGACATGCCTCAATATGCATCTAAGGGTAGTTTTATTTCATTTGGAATTCGCTATGTTAAAGGAGAGGAATATGATAGGCCAGGCTCTACATCTGTAATAAAAGATGAATTTGATACTATTTTAGATTGGGCAAGATTCAAAATGACTTATGATAAGTATTTCAAAATTTCTAAGCGTATTAGATTAGGTGTTTTTGGAGAAGGAGTTTATAGTAATCAGCCTTTTTTTAATAATTATACGGCATCTGTTTTGTCGGCACCTGCATTTCAACCTGTTTCTGAGAGCATTACATTGTTTCAAGAGAACTTTAGAGCACATTCATATTTTGCTTTTGGCATTAAAAATATATATCAAATATTTAGAAATACTCAACTACGAATAGAAGGGTTTGTTTTTCAACCACATCAAACAATATTGCAAGACCCTAATAAAAAAGCTTTTTATGGAAGAGTTTGGGACGACCCTCAATTTATTTTTGCATCATCATTAGTATATACTACACCACTTGGACCAATAGCATTTAATGCAAACTATTATGATAGATATGAAGATCATTGGAGCTTTATGTTCCATTTTGGGTACATTATTTTCAATAAAAAAAGCTTGAATTAAGTTAGTAAGTTAGCTTGATTAAAGGCAAAATTAATGACCAAAAAACTACTCCAACTAACATTATAAATAAGGTATATTTCTTTTTTGAAAAAAATCTTGATGCCAAAAAACTTCCTACAGGCAATGAAATTATAATAGGAGATATAAAAGAGATACCGATTAATCCATATTTGTTTTTGAATTTTATAAATCGTCTTGTTGTTTTTGAAAAAACTTTTTTCTTTTGAAATAATCGATTTATTAGGTTATTAGCCCAATTGCTAAAATAATAAAAGAAGGATACTCCTGAAAATCCACCTAAAATGAGTGTCATTACAATTTCGATATAAGAATAGTTCGTTGAAGGGAGCAATAATACTCCAACTGCTACGGCAAATTTAGTTGATGCTAACAAGAGTAACCCAGCAAATTCTAATATTTCAGGTAATCCCATTTATTCTTTAGATCCAAATGATAAATCTCCAGCGTCACCTAGACCAGGAACAATGTATGATTGAGCAGTTAGTTCATCATCGATTGCCCCAACCCACAAAGTAATGTCTTCTGGTAAGCTTCTTTTTATATATTCAATACCTTCTTTACTAGCAATTAAAACAACGATATGTATTTTTTTAGGTTTTCCTTTTTTTAATAGTAACTTATATATTTCAACCATTGACGCTCCAGAGGCCAACATAGGATCAGATAGAATGACTATTCTATTCTCTAAGCTTGGGCTAGCCATATACTGTGCTTCAATAATAAAAGACCCATCCTTACGGTGTTTTCTGTAGGCAGAAACTAACGCATTATCAGCATTATCAAAATAATTCAATAAGCCTTGGTGTAGTGGTAGTCCAGCTCTTAATATGGTTGATAAAACTGGCTGTTCATCAAATAATTCAATGTTTGTAGTCCCTAAAGGAGTAGTTATTGGAACAGAACTATATTGAAAAGTTTTACTTATTTCATAAGCAATAATTTCTCCCATACGTTCACAATTTCGTCTAAAACGCATCCTATCATTTTGCACATCAACATTTCTAATTTCAGAAATAAATTGATTGAAAATCGAATTATGTTTGCCTAAATTTATTATTTTCATTGCATAATAAAGTTAATATAAAACTATTGACTTAATTTTGATTAAGTGATTCTTTTAACATTTTTTCATAAACTATTTTCCATCCTTTCCATATCCCTTTATCTGATAATGATTCATTGTGCCATACACTTATAAATGTACCATTTACGTCTTTTACTTTTCGCATCAATTCTATAATATTGGTTATTGTTTTTTTGGGTGTTAAATTTTCATAATATTGATAAGTTGCTTCCATTATACTAAAAGGAAATAATCGAAGATTTGTTTCTGTTTCAGTATCTAAATCGTAAAAATAGTAAGGACTACAAATGCTAGCTCTAAATCCACTTTTTTCGGCATATCCCATGGTATAATCTTCTTGTATATCATTGTCAATTAAATTGCGATAAGTAATTGGCAAATTTAGTTTTAAAAAATGTTGTCTGCTTTTTGTAATATTTCTGTGAGTAATACTTTGCAGTCTTTTGATTTCTTTTACCAAGGTTTCAACGTTGCTATTCGAAGCATAAGAAGGATGAATGCCAACATCTGAGTAATCGGAAACTGTTTTAATTAGAGATTGAAAGGGTTCACTTTTTACTGGGATGCTTTTATCATTTAGACCATAATCTCCTAGTAAGAAAAAATAGATGGGTGAAATACCATGTTTTTTATGTATTTCAAATTGATAATTAAAAGTATCAAAAGGGTCTTTGTTTTTTCCAAAAATCACTTTTATCCTTTCAATAAATCTACCTTCATTAAAAAGAGATTTTATTAATCCGCCAATAATTCTGATAAATCCTTTATGTTTATAAGCATAGGCATTATCAATGTCTATAGTAGAAATAAATTTAAATTTTCTTTTTGAGAATAGAAAACCATTAGATTGAGTTTCTATTTTTTTAGCAATTTCGTTTATCCATATATTTACAAGGGGCTTATCCAGAAAATCATGTTGAAATGCAAGACTTTCAATTGCCAAAAAACGATTATGCTTGTCCTTAATGTGAGGTAAGTATTCCTCATACCTAGTAATTAAGTAAAAACTAGCAGCAAAAGGGTCGAAAGGAAATTCAGAATCTTTACTAACATTAAAAAAACATGGATTTTCTTCATATTCAAAAATAGTTATGTTTTGCTCTTTAATACCTGTTTCAAATAAAATTGAAGAGCATTGAAAGAAATGACCTGAATTTAATTTAGTGGTAGAATAATTGATTTTAATGCTGTTCGAACTTTCAAATTCTTCAATGTCATCAGTAAAACTTATTTCAGTTTGTAATATATCAACGAATATCGTTTTAAAAATATATTTTAAACGAGAAGTTAATTTATGTGAATAGATTAATATCAAATGTTAGTAAGGTTATAGAATTCCTTCATCAGCAAAGCTAAAGTAGTCTTTTTCACCAATTATTAAATGATCTAAAACAGGAGTATCTAGCATTTCTCCAGTTTCTTTGAGTTTTTTAGTTAATTTAATATCTGCATTGCTTGGTTTTAAATTTCCACTTGGATGGTTATGACAAAGAATAATTGCTGAAGCTAATTGTTCTATGGAATGTTTAAATATAATTTTGGTATCAGCTACCGTACCATCAATACCCCCTTTACTAATGTTCTCTTTTCTTATTACTTCATTTTTTTTGTTGAGATAAATTACCCAAAATTCTTCATGAGGTAAATCACTTAAAACATCTGCAATGACATTATACGAATCATTACTAGATTTTATTGTAGGTTTTTTTTCAACTTCAAATTCTTTTCTTCTTCTGCCTAATTCTAAAGCAGCGATAATACTAATTGCTTTAGCCTCTCCAATACCGTTAAATTGTGTTAAATCAGTTATGGTAAGCTTACCTAGTTGATTTAAATCGTTATTAATGGAGGCTAATATTTTTTTAGATAATTCAACTGCTGTTTCATTCTTGTTTCCAGAACTAATTAAAATAGCAATTAATTCAGCATCTGATAAGACACCTTTACCTTTTAAACTTAGCTTTTCTCGAGGTCTATCTTCTTCTGCCCAAGATTTTATGTTTAGATTTTGGTTGTACATCCATACAAACATACGGATTTTTATGGGGTGATATTATACGGAATAATTAAGATTTATTAATTCTGATATGTCTATTTCAAAAGCTTCACATAAAGCAGGAATTACAGAAATGTTTGTGTTAATGATGCCTTTTTCGATAAGATGAATTTGATTTCTAGGAATTCCAGTAGTCATTGCAAGATAATATACACTCCATTTTCGTTCTTCTCTGAGTGTTTTAACACACTCTCCGAATAACTTTATAAATTCATTATCTCTAACTACCGTTTTAGGCATCTAGCTAAAATGAACATTAACATCATAAATTTAGTCCTATAAATAGGACGTTTATTGTATTTTTACTATTCTCGTATGTTAAATTGTTTTGACTAAAACAATAACGAAATATTAAAACCTAATTAAGGGTTATTTATTAATTTTAAATTTTAAGAAATGAAAAAATTATTAATCGTTACAATAACTTTATTCTTTTTTTACTTTGAATTCGTATTCTCAGGAAAAAGAAATGATTATTATTAAACCTACACATGGAAATAATTCTAATCCATCAGGGGAAAAATTAACATGTAAAAGAAGTCAGGTGTATTGGGTTGATGACTGTGCGGTTGCTGCTATAAGGTGTAAAAATGAAAGTGGAGCCACTACCATTAATATTGAGATTAGAGTTTGTGCAGAAAGGATTGGTAATTCACCAACAAATAATTCATTTCCAAAAGAAAGCTTTGAATTAATTGATTTGGTGTATAGTTTTGGGTTGGGAACAGATGGTACAATAGATATTATTGAATTAAATAGACTAAAGAATATGCCTGTTGTAATTCCAAATGATATTCTTCTTATGGAAGGTACTGAAACAGTCTTTGTAATGAAAGCAGGAGTATATAAAGTTGAAAATAAAAAGTTACACACTTTAGTGTCTGTTGAAATAATCAACTTTTAGTACTCAATTAACGATTGATGTAATGAACAAGATTTTTTTTTTAATTTTGGTAACTGGTGTTGCCCTTTCGGTATTTTATTACTATAAAGATATAGATGGATATACTAAATATATCGGTGCAGATTTAATAGAAAGAGTAAAAAAAAAGACAAATTCTGACAATACGTATTATTATTTTAATATATGGAATACCTCGTGTATTCCATGTGTTAAAGAAATGCCAGATATAGATTCTCTTGCTATTTTATATAAGGATAAAGTTGATTTTATTTTTATAACAAATGAAGCTAATGAAAAGATTGAATGGTTTTTAAAAGAAAAAAATATCAATCTAACTAATTGTGTTTTTTTGAATGATGAGGAAAGTACTATTGCTTATCTCAATGAAAGAATAGAAAAAAAACAGCTATCTTACCCAACACACATTATTATGAATGATAGGCTGGAAGTAATTCACCACCATACTGGAGGCATTAGCGTTACAGGAACTGTAAGTTTTTTTAATCCAGTATTGACGAAAGCACTAAAAGACCTGAAATAGTTTATTATTACACAAAAAAAGGGAAGCTAAATTTAGCTTCCCTTTAAAGAATATAWTYTWMTRYTTAMGCTTCAGCAGTTGGTCCACCAAAATTCATWGGRAWYCCTCCTTGAGGTCCWGGTCCYAARTCTTTAATTTTTCCGTGTACTGCTTCGTATTTCTGAATGTTATCTTGAATTGCATTCATGAGTCTTTTAGCATGCTCAGGAGTCATTAAAATTCTAGATTTAACCTTTGCTTTAGGCATTCCTGGCATAACTTTAATAAAATCAATTACAAATTCTGAATTAGAATGGCTAATGATTGCTAAGTTGGAATAAATTCCTTCAGCAATTTCTTCATTTAATTCTATATTTAATTTATTCTCGTTATTATTTTCACTCATAACATTAAAGTTTATTCTTCAATAATTGCTTCATTTTTTGCAGCTACTAACTTTTCGTATTCTTCTTTTGAACCTACTAATACATCACGGAATTCACGGAACCCTGTACCTGCGGGTATTAATTTACCAACAATTACATTTTCTTTTAATCCCATTAGAGTATCTACTTTGCCTTTAACAGCAGCTTCATTTAATACTTTAGTAGTTTCTTGGAAAGATGCCGCGGAAATAAAGCTATCTGTTTGAAGTGATGCCCTTGTAATTCCCTGAAGTATTGGACTTGAAGTTGCAGGAATAGCTTCCCGAGTTGTTACAACTTTTTTATCCATTCTTTKNAMTWYGRAAWTWWCRTMWMWNAGWWRWMKAGGAGAAACTATTTGACCAGCTTTTAAATCTTCTGATTCTCCAGCATCTTCAACTACTAGTTTGTCATAAATCCAATCGTTTTCATCCATAAAATCTCTTTTATTAATGATGGATTTTTCCAAATGTTTCGTATCTCCAGGATCTTCAACGTAAACTTTACGCATCATTTGTCTAACAATTACCTCAAAGTGTTTGTCATTAATTTTCACTCCTTGTAATCGATAAACTTCTTGAACTTCATTTACAATATATTCTTGTACTATTGTTGGTCCTTTTATCGCTAGGATATCTTTTGGAGTAATGGATCCTTCAGATAAAGGAGTACCTGCCTTAACGAAATCATTTTCTTGCACTAGAATATGCTTGGATAAGTTCACTAAGTATTTTTTAATTTCTCCCGATCTAGATTCAACAATAACTTCTCGGTTACCTCTTTTAATCTTACCAAAAGAGACAATACCATCAATTTCAGAAACTACTGCTGGATTAGAAGGATTTCTAGCTTCAAATAACTCTGTTACTCTAGGTAAACCACCTGTGATATCAGCAGTTCCTCCGGCTACTCTAGGTATTTTAACCAAAATATCTCCACCGYTAACTTTATCTCCTTCATTTACAATAATATGAGCTCCAACAGGCAAGTTATAAGTCCTTAAAAGATTTTTCTTACCATCAACAATTGTTAAAACAGGAATCTTCTTTTTATCTTTAATGTCAGAAATTACTTTTTCAGTAAAACCTGTTTGCTCGTCAGACTCTTCCTTGTATGTAAGTCCCAATTCAAAGTTTTCGAAAGCAACCTTTCCATCTACTTCTGTAAGAATTACAGCATTGTATGGATCCCAATTACAAATTAAATCCCCTTTTTTGATTTTAGCATTCTTTTTGGCATGAAATTGAGAACCATAAGGAATATTACTAGTAGTTAATACCACTTTAGTTTTTGGATCCACAATTTTCATTTCAGCAGCTCTACCAATAACTACCTCTATATTTTCTCCCGAATCATTCTTTTTAGTTATTGTTCTTAGCTCATCAATCTCTAATTTACCATCATATTTGGCTTCAATACTAGATATACCAGTTATCTTAGACGCTGTACCACCAATGTGGAATGTTCTTAATGTTAATTGTGTTCCTGGTTCTCCAATAGATTGAGCGGCAATTACTCCAACTGCTTCTCCTTTTTGAACCTTTCTTCCTGTAGCTAAATTTCGACCATAACATTTCGCACATACACCTTTCTTTTGCTCACAAGTTAATACCGATCTAATTTCAACTTCATCAATTCCTGCTTCTTCTATAACTTGAGCAATTTCTTCTGTGATTTGTTCACCAGAAGCAATGATTAAGGTTTCAGAATCAGGAACATATAAATCATGAACAGATGTTCTACCTAAAACCTTATCAGATAATGGATCAATAATATCATCATCTTTTTTAAGTGCAGTTGCCATTAATCCTCTCAATGTTCCACAATCTTCAACCGTAATAACAACATCTTGAGCAACATCAACCAACCTTCTTGTTAAATAACCAGCATCAGCAGTTTTAAGTGCAGTATCGGCCAAACCTTTACGCGCACCGTGAGTAGAAATAAAATATTCCAACACAGAAAGACCTTCTTTAAAGTTAGCCAAAATCGGGTTTTCAATAATCTCTTGTCCACCAGCACTACTAGATTTTTTTGGTTTTGCCATCAATCCTCTCATACCAGATAATTGACGAATTTGTTCTTTAGAACCCCTTGCACCAGAATCAAACATCATATAAATTGAGTTAAACCCTTGTTGATCATTTTTAAGGTTAGTCATTAAGGTATTTGTTAACCTAGTATTTGTGTGTGTCCAAATATCTATAATTTGATTATAACGTTCGTTATTCGTAATGAATCCCATGTTATAGTTATTCATAACTTCATCAACCTCAACGTTAGCATCTTTTACCATTTGATCTTTCTCAGCAGGAATCATAATGTCATCAAGGTTAAAAGATAATCCTCCCTTAAAGGCCATATCAAATCCTAATGTCTTAATTTCATCTAAGAATTCAACCGTTCTAGTAGTACCTGTAACTTTAAGAATATTACCAATAATATCTCTCAACGATTTTTTAGTTAACAACTCATTTATATATCCAACTTCTTCGGGCACCAATTCGTTAAAAATTATTTTCCCAGCAGTTGTGTCAATSAKWRTWTCRACWRATTCRCCKTTTACAAWATCTTTWGTTYTWACYTTRATTTTAGCATGGAYRTCTAATAYWCSTTCATTWTTTGCWATAATYACYTCTTCTGGWGAGTAGAAARYCATTCCTTCACCYTTTACAAYWTCYTCTTTAGTWGAWRYTTTTTCTTTGGTTAAATAATAAAGACCAAGTACCATATCCTGAGAAGGCAGGGTAACTGGAGTTCCGTTTGCTGGATTTAAAATGTTATGAGAAGCCAACATTAACAATTGAGCTTCCAATATTGCAGCGTTACCTAGTGGTAAGTGAACCGCCATTTGATCTCCATCAAAATCGGCATTAAATGCAGTACAAACTAATGGATGCAATCTAATTGCTTTACCTTCAATTAATTTTGGTTGGAATGCTTGAATACCTAGTCGGTGTAGAGTAGGAGCCCTATTTAATAATATTGGGTGCCCTTTTAATATGTTTTCCAATATATCCCATACAATAGGGTCTTTTTTATCAACTATTTTTTTAGCAGATTTTACGGTTTTTACAATACCTCTTTCTATTAGTTTACGAATAACAAAAGGTTTGTACAACTCTGCTGCCATATCTTTAGGTAGGCCACATTCATGTAGCTTAAGGCTAGGCCCGACAACAATAACTGAACGGGCAGAATAATCAACACGTTTTCCTAATAAGTTTTGACGAAAACGCCCAGACTTACCTTTTAAGCTATCAGATAAAGATTTTAATGCTCTGTTTGCATCGGTTTTAACAGCACTCGATTTTCTTGAATTATCGAATAATGCATCAACAGACTCTTGCAACATACGTTTTTCATTACGCAAGATTACATCTGGAGCTTTAATTTCTATTAATCTTTTTAATCGATTATTTCTTATGATTACTCTTCGGTATAAATCATTTAAATCAGATGTAGCAAACCTACCTCCATCAAGTGGTACTAATGGACGAAGTTCTGGTGGTATTACCGGAACAACTTTAATAATCATCCATTCTGGTCTGTTATCGATTCGTTTGTTAGCAGATCTGAAAGATTCAACAACTTGAAGTCTTTTTAAGGCCTCATTTTTACGTTGTTGAGATGTTTCTGTATTCGCTTTATGCCTTAAATCAAATGATAATGTATCTAAATCTAACCTCTTTAATAATTCAAAAAGTGCTTCAGCACCCATTTTTGCGATAAATTTATTAGGGTCTGTATCATCTAAATATTGATTTTCTTTTGGAAGAGCATCTAAAACATCTAAATATTCTTCTTCAGTTAAAAAATCTAAGTATTGAATCTCTTCACCTTCTGAATTGGTTGTACCTGCTGGATGTATAACCACATATCTTTCATAATAGATAATGGTGTCCAATTTTTTAGTAGGTAGTCCTAAAAGGTAACCAATTTTGTTTGGTAAAGATTTAAAATACCAGATATGGGCTACAGGAACAACTAATGTAATGTGTCCCATACGTTCTCTTCTTACTTTTTTCTCAGTAACTTCTACACCACATCTATCACATATAATTCCTTTATATCTGATTCTTTTGTATTTCCCACAGTGACATTCCCAATCCTTTATCGGACCAAAAATTCTTTCACAGAATAAACCATCTCTTTCTGGTTTATAGGTTCTGTAGTTAATTGTTTCAGGTTTCAATACTTCTCCACTAGATCTTTCTAAGATTAACTCTGGAGATGACAAACTGATTGTAATTTTTGAAAAATTACTGCTTGTTTGATTATTATCGCGCTTAAAAGCCATATTTATTGAGGTATTTGAAAGTTCAAATTATACTATTAATTAGTCCATTGTGATGTTAAGAGCTAAGCCTCTTAATTCGTGTAACAATACGTTAAATGATTCTGGTATGCCTGGTTCTGGCATAGGTTCTCCTTTAACAATTGCTTCATAAGCTTTAGCTCTTCCTTTTACATCATCAGACTTTATTGTTAAGATTTCTCTTAAGATGTGAGCAGCACCAAATGCTTCAAGTGCCCATACTTCCATCTCTCCAAATCTTTGTCCACCAAATTGTGCTTTACCACCTAATGGTTGCTGTGTAATTAATGAATAAGGTCCAATAGAACGAGCGTGCATTTTGTCGTCAACCATATGGCCTAGTTTTAACATATAAATTACTCCAACAGTTGCTGGCTGATCAAATTTTTCGCCAGTTCCACCATCGTATAAGTAGGTTTTACCATATTGAGGTACACCTGCTTTAATACAATAATCATTGATTTCTTCAACTGATGCTCCATCAAAAATTGGTGTAGAAAATTTTTCTCCTAATTTTTCTCCAGCCCACCCTAGAACAGTTTCGTACACTTGACCAAGATTCATCCTAGAAGGCACTCCCAATGGATTTAATACAATGTCAACAGGTGTCCCATCTTCTAGGTAAGGCATATCCTCTTCACGAACAATGTTTGCAATGATTCCTTTGTTACCATGACGACCAGCCATTTTATCACCAACTTTAAGTTTTCTCTTTTTAGCTAAATAAACTTTAGCTAATTTGATAATACCTTGTGGCAATTCATCCCCAACAGAGATAGCATATTTCTTTCTTTTGTAGGTGCCTAAAACTTCATTTGTTTTAATACTATGATTGTGTAGTATTTGTCTAACCAAATCATTTAAGTCCTTAGAAGTAGTCCAATTTTTAGAATCAATAAAAATAAAGTCATCAATTTTCTCTAAAACTTTAACACTAAACTTGGTTCCTTTAGGGATGATATCCTCGTTGTAGTAGTTTACTACTCCTTGACAAGTTTTTCCATTAACGACCTTGAATAATTTATCGATTAAAACTTTTTTCAAAGCAAGCAGTTCATTATTGTATTCTTCGTCTAATTTGACAAGCTTTTTCTTATCTTCAGCTCTAACATCCTTATCTTTTACAGATCGTTGGAATAATTTTTTATCTACAACAACACCTTTAACAGAAGGTCTTACTTTTAGAGAGGCATCTTTAACGTCTCCGGCTTTATCACCAAAAATTGCTCTTAATAATTTTTCTTCAGGTGTTGGATCTGTTTCTCCTTTAGGAGTTATTTTACCAATTAAAATATCACCTTCATGGACTTCAGCACCAACTCTAATGATTCCATTTTCATCCAAATCTTTGGTAGATTCTTCACTTACGTTAGGAATATCTGCAGTCAATTCTTCCAATCCTCTTTTAGTGTCTCTTACTTCTGTAGAAAATTCTTCAATATGGATCGAAGTAAAGATGTCTTCTTTTACAACTTTTTCCGAAATAACAATTGCATCTTCAAAGTTATATCCTTTCCATGGCATAAAAGCTACTTTAAGGTTTCTGCCTAAGGCTAATTCWCCWTYTTGAGTRGCATARCCTTCACATAAKACTTCRCCYTTAGAAACTTTTTGRCCTTTAACAACAATAGGWGAAAGRTTTACACARGTRTTTTGATTTGTYTTTTGRAAAGTTGATAATTTGTAAGAYYTAGARTCTTCWTCAAAACTWACTARYTTTTCTTCYTYWGWTCTATYRTATTTAATMGTTATGGTAKTWGMATCAACATATTCAACTATACCATCCATTTCAGCATTAATTAATACTCTAGAATCTTGAGCAACTCGTGCTTCTAATCCTGTGCCAACTATAGGTGCTTCTGGGCATAATAATGGGACTGCTTGACGCATCATGTTCGATCCCATTAACGCTCTATTCGCATCATCATTTTCTAAAAATGGGATTAGCGAAGCTGCAATTGATGCTATTTGATTTGGAGCAACATCCATTAATGCTAATTCTTTTGGTTTAGCTAATGGAAATTCACCTTCTAATCTAGATTTTACTGTTTTGGTAAGGAAAATTCCTTTATCRTCAACTTTAGCATTAGCTTGAGCGATAATTCTTCCATTTTCTTCTTCAGCACTTAAATAAATTATATCTCTCTTTAGGTTCAACACACCGTTTTCAACATGACGGTAGGGTGTTTCAATAAATCCTAATTTATTAACTTTCGCGTATACGCATAGAGATGAAATCAAACCAATATTCGGTCCCTCAGGAGTTTCTATCGGACAAAGTCTCCCGTAGTGTGTATAGTGAACATCCCTTACTTCGAACCCAGCTCTTTCTCTAGACAAACCTCCTGGTCCTAAAGCAGACATTCTTCTTTTGTGTGTTATCTCAGATAATGGGTTGGTTTGATCCATAAATTGAGATAGTTGGTTGGTACCAAAGAATGAGTTAATAACTGATGATAATGTTTTTGCATTAATCAAATCCGAAGGTGTAAATACTTCGTTATSTYTRAMATNWMATTYWMTMANYKWWTWGKTNWWKCCANNCWTNWAAGACCAACTCCAAATTGGTTGTACAATTGTTCACCAACTGTTCTAACTCTTCTATTACTTAAATGATCAATATCATCAACTAAGGTTTTAGAATTAATTAATTCAATTAGATACTTGATGATAGAAATGATGTCTTCTCTAGATAATGTTCTTACATCATCAGGAGTATCCATCCCTAATTTTTTGTTTATTCTAAACCTACCTACTTCCCCTAAATCATACCTTGTTTCTGAGAAAAATAATTTATCGATAACTCCTCTCGCAGTTTCAACATCAGGCGGTTCAGCATTTCTTAATTGTCTATAAATATGTTCTACAGCTTCTTTTTCAGAGTTAGATGGATCTTTTTGCAGCGTGTTATAAATAATTGCATAATCTGCAGAGTTCACATCTTCTTTATGTAGGATAATTGTTTTAGAGCCAGATTCAATTATTTGTTCAATATGTTCTTTTTCAAGAATAGTTTCACGATCAATAATYACTTCATTTCTTTCAATAGAAACAACTTCTCCTGTATCTTCATCAACGAAATCTTCAATCCAAGTTTTTAATACTCTTGCAGCTAATTTTCGTCCTAAAATCTTTTTAAGTCCTGATTTACTTACTTTTACTTCGTCAGCTAAATCAAATAATTCTAATATATCTTTATCTGTTTCGTATCCTATTGCTCTAAAAAGAGTAGTTACTGGTAACTTTTTCTTTCTATCWATGTAGGCATACATTACAYTGTTAATGTCTGTTGCAAATTCAATCCAAGAWCCTTTAAAAGGAATYACTCTKGCTGAATAYAATTTWGTWCCATTYGCRTGGAMRCTTTGTCCAAAAAATACACCAGGAGATCTGTGTAATTGAGAAACAATTACTCTTTCAGCTCCATTAATTACGAAGGTGCCTTTTTTTGTCATGTATGGGATAGTTCCAAGGTAAACATCTTGAACGATTGTTTCAAAATCTTCATGTTCTGGATCAGTACAATACAGTTTTAGCTTTGCTTTTAAGGGAACACTATGTGTTAATCCTCTTTCGATGCATTCATCTATAGAATATCTTGGTGGATCAACAAAATAATCTTGAARTTCTAACACAAATTGATTACGTGCATCCGTGATAGGAAAATTTTCACTAAAAACATTAAATAGACCTTCTTGCTCTCTATTTTCTGGAGTAGTTTCTAACTGAAAAAATTCTTGAAATGATTTTAATTGAATGTCTAAAAAATCAGGGTAAACTAACTGATTTTTAGTCGCAGCAAAGCTAATTCTTTCTGCATTTTTTGTTTTAACTAACGGTTTATTCATTAGTATAAATGAGTTAAGTTATTATTAAACCACCTCTACTTTGAGGTTTTAATTCGTAATTAATACTATAACTCTTTGCAAATCAGCACACTATTAAAGGGTGGCCTCAGTTTTCCATTTACTTAGAGTACATAAGCACAAAACGGTTTAGATACTAGATTATTAAAAATAATCTAGTATCTAAACCTTATATTTTGACGATGAACTTACTTAAGTTCAACTTCAGCTCCTGCTTCCTCTAATTGAGTTTTTAGAGCTTCTGCTTCATCTTTAGATACACCTTCTTTTAATGCTTTAGGAGCAGCATCAACTAATCCTTTAGCTTCTTTAAGTCCTAAACCAGTTAATTCTTTAACTAATTTTACTACAGCTAACTTAGAACCTCCAGCTGCAGTTAGAATCACATCAAACTCAGTTTGTTCTCCACCACCATCACCAGCGTCTCCACCAGCAGCAGGACCAGCAACAGCTACTGCAGCAGCAGCAGGCTCAATTCCGTGATCATCTTTAAGTATTGTAGCTAATTCGTTTACGTCTTTCACAGTTAAGTTTACTAACTCGTCTGCAAGTTTTTTTAAATCTGCCATTTTAATTTATTTTTATTTGTGTTATTTAAATTGTTAATTGTTTGTTTTTATTCAGGTTTCTCTGAAAGAGTTTTAACAATACCTGCAATTGTTCCACCACCTGATTGAAGTGCTGAAATAACGTTTTTAGCAGGAGATTGTAATAAAGCAATAAGATCTCCGATAAGTTCTTCTTTAGATTTAATAGATGTTAAGAAATCTAAATTTTCATCACCGATGTATATTGCTTCTTCAATAAAAGCTCCTTTTAATATAGGTTTATTGCTTTTTTTACGAAAATCCTTAATAACCTTAGCAGGTGCATTACCCACAGTTGAAAACATTATTGAGGTATTTCCTTTTAGTGTGTCATAAAGTTCATCGTATTTACCTTCAGCTTTTTCTAAAGCTTTTTTTAATAAGGTGTTTTTTACAACTTCTAACTTTATGCCACTCTTAAAGCAAGTTTTCCTTAATTTAGAAGAGCCTTCGGCATCTAAACCAGCAATGTCAGCTAAATAAAATATATTAGCTTTGTTTAACCTAATTGTTAGGTTATCTATTGCTTGGTTTTTTTCTTCTCTTGTCATAACTTATTTTTGTTAGATTAGAAAATCTGTTAAACCGTTATTAATGATTTTGGTTCAACTTTAACTCCAGGACTCATTGTACTTGAAAGGCATATGCTTTTCATATATGTACCTTTTGCCGATGTAGGCTTCAATTTTATAATAGTTTGTAATAATTCATTTGCATTTTCAGCTAATTTATCAGCTTCAAATGATGCCCTACCAACGGTAGTATGAATAATTCCAAATTTATCTACTTTAAAATCAATTTTACCTGCTTTTATTTCATTAACAGCTTTACCGATATCCATTGTTACTGTGCCTGATTTAGGATTAGGCATTAAGCCTCTTGGTCCTAAAACTCGACCTAAAGCTCCTACTTTACCCATAACGCTTGGCATTGTAATAATCACATCAATGTCAGTCCATCCGCCTTTTATTTTCTCAATAAATTCGTCTAAACCAACAAAATCAGCACCGGCTTCTTTAGCTTCAGCTTCTTTGTCAGGCGTACATAATACCAAAACTTTAACATCTTTACCAACACCGTTAGGTAAGGCAACAGTTCCTCTAACCATTTCAGTAGCTTTTTTAGGATCAACTCCTAAACGCACACTGATGTCAACTGAGGCGTCAAATTTTGTAAATGTAATATCCTTAACAATTTTAGCTGCTTCATCTAAACTATATTCTTTTTCAATATCAAATTTTGATAAAGCTTCTTTTGTATTTTTACTTAACCTAGCCATTGTTGTTAATTTATTTAATTATTAAACTTGTGCTGGGAATTTACCTTTAACGTTAATTCCCATACTCCTTGCTGTGCCAGCAACCATTTTCATTGCAGATTCAATTTTAAAACAATTTAAATCGGGCATTTTGTCCTCAGCAATTGTTTTTACTTGATCCCATGATACTGAACCTACTTTTTGCCTGTTTGATTCCGGAGAACCGCCCTTCAATTTAGCAGCTTCTAATAGTTGAACGGCAGCAGGTGGAGTTTTTATTACAAAATCGAAAGATTTATCGGCATAAACTGTAATTGCAACTGGTAAAATTTTACCAGCTTTATCTTGAGTTCTTCCGTTAAACTGCTTGCAGAATTCCATTATATTAACACCTTTAGCACCTAAAGCAGGTCCTACTGGTGGTGATGGATTTGCTGCACCCCCTCTAATTTGTAATTTAATTAATCCGCTTATTTCTTTAGCCATCTTAATTATTATTTAAATCGTACTTTTTCAACTGGAAGCATTATAATGTTGAAATCATACTGGTAATTACTATTTAATTTTCTTTTTCTACTTGTAAGAAACTTAATTCTAATGGTTGCTTTCTTCCGAAGATTTTAACCATTACTTCAAGTTTTCTTTTTTCTTCATATATTTTTTCTATAGCCCCTGTAAATCCATTAAATGGACCATCAATTACTTTGATGTTTTCGCCTACAACATAAGGAATGTTCATTTCTTCTTCACTTTCTGCTAGCTCATCAACCTTACCAAGTATTCTATTTACCTCGGCTATTCTTAATGAAAGAGGTTCTCCTCTTTTTTCTGCACCAAGAAACCCTATAACGCCATTAACACTTCTAATAACATGGGGTACTTCTCCAGATAAATCAGCTTCAATTAATATATACCCTGGAAAAAAGTTTCTTTCTTTATTGATTTTTTTTCCATTTCGAATTTGATAAACTTTTTCGGTAGGAATCAAAATTTGAGAAACAAAATCTTTCAATCCAGCTCTTAAAATCTCATCTTCGATGTATTTCTTAATCTTGTTTTCTTTCCCGCCAATCGCTCTAACAACGTACCACTTTTTTGTACCTTCAGCCATAATTATAATTAAAATAAACTGTAAATAAATTTCATTAATTCGCTAAATGAACGATCCATAATAAAAATAATTAATGCAAAAATTACTGAAGCAATCATAACCAAAATAGCACTGTTTTGTAGTTCTGACCATGTAGGCCATGACACTTTATTAAACAATTCATCTGCTGATTCTTGTATATATGTTCCAATTTTTGCCATAATCTATCAATTTCTTAAACAGGTTAAAGTTGCCTCCTAAATTTAGTTCAGGACAAGCGCCTCAACACATGCTTTTGCACGGGTGGAGAGACTCGAACTCCCGACACCTGGTTTTGGAGACCAGTGCTCTACCAACTGAGCTACACCCGTAAATTTAAAGTCTAAAAGGTATCCGCATTTGCGGATACCTTTTTTAACTTAAATTTATGAGTCTTTTTTATTTTATTATTTCAGTAATTTGACCTGCACCAACTGTTCTACCACCTTCTCTAATTGCAAATCTTAATCCTTTATTAATCGCAACAGGAACAATTAATTTAACTGTTACTGACACATTATCACCAGGCATCACCATTTCTCTTCCTTCTTCTAAAAAAATCTCTCCAGTTACATCTGTTGTTCTGATGTAAAATTGAGGTCTGTATTTATTATGAAATGGAGTATGACGACCACCTTCTTCTTTTTTCAATACATAAACCTCTGCTTTAAATTCAGCATGAGGAGTAATTGATCCAGGTTTAGCGATTACCATACCTCTTCTAATATCAGATTTTTCAATACCTCTTAATAAGATACCAACATTATCTCCAGCTTCACCTCTGTCTAATATTTTTCTAAACATTTCAACTCCAGTTACAGTTGATTTTAATTTTTCTGCACCCATACCTAAAATATCAACTTCATCACCAGTATTAGCAACTCCAGTTTCAATTCTGCCAGTTGCAACTGTTCCTCTACCTGTAATAGAGAATACATCTTCAACAGGCATTAAGAAAGGTTTTTCAACATCTCTTTCTGGTAATTCAATATATGAATCTACAGCTTCCATTAATTCTTGAACTGTTTTAACCCATTTTTCTTCTCCGTTAAGAGCACCTAATGCAGACCCTTGAATAATTGGAGCGTTATCACCATCGTATTCATAGAATGACAATAGTTCTCTAATTTCCATTTCAACTAATTCTAATAGCTCTTCATCATCAACCATGTCAACTTTGTTCATGAAAATAACCATTCTAGGAATACCAACTTGTCTTCCTAACAAGATATGCTCTCTTGTTTGTGGCATTGGACCATCAGTTGCAGCTACAACTAAGATAGCACCATCCATTTGAGCAGCACCTGTTACCATGTTTTTAACGTAATCTGCGTGACCTGGACAATCTACGTGAGCGTAGTGTCTGTTTTTAGTTTCGTATTCAACATGCGATGTATTAATTGTAATTCCCCTTTCTTTTTCTTCAGGTGCATTATCAATAGAAGCAAAGTCTTTTACCTCTGTGTTTCCTTCTTTTGCTAACACAACTGTAATAGCAGCGGTTAATGTAGTTTTACCGTGATCTACGTGACCAATTGTACCAATATTCATATGTGGTTTGGAACGGTCAAAATTTTCTTTAGCCATGATTTCAGTTTATTAATTTTCTTTTATTATTTATTTTTAACTTTATTATTTACTTTTTCTAATTCATAAAATAGAGCCAATGACGGGAATTGAACCCGTGACCTCTTCCTTACCAAGGAAGTGCTCTACCTCTGAGCTACATCGGCTTAAACCGATATAATTGATGAGATTTAAAAGAGCGGGAGACGGGGCTCAAACCCGCGACCCTCAGCTTGGAAGGCTGACGCTCTATCAACTGAGCTACTCCCGCTTTTAAATTTTATCAAGTAAGAGTTTACCTCTTAATTTCTTGAGTGGGGGAAGAAGGATTCGAACCTTCGAAGGCTAAGCCAACAGATTTACAGTCTGTCCTCGTTGACCGCTTGAGTATTCCCCCAACGTATTCAATATTTTAAAGAACCATTATGAGCCGATAGAGGGACTTCCCTCGACAATCGCTCGGGATAAACTTCTCGTCCCTTACAATTTCAACTCTTTTTTTAATTTCATTTAACACTTAACATTTTAAGTGTTTTTTTAAGAGCCGATAGAGGGACTCGAACCCACGACCTGCTGATTACAAATCAGCTGCTCTAGCCAGCTGAGCTACATCGGCTTATTCTACTGCGTTTTTGGGTAAAAAATGACACAAAAAAACAGACCTTTCCTCAAAAAGGTCTGCAAATGTATAAAAGATTTTATACTAATCAAACATTTAATATTTATTTTTTTGTGATTATGTTTGTCTTAACTTTTCTTTATGTTTTTTAAGCTGCCTTCTTAGTGCCTCAACAGCATTATCAGTTGCTTCTTCAAATGATTTGGATTGTTTTTTAGCAAAAATATCACTACCAGGAATGAGTAGCTTTATTTCAGCAACTTTATTTTCTGTGTTACTTGAGTTTTCAACTTTCAAAATCACTTCTCCATCAATTATTTTATCAAAATGATTAGCGAGTTTATTTACTCTTTGATGAATGAATTCGATCAATTTTTTGTCAGCATTAAAATGAACTGCACTTACTTTTAAATTTACTTTCATCGCTTATCCTCCTTATATTTATGCCTTTGGATGGGCTTGTTTATGAATATTTTTTAATTTTTCAATTGTGTTATGTGTGTAAACTTGAGTAGCTGATAAGTTGGCATGGCCAAGAATTTCTTTTATTGAGTTTAAATCAGCTCCTTTGTTTAGCATATGGGTTGCAAATGTGTGTCTAAGAACGTGAGGGCTTTTTTTACTAGCCGTTGTAACCATACTAAGATAGTAATTTACTACTCGATACACAAGTTTTGGGTATATTTTTTTACCTTTTTCTGTTAAAAACAAGGAAGTTTCGGAAGTGCTTAACTTCTTTCTTTCCTTTAGGTATTGATAAATTTCATTTTTAAGTTTGTCTCCAAATGGTATAATTCTTTCTTTCTTTCTTTTACCTATTACTTTAATAGTTGAATTACCATTATCAATAGAACTTATTTTAAGATTAACAAGTTCTATTAATCTTATTCCTGTTCCATAAAAGAATTCTAGAATTAGTTTATCTCTTATCCCTTCGTAATTATCAGCATACTCTATTTCGCTAAATAGGTTTGACATTTCGCTTTCTCCCACAAATACAGGTAATCTTTTTGAAGTTTTAGGTGTAACGACTTTTAATAATGGATTACTTTCTACTTCATTATTCTTATGAAGATGCTTGTAAAATGATTTGAGAGTAGAGATTTTTCTATTAATACTTCTTGTAGAAATACCTTTTTCAATTAAATGTACAATCCAAGATCGAATTAAAGACGAATTAACTTCTTTGAAGGAGTTTATTTCGAAGTCAGAAAGAAGGTATTGACTAAATTGCTCTAAATCTATTTTATATGCAGTAACGGTATGAGGGGAATATCTTTTTTGATGTAAGATGTAATTACAAAAATTGGAAATATGAGGCATAAAAAAAGTAGTTTATTTTTATAACGAAATTAATCTCTAAAGGTTATAAAAATAAACTACCTAGTGTGGTAGAAATTAAGAAAAGCTTACTCTTCTGCTTTTCTTAATTTTTCAATATATATAGCTTTCAACTTTTCTTCTCTGTTAATAACAGAAGGTTTGTCAAATTGCTTTCTTCTTCTCAATTCTTTAAGTGCTCCAGTTCTTTCGAATTTCTTTTTGTAACGCTTAAGAGCTCTTTCTATGTTTTCTCCTTCTTTAATAGGAATAATAATCATTTTCTTCTTATTTTTTAATTTATTAAGGGCTGCAAATGTAAGTATTAAATTTATATTCGCAAACTTACTTTAAAATTTCTCTAGAGATAACAATTTTTTGAATTTCAGATGTTCCTTCACCTATAGTCATAAGCTTGGCATCTCTTAAATACTTTTCTGCTGGATATTCTTTAGTATAACCATAACCCCCCATTATTTGAACTGCTTCATTTCCACACTTAACTGAAACTTCGCTTGCATAATATTTAGCAAAAGCGCCTTGACGAGTCATAGGTAATTTTTTATTTTTTAAATCTGCTGCCTGAAATGTAAGTAATTCTGCAGCTTCAATTTCAGTAGCCATATCTGCCAATTTAAAAGCGATTGCTTGAAAATGAGCAATAGGTTTACCGAACTGCTCTCTTTCCTTGGCATATTTAAGAGAAGATTCGTAGGCTCCTCTAGCTATACCGCAACTTAATGCCGCAATGGATATTCTTCCGCCATCTAATATTTGCATGGCTTGAACAAAGCCCATTCCCACTTTTCCAATTACATTTTCTTGAGGAATTCTTACGTTATCAAAAATTAATTCTGCAGTTTCACTAGCTCTTACACCTAATTTATCTTTTATTTTTACTGCAGAAAAACCGGGAGTTCCTTTTTCAACTATAAAAGCAGTAATTCCTTTGCTATCTAATAAATCTCCAGTTCTTATTAACACTACAGTTACATCTCCAGACAGGCCATGTGTAATCCAATTTTTTGTTCCATTTAACACCCATTCGTCACCTTCTTTTACAGCAGTTGCTTTCATTCGCATTGCATCAGAACCTGTATTTGCTTCGGTTAAGGCCCATGCGCCAATCCACTCTCCGGATGCTAATTTGGGTAAATATTTTTTCTTTTGCTCTTCATTACCATGGTAATAAATATGTCCAACACATAAAGAATTATGAGCAGCAACACTTAATCCAACACCTCCACACACTTTTCCAATTTCTATTAATGCAGTAACATATTCAAAATAACCAAAACCTGAACCTCCATATTCTTCAGGAATATAGATTCCTAACAAACCAAGTTCTCCCATTTTTTTCATTACATCAATGGGGAAGTGCTCATCAGCATCCCATTGATTTAAATTTGGTCTTATTTCTTTTTCAGCAAAATCTCGCACCATTTGTGCAATCATTTGTTGATTTTCACTTATTTCAAAATCCATATTTTTATTTTAAAACAGACTGTCATTCTGAGTTAATCGAAGAATAAGTCTGAGGTTGGTTTTGTTTACACTTCGATAACCCTTCGACAAGCTCAGGATGACATCACTCAGTGTAACAAAACATCATTTTTAATAGCCCACTAAATTAAAGATATTTTTGGAATATTTTTTCAATGTCTCTGAACCATTTAAAAAGGTTAAATCAACAACAAAAGAAAACCCAGCAACATTGGCATTTTGCATTTTTATTAATTCGGCAGCAGCACAGGCTGTTCCTCCAGTAGCYAATAAATCATCATGAATTAAAACATTCCAATCTTTTTTAATTTCATCCTTATGCATTTCTATTTCAGCTGAGCCATATTCTAAATTATAGCTATAAGAAACAGTTTTGTAAGGAAGCTTTCCTTTTTTTCTGATAGGAATAAAAGGAATATTCAGTTTATTAGCTAACATTATTCCAAACCAAAAACCTCTACTTTCAATACCTACAATAGCGTCTAAGTTTAATAGTTTAACATGGTTCGCCATCTCATCAACTATGTTTCTAGTTAACTGAGGATCTAATAGGATAGGGGTAATGTCTTTAAAAATGATTCCTGGCTTTGGGAAATCTGGAACATCTCTTATGGCATTTTTTAATCTATTGCTTATCATAGTAAATCTTTTGGACTACAATTTTAAGATTAAAATTTCGGTTTTGGTATAAATTGGAATAACTTGGTAAGTTAATTAAATGTAAATGACCATACAGGTATATTTATTTTTTTAGGAGTTAATTTTATACCACTTTCTTTTAGGGATTTAATAGTTTTTTCTAAATCATTTTCATAAATACTACAATTTACCTTTCTTGACTTATCTCCTTTTATTAATAGATTTATTTTAAACTCGTTGAATAAGTTTCTTTCCAATTTATATAGGTCAATGCGTTCAAACTTATGTTCGCCTCCTACTTTTTTGTAAGAGTATGAAGATGTATCGATGTTGTCATAGTTAGTTGGTAATAACATATTGTAAACTTGTTTTTCTTCCCAAACAGTATCCACTTTAAAATTATAGATTAAAGCAAGATTATTCATTAATGTAAATAAACGGGCTTTTTTACTGTATGTAGTATCTATTGTATAGTTAAAGTTAACCTTAGGTTCAATTGGTAGAGTTCCTATAAACTTATATTCAATATTTTTACCATAACTAGAGAACTTACCATAAAAGATAAAAATTTGTCGAATAATACTTTCTAAATCTTTATTAATGAAATCTACTTTTTCTGGATTTCCGCCTGTGTAACTAGTTTTAGAAATATCTCTATCATAAGCATACGATATATTAAAACTAAAAAACTCAGGGTTTTGAATATCAACAGTTGGAATAGTTTTTTTAGACAAATAAAGCTGTAAATTTTGAGAAGTAAGCTGTCCTGGATCTCCTTTCCATACGACTTCTTTTTGTGGGTTTATGATTAAAGTTGTTGGTATAGAATTTATATTTAATTTTTTATAGGTCTTTTTATTATCATCTATAACCACATAAGTTTTAAAATTATGCTTTTGTAAAAATGCTTCAACTTTTTCTTTTGTATCGTAAGAAGTCATTGAAATAAATACTACAGAATCAGAAGAATTTTTTTTGGATAATTCATTAATATGTGAGATAGCACCAACACATGGTTTGCACCATGTAGCCCAAAACTCAATAATTATGGTTTTGTTATTTAAATTTGTTTCTTTTCCTTTAACCCACTCCGAAATATGGATGGGAGATTCTCCTTTTTGAGAATATGTAGCATTTGATAATATTATAAGAAATACAACAAGGATAATAGATATAACATTTTTATTGTTCACTTTTTTAAAAAAAGACCTTACCTAAAAATGTTTTTAGGTAAGGTAAGTATATTTGTGAATTTACCTTCAAAGGAAAACAGGTTGAGTATAGTAAAATTTTTATACTACAATTTTAAGATTAAAAGCTGGCTTTTTCGGATTTGAATTCCGAAAATAATTAAACTGGAATTTTACACCCAAATTAGCTGTGGGGAATCCGTTAAGTTTTTCTCTTGAATTTTAAAAAGAACAAGCCTGCTATTAGGCTGCTTATTATACCAGTACTTACAAGTTTTAAAAAGGGGATAAGCGAAAACCTAAATAATGAAATGCCATCATTTAGGAAGCTCATTATTTTTATATACCAAACTCCTCCTAAAGTCATAATACTATACACCAAAAGTATCATTATTACCGCTCTCCAATAATTCACATCATTCTTCTGTCTTATCTTATAAAATAAAATAGCCGAAAACATTATTAATGGATAAATTAAAATAACATAAGGAGTTTTAACACTAAATTTATGGGTTAATATAATAACTAAGATTAATAAAATACCACCTATTACTCCAAATAACAAAGCGGATGGTACAGGGCAAACTCATACTTTTTTCTCAAACAAATCTAAGATAATCACCTAAACTATAGTTGGTTAAGTTGTTAATTATTCGTATATTATACTGATAA
>NVVI01000063.1 GCA_002402165.1 Flavobacteriales bacterium
ATTGTTGGTAATTCATCGGCATCAGATTTTTTTTCAAATATCGGAAAGCTAGCTTTCCGATATTTGTTATCTGTTGCACTTATTGTTTGAACTTAGTAAGCCTATGAAGAAATTATTAATTTTTCTTGCCATTACCTTCTTTATTTCATGTGGAAATGAAAATTCAAGTACTATAGAAGTTCAAAAACTAGAAGAAGTAACAACACCTATAGATACTCTTATAAAATCAGAAAATGTTGTCCCCGAAAAAAAACTAGCTCCAAAAGAAATTTCATTAGAAGATTTTCCAAAAAAATGGTTAGAATTAAGTGCTAATGAAGAAAACAAAGAAGAATACATTATATATGACCCCTGCGAAGTACAATTAAGAGGAATAGAAATTATCAAGAATGGAGACGGGAGTTGGGAAGTATTTGCATATCAACACCAAGACACTGACACTCATATTTTAATTGCGTTTGAGGCTACTGAAGAAACTGTTGAGCAATCTCAAGTAGTATATGGAATGTTTATTTTAGAAAACCCTTATACTCCTGATTTAGGAGTAGAAACTTATAGCTTTACATGGAATAAAGATAAAGTGTTTTGTACGTTTGAAGGCTTTTTCTCAGAGAATTTCATGGCTGTATCTAAAGAGAATAGCGACAATTACAGAACAGTAGAAGAAAATTGTGATTACTTAAATGGAGAACAATAATTATGAAACTATTTAAATTTTTAGTCCTCCTCCTTATTGTTATTTCTTGTAAAGAAACAACACATAACAACACTCATTCTTCCATAAAAGATGATCAAGTTACTACGGTTACAGGAACTACTTTAGTTATTTTAGGCACCATACAAGATGCTGGTTCACCACAAATTGCTTGCGTCAAAAACTGTTGCAAAGGTTTATTTTTAAATCCTGACAACAATAGAAAAGTAGTAAGTTTAGGAGTAATTGATTCTCAAAACCAAAATAAATACATTTTTGATGCTAGTCCTGATTTTGTTTCGCAAACAAGAATATTAAAAAACCATTGTGGTTTTGAAACACCTGAAACACCAGATGGAGTTTTTCTAACTCATGCTCATATTGGGCATTATACTGGGCTAATGTATTTGGGTCATGAAGCCATGAATGCTAATAAAGTACTTGTAGCCGCTATGCCTAAAATGCAACTGTTTTTAGAACAAAATGGTCCTTGGAGCCAATTAGTAGCTAATAAGAATATTATTTTTTCAACACTATATGATCAGCGATACATTCCTGTTTCTACTACATTTCAAGTTACTCCTTTTTTAGTTCCACATAGAGATGAGTATTCTGAAACGGTTGGTTATAAAATTGACGGGCCAAATAAAAGTGCCTTATTTATTCCGGATATTGATAAATGGGAAAAGTGGGATAAAGACATCATTGAAGAAATAAGTAAAGTAGATTATGCTTTTTTAGATGGTACTTTTTATGATGGTGGAGAAATTAACAATAGAGATATTTCAGAAATTCCTCATCCTTTTATTATCGAGAGTATGGAGAAATTTAAAGATTTACCTGATTCAGAAAAANGTAAAATTTACTTTATCCATTTTAATCATACTAATCCGGTAATAGATATAAATAGCGAACAAGCACAACAGGTTATTAAAAATGGTTTTAACATTGCCCAAATAAATGATACCTTTAAACTCTAAAAAAATACATTATGCGCTCAATATTATTTTTACTTATTCTTTTAATTACTACAAACTGTATCGCTCAAGAAGACAAATCCACACTAGATGGAAAGCAGTATGCAATTGACATTATTGAAAAAGGTCGCATTGGAAAGGATGATAAAATGAAAGATGTTATTGTTTTTAAAGGTGGTAAAATATATACGAAATTTAGCAGAGATAATGGGTTCCCTGATGCTGAATACACCACAGAAACTAAAGATGGATTAATTGCAATAACGATTTATTTTAAAGGGTCGTGTAAAGGAAAAAAAGATAAGCTATTCTGGGAAGGCTCTATTAGTGATAATGAAATTGAAGGAAATGCTATCCGAAGACGAAAAGGTGACATTAGAACCATCTATGAATTTAAGGGAACCTTAAAATAAAAACACTCTATTTTAAAAATAGTTAACTTTCAATGTAACTTTTTAACTATTTATTCGTCTAAGAGATAACCCATCTCTGCAAATAAAGAACTCCGAGGTGAGTGAGTTTAGTTAGTGCGCAATGAGGTAGTAGTTATTGCGATATTTTACCCGAGTAAAGACGCCCGTTTTTACTCGGGTTTTTTTGTAACCATTCTATTTATACTATTTTAGTAAAAAGAAAAATATGGCAACAGAAGAAAAACATCAACGATTAACCCACTCTTATTTAGCATTACGAAAAACCGTAGGGCTTATTGGAATGCTCTTGCCATTTGCACTATTAGTAGGTATGTTTCTCATTAATCTTCTTATAGATGGTCATGATGGAGTAATGGTACACTACCCAGAATCGATTAGCCATTATTATTACTCTATCTTAAGAGGTGTGTTTGTGGGTGCTTTATGTGCTGTAGCACTGTTTATGTTTTTTTACTGCGGTTACGATAAAAGTGATAATATTACAGGGAACTTAGCAGGTTTGTTTGCATTGGGTGTTGCGTGGTTTCCAACTTCTGAAGGCAATGATATAGGATGGTGTGGTATTGTTCATTATACTTCTGCAGCTTTATTTTTTGGATGTTTGGCTTATTTCTCTATTAAACTCTTTACAAAATCTAAAAAAGGAGACCTCCCTACTCTTGAAAAATTAAAGCGTAATAAAATTTATAAAGCTTGTGGTTGGTTTATGGTTTTTTGTTTGGTAGCTATGGCCACTTATTCTTTTGTGATAGAAAAACATTATCACATCCATTATTTTATATGGGCAGGCGAAGCTTTGGCATTACTGGCCTTTGGCATATCTTGGTTAACCAAGGGAGGTACTATTTACAAGGATCGTTAACCTCGCTACCTATGTTGCCAATTTTTCTTTTAATTATTTTTTAATACCTTGAACTGCTCTAAGCAGAAATGAAATTGAATGGCATTATACCAAAAATCAGTACTCAATAAACACCTAAAGCAACAGGATAAAGCTGTTGTTGAAAAAGCATTTAAAAAGTTTGTTAAGTACTTTCATAACCCTGCTATACAGCAAAATATTAGGGAAGCAAAAGAAGAACAGTTTCAAGAAGGTTTTTTAAGAGAACTGTTTGTTACCGTTTTGGGTTACACCTTAAACCCTACTGAAAATTATAATTTAACCACAGAATTAAAAAACGAAAAAGGGTCTAAAAAAGTAGATGGGGCAATTTTAAAAGATGGTAATGCATTAGGAGTAATTGAACTAAAAGGCACCAACACCAAAGATTTAGAGAAAGTACGACAACAAGCTTTTGATTACAAAGCCAACCAAACAGGTTGCGTTTATGTAATTACCTCCAACTTTGAGAAACTGCGTTTTTACATTAACAATGCAGTAGAGTTTGAAGAATTTGATTTGTTTACCCTAAATGCAGAACGATTTGCTTTACTGTATTTGTGCTTGGCAAAAGACAATGTACTAAACAACCTACCGCTTAAAATTAAAGAAGCCTCAATACAAGAAGAAGAACAGATTACTAAAAAGTTTTATGCAGACTATTCGCTGTTTAAAAGAGAGTTGTTTAGAGATTTGGTAAAGCAGAATATGAATAACGAAGTGTTTAGAGCTGAGTTAAACAATGAAGATGCTGAAAGAGCCAACAAAAATATTAAACATCATCTTTTTAAGAAATCTCAAAAACTAATTGACCGTTTTCTGTTTATCTTTTTTGCGGAAGATAGAGGGTTATTACCCCCAAATTCAACATTAAAGATATTGGAGCAATGGGATAAATTGAAAGATTTAGATGCTTATGCTCCGTTGTATGATCGGTACAAGTTGTATTTTAACTATTTAGATACTGGAAGAAAAGGAACAGATAAAACAGCCGAAATATTTGCTTACAATGGTGGTTTGTTTAAGCCTGATGCAACGTTAGACAGTTTAATAATTGATGATGAATTATTATATAAACACACTAAAGACCTTGCTCATTACGATTTTGATAGCCAAGTTGATGTTAATATACTCGGACATATTTTTGAAAACTCGCTAAACGAGATTGAAAGTGTAAATGCTGAAATTGAAGGAACAGATTTTGACAAGCAGAGAACCAAACGAAAGAAAGATGGTGTTTTTTACACACCAAAATACATTACCAAATACATTGTAGATAATACCGTTGGCAAGCTCTGTACAGAAAAAAAAGAAGAATTAGGAATAGCAGAAGAAGAATATTTTAAAAGCAGAAAAGGGCGAACCACTAAGAAGCTAAAAGAACTACAAGACAAATTAGAAGMSTAYARAGAKTGGYTAMTMYMCWTAAMAATTWKTGACCCAGCTTGTGGCTCTGGAGCATTTTTAAACCAAGCCTTAGATTATTTAATAAAAGAACATGGTTATATTGATGAACTACTAACCAATTTATTAGGTGGTGGTTTTGTGTTTCCTGATATAGAAAACACCGTATTAGAAAACAATATTTTTGGAGTTGATATTAATGAAGAAAGTGTTGATATTGCTCGACTCTCTTTATGGCTAAGAACAGCAAGGCCAAGGCGAAAACTCAACAATTTAAGTGACAACATTAAATGYGGCAACTCTTTAATTGATAGCAAAGCAGTTGCAGGAGATAAAGCTTTTAAATGGGAAGATGAGTTTCCACATATATTTTTAGAAAAAGAGAGAAAAGCGTTTCATATAACCACAGCAACACATGATAGCCGTACATCGCAGCGAATGATAGATTATAAAGTTCGTGAATTGCGAGATAACGGCACACGACCAAAAGCAGAAGGCATTTGGCTAACCCCCGAAGATGAAATTCTAATAACTAAAACAGTAACTGAAATTGTAAAAGAGGATAGCCTGAATGTGATGGCATTTAATATTTGTGGCGACCATATGCATATTTTATTGGTGTGCGAAGAGGAAGAGGTAAGTAAAATAATACAAAAAATAAAAGCTAAAACTTCTAGATCTGTAAATATAAAAAAAGGTATTACTACAACAATGGAGCATGCTCCATTGTCCGGTAGTAGAGGCGAAAAACAAAACTCCCTATGGACACAAAAATTTGGAAACAACCCTATAAAAGACGAAAAACAACTATGGAATACCGTAGCGTATATCCAAAACAATAGAGAAAAGCACGAACTACCAACTATAAAAGAAATTGAGGCCTTTGTGAAACAAATGTGCTGTACCTGCGAACAAGCCTTCCGCACCAAACAAAAAGGTGGGTTTGATGTAGTGATTGGTAATCCGCCTTACTTGAATATGACAATAAACAACACTGATAATACTTGGTTAAAATATTATGTTGATAAATATGAGAGCATCAAAACAGCAAATTCTAAAAATATCTATACTCTTTTTAATGAGTTATCTTGTAAACTGGTAAAACATAATTCATTGGTTTCATTCATTATACCTGAGGGATTTTTAAAGACAAGAAGTTATAATGAATGTGTTAAGGAAATGGAGCATTACGGTAATATATATACTGCTGTTTATTTTGAGGATTGGGTTTTTGAAGATGCAACCACAGGTAGTATGATTTTTGAGTTTATAAAAAACACATCAAGTGAAATTCCTTTTACTGAGTACTACATGAATAAAGAAAAGGATGTAAATGAAGTTGTAAAGGTAGAAAATCCAGTAATAACTAAATATCAAGATATAAACTATAAAACTATCGATGATTATTGTGAATTATTTAAAGGTATGGCAGTAAAAGATAGAAAATCTTATATTTCTGAAGAATATACTGGACAACCAAATACATTTTTGTTAGGAAACTGTATTGACAGAAATATTATTACGAATAAATTTTATTGTGATTACAATGAATTAACAATAGTTGGAGGGACAAAGAAATTCGAAAAGCATAATATCGCACCTAGAATATTAATAAGAAGAACTGGAGATTATTTATGTTGTGTAATGTTAGAAAAAGAAGCTTTAACAGAAAGTACTTTATGAAGTTGTTTAAAGTTGACGTAGTAAAATAACACAAAAGGCTAATAAATTCAGAGCTTTCCAGTGTGTTTTATTTGTTTCAAAACGTACTAAAATA
>NVVI01000023.1 GCA_002402165.1 Flavobacteriales bacterium
AGAAGGTCCCAAGGGTTGGGCTGTTCGCCCATTAAAGTGGCACGCGAGCTGGGTTCAGAACGTCGTGAGACAGTTCGGTCCCTATCTGTTGTGGGCGTTGGAAATTTGAGAGGAGTTGACTCTAGTACGAGAGGACCGAGTTGAACGAACCTCTGGTTTACCTGTTGTGACGCCAGTTGCATCGCAGGGTAGCTACGTTCGGATTGGATAAGTACTGAAAGCATATAAGTACGAAGCCAACCTCAAGATGAGATTTCCCTTAAGGGTCGTTAAAGATGATGACGTTGATAGGTTGTAGGTGTAAAGACAGTGATGTCAAAGCCGAGCAATACTAATTACCCGAGGGCTTTCTAACTATACAATAAATTTTATTTTTGATTTCTTTCAATGATTGTCATTTTGATATTGATGATTTATGGTGACTATAGCAGTGGGGTTCACCTCTTTCCATTCCGAACAGAGAAGTTAAGCCCATTAGCGCAGATGGTACTAGGTTTTCCTGGGAGAGTATGTCGTTGCCAATTTTAATTAAGCCCCGTTCTTTTTGAATGGGGCTTTTTTGTTTTTAATGTCTCGCCCTGAAATAAGTTGACATAAAAACGATTTATTATGAGAACAAGATTAAGAGTCAAGGAGAAACGTAGTCAACGCAATTATAATTTAGGCTTTAAATTAGCAGTAATCTTTCAAGTAAAAAAAAGGCGAGATGACCTATAAACAAGCACAGAAGGTTTATGGGATACAAGGCAGGAGACAGTTTTGGTTTGGTTACGAAAACATGGTAATTTAGACTGGAGTAAACCAATGATTCATGCTATGCCAAAAAGAAAACCAACAAGAGCGGAACAGTTTTATGTAAGCGATATTACCTACATAAAAAGTAGAGAAAGAACGCATTATCTTTCATTAATAACAGATGCTTACAGCAGCAAAATAGTTTGGCATCAATTAAGTGATGATATGAGTATTGAAAATGTGGTAAAAGCATTAAAAATGGCTATTAAACAAAGAAAATCGAAGAAACCATTAATACATCATTCTGGTAGAGGGTTGCAATACGCATCATCAATTTACCAAAAAGAGTTAAAAATAAATGCTATAACTCCGACTGATGGACATGATTGCTATTAAAACGCTTTAGCTGAAAGAATAAACGGGATATTGAAACAAGAGTTCTTAATGGAGAAGGGCAATAAAGGCAAAGAATTAAAGCTATTGATAAAAGAATCTATAAATACTTATAATAACAGAAGACCACATTTGAGTTTAAATATGAAAACACCTAATTTTGTATATGAAAAAATCGAAAAACATAAGTTCTTCGATTTAAATTAATTTTTATATACAGCGTAAGCAAAAATGATTAACAACCTTGAGAAGGTAGAAATAGAAAAAAGAGAACACAATCATCAACATTAAATTATGAAGCTAAATCAAAACTGTGAAATATGTAATAATAAAGAATGTTTTCTTTTTGAACATATTACGTATGAGTTACATAAACAATTAGACAATAAAATGTCTTACACAAGATACAAGAAGAATCAACAAATTATTAAAGAGGGAGATACCGTAATGGGGATGTATTTTATTAAAAAAGGTAAGGTAAAGGTTTATAAAGAAAGTAATTATCGAGAACAAATTATAAGGTTGGCAAAAGACGGTGAAATATTAGGACATAGGGGACTAGGAGGGGACAATACTTATCCAATTTCGGCAACTACATTAGAAGACTCTGAAATATGTTTTATAGAGCAGGGTGTGTTTTTCAAATTAATGAAAAATAGCACAGAGCTTAGTATTAAAATGATGTTGTTTTATGCTGATGAATTAAGAAAAACAGAAATAAGATTGAGAAACATGGCAGTTATGACGGTAAGAGAGAGAATAGCAGAAGCACTATTATTGATGAAGGAAGCTTTTGGCTCTAAAAATGGTCAGGAGACCTTATTGGATGTTGAATTGTCTAGAAAAGAAATTGCAGAGTTAGCTGGAACTTATTCAGAACAAGCAAGTCGCTATATAACGGAGTTTAAAGAAGATAACATATTAAAGCTTGACGGTAAAAAAATTATAATTCAACAATCCGACAAGCTTGTTAAAATTATTGAAAATTATGCTTCATAAGCAAAAAAATGAGATTATTGTTACCTGTCAATTGTGCAAAGATGCAAGAAATAAGATGATACAGCTCATATCTTCTACTCTCTTAGGTTAATAATTTTATAATTTAAAAATGATTTTAGGAAAAATGAATTGTGAGCTCTGTAATGCCAAGAATTGTTTTATTAATAATTATGTTTCTCTTAAATTTATTGAAAAGATAAATGAAAATAAATTTATCATAAATTTCAAACAAGGTCAATACATTTTTTCTGAAACCAATTACGTAACAGGATTATTCTTTATTAAAAAAGGGAAAGTAAAAATTTTCTTTACTAGAGAAAATAAAGATCAAATTATACGGTTGGCAAACACAGGAGATATATTAGGACACAGAGGATTTGGAAATAATAACCATTATCCTATATCAGCAATTACACTAATTGATTCTAATATTTGTTTTATTCCTAAAAAACTGTTGATAGAATTACTGCAAAACAACCCTGCTCTGTCTTATCAATTTACTATGTTTTATGCAAATGAATTAATGCAATCAGAACAGTACTGGCATTCTTTATCAAGAACAGGATTAAGAGAAAGAGTTATTAATGCAGTACTAATGGTGTTTCATTCCTTTTATGATAGTATAAAAGATGGAGATGTAATTGATTTATACATTACAAGAAAAGAGATTGGAGATATTGCTTCAACATCTCCTGAACAAGTATGCAGAGAGTTTGCTTGGTATAATGAACAAGGAATAATTGAAATTCTTGGGCGAAGAAAAATCATAATTAAAGATTATGAAAGGTTAATAAATTTGGTAAAATTACCTGCAAAAATGCACCAATCAGAATGATTGAAATCATAGTGCTAATATCAAGTCATATTTTAGTTTTGACATAAATATTGGTTATGAAAAAGTTACAACAAAAATTTGTTATTACTCTTTTATCATTAGGTTTAGCTATTGTAATACTATCATGGATAAAACCTGTTGAAACATTAGTAAATACAACATGGAAAGCTCCGGCATCGGCAAATAAATTAAAAAACTCAGTAAAAGGAAATGCAACCGCAACCGCAGCAGGCAAAAAAATATACACACAAATGTGTGCAATCTGTCATGGTAATAAAGGTAAAGGAGATGGAATGGCTGGAATGAGTTTAAACCCTCGCCCAACAAATTTCACAACAAATAAAGTACAGAGCCAAACAGATGGGGCTATCTATTGGAAAATTACAGAAGGGCGTGCACCTATGGCATCCTATAAAACTGCTTTAAAAAGTAATCAAAGATGGCAATTGGTAAACTATATAAGAACATTTAAAAAAAACAAACCTAAACCTAAAACAATAACTAAACCAACTGAACCGATAGAAACACCTGAAGAAAAAAAGAAAAGATTAAAAAAAGAACTAACTCAAAAGTTTAATCAACTAATAAAAGAAGGCGATTTAAGTTTAAATAATAAAAAACTCAATGAAGCCAAGTTAAAATACTCAAAAGCAATAAATCTTAGACCAACAGATTCAACAACAATATTTAAACTAAATAAGTTAGAGATTTTATTAGTTGAAAAAGAAAAARGGGATATTTTAAAAAAAGAAATTAAAGAAGAGTTAAAGGTTGAATTAAAAAAAGAATTAATTCAAGAGATCATAAAAGAATTGAGAGACACTTTAAAATAGAATTCGTTTCTTTCCACTTACCATTTATTTAAATCAGCTACTATTGTTTGTATTCATATACATTCTTTAGACACTGTAATTCACAATTATGATTTTCATCACATACACACCTTCATACTCTGCAAAAGTGCACGATTTTGAATGATAGAACTCATGCAGTTGAGAATACACAATAAATACCTTTGTTATAGAAATTGTTAATAAAGGAAATAATATAAAACTTAATAATTATGAAAACAATTAAAGTAATAGTAGGGAGCTTAATAATTGCTCTGGTCGGGATGAGCTTTAGCTACTATGGAGGCAAAGTTTGGATAGCACCAAAGAGTGCTTCTATCGTAAAAAACCCATTAAAAGGAAAGGCTTCTGCAACGGCCGAAGGCAAAAAATTATTTACTCAAATGTGTGCTATTTGTCATGGAAAAAAAGGTAAAGGAGATGGAATGGCAGGAATGAGTTTAAACCCTCGTCCAACAAACTTTGCAAAAGAAGGTGTTCAAAGTCAAACTGATGGTGCCATATTTTGGAAAATCACAGAAGGTAGAGCACCAATGGCATCTTATAAAGCGGCTTTGACGACAAACCAAAGATGGCAGTTAGTTAATTATATAAGAACTTTAAAAAAGGTAAAAAAATGAAAAAATTAAGAAAAATAGCTTTAGGGAGCATTACTTTGTTATTAACAGTTTCATTATCTGTTAGTGCACAAGATACCCTAAATACTACCTTAGGTAGACAAGCGGCTCAAAACTTTAATAGTTTTAAACCTGGAAAATCTAAATTCATGTTGAGAGGTTTTTTCTTTACTGGATTTGATGGGTTAACTTCGGGAGATGAAAGTGAATACAATTTTATTGGAGGAGGAATAAATCCTGTTTTACTCTACAAACAATCTGACAGATTATTTTTCGAAGCAGAATTTGAAGGTGGATATGGGCATGACGGTTTTGAGTTAGGTTTAGGTTATGCAAATGCTTCGTATATACTAAACAAGTACATGACAGTTCGAGCAGGTCAATTCTTATTRCCTTTTGGAACGTTTACCGAAAAATTACACCCWGCRTGGATTAAYCGTACTGTAAATGCMCCTCTWGGWTTTGGTCATGATGGRATTGCTCCTTCAAGTGATWTYGGAGTAGAGTTAMGAGGMGYWTTCTATACAGGRWMYATTAAAWTMAAYTATCAAGCWTATGTYGTWAATGGACCYCARTTAAAAACGGGAGAAGATGAGCCTGATGAAGCAGGAATGCTAATATTTGGTTCTATGAATGATAATAATAATGATAAAACTGTTGGGGGTAGACTAGGTATACTTCCTCTTTCTAATCAAATGCTTGAAATAGGGTTTTCTGGTATGACAGGAGAGGTAGGAACTAAAGGGTCAGAATACGAAGGTGTTAAAGCCAACCTCTTTGCAGTAGATTTATCATTAGTCAAAAATTTAAATTTTATGAAAAGTGTCATAGATATTAAGGGACAATATAATTTCTCTCAAGTTGATGATGTTAACTATGCTATCCCTGATGATACTCTTGGTTTATTTTATGATTTTAACAATGCAAGTAGTGGTTATTATGCTCAGTTATCTATTCGTCCTTCATTGGTTTCTAATGAATTTATTAGAAAACTTGAATTAGTAGCCAGATACAGTGAGTTACAAACGCCAGAAGGTGCATTATGGGAACAAAATCCTACACAAACTACTGTTGGCTTAAATTATTGGMTCGATTGGAAAACAGTTCTTAARGTTGGATACCAAACAACAGATGGATTAGGAGATCATGATTCAGGAGAAACAACAACACAAAATTTAATTTATGTCCGTGTAGCAATGGGATTCTAAAAATATTTAAACTTAATTATCATGAAAAAAATAGTCATTATATTATCAGTAACAGCAGGAGCAATAGCATTTGCAACATCGTTCAATAGTTGTAAACCTTCAGAAGCTATAACAGCAAAATCTGGAGCCCAAATTTGGGGAGAAACATGTATTCGTTGTCATAATACACCATCTCCAGATACATTTTCAGATGTGGAATGGGATGTTGCTGCAATGCACATGCAAATAAGAGCAAACTTAACTGCAGACGAAATAGAAAAAGTAACTAAATATTTAAAGTCTGCTAATTAATAACATTAAATAGATAAATTATGAAAACACTAAATTTAACACTAATAATAGCAGCTGTATTTTTATTAGCTAGCTGCCAAAAAGAGAGTGATATTCCTGCCGAACTATCAGCAGCAGATAAAATTGCTACTGAAGGTATGGAAGAAGCTGAACACGAAGCTTTAGAACATAATGAAGAATTAGCAGTATGTGCCGACAGTAATAACTGCACACCTTCAGCTATTCAAACAGCAGATAGTTTATTCCATTATCAATCTGATATGTTTGACTTTCATCATGCCAACTATAGTCATAATAATTTAGATGACGATCATCATCATAGTGCTGTTAGTACTCACTCTCACGGCAATGCAGAACATGCAGAAGAGGAAGAAGGAGCAGATCATGGACATAGTCAAGAAAGTCATTATGAAATGGTGGAGCTAAGAGCTGAACATGAACAGTATCATCCTAATTAAACTCGAATGAAAAGTGAATAGATGTTTTAGTTAAACCAAGAGTATTTATGCCTCCTTCAAGTGCAGAAGAAATACTTGTTAAATATTTTGAAAACACTTAATCCCATTTACAGTTTTCACGATAGGTTTGAACCCCACAAGCAATTGTGGGGTTTTTATATTGCAATAATTTAAGAAGCTTTTTTACATTAAGAAGATGATTCTATCGTATTAATTTAACTTAATTCTAAAAGTCAAGATAACTTAAGTTGAGATACCCCGATGGCTCTGCCTCTGGGAACTTCATTTAGAGAAGGGCAATACAGGCAAAGAATTAAAGCTATTGATAAAAAAATCTATAAAATACTTACAATAACAGAAGACCACATTTGAGTTTTAATATGAAACACCTAATTTTGTACATGAAAAAATCGAAGAACATATGTTCTTCAATTTAAATTAATTTTTATTAAAAAATTGTCAACCTATTTTAGGACGATATATTTGTTTTTTTGTATGCTAAATGCCTTTAAAATAGTAACTACAGTAGTTGTTTTCTTTTTTGTTTGCGATATTCAAGCACAAAATTTGGATTCTTTATCTGTTGTTGATTCTAAATATGATTCGTTGTTACGATCTGATGGAGAAGCTATGAAAACTTTGTTTTACAARCATMRMAAKRATGTKTTRATTAATAAYYTWGGRCCWTWTGGYTCTCCTTWTTATTTTCYRACKGCWTTYYAYCTWTATRRWAARAAMYTWATYGAARARCCWAATGYWTTTAAWRKTAAGCTRTATAAATTRWYTGSAKTTARRCCTTATACTAAYATTACWTTTATAAAYGCYAGYAGRARGGARCAACWRTTTTCKATWAAMCATRYTCARRAATTYGGAAARYTWYTWYTTTTCGATTTYGATTTWAARAAGATAAGYTCTTCAGGTTCTTATGTTAATCAGGAAGCAAATAACACCACTTTTAGAGGAGCATTAAAATATAAATCTAAAAAAGATAATTATGAGATTAAATTTTCTAATGAAATAGATAGGAATATTTATGAGGAGAATGGAGGGTTATTTGATGTAATTGATTATGAAAATGGATTGTTTGAGGATGAACTAAATTATCTTGTTAATCTCCAAAGTTCTAATTCATTTTTAAAAAGGTACCATTATCAGCTTAATCAAAGGCTGAATTTGTTTGAAATAACCTCTGATTCGATTAATAAAAAAACTATTTATTTGAAGCATCAAATAAGTTATTCTTCTAAACAAAAAGTGTTTTTTGATAACGATCCTTTATCAAGTATTTATACAGAAAATCATTTAGATACACTTTCTACAATTGATTCTATTTACACTAATAACTTTAGTAATACTGTTTTTATTGGTTTTAGAATGGTTGGATTTTCTTTTGAATTGTTTGGACAATATGACCAGAAAGAATACCAACAAAGTTTTGGAATAAATAGTATTTATCACAATACTTATGCTGGTTTTGTTGGAAGCATAAAAAAAAAGATGTTAAAAGTTGATGCTATTGCTAAATATAGTGTTGATGGTTATCGGCAAGGAGATGTTGAATCGGAGTTGGCTTTATCTTATGATAAAGAGAAATATAGTATAAATGGCGGGGTTAGTTATTTTTTGAATGAAGCGGATTTAAAATTTACAAGCTATGTTTCTAACCATTTTATATGGAGCAACCCAGATTTAAAAAAGCAATCGGTACTTGGTTTTGATTTTAATTTTGAATTAAAAAAATTACAATTACACGTTAAAGCAGAAAGTAAAATTTTAAATAACACGTTGTATTATGACAGTTTATCCATTGCGAGTCAGGATGATATAACACAATCGATTACTACTTTTTCGGTAGCAAAGAACTATAAACTATTGAATTTTCATTTTAGAACGGTTTTTATTTATCAGTTAACTTCTGATGAAAAGTTATTTCCATTGCCAGAAGTTATAGGAAGGCAAGTAATATATTATCAAAAATATATATTTAAAGGAGCATTAAAGTTTCAGTTTGGAGTAGGGTTTTCTTATGCTACAGATTATTATGGTTACGCTTATATGCCAGCAATTAGTGAGTTTAATGTACAGAATAATACATTATTGGGCTATTATCCTAAAATTGATGTGTTTATTAATACCCACTTAAAACGTGCTCAAATATTTTTAAAGTACGAACATATTAATGCGGGCAGAAGCTTGGGTAAATCTTATAATGTCTCTGGTTATCCGCCAATGGCAAAATCGTTAAAGTTTGGTGTTTCATGGAATATGTTTGACTAATTACCACAAGCTACAAGCTTATTTACGGTAGCACATTAAGAGTTTTATGTTATTCATGATTCAAAAAAAGATACTACTCCAGTTTCAACAGAATACATTGTCCCAATAATTTTGATCTCTCCATTACTTTCCATTTCAGCTAATATTGAGCTTTCTTTTCTGATTCTTTCTATGGACATCTTTACGTTTTGTGCAGAAACATCTTCAATTGAGCTTTCGCTCATTTCTTTTTCATCAACTCTAACAGTATCAACAGCAGGTTTTATTTTATCTAATAAAGCAGTAATGTTTCCTAATTCTACATTGTTACAAGCTGCTGTTACTGCTCCACATTTTGTATGCCCCATAACAACTACAATTTTTGAACCTGCGACCTTACAGGAATATTCTATCGAACCTAGTACATCTTCATTAACAATATTTCCAGCAATTCTTACACTAAAAATGTCCCCTATTCCTTGGTCAAAAACCAACTCGGCAGGAACTCTAGAATCAATACAACTAAGAATTACGGCAAAAGGGAATTGTCCTTTGCTGGTTTCAAAAACTTGATCTTGTAAGTTTCGGTCTGCTTTTATGTTTTGCGTAAATCTTTTATTGCCTTCAACTAGTATATTATATGCATCTTTCGGTGTAAGGCTGTCTTGTGTTTCTTTTGTCTGTGTTTTCATAATTATATTTCTTTTAATACCTTTTAATACCTTTTAATCATTTTAAATTATTGTTTGGCGGAATGTAGGATGCGTCTTCTGATGATTTAATATCTGAGGAGGTAACATTTTCTATATTATTTTTAATCCAAACTAAACAATCTTTGAAATTGTCAAACAATTGTTCTTTTGGTATTAAATCAGGAATTATATCTATGCGTTCGAGCATATATTTAGGCTGCTTTAATGTGTCAACCAACAAAACTTTTTTATCTTGTTTCGTTAAGTCTATCAATATATCTTCCATTGCATATAATCCTGTTTGATCCATATATGGCATTCTATCCATTCTTATAATAATAACAGATGCTGTGTTTGGAATTTGTTTTGATAATTGTTGAAAATCACTTGTAGAGCCAAAAAACAATGGACCTTTAATGTGTTTTACAAAAACTATTTCTTTTAAACTATTTGGAAAATCAATTTCATCCGGCCAAGATTTTTCTTTGAGGAGTGATTTAACATCAGAACGTTCAGAAGTCAAATCTCCAATTTTTTTCATAAACATTAGAGAAGCAATAACTAAACCAATTCCTACGGCATAAACGAGATTCCATACCGATGAAAGCACTAAAACAACTATCATTATTGCTACTTCTGGACGAGGCATATAAGGTATAGCTTTCAATCCTTTGTAATCCATTACCCCGATGCCTACTGTAACTAATATGCCAGCTAAAACAGCTGCAGGAATTTGCGATGCTATTGGCCCTATTGCTAGTAATATAAAAAGCAGTAAAACGCCAGCAGTCATACCAGATAAACGTGTTTTACCTCCTGCTTTAATATTAACTACTGTTCTAATAGTTGCACCAGCCCCAGGGATTCCACCAAAAAGAGCAGCAATGCTATTGCCAATACCTTGACCAATTAATTCTTTATTAGGCTTGTGTTGAGTTTTGGTCATATTGTCTGCGACTACTGAGGTTAATAAAGAATCTATAGCTCCTAAAAGAGCTAAAGTAAGTGCCGTAAAAATATAAGGAATAATGTTACCAAAACTAAATTGACTGAATATTTCGATGTTAAAAGTAGGAAGCCCACTGGGTATTTCCTCAATAGGTCTATAGTCTAAATTAAAGCCATAGGCAATACCAGACATTACTAATAATGCTACTAAGGTGCTCGGAACGGCCGTAGTTATTCTTTTAAACCCGTAAATTATAATAATGGTTCCTAGCGCCAGCATAAGCTCTAGCCAGCTAATATTTTTCAAAGCACGAGGTAACACAGTTATTGCACCTATTACTCCTGAAGCTTCTTTAGCAGCCAAGGTTTGAGATTCTTTAAGAATTTGATCTTGAGTTACATAATTCGCTCGTATTATTGTTTCCTTAAAATCTTCTAAAACTAATATTCCTTCACCTGTTTCTTTTTTAAGAATATTATCTAATATAATTTCTTCAGCATGAGGCTTAAATTGGTTTACAAATTCAGCATCTTCTTTTGGATAATAACCGAGAGAGGGTAGTATTTGAGTAATTAAAATGATAACACCAATAGCCGTCATAAATCCCGAAACTACAGGGTAAGGAATATACTTAATGTACTTCCCTAAACCTATAACCCCTAAACCAATTTGAAAAAGACCAGCCAATAAAAAAATGGTTAAAATTATGGGTAATGCTTGAGTAATATCTCCATCATTTATAGCAATTATACTAGCAATAACAACCATACTCACCGCTGTCATAGGAGCCGTAGGGCCTGATATTTGAGTATTAGTTCCTCCAAAAAGAGCAGCAAAAAAGCTAACAAAAATAGCTCCATACAAACCAGCACTTGGACCTAGACCAGCACTAACCCCAAAAGCAAGAGCTAATGGTAGTGCAACTATCCCAGCAGTAATTCCGCCAAACAAGTCGCCTTTAAGGTATTTAAAGTCAAATAGATTTTTCATGTTAATTATTTATAAGGTTAAAATAAGATGATTCACAGAGATTTGCAAGTTGCCAAAGTAACTCCGAATAATATCGATTACATTACCTGTAAAAAATCTATGAAAATAAAAATTGATACTATAGTGTCAGATAATCTGGTGGGGGGGTAAGGATTTCAGATTTAATGTTGCCAAAAAAAATGAAATAAAAAGAGGGGGATTTATTATTTAATGAAAGAAGATTTTTTTTGTTTAAATTATAGAGAAAAACATAATCTTCTAATTCTTTTTCTTCTTCTTCTTCAGAATCGCTTTCATTACTCTTTTCTTCATTTTGAGATTTTTCATAAATAGAATATTCAAATAACTCCCCATCCATTATGCTAGATAAAACAATGGGAGTAATAAGTATTACAATCAAAAAAATTGATGCAATCTGAGAAACCTTTCTATATATATTATTCATTTCAATTAAATAAAAAAATATCTTTCTAATCCGTCCGAAATTACAGATATATTTGAGCTATTACAAATTTTCCTTTAACTAAAGTTTTATCAATTTAAGTCTTTTGTTTTTTCTTTTTAGCCGCAGGAAATAGAATGTTGTTTAAAATTAAACGATACCCAGCAGAATTGGGATGGAGGTTTAAATCTGTCGGAGGATCATTTACCATGTGTTGGTAGTCTGCAGGGTCGTGACCACCATAAAAGGTCCAAGTGCCTTTTCCCATTTCTCCATGAATGTATTTGGCAGAGTTGAGAGATTTGTTTTCCCCCATTACTAGAACATTGGATTTTAAAAACTGTTTATTGTACCCTGTTGTTTGCCCATAAAATCCATTAACAATACTTGTATGGTTTTGACACAACATAGTTGGTATTATATCCCATTTTGCAGAAAAATCAAACAAAGTGAAATTATCTATTTTTTTTGGTGTTTTAGTATGCGATGGTGTTGCATCAATGTTAGAAAATTCATATTCAATTGGGTTTGTTTTTAAAGTAAAATCTTTAAAAGCGTAGGTTTTGCTATAATCTAATTGTGCATTGTAATTTGGTGTAGTTCCATCTCCATCGAACATTGACTCGCAAATATCTAGACCTTCTGCTGCCAATGCAATATCTAAAGCATCAGTTCCAGAGCACATTGCAAATAAAAACCCACCGCCAATGGTAAATTCTTTAATGTTTTTAGCTACGGCTAATTTTAATTGAGATACTTTGTTAAACCCAAGACGAGAAGCAGTTTCTTCGTTGTAACGAACTTGTTCTCGGTACCAAGGAGCATTTCTATAATGCCCATAAAACTTACCGTATTGTCCAGTAAAATCTTCATGATGCAGGTGTAACCAGTCAAATTTTGGTAATAAACCTTCAATTATCTCATCGTCATAAACCACATCGTAAGGTATCTCAGCATATTTTAAAACTAAGGTTACCGCATCATCCCAAGGTTGCTTATTTTTGGGAGAATAAACAGCTATTTTCGGCTGTTTTTCTAACTTAACTACATCCATATTTACTTCTGGATCTGCTATCTCTGTTAATATGGCAGTAGATTTTACATTGGCAATTACCTCAAAAGAAACACCTCTTATTATTAGTTCTTCTTCTATGGCTTTAACGTGTTTCATCATGAAACTGCCACCACGATAATTTAAAAGCCAATCAATTTCAATGTCGTTTTGTAAAACCCAATAGGCTATTCCATAAGCTTTTAGGTGATTTTTTTGGGTATTATCCATTGGTATTAGTAAGTAGGTTGCACTTACTTTCATTGAGAAAAGTGAAATTAGTATTAAGAAAAACAGTTTTTTCATATCACTAAAATTAATAACTTATTTGAGAATAAACTATTGTATGGATTAGATTAATTTTTTTGAAGAAAGGTATTAAAAAGGAGTATCATCATCTTTATCATCCATTCCGTAATCAAAACTATCATCTTCGGTATCATTCATTTTGGATGGTATTGTTGTAGTAGAGTCAAAATCTTCTCCAATCGGCATATTAGTATTATTGTTGTCAAAATCACCAAAGTCATTCATTCCAGCTTCATAATCTTCAAATTTCGCAAGATGATTAATGAATTTAAGTTTAACATCTCCAACAGAACCATTCCTGTGTTTAGCTATAATAATTGTTGCCATTCCTGTAGTTGAGTTTCCGTCCTCATCTTCTGTTAGTCCATAATATTCTGCTCGATGAATAAACTGAACCATATCAGCATCTTGCTCAATAGAACCAGATTCTCTTAAATCAGATAATTGTGGTCTTTTGTCTCCTCCTCTTGTTTCAACTGCTCTACTTAGTTGCGATAATGCTAATACTGGTATATTTAATTCTTTAGCAATACTTTTTAATGAGCGAGAAATCATGCTTATTTCTTGCTCTCGGTTTCCATTTTTATTGTCTCCCCCACCTGTCATTAATTGGAGGTAATCGACAATAAGTAATTGAATGTTGTGTTGAGATTTTAATCTTCTAGCTTTTGCTCTTAATTCAAAAATTGAAAGACCTGCAGTATCATCAATAAAAATAGGAGCTTCTGCTAAGCCATCAATTTTAGTATGAATTTGTTGAATTTCGTCAGCACGTAAGTTTCCACTTCTTAATTTGTCAGAAGATATTTCGGATTCTGCAGAAACTAATCTAGTAACCAATTGAACCGATGACATTTCTAACGAAAAGAAAGCAACAGGAATGTTAAAATCTACTGCTGCATTTCTAGCTAAAGAAAGCACGTATGATGTTTTTCCCATTGCTGGTCGAGCTGCAATGATAACTAAATCCGAAGGTTGCCAGCCAGCAGTCATTCGATCTAAAGCAGTAAACCCTGAGGCAACACCAATAACACCACTTTCTTGGTTTTTAGCTTCTTCAATTCGTTTGATTGATTCTCTAATCAAATCAGACATTGTTTCGTAATTCTTTCTGATATTTCCTTCAGCAACTGAAAATAAACTTGTTTCAGCTTTATCTAATAATGAAAAAACATCAGTTGTTTCATCATAGGCATCTGTAATAATTTCAGAAGAAATTCTAATTAATTCTCTTTGAATATATTTTTGAGAAATAATACGAGCATGAAATTCAATATTTGCAGCAGAGGCAACACGATTTGTTAATTGCGTAATGTAATAAGGACCACCAATTAAATCGAGTTCTCCCTTTTGTTTAAGTGCGTTAGTAACAGTTAATATATCAACAGGCTCAGAACGTTGAAAAAGATCTTGAATTGCTGAAAATATTTTTTGGTGTGTTTCTTTGTAAAAGCTTTTAGGCTGAAGAATATCTATGGCTGCATTTACTGCTTCTTTCTCCAACATTAATGCACCTAAAACGGCTTCTTCTAAATCTACTGCTTGTGGCGGAAGCTTCCCATGCTCTAGGCTTTGGCTAATTGCGATAGCTGGTTTTGTTCTTTTTCTTGTAGATATTTTATTTGCTTCAGCCATGTTTCAAAAGTACAAAATAGTGTTTTAGGAGCTCGATAAATTTATCAAAACATTTCTTTATTTATTAAACGGATTTAATTCATTAATGTTTAGTTGATTAACATTTTATTTGCTGGTTATTAACCAATTATGAACAAGGTTATGAGTAGTTAAAGATAAAATCTTTAATTTTAATGAATGAATCGAAAGATATTATATAGCACATTTATCATTTTGATTTTCTTTTTTTCTTGTTCTAAGGATAAAGATGATACAAAGCCTACAATAACAATTAATTTGCCTGTTGAGCTACAGCAAATTAATGGAATTGATACTATACGAGTATCAGCTACTATACACGATGATAGAAACATTGAAAGTGTTAGCGTTTCTTTAAGAAATGGTAATGACATTTCGGTTTTGACAACGGTTACTAAAAATCCTAATACAAAAGATTATGATTTAAACATATCTTATTATTTTGATGATATGCATTTAATATCTGGTCAGTATGATTTGCGTGTTAGTGCTTCTGATGGAGAAAACCTTACGGTTAAATACGTTACTATTTTTTTAAATGAAACACCAAAAAGTAAAGAAGGAACATATGTCATTAGTAATTCAGGAAGTATTTCAGATATTTATTATTTAGACAATGCATATAATGGTGCTTTCTACCAATCAATAAATGGAGATTATATGGGATCAGCTGTTAATTCATATGATCAGCAGTTAATACATGCTTCGAGTGGAACTGTTTCAAATGCGAGTGTTAACTCGATTGATTTAACGTCTGGATTGAATTTATGGAGTATACCCATAATTAATTCTCCACCGACTCCTTTTTATACAAGTTTTTTATACGATAATGAAAGCATATTTTTAGGAAAGAGAAATGGTGGAGTTCAAGGTTATGATAAAAATGGCGCAGCTAATTATAATGCCAGTGCTATTTCTAATTTTTATGTAGAAAGTGCTTTGGTTCATGATAATATTTTAGTGACCGAACAACATGCATTATCTGGAACTACAGTGAAGCTTATTCCATATTGGATGGCTTCAGGAAATCCTACAACGATTAATGCAACACTTTTACCAAGCGAAGATATTGTAGGAATGTTTACAAGAGCAACAAATGAAATAATAGTTATTACTAATGATGCATTATTTAATGGAAATTTAATATTTTACGATCCAACTACAGGCTCGTTAACTTCATTTCCTATTGGACTTGGAAAAATAGATGATTGTTTAGAAATAGGAACAGGAATTTATTTGATTGTTCATAGTGGTAATATTTCTACGATTAATGTAAATAGTAATTTTCCTTTTGCAACAACCTTATTAATATCTGGAGCTAATGCTAATAACATCTGGTATGATAGTTTTTTGGGAGAACTATTTGTTGCAAGTGGAAGTTTACTTACCGTCCATAATTCTACAGGAGCTCAAATAGGAAGCTATAGCCATATAAATACTATAGAAGAAGTAATTTTTTGGTACAATAAATAATTTACTCATTTATTACACCCATCGAACAAAACTTGTTAATTCTCTTATCAACTAGTTTATCTTTGTCACATTCCATTAGTTTTGTTAAATGTTTAAGAATTTCTTTTTTAACAATTTTAAACATTTCTTCAGGATTGGTATGAGCTCCGCCACAAGGTTCTTTAATTACTCCATCAATTAATTTGTTTTGCAACATATCTGATGAAGTTAACTTTAAAGCTTCTGCCGCTTCTTCCTTATGATCCCAATTTTTCCATAATATAGTAGAACAATTTTCTGGAGAAATAACAGAATACCAAGAATTTTCTAGCATTAAAACTTTATCACCTATTCCTATCCCTAAAGCCCCTCCAGAAGCCCCTTCACCAATAATAATAACAATTATAGGAACAGTTAGTTGAGACATTTCTAATAAATTTCTAGCAATGGCTTCACCTTGGCCTCTTTCTTCCGCTTCTAATCCAGGAAATGCACCTGGAGTATCTACAAAACATATTACAGGTTTATTAAATTTTTCAGCCAACTTCATCAAACGGAGAGCTTTTCGATAGCCTTCAGGATTAGCCATTCCAAAATTTCTGTATTGGCGCATTTTGGTATTTATACCTTTTTGTTGACCAATAAACATTACTGATTGTCCATCGATGCTTCCAAAACCGCCAACCATAGCTTTATCATCTTTTACAGTTCTATCACCATGAAGTTCTATAAACTCACCATCGGTAATAGCTGCAATATAGCCAAGTGTGTATGGTCTTTCAGGATGCCTAGAAACTTGAACTCTTTGCCAAGCAGAAAGATTACTGTAAATTTCCTTTCTAGTTTGTTTTAATTTTTTTTCTATTTCTTTTATAATCTTAGTGGTATCAACACCTTTATCTTCTTGTAATTTAGTGTTTTCAATTAATTGGTCTTCTAACACTTTTATTGGGTCTTCAAAATCTAAGTATACTGCCATCTTTTCCAATAATAATAGAGTGCTAAATTACTAAATTTGTTAATTCAACACTTTTCTAATTCGTATTTTTGGAGATGTAGAGAAAAAAGTAGGATTATGGTCGTTTATCCAAATGCTAAAATAAATATAGGATTAAATGTAGTTGAAAAACGTGAAGATGGTTTTCATAGTATAGAGAGCATTCTTTATCCTGTTGAAGAGCTATTTGATGTGTTGGAAATTATGAAACATAGTCAATTAGAATATACTTCTACGGGGGTTGTAATACCAGGTGATATTGATTCTAATTTATGTGTAAAAGCATTTCAATTGATTAAAAATGATTTTGATATTCCAAATGTAAAAATTCATTTGCAAAAAAACATTCCAATTGGTGCTGGATTAGGAGGAGGTTCTTCTGATGCTTCATTTATGCTGAAAGCATTGAATGAATTATTTGAGCTTGCTCTGACTACAGCGCAATTAATATCTTATGCAAAAAAATTAGGAAGTGATTGTGCTTTTTTCATAGAAAATAAACCAGTTTATGCTTTTAACAAAGGTGATGATTTTGAAATGATAGACATTGATTTATCTTCTTATGAAATTAGAATAGAATGCCCCGAAATCCATATTGGAACTAAAGAAGCTTACGCTGGTGTTATTCCAGTTTTTTCTGAAGTGAATTTGAAAAAGTTAATTCAACAACCAATTGATGAATGGAAATCATCTATTAAAAATGATTTTGAAAAATCTATTTTCCCGAAACATTCAGAAATAGAAGAATTAAAACAAAATATGTATTTGAATGGAGCAATTTTTGCTTCTATGACAGGAAGTGGGTCAGCTGTTTTTGGAATTTTTAATCAATAGCTGTAACTTTTTATAATAACAGTTCGTCACAATATCAAACAACTTCATTTAATGACCGTTGCTGAGTATAACGAAAGTGTAGATCAATATTCTGATAATCTTTATCGATTCATCATAAAAAACATTAAGGATGAAGATAAGGCCAAGGATATTGTTCAGGATACTTATTTAAAGTTTTGGGAGAAAAAGGACAATGTTGATCTTACTAAAATAAAATCATATCTATTTACAACTGCATATCATACGTTAATTGATGTAGTAAGAAAAGAGAAGAAACAAGGTTCATTTAATGATGTTAAAGAAGAAAGTTACAGTACAAATTCGGAGTATTCTGATTTGCAAGAAATTTTACATGAAGCAGTTGAACAATTACCTGAAGACCAGAAAGCCGTGATATTGTTGAGAGATTATGAAGGCTATGCTTATCATGAAATTGCAGAAATAACTGGAATGACTGAATCACAAGTAAAAGTGTATATTTTTAGAGGGAGGAAATTTTTAAAGAATTATTTAGGGAGTATTGAAGCACTAATATGAATTTGATTACAAGAAATAATTACGAAGCTTATCTGCTTGATTATGTTGAGGGGAATTTATCTCTTGAGCTAATTGCTGAGTTGATGTTGTTTCTTGAAAATAATTCTGACCTAAAAGAAAAGTGGGAGGGATTTGAAATACATGAATTGATTCCAATACAGGTTGCAAAAATTGACAAGAAATTCTTAAAAAGAGAAGAAAACTTTATTACGTTCGTTAATTATGAAGAATATATTATACAAGAGATAGAAGGAGATAATTCTAATGAAGTTTCTAAAGAGTTGAATTCGTTTTTAGAAAGTAATCCAGAAAAACAAGCTGATTACATTGCTTATAAGAAAACAAAGCTAATAGCCTCTTTGGTGCTTTTTGACAACAAGAAATCACTTAAGAGGAAAGAAGGAAAGGTAATTCCAATCTATTGGTGGTATTCTTCTGCTGCAGCAGTTATTATTATTTTATTCTTGTTAAAAGGATTTATTGGTGGGGAAAATCAAAATGATAATCTTATTGCAGATAAAGAAGAAGTTATAAAGTCACAGCAGAAAAACGAAAATTTCATAGATGAGGATCAAGTTGAGGAAGAGATTCTTCCTAAAAAAGATATAAAACTTGCAGATGTTGAATTAAATAAACCATCTCCAATTCAAAAACGAAAGAAAGAATCAAAAGAAAAAACACCTAAAGTAATTCCTTACCAAAAAGAAGAAACTCCTAAACTTATTGCCGAACAACCAACAGAAGTGTTGAAAATTGAGGAAAATGATTCTTTAGATAAAGAGACGTTAAAATTACCTAAAGAAGAAATTCTGTATGCGGATGATGTTAGAATAGTATATGAAGATGAAGTTGTAAACGATACGAATGCATCAACTATAAATAAAGTTACCAAATTTGATGTTGTAAGAGCAATGATAAAACATCAAGTAAAAGAGAATTTTTTAGACAAAGGAAAGGAAAAATTAATATTCGCGTTTAACTCTAAACCTCTTAATTTTCTTAAAAGAAAAAAGAAAAATCAATAATAATTGTAACAAATTTAAGGATGAATTCGTCCTACTTTTAAACACCAAAATATTACTAATATTTTAAATTTTAAACAATGAAAAAATTATTTACAATTTTTATATCAGCCGTATTCTTAACTAATGTATCTGCACAAACAGATGTTAGAGAATTAGGAGATTTTTCATCTTTAAAAGTTAGTAGTGCAATAGAAGTTGTGTTAACTCAAGGGGATGAAAATAGAGCTATAATAGCTGGGAGTAGTCTAGAATCTATAGCAAAAGTAAAGACAGAGATAAGTAATGGGCAACTCTATTTGTTTATAGAAAGAAAAGTTGTTACAAAAACTAAAGGTAAGAGGAAAAAAACTAAAACAGTATCAAAAAACAATACAGTAAACAACATTAAAATAAGACTTAGTTATAAGAATTTAAACCAAATAGAATTAAGTGGGGCTTCAGAAATTAGAACAACAGATACAATACAAACTCAAAATTTTAGTATTACTGGGAGTGGTGCTACAGATATTAGTATAGCACTTGAAACAGATGATTTAATAATTAATTTTTCTGGAGCAAGCGAAATTAAATTAATTGGAAAAGCAGATAATTTTAAGGTAAATATGAGTGGGGCATCAGGTTTAAGGGCCTCTGGTTTTATTACAAAAAATGTAATATTAGATATTTCTGGAGCTTCAGATGTTAATGTAAATGCTACAGAATCTATTAAAGGGAGAGTATCTGGAGCTTCGGATGTTCATATTAAAGGAAATCCAGCAATTCGAGAGATAAATAAATCTGGAGCATCAAGCACTGGTTATGGTAATAGAAACACAAGTTACAATGGTTCGGATAATTTTTCTATTAAAGTAGGCAAACAATATATAGAGGTTGAGGAAGATGATGTTGATATAAAACTTGGCAATAAACATGTAGTTGTTGAGGGGGATGGAGATGGTGATACAACAACAATTACTTGGGGGATAACGAAAGTATATGTCGTTGGAGATTCTGTTTGGGTTGAAAGAGAAGATAAGCCAAGAAGAAGCCACTGGGCTGGAATAGATTTGGCAATAAATGGATTTTTAAATGCTAATAATAGTACTGATCTAAGCAATGACCCTTTAACCAACCCCAATGAGCTTACCCAATTTATGGAGTTAGATTATAATAAGTCATGGTCATTTAGCCTAAATTTTATGGAATTTTTTATTCCAATAAAAAAACATCATTTTGGTATTGTAACAGGTTTAGGAACAGAATGGAACAATTATGAGCTAAAACATAATGTAAAATTGAATCCTCAAGGAGGAAATCATATTTATCCTAATGTTAATGAATATAATGAAGACTACACCTGGGGAGAGGTAGACACCATTTTGGAATATTCTAAAAATAGATTTAAAACCTGGTTTATCAACGCTCCTTTATTGTTAGAGGTTAATACTGGTAATCATAAAAATAGATCTTTTCATATTTCGGCAGGAGCCATTTTTGGGTTCAATTTACAAGCGAAAATGAAATACAAATACCGTTACGAAGGAGACAACAAAAAAGAAAAAGATAAGCAAAGCTTTAATACGAATCCTTTTAGAGTTAGTTTAACAACTCGAATTGGTATTGGTTGGTTTAATGTTTTTGCAACTTACAGTTTAACTCCTCTTTTTGAAAATGATAGAGGACCGGAATTGTACCCATTTACTGTTGGTGTAACCTTATTAGGGTTTTAAGATAGTTAGTATGAAACACCTCTTGAGAAATTAGGAGGTTTTTTTTACTTACACAGTTGTAGAAAATCGCATACTTTTGTATGATTTTAATCACGTATTATATTTATCTGTTYTGTACTTTAGACATAAGAAAGCAAGTGTGAAATTCAGTTTATTTTCTGTAGAATTTTCGCATAAATCCGCAATTTTAATACAAAAGAACTAGAACCCCAATTATTGGGCGTGTGCTATTCTATCTTTATAGGTCTTTGCGGTCCTTTGCGAAATAGTTTAGCTACGCCCTCCTATTAATGAGCTAAATGGTAGAAAATACAATAAGATTATTACTTGATAAGAGTACACTGTTTGGTAAGACACTTGCTGGAATTTTAAAAAAAGATATAAGAATCAAATTAATTAACTATCAATTTGATGAGGAAAATATTATTGAGATAGTGCAAAAAAATAACCCATCTGTTATACTTATAGATACAGATTTTTGTTTTGAAAAAGCACCATTAATTATTAAATTAATAAAAGAAAATTTTCCAACAATTAAAGTAATTAGTTTGTACCTGTGGAACAAGAGTTTGTTGCAAGAAAAAATGCTTGAAGCAGGGGCTGACACTCATTTGTCTAAATTTGATCACGGAGCTAATATCATTGAAGCCATAAAAAAGAGAGAATTAAAAACCATACTTTTTTAGTTTTCAGAAACAACAATATGAGGAATATTGTCTAATTCCCAATCTATTACCAAACCCTTGGCCAATTCATCTGCTACTTTTTTACCGTAAAGTAACTCACATAAATAGAGAGAAGCTTCAAAAGATTTTGCATCACCAGCTGAGGTAATAAATTTACCATCATGTACAAAAAGTAGGCTATCATGGATTATTAATTCTGGAAACATTTTTTTATAAGCTTCAATATCTCCTGGAAAAGTTGTTGATTCAATTCCATTTAGAATACCACTTTTAGCCAACACAAAAGCACCATCACAATGAGAGGTAACATAGATTGCATTTTTACTTGTTTGTTTTACAAAGTTGATTAACGCTTCATTTTCTAAATCGGTATCTAAATTATGCTCAGCACTGGGGACCACTAAAATATCTATGTTAGGTAAACTATCGGTTAAAAAATTGTAATCAGGGAGTATATTTAGACCCTCAAATGTTCTAACAGGAGTAGATTGGTTAGAAACAGTAAACACATTCATGGCTTTAATGTTTTCTCTAAATATGGTATGGTGAAAAATATCATAAGGAGCAGTTAGCTCAGTATTAAAAACACCATCTATAATTAAAAAAGCAACATTGTAATTGTTGGGGTTGAGTTGAGGTTTTGGTAACGTAGTTTCTTTTCTCGTTTGGTTACTACAGCCAAAAGAAATAATAATTAAAGTGAATAATAATTTTTTCATAATCCTAAATAGATTGATATGGAATAGGTTTGGTCTATAATTTTATTCACTTTAAAGAGTAGCTATTCATTATTGATACTTTGAATTTAATTCAATAATAACCTTTAATTTATCGTTTAGTTTTCTTTTTGATTTTCGATATTCCTTTAAAAAAAGTGGAAATTGCTTTGTTATTTTATATAAATAATTATCTGTAACAATATGTAAACTTCCAGTTTCAGTATCTATAACAACTCCCTTAGTTGTAGTATTGGTATTTGAGTCATCCTGAGTCGCTGAAAACAAAAGACCCCCAACAAGCCCTACTGGACCTAGTCCTGTATAGAGGTGAATGACTTTATCAGTTTTTGTAGTTATGGGAACTGACCCTTGAAAGTAAATATATTTTCCATAACTGCCACACCTTAAGAACTTAGTTCTATTAGCATGCATGTAAATGTTTCTACCATCAGAGACAAATTGAACTAATTTTGGATTTACCATTTTTTTAAAATCAATTCTATAACTAACAAATTTTTTGGATTTACGTGTTTGATTAATTTCAAACCCGATACTATCTAAGGGGGATCTTCTTGTCATTTGATTATAACTCAAATAGACACCTTTCGGAGGTATAGTCTTATAGTCGTAGACTATATTATTGTTAATGTCTCCAATTAATATACCTTCGCTATTTTTCCATTTCGTTTTATCAAATTTTCTAAAACAATCTTCTAATGCCATTAAAATTCTTTTCCCATGTGTTTTATTAATATAAAAATTCTTTTCGTTGACATTTGCCTTAATTGTTCCCAATGAGTATAAAAGAGTATCCACCTGTTTCGCAAACTCTATTTCCATATTACAATAACCGTATTGGTTCTGGGTTCCAATATTTTCCGAAACAATTAAGTCTCGAAAAATCAATACTAATTTAGGTTTATCCTTTTTATCAGGCAATAAAAATGAAATTGTTTCCTCTAAGTGCTTTTTGAAATCGTTTGGAAATTTCACTCGTTTTTTATTGTTTCCAATACCTCTTGATAAGTAACCGATATTGTCCTTAGAAAACCTTGCATCTACAACCCGTAAACTTGAGAAGCCAATTATCTTAAGAGCTGAATCTGGTGTTAATTCCACAATGACTTCCGACCCTTGCGAATATCCTAGTAGATTACACCCTAAAACAACCAATATAAGTAAAAGTTTTTTCACTTTTTAAATTTAACAAAAAAGCCCCACATACGTGAGGCTCTGTAAATATTAACTAAGTTAATATTCTATTTGGTGCTACAAGTACAACCATCAGATTCGTAATTTTCTACTTGATCGTTGTAATTACTTGTTTTTTCAAAGTCATCTTCGCATAAAGTAGCATTCGCTAATGTTTGGCAATTAGTACACTCTTTACAGTTACTTTTACTACATGATGTAAAAGCAATTCCTAAGCAAAAAATGCTAGCAATTAATAAGTTTCTTTTTTTCATAATTTTCGTTTATAAGGGTATGTTAAAAATAGTTATTATTATTATTTGTYTATTAATTAATTTGATTTTTTTCGTAATGATAAATTATAAGCAAAAGTTAGGCCTACAATATTTAGCCTTGTAGGAGTTTTTACATTAATGTCGTTTTGTAGTCGATAGAAAGTGGTAAGGCCCATTTTTTTGCTTAATCTCCAATCTAATCCTAAAGTAATTCTTGTTTTTCTAAATTCATTTTTACCATCAAATCTAAAATAGATTTCATAGGCAAAATAGGGGTCAACTAATTTTGAAGCATTGTACTTTAATGTAAATTTATTTCTGATGTAATCGTTGGCTTGCTTTTTTGAATTGAATTTTTTAGTGTCTTGAAATCTAAACCTATACTTAAAAGACAATGGAAAATCTTTTTTCTTCCAACTATAATAAGCATCAAAAGATAATCGTCTTTTATTTTTTTTATTAGGAACATCTATATATCGAAACCGGTGGGCAAAAGAAAAATGTTTGTTTAATTTAAATTTCACACCTAATTCAGTAAAATCTGTTTTAAGAGAGGACATGTTATTGTCTAATCTAAATTCCTCTCTTAAACTAACACTGAATTTTTTATTCAATTTTAAACCAAAAGTTCCACCAGTCCATAATTGGTTGTCATTAATAGTTTGGGCATCTAAACTACTATTAGTTAGGGATAATGAAATAAACAAAAAAGCGATAAATAGACACCTCATAATTTTATTTTTATTAATCCCTAAACAACCAAGTGATATACCTATCAAATTTATGGGACAATCATAAAATTAATTATCACCTGGGTTGTTTAGTAATTATATTAACTTTAACCTAAGAGTATCTTTAGGATGAAAGGTTGGGAAAGAAAAAATAAAAATTAAAAATGATATTGCAAACCTGTTGAAAGACTAATGGAATAGGGTTTAATAGTAGAAGAATTATTTTTATTTAAATTGGTAAATGAAGTGTTGTAGGTTGGTAAAAATAGGATAGAAAACCTTTTTCCAACATCATATTTTGCTCCAGTACTTAATGTTGCGCCCAAATTAACACCTGTTGTTTGATGGTAATTTTTTATTTCTATAATGTTGTCCTCTTTGTAAATGTTGGCTATTTCGATTTTAGAACTGCTCTTTATTGTAAACGAAGAAACTAAGCCAACTTGAACGATCAATTTCAATTTCTTTTTACCCATGATGTAGCCAATTGTTAGAGGAACATTTAAGAAAGTAAACCGTTGCTCTTCTCTAAAGTTTAAGCTTGCGAAATCATCCTCATCATCTAAAAAAATATCGTCTTCATCATCTCCAGCAAAATCAAAATCATTTAAATTATTGGCTTCAATTGTTCCTAAAGAACTATAAATGATCATCTTATTGTTATCAGGATCCATTAAAATTGGCAACTCATTTGGTCTTTTATCCTTTAAATCAAGTTCCTGACTTAGAGAGCTGTAATTAATCCCTAAACTAACTATCCATTTATTAGAAAACTGATAACCAACGTTAAGCTCAGCATTGTATTGAATTTTTACGGGTTGATTATTGTTGTAAAAATTTTCGGAATTATTAGTTATATTTTTTAATGAACGAGATGAATAGGTTGGTAGAAAAAGAGCAGAGAGCGATACCTTTGATAAGGTGTTTTCTGTAACTATTGGTGGAACGGGACTACTATTTGGGGCGGGATTTAATTCAGCGGAAATAGAATCATTATTTATTATAGGTTCTTCTTTTGTTGATGGTGCAGTTAGTTCAGCAATAAAATTTGTTAAGCTATCAATGGTGTGTTGTTGGTTTTTTTGAGTAGATTGAGTTAGGTTGTCAGCAAATATATCAGATGGGGTAGTTGTATTTGTTAAAATAGGAACATTGATTTGATTATCATTTTCTTCTAGTTGTATATCAGTATTTTTGTTCGTTGTTGGGGGTGCAATTTCCTTTTCTTTGGGTGAAGTGGCATTGGCTAGGTTTTTTTGATTGTCAGTAAGCTCTTCAGAATAAGTTGATTTAATGGGTTCTTTATCGCTAATATTGTTAGGTGCAATTATTTTTTTTGCTTGTATAATTTCAGGTGTAACATTGTTTTTATGGACTGGTTTTTCTTCTAAAAAAGTACGTTCTATTTTTAATTTTTTTGATGATAATTCATTTTCAGAATTAGTTTCAATATGATTTTTGTTAACACTATTATTTTTTAGCACAATATTTTGCTTGCCTTTTTTAGTAGGGTTATTTTTTTTAGGTTTAAAGTCGTTTTTAACCTCAATAGGGTTGTTCTGAGCAATTTTAGTCTCTTCATTAAATGGATAAAAAATAACACTTCCAATTAAAAAAACAGCCAAGGCTAGGCTAAGTACTTTATAAAAAATAATTCGTTTTCGTAAAGCATCAGTCTCCAATAAAGCAGCTTCATTATTAATGTTCCTCCATAATTCTTTAGGTGGAGAAACAGTGTGACCAGCATACTTTTGTTTAATATGCTTATCAAATACTATATTTTCTTCTTCTTCACTCACTTTTAACTACTTAGTTTTTTATGTTGAACACTTGAATTTAAAATGATTTTTTGCTTTAGCATTTTACGTGCATCATGCAGTTGCGATTTTGATGTACCTAGAGATATGTTTAACTGTTCAGCTATTTCTTTATGCGAAAACTCCTCAATTACATATAAATTAAAAACCTTTTTACATCCTTCTGGTAACTGTTGAATTAGAATGGTTAGCTCATCGATAGCTAAATTATCCAACGCTTTATTTATAGTAGTGGATTTTTCTGCTAGCACATCTATATCTTCAACTATTCTTAGCTGGCTTGCTTTTCTATTATGTTCTATAGCACAATTCACAAAAATTCGTTTTATCCATCCACTCAATGCATCACAATTTTTTAGTTGGTTGATGTTTTTATAAACCAAATAAAAGCTTTGCTGAAAAATATCATCTGCATCATCTTTATTGTTAGCATAACGCAAACAGATACTATACATCTGCGAAGAATAGTTGTCATACAAAATTCTTCGAGCTTCAGGGTTAAAATTAATACACCCTTTTACGATTTTATGATTGTCCCAGTTAATAATAACTTTATTATTAAGATAAAGTTAGGACAAAAAGGTTGGGATTGATAAAAAAAAAGATGCTATTTTTTTCTAATGCAATAAGTTAATCCTTTAATCCTAACATTTTTCTTAGGCGAGGATTTTTCTCATTTTCTTTAATGTCATTCAAAATAGTAGAAAGTTCTTTTTTTACTCCGTTATCATTATCTATAGTGTTGCGCAATTCTAATTCTTTATCAGAACCTGCATCTATTTTTTTTAATTCTTTTTCTGCGACATGAATACGGTTTTTGTACATTTCTTCTAAATCTGTTAAAACATTAATTCCTGTCATTCTCATCCACCATGCTTTTTCATTTTTAGCAACATTTGTTAAAATTGGTAAAGACTCTTCAATTGTTTTATTAGTTTGATTTTTTAAGTATTTACCATAGGTCATTATAAAACTATACTTGCCAAAACCATCTAAGTCTTCGTTAGTCTTAATAAAGAAAGCATGTTGTTCTGCATCACCATGTTCTGCATAAACCCCGCACACTGCATTTTTAATTCTGGAGTTTTCATCATTTTCTAAACTTTTCGCAAATTTCATAGCATCTTCATAACTTACTTCTGATAAACTTGATAAAGATTTTCCAATCACATAAAAAGACTCCTCAGAAACGCCATTAATTAGTGTTGCTTTCACTTTTTCATCATCTTTAAAGTATTTTGCAAGAGCAGCAATAGCATCCCCTCNTACTCTAGAATCACTATCATTTTTGGCTAAGTCTAATAATTTCTTTTTTACTTCATCTTTGTTGTTCTTAGCRGCCTTTTTAATGCCTCTAATTGCTGTTCTTCTTAGGTAAGGATATTTATCGCTTAATGCATGAGTCATTGTTTTTAAGGCAATATCATCACCGGATTTAGCTACTTTTTTAATTGCTTCAAATCGATCTAAATATCTTGGAGCATTGTGGTACATAAACGCCCATTCTTCTATTGATTCATGATTGTCAATTTTTTCGCAAAGCAGCATTTTATCGGCATCAAAATTTACTAAATCTGGTTTGGATGAAACTTCAAATGTAAAAGTATTCATTACTTTATCGATAATGATTTCTTTCGTTTCTACTTTTCCGTCAACATAAATATCAATATTTAGAGGGATATAATAGAGCGGAATTTCATCCAATTTTTGCATTTGCTCAACAGTAATTGTTTGCGTTTTTAACGAATCATCATAGCTGTATTCAATATTTAATTCTGGATGTCCACTAGAATAAAACCACTGGTTGAAAAACCARTTYAAATCYTYKCCTGTTRTTTTTTCGCAGGCTAAACGTAATTGGTGCATTTCAACATCTGTGAATTTATTGGTTTCTAAATAAAGTTGAAGAGATGCGAAAAAAGCATCATCTCCAATGTAGTTTCTCAGCATATGCAATATTCTTCCACCCTTTTGATAGCTGTGACCATCAAACATATCTTCTCTCCTGTCATAGTCAAAACGAATCATGTCTTTTAACTTTCCTCTCTCAGCTTGTCGTAAATATCCGTTTAAATCGTTTTGCAAACCTTCAGCAGCTTTATCATCTCCATATTTATGTTCTCTCCATAGTACTTCTCCGTAGGTTGCAAAAGATTCGTTTAAAGGTAGATTTGCCCATGATTCGCAAGTTACTAAATCACCAAACCAGTGATGAAATAATTCATGAGAAATAACATCTTCTCCAGCACTTCCATCTATCATTTCTCTTTTAGTTTGATGGGTAAACTCCCCAAAAATAACTGCAGAAGTATTTTCCATTGCACCAGAAACATAATCTCTAACAATTACTTGGCTGTACTTTTGCCATGGATAATCAACACCTAATTTATTTGAGAAAAATTCTAACATTTCTGGAGTTAAGCCAAAAATATCTTTAGCGTATTCTGCATATTCTTTTTCTACGTAATAATTAACTTCTATATCTCTCCATTTGTCTTTATAGATTTCAAACTCACCTATTGTCATCATAAACAGGTATGGAGCATGTGGCATGTTCATTTCCCAAAAATCAGTTCTGGTACCATCTCCATTAATTTCAGAGTGTGATAAAATTCCGTTTGATAAAGTTTTGTATTTTTCATCAACAGTAATGGCAATTTCTTCTGTTGATTTTTGATTGGGTGAATCTATTGTTGGAAACCAAGCAGAATTAGATTCAGTTTCTCCTTGTGTCCAGATTTGCATAGGTTTATCTTTGTCTTCTCCCTTTTCATTAACAAAATAAAGACCTTTGTCAGATCTGATTGCTGCACTTCCGCCTTCTGATAATTCGTTTGGTWWAGMNGRTMTRRTYNTMTRRNAKRMWKWARCTGWNGTCGWTYNTGGTGTATTCTTTGGGTAAAGCTATTGATAATAGAAGGCTATCATATTCATATTTTAAATCACTGAACAGAGTTAAACTATCTTCGCCAATAGACATTAATTGTATTTTATTAATATCCATTCCTCTCGCATTAAGCACTAATTTTGTTTGATTATAGAAATGTGGTTTGAGTGTTAATTCTGCTTTTCCATACATATGGGCTTTTTCCCAATTAAAACTTACTGCTAATTTGGTATGAATTAAATCAAACTTTTTAGTGTTAGAAGCATTGTATACTGGTCTTTCAGGAGTTTTGTTTGGGTCTTCAATTACAATTGTTTGTTCAGGCAGATTTATTGTTTCAGTAGGCTTGCACCCAATAAAAGCAATAATTATAAATAATATGTAGGTTGAATGTTTAAACATAATAAGAGTAAAATAAGTTAGTATTAGTAAAGATGCTAATTAAACAATTGAAATTTAATGAGTATAGGATAAACGGCAAATAAACTATTTTAAAGGAAGGTTATTTTACCGGATAATTATTTGGATTATTAGGAGAAACAACCTTTGCTGGAACTTCAGGTTGTTCTGGTTTTTTAGTAGTACTCTCTTTAGATGAAGAGCAGCTCACAAATAAAGTGATTATAAGTAGTGTAAAAAATATTTTCTTCATGGTTTTAGTTTCATTAGCTGGTAAATATAATCATGAATTTGTTATTTTTATAGTTAACTTGCTAATTAATATGATATCGTTTTTAAAATCACATAATACTATTTTTTTATTACTGTTTTMTGTGTTTTGTTCAGCTTTAATTTTTGTAAGAGTTGTTGTTGAAGGAGAAATGACTTTTTTATTTCTTATAAAAAACCTAGGATTAGCTTGGTTGCCCTATCTTATTTCACAAGGATTTAGATTGGAGAAAATGTCAAAAGGATGGTTCGTGCTGATTTTTTTATTATGGTTACTCTTTTTTCCAAACGCTTTATACAGTACTACTGATTTATTTTATATTTATAGAAAACCTAGGCTAAAGGTTTGGTTTGATATTGTACTGTTGCTATCATATGTTCTTTTGGCTTTGTTCTTGGCATTTGCATCTTTAAAGAACTTAGAAGTACTTCTCTATAAGAGGTATACAAGATTTAAAAGTACTGTATTTATTATAGGTATTTTATACCTTGCTAGTGTAGGTGTTTATTTGGGACGTTTTAAAAGGTTAAACAGCTCCGATATATTTACACGTCCAAAACACTTGCTTCAAGAGGTTATGAATGTAGTTATACATCCTTTTGAAGATGTAAATTTTTATATTATAACATTTGTTTTTACAATTTCGATGTACCTTTTTTACTATGGTCTTTTCCATTTCGCAAAAAATCACAAATAAAAAAGACCGACAATTTCTTGCCGGCCCTTATGCTCTCTAGTTGTATTCAAAAACTAAGAAACCTTTCCTTTATAGTATTGTAACAATCCAGAATGTAATCGCTGAATTTGTAAATTCAAATAACTTAAATCATGTACTACTATTCCTAATGGGAATTGCGTGTTTTCACTTTTTAAGTAGTAATCTAAATTGTCTTGATTCAATTTGAGATTAGCATCTGTTCCAGTGATTTTTTTGTAAGCTACCTGATAATCATCTACCAAAATCATTAATTCTACCAAACCATTTTCTTCTTTTCTTAATGAAATTAAGTCTCCTTTATCATCAGAAATAAGCGTATAGTTTTCTTTTAAAATGGTTTTAATTTCATCATCAGATAATTCGGTATGATAACTTTTAGCAATATCAAAATTTAAGTCATGACTAATCTTATTAATAGATAGCGCTATTTCATTTACTTGTTGAAATGCTTTATCAGCAATAGAATCTTTTTCTATTAAAGCAAGTAGGCTAGTATTTGTTTTATTACTTGCTGCAATATCATTATTAATAGTGTATTGCATATTTAAAATTGATGTTCGCACAATATGGCTATTACCTCGTAAGTTTACCAAAGAGAATAACATGCTAGCCCCAGCAATTGCTACCACAGTTGTAATTACTGTATTTGTGCGCAACTCTTTATTTTTGTAATAGTTAAAAATGTAGAGTGGGAGGTAGATGAAGATAATCATTATCCCGCCAGAGGTCATTAAGATATTGGCCGTTGGCCAGTGCATAATTTTAAATAGGATGCCAAAGCATAAAATAAAGGCACTGATTGTTCCTACTATATTTATCCAAAGTCTAGGTTTGCCAATTTTTTCTTTGACTCGAACAGTTAGGAAAATTGGCATAAAAATAAGACAAAGTGATGCTACGCCTAATACGTACATGACTCCTGCTCCTGGCCAATGTTGAATTTTAAAAATTGTTGCAAACAGCAATAAAACTGCTGATGTAATTCCGGTGATGTGCATTGTCTTTCTCATAGCTAATATGTTTTTGGTTAATAAAAAAGTTGTTTCCTCCTGTATATGTCGGATACCTTTTTTACCAAAGCTGCTCATTGATTCTTCTAATGCGCTGGCGTAGTTTAACCCACTTTCCATTTTCTCCTCAATCATACAACAAATATGATCTACGAGATCGTAAGAAAGCTCTTCCATTTCTACTCCTCTAGCTTCAACTAGCAGTGTAATTTCGCTGATGTTTTGTTCAGTTAAATCGACCATGCTAATGTTTGAGGGGTGATGTTGATTATGGTTCTTAATGTTTCCATAAACTCCTTCAATTCTTCAACCTTTTCTTTGGCGCTACTATTTCCTGTTTGCGTTAAGCTGTAGTATTTTCTAACTCTATTACCAACTGTTTCTTTCTTTGTGGTTAGTAATCCGTCAGCTTCCAACTTATGCAAGGCGGGGTATAAAGCACCTTCAGTTAAAACAATTTTTCCCTCGGTAATCTCTTTCACCTTTTGGGTGATTTGGTAACCGTACATACTATCACTTTCCGAGAGCAGTTTTAAAATGATAGTTTTTAAGGTTCCTTTTAATAGTTCTTTTGAATACATAAGACAAATATACATAATAATCTTATACATAAGAACTAGATGCATAAAAAATTATTATGTAAATGGATTAACTGTCTGGAAATCAATGAGAATAATTTTATTTCGATGTTCGTCATTCCGCAGATGTCACCCTGAGCGGAGTCGAAGGGTTAACACGGAATCTCCCGATTAAAAGCTCTGTTATTTGTTTGAGATTACGGGTCAAGCCCGTAATGACGATACGTTTTGTTTTGAAAACTTCGAATGAGTTTGCTACTTAAATTTTAATCGTGATATCTCAACCACCTCACATTTCCTTCTATTGATTTGAGATTAATTTGTTTCCTTAAATCATCTCGTAAGCTATTGATTAGAAAATCTAGCTGAAAATTTTTGCCTTCTGACACCTCATCTGCAAGTATTTTAGCAAGTTCTACTTGTTTTTTTGAGCCAAATAATTGTATTTCCGAAATAACATTTTCAATTTTTCGATTTTTTGACTCAGAATCAGGTCTTTGTACAATTTCTGTAGTTAATATTAAATAGGCATCTATAAGATGTTTAACTGATATTTCTCGACTTTTGTTCTTCTTATCTCTTTGAGAAGTTAAATAATGTCCTGCCAACCAACCTAAAACTGCTAATACAATTGCTGTAAATATTTTAAGATAATCTAAATCCATATTACTAAATATAAAAATCAAAACTCATTCGTTTCCCTCTATACTCTTCGTCAATTGCCCCCATATTAAACACCAAGTGTCCATTTACAAAAGTTTGCAATATTTTAGATTTAAACGTTTGTCCTTCCATAGGAGACCAGCCACATTTGTAAAGCAAGTTTTCTTTTTCTACTGTCCAAGGGTTATCGATATCTACCACTACTAAATCAGCATAAAAACCTTCTTTAATAAAACCTCTTTCTTCTATACGAAAACAATCGGCTACAGCGTGGCTCATCTTTTCTACTATTTTTTCAATAGAGATTTTTCCATTGTGGTAATGTTCTAGCATAGCCACTATTGCATGTTGTACCATTGGCCCACCAGATGCAGAGTTGAAATAAGTGTTCAGTTTTTCTTCTACTGTATGCGGAGCATGGTCAGTTGCAATAACATCAATGTAATCATCCAAAACTCCTTGTAAAATAGCATCTCTGTCAGAAGCTTTTTTAACAGCAGGGTTCCATTTAATAAATGCTCCTTTGGTTTCATAGTCTTCATCAGAAAACCACATGTGATGAATACACGCTTCGGCAGTAATGCGTTTTTCTTTTAATGGTGTATTATTTTCTAATAAGGATAACTCTTTAGCTGTAGATACATGAAACAAATGAAAACGAGTGTTGTGTTTTTTTGCCAATTCTATTGCTAATGATGAAGACAAATAGCACGCTTCTTCACTTCTAATTTCTGGGTGACAAGTTACAGGAACATCTTCTCCGTATTTTTCTTTATAAATTGCCATATTGTTTCTGATGGTAGTTTCATCTTCGCAATGCGCAGCAATTAATAATTTACATTTAGAAAACAATTCTTCTAATGTTTCCTTATTATCTACTAGCATATTCCCGGTAGAAGAACCCATAAAAACTTTCACACCACAAACCGTTTTAGGATCTGTTTTTAAAACTTCCTCAATATTATCGTTAGAAGCTCCCATGTAAAAGGAGTAGTTTGCCAAAGAACTCTTGGCTGCAATATCATATTTATCTTGCAGTAATTCTTGCGTCAACGTATTCGGAACAGTATTGGGCATTTCCATAAAGGAAGTTATACCACCTGCAACAGCTGCAGTTGATTCTGTGTTAATATTTGCTTTATGAGTTAATCCAGGCTCTCTAAAATGAACTTGATCGTCAATTGTACCTGGTAATAAATAGTTGTTATGAATGTCAATTATTTCAGCATCAATTCCTGAAATATCGTCATCAGACTTATAAATTTTAGAGATTCTTTCTCCTTCAATTAATAAATGACCTTTATAGATTTGTCCTTCATTAACTATTTGAGCGTTTTTGAGTAGTGTTTTCATTGGTGCAAATATACTGGATAAACGTTACCCTGAATTTATTTCAGGGTCTATTTTGATAGAAAATCAAGGTGTTTTTTCTGGACCCCCGATTGCTCGGGGAAGAATTATCTGTCGTATTTTCTAAACCAACTTTTCATTTTCATTTGAATTACTCCAAAAATGGCTTCTTTAAAAATACCACCACTCATTTTAGATTCTCCTTCTTGTCTGTCGGTAAAAATGATTGGAACTTCTACTACATTAAATCCAAATTTAACGGCCGTAAACTTCATTTCTATTTGAAAGGCATAACCTTTAAATTTAATGGCATCTAAATTTATTGTTTCTAGCACTTTTCTAGTGTAACACTTAAAGCCTGAGGTGGTATCTCTAATGTCCATTCCCGTAATAAAGCGTACATAAGAAGAAGCGTAATAAGACATTAAAACTCTACCCATTGGCCAATTTACCACATTAACACCCGATTTGTATCGTGAGCCAATTGATAGATCTGCACCGTCATTAGCACAAACATTATATAGTTGAATTAAATCCTCTGGATTGTGTGAAAAATCGCAATCCATTTCATAAATATATCCGTATTCTCTTTTCAAAGACCATTTAAAACCATGAATGTAAGCTGTTCCTAATCCTAATTTCCCACTTCTTTCTTCAAGGTGTAATTGATTGGGAAATTCTGTTTGTAATGTTTTTACAATAGTAGCTGTACCATCAGGAGAACCATCATCCACAACTAAAATATGGAAAATCTTTTCTAAAGAAAATACTTTACGTACCATCTTCTCTAAGTTTTCCTTTTCGTTGTAGGTTGGTATAATTACAATACTATCTGACATACTAATTTTAAGTAAGTCTGTAAATATAATTAATTGCTATATAGAAATAACAACCGTTTACAAAATTGTGTTAATTGACGTTAATGTTGAATTATTGACTATCTAATTACCGTAATATTTCCTTTTTTAAAGACTTCATCAGTATCAGCACATTTTGTAATGAGGTGATAAACAAAAACACCAGGGTCAACGGGGTTTCCTTTGTAAGTACCATCCCAACCAATAGACTGGTCTTTAGTTTCAAATACTTTTTCACCCCATCTGTCATATATTTTTAGAGTCATTTCATCCAAACCTCCTCTAACAAAAAGCACATCATTTTCTTTGTCTCCATTAGGAGTAAAGGCATTAGGAACAAAAATTTCTGCTAAAGCTATTTTTTCTATTGTGTTGGTAAAACCATCATTGCAACCATTTGAAGTAGTGATAGTTAGTGTCACATCAAAATTCCCACTTGTAGCGTAAATATGAGTGTCAATTGGAGTGTTAGAAGTGTATCCATCTCCAAAATTCCAAACATAGCTCACCGCTACAATTCCATCTAAAGAGGAAGAGGCAGTAAATTCAACCCCATAAGTACATCTAATGTCTTTTATGTCATAACTATATACGAAATCGGGATATATAATTACTTGTAACTGTGTGGTATCTCCACATGCTGGACTATCAGTAAATGCTATTAAAATTGGGTTATAAGTTCCTGGTTGAGGGTAAGTATAAGTTGGATTGGATACATTAGAAGTATCTGAAGCAATAGTTTGTACGCCAAAATCCCAAAAATAATTAACAGGAAAAACCCCGTCAAAATTAGAGCTTCCTGTGAATACAACATTAGGAGAGCATGGGAGATTTGTTAACGTTTCAGTTAAATTAAATGCTGGAAATATGGTAACAGTTACAATTCCTGTATCGTTACATCCTGTATTTATGGGCGAGTAAGAAATTAACGTAACGATATATGTTCCAGGGGTTGTATAATTATAGCTTGGGTTTTGATTGTTAGAAATTCCAATTCCATCACCAAAATTCCATTCGAATATTACATTTCCCGTGGTATCTAATAAAGTAGTTGCGTTAAATACAACACCCTGCGTACATGGTTCATTAGCAAAGTCCATTGTTTGGACAAATTCTGGTAAAATTGTTACAGTTCCATAAGCGGTATCATTACATGCTGTGCTAAAACTAGAAAAAGCGATTAACATTACGGTATAAGTTCCTGTATCACTGTACAAGTGAATGGGAGTTGAGTCTGTTGAAGTATTATTTATTCCACTAGTAGGGTCTCCAAAATTCCAGAAATAAGAGCCGGCACTATCACTGTTATTAATAAAGGTAGCTAAAAAGCTTTCACAACTAAAATTTGGTGCTATTAATGCAGCAACAGTAATTTTATCGCAAGGCACCACATTAAACTGAAAATCTCTTTTGGTTTCACTTAAAAACACTCCATTTCGATATTCAGATACTTTTATTCCTACAACAAACTGACCAGTATCTCCAGGTGTTGCCGTTAATAAACCAGTGCTTGAATTAATAGATAAGGGTATGGATACGAGTGGTGGTGTTGCTGTTCCTAACATATTTAAAGTTGAATAATTTGCTGGTCCTGTTTGCCAAGTTACAGTTGAATAAGGAGGATTATTAGGAGGTTGTGGCATCGGATTAGTTTGATTTGCACCTTGAAAAGGCTGAAATAATTCATAATACAAAGAATCTCCATCGGGATCGGTTGCTGAATGATCGAAAGCAAAAGGCAATTGAGCACAGATAAAGGGAGGAGGCCATAAATTGAAGATAGGATTACTGTTAATTACTTCCACGCTGGTATCAGGAATTGTAGCATAATAGGTTGCTCCAGTTGCGAGAGGGGCAACAATATTTAGAAGCGTACTGTTTCTACAACATCTTTGATAGACTAATTGGTAGCCTCCAGGAATAGGAGGTAAGTTAATGGTGTCAACATATGTTACAACATCGTAACAAACCCCAATAGGAGGAATAATGCATGGACTATTTATGGTGTTTGGAAGAGTGTCTGGTATTGAATGACGCATAATTAGAGATAGGATTAGGGCATTACTTGTATCAAAAACTCCTAAACTAGCAATACTATCAGAATAAATCGCTACAGGATTTCCATTTATGCAATCTCGATAAACAGTTAATGTGATTTGATAATCATTGTTACCTAAATAGAGATAATATAATTCTCCACCAACAATGTGGGTTGCTTTAGTTGTAGGAATTAATAATCCTAAAAATATAATGATAAAAAGTAGTTTTTTCATTACTTAATAGACGGAAAAAGAAGTTTATTAGTTGCAATTTACGGATTTAAAATTTTTCTACCAATTCTTTAGTAAGTCTCATTTTTTGATACAATTTTTCTGCTTGTCTGTAATACAAGGTTTGTTGTCCATCAGAAAAAGCTTTCTCTGGATTTTCGTGCGTTTCTATAATAATCCCATCTGCACCACACATAACTCCTGCTAATGCCATAGTGGCAACATGTTGTCGTAAACCAATTCCATGCGAAGGATCAACAATAACCGGTAAATGAGACTTCTCTTTTAAGATAGGAATGGCATTTAAATCTAAAGTGTTTCTGTATGCATTTTCATAGGTTCTAATACCTCTTTCACACAAAATAATTTTTTCATTTCCATTGGAAAAAACATATTCTGCAGAAGCCAATAATTCATTAATAGTTCCTGACATACCACGTTTAATCATTACTGGTTTATCTACTTGTCCTAGTATATCTAATAGATTAAAATTTTGAGAATTTCTGGCTCCAACCTGAAAAATATCTACATAATCTAACATTTCTTCCACTTGAGACACTTGCATTACTTCAGTAATTACCTTAATTCCATTTTCTGAACAATGCTTGTAAAACAATTTCAATCCATCCATTCCCATTCCTCTAAATGCATAAGGGGAGCTTCGTGGCTTATAAACGCCACCCCGCATTATTTTAATGTTATTTTTTACTAAATGTTGAACTGTATTTTCAATTTGTTCTTCTCCCTCAATAGAGCAAGGGCCAGCCATTATAGCTAATTCATCTCCACCAATAGTAACATTGTCTCCTAAATCAATAACAGTGTTATTTACTTTCCATTTTTTAGAGACTAATTTATAATCGTCCGAAACACGATGAATATCTTCTATTCCTGCTAAATTTCCTATACTTCTAATGTCAAAATCCACTTTTGGTATTCCAACAATGTAGTTTTTAAATTGTGTAGAGATGAGATTCGATTTAATGTTTAAATCGGATAATTTTTGAAGCAAAACATTTTGTTCTTGCTCTTTAATGTTGTTTGATAATTGTATAATCATTTTTTCTTTTTTTTCGTCATTGCGAGCGAAATGTAGTGTAGCAAAGCAATCTCATTTTAATAGTGAGATTGCTTTATAAAACTTTTTTATAGCTCGACAGGCTCACTATGACAAAATTTTTATTCGCAATGACGATTAATTTTTAATATCTGTTATAAATTCATTTACTGTTGTTTTTATATTTTGACTGTTTTCTAATGCTTTAATAAAAGCACTACCTATAATTGCTCCACTTGCATTTTTACACGCAGTATCAAATGTTTTTTTATTGGAAATTCCAAAGCCAATTAGTGTTGGATTTTTTAAAGCTAGTTTGTTTATTCTTTCGAAATAATCCAATTGATTTTGCTGAATATCACTTTTAGAGCCTGTTATTGCATAAGAAGAAACCACATATAAAAAGCCTGAACTTTCAGAGTCAATTAATCTAATTCGCTCATCCGTTGTTTGTGGAGTAATTAAAAAAATCATGTCTAAGTCTAAATTTTGCAGAATAGTTTGATAATTTTCTTGATAGATTTCTAAAGGTAAATCAGGAATTATAAAGCCATCAACTCCAACTGCTTTTGCTTTTTCAAAAAAGGGTGTAGCTCCATATTGCAAGACTTGGTTGTAGTAACCCATCATCACAATTGGAATAGAAACGGTTTTTCTTATTTCTTCTATTTGTTTGAAAATAAGCTCCAATGTAATTCCATTTTTTATAGCAACTTGACTGCTGTTTTGTATGGTTGGACCATCAGCCAAAGGATCAGAAAAGGGCATCCCAATTTCGATTATGTCTACACCGCTATTAGCTAATTCCTGAACAATTTCAATGGTATCATTTAGGTTCGGAAAACCAGCAGTAACATAAATGTTAAGGATGTTTTTCTTCGATTTAAATAATTTTTTGATCCTACTCATTGTCCATCATTTTAATGTACGTTTCCATATCCTTATCTCCTCTTCCTGAAAGATTTATTACCACATTTTCGGTTGGTTTAAATTCTATTTTATCTAAAGCTGCTAAAGCGTGAGCAGATTCTAATGCAGGAATAATCCCTTCTAATTTTGTAAGTTGGTATGCAGCAGTTAATGCTTCTTTATCTGTGGATCCAATAAATGTTCCTCGTCCACTTTTAAATAAATGAGCATGTAAAGGCCCTACTCCAGGATAATCTAAACCAGCCGAAATAGAATGAGGTTCTTTAATTTGTCCTTCACTATTTTGCATTAGCAAGGTTTTACTTCCGTGTATAATTCCTTCTGTTCCGATTTGAGTGGTGGCAGCAGTTTTATCAGTTTCAATACCCAACCCATCGGCTTCCACGGCAATTAACTCTACTTTTTCATTGTCTAAGTAATGATAAAATGCTCCAGCAGCATTACTTCCACCACCAACGCAAGCAATAATTTTATCAGGATAATCTCTTCCTGTTTTTTCTTGTAGCTGACTTTTCATTTCTTTACTTATGATAGATTGAAAACGAGCAACCATATCTGGATAAGGATGAGGTCCAACCACAGAACCAATTAAATAATAAGTGTCAACTGGATTCGCAATCCAATCACGAATAGCTTCATTGGTGGCATCTTTAAGTGTTTTACTACCTGATGTTGCTGGACGAACTTCTGCTCCCAACATTTTCATTCGAGCAACATTTGGGGCTTGCCTTTTAATGTCAATTTCTCCCATGTAAACAATACATTCTAAATTCATTAATGCACAAACTGTTGCAGTTGCAACCCCATGTTGTCCAGCACCAGTTTCAGCAATAATTCGTTTTTTGTTCATCCGTTTTGCCAACAAAATTTGCCCAATTGTGTTATTGATTTTATGAGCTCCAGTATGGTTTAAGTCTTCTCTCTTTAAGAAAATGTTAGTGTTATACTTTTCTGATAATCGTTTGGCAAAATAGAGTGGGGTAGGTCTTCCAACATACTCTTTCAATAAATCTTTAAATTCTTCCTGAAAATCTTTTGACTCCATGATTTGCAAATAGTTTTCTTTTAACTCATTTACATTATGATACAACATTTCAGGGATGAACGCTCCACCAAAATCTCCGTAAAACCCTTGTTCGTTAACTTCGTAATTCATCTGAAAATTGTTTTATTTTTTCAATATTTTTTAAAGCAGAGGCTATTTCAAAACCACTATTTATATCTACCCCAACAAATTGAGGGTGATTTATTCTTTTTATTTCTTCAGTCATTGTTTCATCAATTCCTCCACTTAATAAAAATGGAGTTTCTCCTTTGTAGTTATCTAATAATTCCCAATTAAATGTGATTCCATTTCCTCCTGCTTTTTCACCAAAAGCATCAAATAAAAAGTAATCGCAATAGTCTTCGTAAGACTTTAATTGTTCAAAATCAAAACCTTCAGAGATGTTAAATGCTTTAATTATTTTGCGGTTATTTCGTTTTAATTCTTGACAAAATTCTGGCGTTTCGTCTCCGTGTAATTGAATGTAATCTAATTTAAAGTCAGTTACTTTTTTAGTAATAAATTCAATTTTTTTATCTACAAAAACACCTACTCTCTTTATGGTGTTCGGAATTTCTACATTAGGAATTTCAGTTACATTTCTATTCGAAGCTTCATAAAAAATGAAACCAATAAAATCGGGCTGAACATTAACAAGATCAGCTATGTTTTCGTTATTTCGCATTCCGCAAACTTTTAGTTTCATATTTTTTATTTTTCCGTCATTGCGAGGGACGAAGCAATCTCACTATTAATTATAAGATTGCTTCATTACGCTCCGCTTCATTCGCAATGACGTTTATATTTAAATTCTCTATAAATCGTTTACACTCTAATTCTGGAGAAGCAGTTTTCATAAAATTTTCTCCAATCAAGAACCCATCAAAACCATGTTGTTTTAATTCTATGATGTTTTTGTAATCACGAATTCCGCTTTCTGCAATTTTCACAGTATTACTAGGTAATTGTTGAGCCAAGCGAATCGAATTTTCAAAATCAACTTCAAATGTTTTTAGGTTTCGATTGTTAATTCCTACTAAATTAATTTCAGGAATGTATTGCTCCAATTCTTCCTGAGTATGAATTTCCAATAAAACTTCCAATCCTAATTGTTGAGATGTAACTGTGAATTTTTTAATTTCTTCTTTTGTTAAAATAGCTGCAATTAAAAGTATTGCATCAGCACCTATTGATTTTGCTTCAATAATTTGATATTCAGAAATGGTAAACTCTTTTCTTAAAATAGGACAGAAATTAAATTTTCTAGCAATGGATAAATCTTCGTTCTTTCCTCCAAAAAAGTGAGTGTCTGTCAAAACAGATAAAGCAGAAGCTCCAGCTTGCATATATCCTATTGAAATTTTTTCCACATCAGCAAATTCATTGATCATTCCTTTTGAAGGGGATTTTCGTTTAAACTCAGCTATAATCCCGCTCTTGTCTTCACGTTTTATATAATGTTTTAGAGAGATACATTCCGATTGAAAATAAAGGCTTTGTTCCAATAGTTTAGTTGGATGAGTTGAAGCTCTTTCTTCAACTTCTTTTCTTTTGTAGGCTATTATTTCGTCTAAAATTGTCATTTTTTTAATTTGTTTTTTGTTTTGTTATTCTTGAACGATATTTTGTCGCTCTGAGTTTATCGAAGAGCGTTACAAAATGAAGTGAAGAATCTGTTTTGTGTCGTTTTGTTTTTTAGATTCTTCGTGTCATTTTTCAATTTTTGTTTATAGTTCGATAAACTCACTATGACAAAAAGAAAAATTTCGTTCAGAATAACGTCATAATATTAATTTTTTAAGTGTTAAATAAGCTTTCCCAGATTCAATTGATTCTTTTACAATGTCAACACACTCTGCTAATGATTTATTTGGCTCAAAACATTGAATAGCAAACGAGGAATTTGCTAAAACCACATTTTTTTGTTCTGTTGTGCAATCATTATTTAAAACATTAAGAAATATTTTGGCAGCATCTTTTACTGTTTCTCCACCAAATAGGTCTTCTTGTTTTTGTGTTTTAAATCCAATACTTTCAGGAGTTAATAATGTTTCTCCTTTGTTTGAAATGGCTTTAAAATTCCCTGTCAATGAGATTTCATCATAACCATCTAAACTGTGTAAAATGGTGTACTTTTTGTCAGAATTTTGCAGTAAATAATTATAAATACGAGCAATTTCTAAATTAAAAACTCCTACCAATTGGTTTTGAGGAAAGCTTGGATTAACCAAAGGTCCCAACATATTAAAAAAAGTTTTCATTCTTAATTCTTTACGAACCGGGCCAACATTTGCCATTGCAGGATGAAATAAAGGAGCGTGCATCATGCAAAAATTGGCTTCATCAATTTGTCGTTTTAAAGTAGATTCATCATTAGTAAATGGATATCCTAAATGCTCCAACAGATTTGATGAACCACAAGAAGAGGATACACCATAATTCCCATGTTTAGCAACCTTGTATCCTGCACCAGCAATTACAAAAGCAGACAGTGTAGAAATGTTAAAGGTATTTTTACCGTCTCCACCAGTTCCACAAACATCAATGGTATTAAAATCAGATAAATCTATTTTCAAACATAAATCCAATAAGGCATTTCTGAAACCAGTTAACTCTTCTACAGAAATATTTCGCATTAAATACACCGTTAAAAAAGCAGCTATTTGCGAATGATTAAAATCTCCTTTTCCTATCCGTGTTAAGATCTTATAAGCATCTTGTTCCGAAAGTGTTTGATGTTCAAATAATTTGTCAAGAGTTGCTTTCATCTCAAATGGCTAAAAAATTATTAATCATTTCCTTTCCGTGTTCGGTTAAAATAGATTCTGGATGAAACTGGACTCCGTAAACATTAAACTCCTTATGTTTTAGCGACATAATCTGTCCATTCTCTTCAACAGAAGTAATATCTAATACTTTCGGAAAATCATCATTAGAAATCACCCAACTGTGATACCTCCCAATGTTAAACGAGTTTGGTAAATTTTCAAATAAAAGATCATTTTTATCTAAGATATTAATAGGTGTTGCCACTCCGTGAAACACTTTTTCTAAATTAATTAGTGTTCCTCCATAAACTTCACCTATGGCTTGCATGCCTAAGCAAACGCCTAAAATCTTTTTTGTCGGGGCATATTTTCTAATTAATTCAATTAAAATCCCCGCATCTTTTGGCAATCCTGGTCCAGGAGAAAGAATAATGGTGTTGTATTTTTCTACATCTTCCAATGAGATTTCATCATTTCTGAAAACATCCACTTCAAAATTTGGATTTGCTTCTACATAATGCACCAAATTATATGTAAATGAATCGTAATTGTCTAGTATTAGTATTTTTTCCATGTATCTTTTATTGTGCTCCCTGAGCGGAGCCGAAGGGGAACATATAAATTATTCATTTCGACTCCGCTCAATGAGCAATTTTTTTTATATTTCCTCCGCCATTTTTAATGCCTTTTTCAAAGCTCCTAATTTATTATTTACTTCTTGCAATTCATTTTCTTCGCTAGAATTTACGGTCACTCCAGCTCCTGCTTGAAAAAATAAGGTGTTATTCTTACTCAAGAAACTTCTTATAGTTATGGCATGATTTACAGAGCCATCAAATCCAAAAACGCCAATTGCGCCACCATAAAAGCCTCTGTTTTGGTTTTCATATTCATCAATTAATTGCATTGCTTTATATTTAGGTGCTCCCGATAAAGTTCCAGCAGGAAATGTATCTGCAAAGATTTGTAACGCATCTGAATCGGTATTAATTTCTGCTTCAACTTCCGAAACCAAATGAATTACGTGACTATAAAACTGTGTTTCTTTATAGGTTTTAACCATTACGTTTTTTCCGTGTCGGCTTAAGTCGTTTCGTGCCAAATCAACCAGCATAGTATGCTCAGCATTTTCTTTTGGGTCTTTGGCTAATTGCTCTGCCAATTTTTGATCATGAATGTCGTTACCAGTTCGTTTAAAGGTTCCGGCAATAGGATTGATAGTCGCCTTTCCATTGCTTGCTTTAAGTTGTGCCTCGGGCGAAGAGCCAAACAGTTTGTAATTTCCAAAATCAAAATAAAACAAATAAGGTGAAGGATTGATAGAACGCAAAGCACGATAAACATTAAATTCATCTCCCTTAAACTGTTGCGAGAATTGTCGGGAGAGAACTATTTGAAATACATCTCCTTTCTGGCAATGTTCTTTTCCTTTAGTAACTAATTTTTTGAATTCATCATCTGAAATATTGGTATTTTCTTCTCCTTCCATTTTAAAATGGTAACGAGGATGATTGTTACTACTCACTAAATCAGCAATTTTTTCAATGTTGGATTCGTTTCCTTCAACTACATTTTCAGTTATAGTTAATTCATTTTTAAAATGATCAATTTGAATGATGTATCTAAAAAGAGAATAATGCATTTCAGGAGTTGAGTGTGCATCCTTTTTTGAAGCATTAATATCTAAGGTCTCAAAGTATTGAACAGCATCATAATTCGTATAACCAAACAATCCATTTACAAGATTGCTCTTTTCAATTTCAACAGAGTTAATCAACTTTTGAAGTTCAGCAATAACCTGTTTTCTTTCAGCGATTTGAATAGTTGAATCTAATTCTGATCCTTTAATAGTGATGGTTTGGTTTTCCACCACAAAAGAAACTAAAGGTTCTAAGCAGATAAACGAAAAATTATTATCGTTTCCATGATAATCCGAACTCTCTAATAAAAAAGAGTTGTAAAATTTATCGCGTAACTTCAAATACAAGCCAACAGGTGTAACTGTATCGGAGAGTAACTTTTTATGTATCGTTTTTATTTTCATTTTATTCTTTACGTCATTGCGAGGTATGAAGCAATCTTATTATTTAGATTTCTTTGTCTTACTCAATAATTATCACCAGACATTGTCTGTGCATAAAAAAAGGCTTGTCGTAATCGACAAGCCTTTAAAATATTTTTTATACAGGTTTTAGATTACATTTTTGAATTAAAACGAATCCACCACCAATTTGTATTTTTTGTTGTAATCATAATAGAACAAATATAGGAGAATTTTTTTTAGAAATGCAAATAAGAAATTTCATTAGTTTTTCAAATTTAAGAAATAATTAAAAACACCTACCTTGTTCCTCTCAAAAACAATATTATGGAACGTGTTTCTCGTGAAGATATTCCGAAAGGAATGTTTGAAAACCTAATGGTAATTGAAAACTACATTAACGATTCTCCGTTAGATTTAAAGTTGTTAGAGTTAATCAGATTAAGGGTTGCCCAAGTTAATAATTGTACTTACTGTGTAAATATGCATCGCAAAGAGTTAAAAGATGCTGGAGAAATAGATGAAAGAATAGCTTCGTTAAACGACTGGCGAGAAACCACTCTTTTTTCAGAAAAAGAAAAAGCGGTTTTAAATTTTACCGAAAAGCTAACCAAAATAAGTTCAGAACAAATTGATGATGAGTTAATCGATTCACTTTCTAATCATTTTAATAAAAGCGAGATATGTTATTTAACGCTTGCTGTTTCTCAAATTAACACTTGGACAAGGTTAATGAAAACCTTTAATTTCCCTTCTTAAAAGTATTTCTATCATAATAAGTAACAAACCGCTAGATTCAATTAATAAGTGCAACAGGTTGGTTAAAATTATTTAAAAATACTTCATTAGGGGTTTTATACCCTAATAATTTTCTTGGTCTGTTATTT
>NVVI01000064.1 GCA_002402165.1 Flavobacteriales bacterium
TAACTTCTACTACTTATACCGTAGATGTTCAAGATGCTTCAGGATGCCAAGCAAGTGCGACTAAAACAGTTATCGTAAGGACTCCACTTGTAGTTAATAGTGCTGGAACTACCATCTGTCAGGGTGATATCGCTGAGCTAACTGCTACCAGTACTGGAGGAAACTCCAACAACCCTATCACTTATTCTTGGATGATTATTGATTCTTTAACCGGGACTCTTTCTCCTACTGGTGTAATAAACCCTGTAAATCCTTTAATTGTTGGACCTCTTGTTACTACCGATTATATCGTTTATGTAGAAGATGGTTGTTCTGTTGCTGATACAATTGGTGTTACTGTTATTGTTAATGATACTGCTATTGGCCAATTGGTTCCTGTAAGGGATACCTGCCAAGGTTTTGTGCAAAACTTTGCTTTAACTACTGACATAGGGGTTACTTTCGGTTGGGATTTTGATAGTGATGGTGTTATTGACCAAACAACTAGTTCTACCACTACACAATACATCTACCCTTCGGCTGGAACTTATGATGTAACTGTTACCATTACTACCGCTCAAGGGTGTATTTCTACCATCACAGAAATTGGATGGGTAACTGTTAATCCTAATCCTATTGCTGATTTTACAACTGACCCTAACCCTCCAGTAGTTACACTAATCAACCCTACTTTTGATTTTATTGATCAGTCTTTTGATGCTAGTTTCTGGAATTGGAGCTTTGGTGATCAAACGAATGATATCACGCAAAACCCTACCCATACTTACCAAGATACTGGGTATTATACCGTTCAATTAATCGTTACCAATGTTTTTGGATGTACTGATACTACGCAACAAGTTGTTAGAGTTAGACCTGATTTCTTCTTCGCTATCCCAAATACAATTACTCCTGATGGCGATGGACTCAATGACGTCTTCTTCCCAGGTGCTCTCGTTGGTGCAACTGGTAAAAATTACGACTTCTTTATCTTTAATAGATGGGGCGAACTCATCTTCGAAGGTCACGACCTAACCGATGGTTGGGACGGAACTTACAAAGGAAAGCTAGTCCAAAATGGAGTCTATGTCTGGAAAATCGAAGTGACTGACTTCGAAGGTACCGTACACCCTTACATCGGACATGTCAATATAATAAAATAAATTATTCTAATAATATTATAGAGCCCACTCTAACTTAGAGTGGGCTTTATTATTTCTTTGAAACTAAATTACTTTATAACAGTAACAAATGCTTCATTAATATTATTATTATCTATTAATTTTTTCATTATATCATTTGCCTCTTGAATGGAATTAGCTTCTCCATAGGTAATTTTCATCCAACTACCCACTTGTTTTTTCTTGATATCATCCATTGACAAATTATGTTGTTTACAAAAAATATTTAAACGAGATTGGGAAAATTTTGCTAGCGATAATAATTGAACAGTATACTTTACAGTCGTTTTACTTATTGTCACAGGTATGGGATTTTCCTTAACAACTCTAGTAATTGGCTCTGAATCTTCAATTATCTCGGGAACTTCCTCAACTACTGGTTCAGAAACAACCTCTGGTTTCTCTTCCTCTACTGGTTCAACCTCCTCAACTACTACAGGTTCATGAACAACTTCTAGCTCCTCTTCTACAACTACTGCTACTTCCTCAACTACAGGCTCAGGAACAACTTCTGGAACCTCTTCTACAATTGGTTCAACCTCCTCAACTACTACAGATTCGGGAACAACTTCTGGGATTTCTTCTACAACAGCTAATATTTCTCCATTAGAAATATTAATATTTGGAAGATTAATTGTTTGCTTTTCCTCATTTCTTGAAAATTGAAACTCTACTGGAAAAGAATATTTACCATCTGCGACAACAATTCCCAGCTCTACAACTAACTCTCCAGATACTGGAACTGCCATGATATAAAATTTGATATACTTTTCGTTCCTATCAGAAAACAAACCATTATTCGGTGAAGCTTTATAGGTATGTTTGTTGTCTATAATGTATTTTATTCTAGCAATATCAACTCCTTGCAATCCTTTAATTGTTGTCTTAATATTATATTCGTTAGGCTCATTTCCTGGGCTCACATCATGTGAACCAGAAACATCTTGAGACAATATTCCTTGACAAAAACAAAGAATTAAAACAAAAATTCCGGCAAATCTTAACATAATTTTAAGTTTTAGATTGGCATAAATATATAAAATGTTTTGAAACTACTTGAAAAAGAGAGTTTTATTAAATCACATTCAGTTCTTTTCCTACTTTTTCAAAAGCAGTAATTGCTTTATCTATATGCTCTTTTGTATGGGCTGCTGAAAGCTGAACTCGTATTCTAGCTAAATCTTTAGGTACAACTGGATAGAAAAAACCAATTGCATAAACACCTTCTTCCAATAATTTATTGGCAAATTCTTGAGCCAATTTAGCATCATACAACATTACTGGAACAATAGCTGAATCACCATCTCTAATTTCTAACCCTACTTTTTTAATTTCTTCTTTAAAATAATTTACGTTGCTTTCTAATTTATCCCTTAAATCAGTTGAGCTTTCTAATAAATCAAACACCTCAATTGCTGCCCCAACTATAGCAGGAGCCAATGAGTTAGAAAATAAATAGGGTCTAGAACGCTGACGTAACATCTCAATAATTTCTTTTTTACCAGAAGTAAAACCTCCCATTGCTCCACCTAATGCTTTCCCTAGAGTAGAGGTGATGATATCAACTCTTCCCATTACATTATTATGCTCGTGCGTTCCTTTTCCTGTTTTACCAATAAAACCAGAAGCGTGAGAATCATCTACCATAACTAAAGCATCATATTTCTCTGCTAAATCACAAATCTGATCTAATTTAGCCACATATCCATCCATAGAAAAAACACCATCTGTAACAATAATTCTGTTACGTTGGTCTTGTGCTTTTTTGAGCTGTTCTTCTAAATCTGCCATATCACTATTTTTATAGCGATAACGGGCTGCTTTGCATAAACGCACTCCATCAATAATAGACGCATGGTTTAGTTCATCAGAAATAATGGCATCTTCTTTACTAAACAAGGGCTCAAAAACACCTCCGTTAGCATCAAAAGCTGCTGCATACAAAATAGTATCTTCCATTCCTAAAAAGTTAGAAATCTTTCCTTCTAATTCTTTATGTATGTCTTGTGTACCACAAATAAAACGAACAGAAGACATTCCGTAGCCATGACTATCCAGAGCTTTCTTTGCACCCTCAATTACTTTTGGGTGTGATGATAATCCCAAATAGTTATTAGAGCACATAATTATTACTTCTTTACCTGTGCTCACTTTTACCTCTGCCCCCATTGGCGTTGTAATTATTCTTTCACTTTTATATAGTCCTGCTTCTTTGATGGTTGCCAATTCATCTTGAAGGTCTTTTTGTAATTTCCCGTACATAATCTGTTGTTGTTAGGAGAACGAAAGTAATAAAATTTCACAAAAAAAGTCCTGACATAAACGTCAGGACTTTTCAATCTTTATTTAAAAATTATTTCCTGATCAGCTTTATTACTTTTTGTTGGTTTTCGCTTTGTATTTTAACAAAAAAAACTCCTTTACTAAAGTGTTGCGTGTTTATTTCGAGTTTATTTATTTTAACATTATTAATTGAATAAATTTCTTTTCCTGTAATGTCAATTATTGAAATTTGAATATTTACTAAAGTTTTATTCAAATCTAATGTTACATTTCTACTTGTTGGGTTTGGATATAAAACCCAATTATTAGAAGCTCCTAACTCCTCTATTCCAACTGAAATAACAAGGTAGCAAGAAGAGGTGTCAACACATCCGTTTTGAGTTACCTCAACAGCATAATTTCCTGAAAAGTTAATTGCATAAGTTTGGTTGGTTGCTCCAGTAATAATTGCATTTCCATTATTACAATCTAACCATTGGTAAGTTGCACCTGTAGCATTAGCAGAAATACTATTTACTCCACTTGTTGTTACAGAAGTATCAACAGAATTAACCGTAACATCAAAAGTGCAAATAGCTGTATTACCACTTCCATCTGTTGCCGTAAATTGTAAAGTTGTTGTTCCATTAGGAAAAATCATTCCACTACTTAATCCTGTAGCATCTGTTTGTGTAACCGTTGCTAAACAATTATCAGTAGCTGGCGGTGTAGAAAAAGTTACAACATCTCCTTGACAAGCATTTATGTTTGCAGGACAAGTTATTGTTGGAGAAATAGTATCTAAAACTGTAACTAAAGAGGTGCAAGTACTCGAATTCCCAAAANCATCTGTAACTGTAAGCATTTTTGTTAGAGTTAACCCAACATCTGCACAAGAAACACTATTTCCTGTAGAAAAATTATAAGTAAAAGGAGGCGAACAATCTATTGGTGTTACTATTAGGATCGGGTCAATAATTCCCCCTGTAAAGCCAATATACACTGTTGTATCATTACAATTAAGAAGTGGAGAAGTGGTATCAGAAGCTTGCACCATAAAATTACATTGACTTATATTACCACTTCCATCGGTTGCTGTTAAGGTAATTGTAGTGTTTGCACTTATAACTGTTCCAGCAATTGGAGATTGAGTAATTGTTGGTGATGCGGCACAATTATCTCCTACAGTTGCCAATCCTGTATAATCTAACAATGTGAACTGGCAAGAAGCATCTAAAATTCCTGTTTGATTTGATGGACAAGTAATTGTTGGTGCCATATTATCTACCACAGTAACAGTAGCAACACAATTATCAAAATTTCCTTCTCCATCTACAACTACTAATGTAACAGCAATACCTCCTGTAGCAGGAACATAAGTTCCCACGGGGACAGGGGTGGTGGCGGTTCCGTTAGAAGTTTCTCCATCTAACGCATTAATTCCGCTAAAAGACCAATTTCCTAAAATAAAAGTAGTTCCATCTGGTCCTGTTGTATTATTACGATATGCCCAGCTATCCATATATTCCCATGGTTGACCTGTTCCATCCACATTTATATCTCCAAAAACATCAATTACTGCACTATTAAAAAATAACTCAATGGCATCATCTCCATTTATTGAAGCAAAACCGGTTATATAATCTGCATCAAAGCCAAACCAGTCGTTAAATTTAGCCGAATCAGTTGTAATGTAAAGGTAGGTTCCAGCAGTTACCGAAACAGCAGGAAATGTAAACTCTTCTCCATCTGTTCCTCCTCCATTATTTGCAAAACCAATTCCGTATAAACTTAAATCGGGTATATTATTGATAACATACAGCTCAGCTCCTTTTGGCGTTCCTCCTGTTAGCGGACCATCATAAGCTGCAGTTATCACTAAATCATTAGCAGCAGCTCCTGCACCTATATCAGCACATGTAAATGTAGTCTGACTAGCAGTCATAGAAACAATTCCACAATCGTCTGTAGAACCTCCATCAATATCGTTTGTAGTTAATGTTCCGTTACCCGAAGCATTTAAAACCACTGTTAAATTTTGACAAACAGCAACTGGAGCAATTCCTGTATTTGGACATTGTGCCATTAATATATTTGTGCTAAACAAATAAGCACACAATAAGGTTAAAATAAGTAAAGTTTGTTTCATGATTTTTAAGAGTTTTAGTTCACATATAAAATTGTAATATTAAAAGATGAAAAGCAAATTTAAATTGGAAAATAATTTCTGTTCTAAAAATTAAAGAGGCTCAATTAATTGAGCCTCTTTAATTTTTTATAGATTTCCAGTCAACACTTCGACAAGCTCAGTGTGACAAATAAATTAGTTTTAAACCAGTCCTTGATCTAGCATTGAGTCTGCAACCTTTACGAAACCAGCGATGTTTGCTCCTTTAACGTAGTCAACATAATCGCCATCTGTTCCATA
>NVVI01000024.1 GCA_002402165.1 Flavobacteriales bacterium
CAAGAAAATTATTAGGGTATAAAACCCCTAATGAAGTATTTTTAAATAATTTTAACCAACCTGTTGCACTTATTAATTGAATCTAGCAAACCTAACAACAGCAATAGTCTTGTGAATTTCTTACTTTTGATAGGTATAATGCGGATAAACAACATATGTTGTTTATTCAGTTGTTGGCGGTAATTAAATTATATTCTATGAAAAAAAATATTTTATTCCTATTTGGACTCTTTATAGTTGTAAATACTCTCATTGGACAAAATAGTACCGAATTTTATGATACTGAACATTCTTTTACACAAAACTTTCCAGTTTCACCGAATAACAGAAAAATAATTGCAATAGAATTACCTAAAGGAACTACATCTATTGTATATCGTATTACCGTAGGTAAAAAAAATCAAGAAATTGGAGAAAGTCTTGTTGATGCAGTTAATTCAATTCCAAACCCAGCAGCAGCGACTGTTGGTGCANTTGCAAAATTAATTGTAAGTTTAAGTAGTTATGAAGCAAAATATTTCATTTTTTCTAATGAAGAAAACGCAAAGAAATACAGAACTGATCAACCTTTTAATTATTGTAAAACTACTAGTGAACTAACAAATTCAACTGTTAAAATGTTAAGCAATAATTGTTTTGGAAATTCCAAATATTTATATTTTGGTTTTCATACCAACGAAATGTTAATTGACTACCACATAACCTTAGAGGTAGTTCCTAAGATAAAAAAAGAAGCAACACTAAATGGTTGGACTGCTTCCAAAAAACAAGAAGCATATAATAATTTCAATCAACTTTTCACAAACTCATTTAAAGGTCAATTAAAGCAATCTGACATAGATGATTTTACTGGCTGCTTAATGTCAAAAATCACTTCTAATTATACTCCAGACCAATTAAGTGCTCTTGCAGAATATGAACTAAAAAATATGTTAGGAAAATTTGGGGATAAATGTTCCATAGAACTAAACATAAATTTTGAAGACGTTGCTGTTCCACAACAAAATATTAATAAAGACCATTTAATTGGCAAATGGAAAGACCAAAATTCAACATTTACTATTTATAAAAATGGAACAATACTGCTAATATTCGACAATGGGAAAAGTTTATTTGGAAATTGGGAGTTAAATGAAAACAAACTCAAGTTTGTTTTCGATTTTGGCAAAACAATTGATGAATATATTATAATCGAACTCACTGATAAAACATTCAAATATAAAGGCACAAAAGAACAAACTGTGTGGAGTGCAAACAAAATTGGCAAGTATTAAAAATTGTTAAACAAAATCCAAATCCAACAATAGCATAACTTTAGCGTTAATTATACGTATATTTGCAATATGGTACACAACCTAACATACTCAACTAATATTTTAGACACTTTTAGTGTACTTTCATCTTTTAGCCTTGCAGAGTCCATTTGGGATAGGTATGAAAAGTATGCTATTCCTAAAATTGAAGATGCTACAATTAAGTTAAGAGGTTCTTTATTTTATATAAAAGACCTTACACCAAAACAAGCGGAAAAAGAACTAAATTCCTTAAACCAGATTATTACAGTTCTCTACACATTTAAGGAAATGTTAAATTCTATTGAAGATAAAGAATTTAAAGACTTCCAAAATACAGCTATTGAATTTTTCGATACTGTTGACCTACTTCACGATAATTTACAAGATATTGCACAAATTCATAACTTCTATGAAATGTCTATGTCAGTTTTATCAGAAGATTGGGACAGTAAAGAAGACCAACATTGGGACAACTATTGATGGCAAAATTCAAACAAGGCGACATAGTTCTAATTCCTTATCCATACACGGACTTATCAAACACAAAGAAAAGACCCGTTGTTGTTATTTCAAAAGACTCTATTAATAAACAAAATTTCATCGTTTCAAAAATCACATCAGTTATTCGTAACGACCAATTTACATTCCCCATAAAAGACTCTGATACTGATACAAAATTAAGATTCAAAAGTGAAGTGAGAACTAATGAAGTATTTACTGTTCACAAACCTTTAATTATCAGAAAACTTACTTCATTTGAAAAAGAACCTCTCAAACTGTTAAGCGAAAAAATTAAAGAAAATATTTCTGTAAGTTAAAAACAACTACCGCCAACAAGGGCTAAATAACATAGGGATTTTGGTGATAAATTGAAAGTTCAGAGCTTCGATTGAAAACCGCCAAACCAAAATTTTGATAATGAAAAAAGAAAAATAATTATAAAAATATTTGGCTTGGCTAAGTACTAAATTGAAAGGGCAGCGTTTCAAACTCCCCTACGATTTCTTAGCCTAGTCGTTACCATTCATTTGAGAAAAATCCAACGCCACATTTTACACATTTGCTTTTTCCTACACACAATCCTACCCTAAAAAAAACAAAAGAGTAAAATTTTCCCATCACACTACTTGAAAAGTAAAAAACAATTTGTAAATTTGTCAAAAAATGACAAGTCTTATGAATACCACATTTGGAGAATACATCCGACTTTTAAGAAATGAAAGCGGACTGACTTTAACTCAACTTGCAGCTAAACTTAATTTAGATTCAGCAAACCTGAGTAAGATTGAAAATGGAAAACGTGACTTTGACGAAAAGAGACTTCCTAAATTATCTGAAATTTTCAGTTTAAATCTCAAAGAATTAAGGAATGAATATCTAACCGACCAAATCGGAAAAAAAATTTATGAAACAAATTGTACAAAACAACTTTTAGAAGTTGCAGAAGAAAAAGCAGAATATCGCAGAACACTTAATAAAGAAAAAGCATTATGAAAATAGTATCATTTTTTGCAGGAGCAGGCGGACTCGATTTAGGATTTCAAAAAGCAGGATTTAATGTTGTTTGGGCAAATGAATACGACAAAGAAATTTGGGAAACATACGAGAAAAATCATCCTAACACAATTCTTGACAAAAGAAGTATTGTAAATATTCCAGCAGATGAAGTTCCCGAATGTGACGGAATAATTGGAGGCCCACCTTGTCAAAGTTGGAGTGAAGCAGGTGCTGCAAGAGGAATTAAAGATAAAAGAGGTCAGTTATTTTATGACTTTATTAGAATATTAGAAGCTAAACAACCTAAATTCTTTTTAGCTGAAAATGTTAGTGGAATGCTTATTTCAAAACATACAGAAGCTTTAGAAGGAATAAAAGAACTATTCAGAAACGCAGGAACTGGTTATGAACTTTCATTTCAAATGTTAAATGCTTCTGATTATAATGTACCGCAAGACAGAAAAAGAGTGTTCTTTATTGGAATTAGAAAAGACCTAAATTTTAAATATCAATTCCCTACTGAAACATTTCCAAAAATAACCATTGAAACTGCCATTTCTGATTTAAAAGAAGGTGTCTTGCCTGCTTTAGAATACAACAACACCAACGGAGAAAATTGTAGTGTGCCAAATCACGAATATATGATTGGTAGTTTTTCATCCATATTTATGTCAAGAAATAGAGTAAGAAGTTGGGACGAACAGTCTTTTACGATTCAAGCAGGTGGGCGACACGCCCCTATCCACCCACAAGCTCCAAAAATGAAATTTATTGAGCAAAACATTCGTGTTTTCGTTCCAGGAAAAGAACATTTATACAGAAGATTAAGTGTACGGGAATGTGCAAGAATTCAAACTTTTCCAAACGACTTTATTTTTCATTACAAAAAAATAGCAGCAGGATATAAAATGATTGGAAATGCTGTACCTGTTAATCTTGCAATGTTTTTAGCGAATAGCATAAAACAACAAATCGTTGCAAATGAACTCAAAAAAGAAATTTATCAACCTATTCAAGAAGTAAAAGTAGCATTAGCCGTATGACAAATATTTTAGAAGCAATTTACAACATTGCAAATCATCAAAATTTTGAAATTAAAAACCTGTACACAGGTAGAAACAGAGCAAACAATATGGGTGAAGCTCTTGAAAACTATATAAAAGATGCTTTTGCAGGAACTTTTGGAATTACTGACGAATTACAAAGAATGCAGTCTTTCAATCAAAAATTTTCTTGGTTAGGTAACCAAAATCATCCGCCAGATATAATGATAAAAGGTGGTGATGCTATTGAAGTAAAGAAAACCCAAAGTGCTAAAAGTGATTTAGCATTAAATAGTTCTTATCCAAAATCAGACATTCACGCTACAAGTCCAATGATTACTAAAGAGTGTAAGGATTGTGAAAACTGGACAGTTAAGGACTTAATTTACTGTGTTGGTCATACTTCTGATGAAACGTTGAATTCTCTTTGGTTGGTTTATGGGAATATCTATGCTGCAAAACACGAAACTTATCAAAGAATTAAAAATACGATTTCAGACGGAATAGGAACAATTCCAGATGTTGAATTTGCAGAAACAAAAGAATTAGGTCGAGTAAATCGAGTTGACCCTTTAGGAATTACAAACCTCAGAATTAGAGGGATGTGGCAAATACAAAATCCAAGAAAAGCCTTTGATTATCTACATCAAACAACTGAAAGTGAATTTGAATTAGTTTGTGTTATTCCAACAGAAAAGTATAACAGTTTTCCAAACGAAAGCAAAACTAAAATTGAAGGTCTAAAAATCAAAGGTTTTAGTTCAGCAGACGTTAAGGCAAAAGACCCAAATAATCCAGCAAACTTGATTGACTGTAAATTAATTACATTATTGTGTAAAGCCCACGCATAAAGTCATACACATTGCCAAGTCGCTCGAAAAGCCAACTGCACGAGCATAACTTGTCAAAGAGTATGTCTTTTCCAACGCCTTGCAGACTGAAAGAAAATAACGAAATGGTAACAATGGCTAAAAAACATAGGGGTTTTGGTAGTAATTTGGAAGCTCAGAGCTTCGATTGAAAACCGCCAAACCAAAATTTTGATAACGAAAAAAGAAAATTAATCATAAAAATATTTGGCTTGGCTAAGTACTAAACTGAAAGGGCAGAGTTTCAAACTCCCCTACGATTTCTTAGCCGGGTAGTTGAAATTTCTCGCTTCGCTTGCGTGCCTTTTCAAAAACAACATTGAACAGTTGTTTTTTTAAGATTAAATGTTGGCTCTACCACGACATAATACAATTTAACCTCTCTTAATCTTTTCTTCAATTTTTGAAGTGGAATATCCTTCTACAAATGGTATTACCTCAACTTCTCCGCCATTATTTTTGACCACATCGGAACCCACAATGTATTTTTTATCGGAAACATCTATACTTTTAGCATCATAATCTCCACCTTTAACTAGTACATCAGGAATTAATTTGGTAATCAAATTTAAGGGAGTATCATTTTCAAATATAACAACAGCATCTACAAATGTTAATCCCCCAATAATTAATGCTCTAGAATTTTCATCTTGTAAAGGTCTGCTATCGCCTTTTCCTAATCTTTTCACAGAATTATCGGAATTTATTCCAACAATAAGAACATCTCCAAAATCAGCTGCTTGAGCTAAATATTCAATATGTCCTCGATGCAAAATATCAAAAACACCATTAGTAAATACTATTTTTTGATTTTGAAATTTCCAATCGTTAGCTTTTTTTAAAAGATCACCTATTTCAGATATTTTATTGATAATAGCTTTTAACTTTGACATAATTTAAAATGACTGCTTTTTATTTGTAAAAGGTAAAACAAAAAGAGAAATAAGCCCTGCAAGTATCGTAAACAAAGTAAGTGCTGACCATGCCAACATACTAAAAGATCCGGCATTCTCTATAAAATATAATTCGCCTAAAACAGTTGCTACCATAAAAGGGTAAAGCCCTAAACCACCTGGGGATGCTGAAATAGCAAYAGMRCYRNCNANAAAAGCAGSRNNAAAACWGMGYYRWSRMKTMWMTWAKSYGKYYYYSSYWGARYWWRYRSAMAAAMYMAAAWYAYAYCAACAWAWMRMRMMSMAATAAATAAGGTGTGAGCAATATATGCCCCCCGTTGTTTTAATTTAAAAATGGTTTGAACGCCTTCTAAAATTCCTTTAATTAAATTAATTACTTTTTCTTTGAGTTTTGACGACACAAAAAATGCTATTATTCCAAGAATAATTAAGCCTCCAACAACATAATAAACATAATTAATCCAATCAGGGAATGCAGCACCAGAATGATCGTTATTTTTAATTTCGTTAAAAGCTGAAACATCTTTTTGTAAATAAATAGTAATTCCAAACACCAAACCTAACATTACCATATCAATTATACGTTCTACTATAATAGTTCCAAAAACCTTATCAAATTTGGTGTTTTCTTGAAATTTAGCATAATAAACCGCTCGAGCAACCTCTCCAGAACGAGGTATTGTTAAGTTAATTAAATAACCAATCATAACGCTATGGTACATCTTCCAAAAGTTGGTCTGATGTCCTAATGGTTCCAACATGTATTTCCATCGATAAGCCCTGCTCATGTGWCTCAATAACATAATAATTAAGCCATAAAATAAATAGATATAATCTGCTTTTAAAAAAGCATCTTTTAAGTTTTGCAGCTCTTTTCCGGACATACTAGAGATAAAAAACCAAGTTAGATAAACTCCTATTCCCAAAGGAATTATAATTTTAAGCGTAGCTATTAAGGTCTTTTTCAAAGGGACTGTTTAATTGGCAGCGAAGTTAATTAATAATTGTCATATTATCTATGAGCCTAACTCCCTCGACATTAACAGCTGTAAAAGCAATATAAGTTTTTGCTTCACTCCAATTATTAATCGGGACTAGGGTGTTTTTATCAGCAATTTCAAAATATTCTGGGACAAATAATTTATTCATAGACATCCTATTCATAAAATAATCTTTTAGTTCAGTTACTGAATGTGAGTTTTTATGTTGACAAACATAAGTTAGTGCTTTGCTTATTTCAGAGGCTTCTTCTTTCTCTGCTTCAGATAGCCGCTCATTTCTTGAGCTCATTGCTAACCCATTAATTTCTCGATAGATAGGACATCCTATTATTTTAACAGATGAATTTATTTTTTTAACTAATGCACGAATAACTGCTAGTTGCTGAAAGTCTTTTTCTCCAAAATAAGCACGAGTAGGGCTTAAAATTTCAAAAAATCGCTCAATTACAATTGCGACACCGTTAAAATGCCCTGGCCTGTGTTTCGCCTCCATTACTTCAGAAAGAACCCCAAAATAAAACTCTTTTTCTACTTTATTAGGGTACACTTCTTCAACATTCGGAATAAAAACAATGTCACAGTTAACAGATTTAAGCTTTTCTATATCTAAGTCTATATTTTGAGGATATTTAATTAAATCTTCTTGATTACTAAACTGCTTTGGATTGATAAAAATGCTACATATTGTAATTTTATTTTCTTGTTGTGAAGCATTAATTAACGATAAATGACCCTTATGCAATGACCCCATAGTAGCAACAAAACCAACACTCTCTGAGTTAAATTTTGTTAAATAATCTTGAATTTCTTTTACTTTATAGAATATTTGCATTTCGTTGCTTAAGATTCAATTTCCGCAAATTAAATAATTTATTTGCAGATAGCTCTACTTATGCAGGATGAATCCTGTCAATAAAACTTGACAAAGAGCTAAAAATAGAGTATCTTTGCATCAAAATTTATAGGCAGGATTATGAAAAAGATGAAGATTTTATTTATTTCTCAAGAAATTACACCTTACCTAGAAGAGAACGAATTAGGTCGATTTGGAAGGTATTTACCCCAAGGAATTCAAGAAAGTGGAAAAGAGATTAGAACGTTTATGCCAAAATTTGGCTGTATAAACGAAAGAAGGAATCAGCTACACGAAGTAATTCGATTATCTGGAATGAACTTAATTATTAATGAAAATGATCATCCATTAATTATTAAAGTGGGCTCTATTCAAGCAGCAAGAATGCAAGTTTATTTTATTGATAGCGAAGATTTCTTTCAAAGAAAAGCAGTTTTTCATGATAAAGATTCTGGAAAATTTTTTAAAGACAATGATGAAAGAGCAATCTTTTTTACAAGAGGGGTGCTTGAAACAGTAAAAAAACTAGGATGGGTGCCGGATATAATTCATTGTCATGGATGGATGACTAGCTTAATCCCTCTTTATATTAAAAACTCATACAATAAAGAGCCTGTTTTTGAAAATTCAAAAGTGATTTTTTCATTATACAATAATGACTTTAAACCAGCGTTAAATAAAAACTTTGCTAAAAAAGCAATGATGGATGAAATATCTGAAGAAGCTATGTCAGATTATAATGACACCTCTTTTGTTGGTTTAAATAAAGCTGCCATAAATGCTTCTGATGCTGTTATTAAAGCTAGTGAAACTATTAATCCTGAGTTAGAGGAACATTTTAACAGTATTGATAAACCAAAATTAGGGTATCAATCACCAGAAGGGTATATAGAAGCATATTCTAATTTTTATGATGAAGTTTTAGCATCTTCTGAGGTATTACAAGAGTAAAAAATGAATAAAAAAACAGCTGATTTTTTACTGCGGAAAGTTTTATTTCTTTCAGCAATCTTTTTATTAACACTATTTTTTTCATGCAAAAAAGATGGAAAACTTACTCCAGATTTTGAGAATGGAGATTTAACCGTCCTTTTTACTGACACCTTTTCTGTTGTAACAGAAGTAGTTCAAGAAGATTCATTAAGAACTGACCTGTCAAATACTAAATTACTAGGACTGTATAACGACCTTATTTATGGGCCTGTATCATCTTCTATATATACCCAAGTACTTTTAACAGGTGCAAACGTAGATTTTGGAGCTACTCCAATATTAGATTCTATTGTATTAATACTTACAAATCAAGGGGTTTATGGAGACGGGTTACCATTGGAGGTAGAGGTTTATAAACTAGACTCTTCAATAGATGTAAATATTGATTATTACTCTACAGATGTTATCGCTCGTGCATCAACTCCGTTAGCCTATGGCATTTATACACCAGGTTTTTCAAATGATTTAAGAATAAGATTAGATGATTCTTTAGGGGACTCTATCCTAATTAATTCTCCTTATGTGGACAATGCAGCATTTTCATCTGTGCTTAAAGGACTTTATATTACAATTAAAGATTCTGTTACTGCTGTAATTACAGGAAAAAAGAGAGGATCTATTGTTTATTTTGATTTAAACTCATCTAATTCTACAGTATCTTTATACTACCATTATGGACTTATAAAACTAGAATCTTTAAAATATAATTTTATAATTTCTGAAGCAGAAAAATTCTCTCATTTTGAGCATAATTATACAGGAACAGATGTTGAGGCACATCTAGGGGCTCTTCCAACAAAAGATACAACAATGATTTATGTTTCAACAATGGCAGGAGTTAAAACAAAAATCGATATTCCTAATATTAAAGATTTAACAAAAGATGGATCGGTTAGTATTAATAAGGCAGAATTAATTTTTACAATTGAAGACGGAACAGATGTAAATTTTGCTGATGCTCTTTCTAGTTTATCGTTAGTTGGAATTAATTCTTCTGGAGACGCTGTTTTTTTACTCGATGCACTTGAAGGAATAGACCATTATGGAGGAATTTTAGTTGATGATGGAACATACAAAACATACACATTTAATATTACTCGGCACATTCATCAACTGGTTTATAATACAACTATAGACTACGGTATGTATCTAATAGCTAACGCCTCTACAACCTCTGCAAACAGAGTTGTTATTAGTTCTGAAAATAGCTTAGGCTTTAAAATTAAACTAGAAATTACTTATTCTAAATTTTAATTTATGTGTGGAATTGTAGCTTATGTTGGCAACAAAGAGGCTTATCCTATTTTAATTAAAGGATTAAAGCGATTAGAATATAGGGGGTATGATAGTTCTGGAGTTGCACTAATTAATGAAGGCTCAATAAATCTTTATAAAAAACAAGGGAAAGTAGCTGAACTAGAAAACTTTGTTGAAGGGAAAAACATTACAAGTAATATTGGAATTGGGCATACAAGGTGGGCAACGCATGGTGCTCCAAATGACAAAAATGCTCACCCACACTATTCTGGTTCTAATGATTTGGCCATTATTCATAATGGTATAATTGAAAATTATGCTAGCTTAAAGAAAGAGTTAAGCCAAAGAGGACACAAATTTACAAGCGACACAGATACCGAAGTGTTGATTCATTTAATAGAAGATATTCAAGAGAATACAAAAGTTGATTTGGTTGAAGCTGTTCGAATTGCACTAAATGAGGTCGTTGGTGCTTACGCCATTGTAATTATCTCAAGCAATCAACCAGATGTAATGATTGTTGCTAAAAAAAGTAGCCCTTTGGTTATTGGCATTGGAAAAGAAGGGGAATATTTTGTTGCATCAGACGCTACTCCCATTGTAGAATACACAAAAAATGTAGTTTATTTAGAGGATGAACAAATTGGGGTAATTCAAAAAGGAGAAAAACTTCGATTAATTGATATTAAAAACCAAGAAATCACTCCATATATTCAAGAATTAGAAATTCAGCTAGAAGCTATTGAAAAAGAGGGCTACGAACATTTTATGTTGAAAGAAATTTACGAGCAGCCAGTTTCTATAAGAAATAGTATGAGAGGAAGAATAAATAAAGAGAAAGGACTTGTTTCTTTAGGTGGCATTAGAGATTATGAGCAAACAATAATAAATGCAGAACGCATTATTATTGTTGCTTGTGGTACTTCATGGCATGCTGGATTAGTCGGAGAATATTTGTTTGAAGAATTTACGAGGATACCTGTTGAGGTCGAATATGCTTCTGAGTTTAGATATAGAAATCCTATTATCAACGAAAATGACGTAGTTATTGCTATCTCTCAATCTGGAGAAACTGCTGACACATTAGCGGCCATTAAATTAGCAAAAGAAAAAGGAGCTACTATTATTGGCATTTGTAATGTTGTTGGTTCTACCATTTCAAGAGAAACACATTGTGGTTCTTATACGCATGCTGGACCTGAAATTGGGGTTGCTTCAACTAAAGCATTTACGGCACAAGTTACCGTATTAACATTGATGGCATTATCTATTGCACAAAAAAAAGGGAGTATTTCTGAATCTAAATTCAGATTGTTATTAACTGAATTAGAGGCAATTCCTAGTAAAGTTGAGCAAATGCTAGAATCAGATAAACAAGTAATTTATATTTCAGAATTATTTAAAGATGCCACTAACTTTTTATATTTGGGAAGAGGTTATAATTTCCCCGTTGCACTAGAAGGGGCATTAAAACTAAAAGAAATTTCATATATACACGCTGAAGGATACCCTGCAGCAGAAATGAAGCATGGACCAATTGCCTTAATTGATGAGGAAATGCCARTRGTMSTWATTGCWACTMAAARCNNTMANNTTAYGAAAAARTAGTAAGTAMTATMSAAGAAATAAAAKCTMGAAASGGWAAAATWATWGCSRTTGTTACAGAAGGAGATACTGAGGTTAAAGCAATTGCTGACCATGTAATAGAAATTCCTGAAACCGAAGATGCATTAAGCCCTTTGTTAACTACAATTCCTATGCAATTACTTTCTTACCACATTGCTGTAATGAGAGGTTGTAATGTTGACCAACCAAGAAATTTAGCAAAGTCGGTTACTGTAGAGTAATCATCTAAACGGGTATTGTTCTTTTGTAATACGTTTACTAAAACTCTATATAGAGTTTTATTTCCCCCACATAATTATCTGAGATTTATGCTCATAGCGTGATAAATCTTTGGTAAAAACAATGTGAATTAAATCTATTAAGGGGAGTATTCCCAATCCTCCAAAAGTAATGGCATAAATAATTGGAGTACGATGATGTGTTCCAAAATAAATGCGATGTCCTCCAAATATTCCAGTTAAAAGTGTAAAAATGATAGCTTTACCTCGTTTAAATTTTACTTTTCTTGGAACTATAGAATCAAAACCTGTTATAATGTTTGAATCTTGAAGTTGAATAATAATTTGAAATTCTTCCGTAGAAATTTTAACATTCTCATTTGCCTTGCTGTTGAATGTTAAAAAAGAGAACATTAAAAACAAAATAACCTGAATCCTCATTAGTTAACTTTTGTAATTAGCGGAAGAATGTAATTTAAAATTTGGTTGGCCGATTCCTCAATAGTCAAACTTACAGTCTTTACATCTAAATCTGGACCTATTGGAGCTTCAAAAGGAGCATCAATTCCTGTAAAATCTTTTATTTCACCAGCCCTTGCTTTTTTATAAAGCCCTTTTACATCTCGTTGTTCGCAAATTTCTAAAGGTGTATTTACAAAAACTTCAACAAAATTATCTTCTCCTATAATTTGTTTTGCATTTGCTCTAATYGCTACAGTTGGGCTCACAAAACAATTAACAGTGATTATCCCACAGTTTAAAAACAGTTTAGAAACCTCAGCAATTCGTCTAATATTTTCTGTTCTGTCTTCCTCACTAAATCCTAAATTATTATTGATTCCCGTTCTTACATTATCGCCATCTAGCACTTGAGTTAAAAATCCTTTATCTTTTAATTTTTGCTCTAAAACGATAGCAATAGTTGTTTTCCCAGAACCAGAAAGTCCTGTCATCCAAATAACTTTAGAATGCTGTTTTAATAATGCTTCTTTATCATTTCTGCCTAAAATAGCATCAAAAACTGGGTGAATATTATCTGATTTTTCATTCATTACAAACACAAAAATAGCGTTTTAAGATTTAGTATATTTGTCGTTCAATAAATTTTATGAGTAAAAAAGTTACAAAGTTTAATTTTAATTCTTCACCAACAATAGACCAAGTTGGTATTAATGATAGAATAGCAAGAATTACTGCTAGAAGCATTAAAAAAGAAACGAAAATGCAAGGCTTAAAAATGGCCTTAAACATGGTGGATTTAACCACCCTAGAAGGAGCAGATACTGATAAAAAAGTAATACAACTTTGCAATAAAGCACTCCATTTACACGATTCATTTCCTAACTTACCTACTGTTGCTGCTGTTTGTGTTTACCCAAACTTTGTGAAAGTTGCAAAAAAAGCCTTAGAAGGAACTAAGATAAATGTTGCTTCTGTTGCAACTGCATTCCCAAGTGGGCAATCAAGTTTAAAAATAAAATTATTGGATACAAAAATTGCTGTAAATGCTGGTGCTGAAGAAATAGACATGGTTATCAGTCGGGGAAAATTTCATGAAGGGAATTACAGCTTTGTATATGATGAAATTGCTGCGATTAAGGAAGCTTGTGGTAATTCTCGTTTAAAAGTAATTTTAGAAACCGGAGAATTAGGAACATTTGATGCAGTAAGAAAAGCAAGTGATATTGCCATAGCTGCGGGAGCAGATTTCATAAAAACCTCAACAGGCAAAATAAGTCCTGCGGCAACACTTCCTGTTACTTTGGTAATGTTAGAGGCAATAAAAGATTATTATTATAAAACTGGAATTCAAGTAGGAATGAAACCTGCGGGAGGAATTTCTAACTCAAAATTAGCATTACAATATTTAATGTTGGTAAAAGAAACCTTGGGTAAAGATTGGTTAACCAATAAGTGGTTTCGATTTGGAGCAAGTAGTTTGGCTAACGATTTGTTAATGCAAATTGTGAAACAAGACACAGGGATTTACCAATCGAAAGATTATTTTTCTAAAGATTAAAAGATGGCAAAAAAGACAATAAAAATTAATTTTGATACAGGTTGGGATTTAGCTCCAGCACCAGAAAGTACTGGTCATATTCAACTCAACGAAAAGTATGATTTGTTTATCGGAGGGAAATGGGTAAAGCCTTCTTCTGGTAAATATTTTGCAACAATCAATCCTGCTGATGAAAAAAAATTAGCAATGATTGCAGAGGCAAATGAGAAGGATGTTGATAAAGCAGTTAAAGCCGCTCGAAAGGCGTATGATACTGTTTGGAGTAAAATGCCTGCAAAAGAAAGAGGAAAATACATTTATCGAATAGCACGTTTAATTCAAGAAAAAGCAAGAGAATTTGCTGTTATCGAAACCTTAGATGGAGGAAAACCGATTAGAGAATCTCGTGATATTGACATTCCTTTAGCAGCTGCACACTTTTTTTATTATGCTGGTTGGGCAGATAAATTAGATTATGCTTTTCCTAACAGAAAACCTAAATCGTTGGGAGTTGCAGGACAAATTACCCCCTGGAATTTCCCATTATTAATGGCCGCTTGGAAAATTGCTCCGGCATTGGCCACAGGAAATACAGTAGTATTAAAACCAGCAGAAACAACTTCTTTAACCGCACTTAAATTAGCAGAAGTGATTCAGGAAGCAGGTCTGCCAGATGGTGTTGTAAATATAATTACAGGTGCTGGAGAAACTGGTGCAGCAATTGTAAATCATAATGATATTGATAAAATTGCTTTTACAGGTTCAACTGGTGTTGGAAAAATTATTCAGAATGCAATTGCAGGAACCCATAAAAAAGCAACCTTAGAATTGGGAGGAAAAGCAGCCAATATTATTTTTGAAGATGCTGCTTTAGATCAGGCAGTAGAAGGAATAATTAATGGAATTTATTTTAACCAAGGCCATGTTTGTTGCGCAGGATCACGGTTATTTATACAAGAATCTGTCTATGACATTGTGATGAGGAAATTGAAGGACAGAATGGAATCTCTTGTTGTTGGAAACCCTTTAGATAAGAATACTGACATTGGAGCAATTAATTCTAAAGAACAATTACAAGTAATTAATAAATACTTAAAAATAGGGCAACAAGAAGGTGCTGAAATGTATCAATCAAATTGTACATTACCTAAAAAAGGATATTGGTGTAAACCAACCTTATTTACCAATGTTTCTCAATCAAACAGAATTGTTCAAGAAGAAATTTTTGGACCTGTATTAGCAGTGCAAACATTTAGAACTGTTGCTGAGGTTATAGAAAAAGCGAATAACACTCCTTTTGGTTTATCGGCTGGAGTTTGGACAGATAAAGGCTCTAAACTATTTAACATGACTTCACAATTAAATGCAGGAATTATTTGGGGAAATACGTTTAACAAATTTGACCCAACGTCTCCTTTTGGAGGATATAAAGAAAGTGGATTTGGAAGAGAAGGTGGTTTACACGGATTGAAAGATTATTTACGATTTTAATTATCACATTAACCTATTATCTAATTAATATGAGAATAGAAGTATTGAAAACATATAAAATATATATTGGAGGAAAATTTCCTAGAACAGAATCTGGTAGATTTTACATACCTAAAATAGATGGAAACTCATTAGGGAACATTTGCCTTTCTTCCAGAAAAGACTTTAGAAATGCAGTTGTAGTTGCTCGAAGTGCTTTTGGTGAATGGGCAGGTAAATCTGCTTACAATCGTTGTCAGATTTTATATCGGATAGCAGAAATGTTGGAAAGTAGAAAAGCCCAGTTTATTGAAGAAATAATCCAACAAGGAGCTAATAAAACTCAAGCAGAAAAGGAAGTTACAGCGTCAATAGACAGAATAATTTATTATGCTGGTTGGTGTGATAAATTCACACAATTATTTAGTGCTGTGAACCCTGTGGCTTCGTCTCACTTTAATTTTACAGCTCCTGAACCTACTGGAGTGGTTTCTATTTTTGCTCCCGAAGAAAACAGTTTAATAGGATTAGTTTCTACCATAATACCAGTTATTGCAAGTGGAAATACTTGTATAGTTTTGGCTTCAGAAAAAATGCCTTTATGCGCCATTACTTTTGCTGAGGTGCTTAACTCATCTGATGTTCCTGGAGGTGTAATTAATATTCTAACAGGAAAACGCAGTGAATTATTAGAGCACATGGCTTCCCACATGGATGTAAATGGATTTTTATATGCCGGGAATAATAAAAAAGAAATGATATCCATTCAAAAATTAGCAGTTGATAATTTAAAACGGGTTCGTTTAAAAGACTTCTCTACTATTTATTCTAATGAGCATGAAAATCCTTATTACATCGAAGATTTTYTAGAAATGAAAACCACTTGGCATCCAATCGAAAAAATTGGTGCTACCGGTAGCGGATATTAAAATTTCTTTCTTTTCACATTATTGAAACGTAATCGTTAAGATTGCACTTTTAATTTAGATTAATCATGAGTTACGAAATTTCAAAAAAACGGCACATTGCCAAAACCATAACTTGGCGAATAATTGCCTCAGCAACAACTTTTATATTAGCTAAGCTCTTTGGGTTGCCTCTAGATAAAGCTTTGTATGTTGCTGGAACAGAGTTTTTTATTAAAATGATATTTTACTATTACCACGAAAGAGTTTGGTATAAATATAACTTTGGAGTAAATCATAAAAGGGAAAATAATGACTAGAGAAAATTGGTTAGTTCAAATTATAAATGCTGCCTTAAAGGGTGGTGAAGAAATATTAGAAGTTTATAATTCTGATTTTGAGGTAGAAACAAAAGACGATAATTCTCCTTTAACTGAAGCTGATAAAAGAGCTCATATAGCAATTATGAATGCTTTAGAAAAAACAGGATTACCTATTTTGAGTGAAGAAGGCAGGCAAATGGATTATGCTGAACGAAAAGATTGGAAACAATTTTGGATGGTGGATCCCCTAGATGGTACCAAAGAATTTGTAAAACGTAATGGTGAGTTTACGGTAAATATTGCTTTAATTGAAGAAGGAAAAGCAACAATGGGAGTTATTTATGTTCCCGTAACTAAAGATCTTTATTTTGCAGATAAACTAGCCTATAAAATTGAAGGTTTTACCGAACCTACGATATCTATAAATAATTTATTAGGCAGAGCAGAGCAATTACCTCTTTCTCAAACTAGATCTAATTATGTAGTTGTTGGCAGCCGTTCGCACATGAGTGAAGAGACAGAAACTTTTATTAATGAGCAAAAAGATAAACACTCAAAAGTTGATATTCTTTCTAAAGGAAGCTCTTTAAAACTCTGTATGGTTGCCGAAGGTGCTGCAGATGCTTACCCTCGTTTTGCCCCTACAATGGAATGGGATACTGCAGCTGGTCAAGCTATTGTAATTGCTTCTGGGGCCAACGTAATTAATTGGGATACCAAAGAAACGATGGAGTATAATAAGGAAAATTTACTGAATTCTTGGTTTTTGGTGGAGCGATAAATTTAAAAAAACGGCTGCCATCCAATTAAAGGTATAAAAATGACAGCCATTTTAATTATTCTTTTAAGCCCAGTCATTTAAAACTTAAAAGAAATTACTCAATAAATACAATGAGGCAATAATTAAAGGTCCTAGACCAAGAACTATAGCTATTGTTTTATCCCTAAGAGAGAGTCTTGAATTTTTATAAAATATTGTATTATAAATTTTACTAACTATCAGCTCCATTTTATTTTGTTTTAATAAGCTCCTCTGCGTTAGCAGATGAGACTTAACCTATCTATTCCTACTAAACTATTTAGGAACTTATTATTAACTTGCTTGTCTTCTGTTTTCCTTCTTGTAAGAATTTCACAAAATAAATTCCTTTCGCTAAATCATCTGTTTTAATGGTTTGCTGCGAATTATTTTGTAAATCATTAATTGTTTTTTCTAAAACTAAAATCCCAATATGATTGTATATTTGAATCAATAAGGTTTTATCCTCAACACCTTTATAGGTAAAATTAAAATAGTCTTCTGCTGGGTTTGGAAAAAGATCCGAAATCTCAAACACTTCTGACATTTCCGAATTAATGGCAATTATCTGAGAATACTCAAATCTTCCATCAAAATCAGTCTGTTTTAAACGGTAATATGTAATTTTAGAAAAAGGAGCATTGTCTGTCCAATCGTAATCTAATAAAACGTTAGAGTTTCCTGCCCCTTTTATTTTAGTAGCTACTCCCCAATCTCTAGCATTCTTACTTTTTTCTATCGTAAAGAAATCATTATTTATTTCTGTTGCCGTTTGCCAATTTAATATATTATACGCTCCTTTATTTTGACCATTAAAACTGGTAAGCTCTATTGGTAAAACAGCACAAGCTCCACAACTTGGAGTAAAACGCCAAGCTTCATTAGAGGCTGTCCAAGAAGTAGGGTAATTATACCCTCCTGGGACAACAGCAATGGTTCCATCAAAGTTATGTAAGCCCATAATTGCTGTTTCAGGAACATCAGTTGGCCATGTTGAACAAACTTCTTTATTATCAATATGAAATTCAATCACATTAGTTGTTTCATATAAAAATAGTTGTCCACTAAAATTTAACGCAGCAATACCATCGCAACTACTTTGATACATAGGAATATCATCAAATTTTACAATGAATATTTGATTGGGAGTTGTTCCTGTGGTTTGATATCTAATAGCTCCTCCAATACCTGGGTTTATATCATGCCAAGTCAACATGATGGCATTGGTTGGAGCATCAGTAGTGTTAGGAACAGCTAAATCAATATCATAAGGAGAATAGCCCCCTGTAGTTCCAGATCCTCCAGGAACCGTTGTTAAACACCCAGGAAAAACAACGTATCCGTTAGATGATATTAACACTTCGGTATAAGGCACTCCATCAAAACAAAAAGAAAATCCAATAGGCGAATTTGCATTTGCAAATCGATCATCACTAAAAGTTACTGAGGTTCCTGTATTATAGTTAATAGGATTATGAGCTATTGTTGAAATGGTATAATTTAAACCACAGGCTGGTGGCGTTAGTCCTCTTGTTATAGAAATATCAAAAGTTGTTGATTGTGGAGATGGCCATGTTGATACCATAAAATAATAAGTTGTTCCTCCTGTAAGTGATATACAAGATAATGAAGGGTTTGTTCCTGTAGCACTAGCCACACAATTTGTTGGGGGAGAACTTGGACATCCATCAAAAATAAATATTCCAGTAGAAGTTGTATTTGCTAAAGTTATATCTACAGTTTCGTTAGCTGCTGGAGTATATTGAAAAATAAAATCATCTCCATTCATATAACTACTTCCACAAGCATCTGCTGAACTATAATCATCTCCATAACAAGATGTTGTCATTCCAAGCTGACTAAAAGGTAGGGTCGCTAATACAAAAGGATTAGCACAATCTGTTCCTGGAGCCCCTGCTGCKGTGCTATTAATATTAATATCAAAATTAGTAGATTGAGGGGAGGGAGATGTTGATACAACAATGTAATAAGTTCCTGCTCCAGGAACTGTTGCCCCTAAAGTTGGACCTCCGTTAAATTGTGTTGAAGAACCTAAACATGTTGCTCCTGCATCAGGACAACCATCTAATAAAAATACGCCTACATCAGCAGTTGGTCCAGTATTTGTTATAGAAATGTTCAAACATTCTGTCCCTGTTGCAGTATATTCAAAAACATAGTCATCACCATTCATATAGCTACTTCCACAAGCATCGAGCGAAGAGTAATCATCTCCCATACAACTTGTTGTTAATCCAGCTTGTGTATAAGGCAAGCCCGCAATTACTGTTGGATTAGCACAAGTTGTTCCAGTAGGGGTAGCAGAAGATGTTATATTAATATCAAAAGCAGTACATTGTGGGCTAGGCCAAGTAGATACAACTATATAATAAGTTCCTGCTGTAGTTATTGCCGCTCCTAATGTTGGAGGACCATTTGCAACAGTTGCAGAACCCATGCAATTTGCTCCAACTGCATCAGGACAATTGTCTATTAAAAATACGCCTACATCAGCAGTTGCATCTGTATTGCTTAATACAATATTTAAACATTCATTTCCTGGAGAAGTATATTCAAAAACATAATCATCCCCATTCATGTAGCTGCTTCCACAGGCATCAGCAGAACTATAAGTATCTCCAAAACCACATGTTGTCATTCCTGCTTGAGAAAATGGAAGAGTAGCTATGGTTTGATTTTCACATGGACAAGGCGTACACATGGAACCCCCACAATCTACACCCGTTTCACTACCATTTTGAATGCCATCAACGCATGTTGGACATGGAACACAGGAAAATGATGCCTCCCAACCTGGATTTACAACGGAACCATCCGAAGTCCATTCAAATGTTAAACAACCTGTAGAAGACCCTATTGTTCCCCCATTTGGAAGAGCTGTTCCAGCATAAGTTCCTATCAATGGAGATGCTGTACTTGGCCCATCATAAATACTCAAATTATCACAACACGATTCTGTATTAAACAGAGTAAAAACAAATTCAATACAGGTCGTAGGCATGTTATCAGAACAATAGGTTTCTGTAATTGTTTCACTGTTATTATAATCTGCACCAACATCCCCAGTATCATAATAACTGTCAGGTCCACAGTTATTCCAACTCCCATCTCCTAATATTGGTGCACCACCTCCACCTCCACCACCAGCATATGTGATTGAAAAAGAAGTTAACATTAAAACAACTAAAAGTAATTGGTATGAAAAATTTCGTGACATAGCTGTAAAGATTGAGTTATTGTTGGGCGGCTAATTTGGTTTTTTCGTCTATTAGTATTTGTTCTTCACTTTTTGGATTAATCAACTTAATGTTTATATCTAAAAACACATTTTCTAAATCTTGATATTTTACATGGGTTGCAGTTATTATCTCTAATTTATCGCTGTTAAAAAAAATGTCAATTATACCCTCTTTAGAACTTAATTTTTGGTAAATAAATTGAACAGYWTSRWKWKGYMRTTCARMRATTYMTYKWAANGANTMYWWSRTRWRKKYTTTTSAAGCYWTCWNTTTYTATTTCTTCTCCCTCAAAAGTGATGTAGCTGCTTTGGGAAAATAGTGCAGAGCTAAAAGAAAAGGTAATAAGTAGTACTAGTGTTTTCATGGGACTATGAGTTTGTTTTATTCAAATTTACCCCGCTGAAAATGTAATTCCTAAAGGAAGGTGTGTGGATTAATCAATCAATAGTGCTGATTTAGAAATCAGTACAAATTAAATACTTCTTACTTCTTAGTCATTCATTGAGTTTAGAAAGTAAGATGGTGTAATCCCTGTAAATTTTTTAAAGGCTGTATTAAAAGCAGATTTTGATTTAAACCCAACATTATTGGCTATAGCTTCTATTGTTAAGTTCCAATTCTCTTTTTCCGACAATAAACGTCTGGCTTCTTTTATTCTATAGTCATTAATAAAAGTGCTAAAATTTTGATTAAACCTTTCATTTATTACCTGAGAAACATAAGTCTTATTGGTTTTTAACTTGTCAGCCAAACTTGTAACGGATAAATCCTGTTGCAAATACACTTTTTTATTATCAAAAGCGTCAATTATCAAATTAAAAAGCTCCTCTTCTTGGTCTGAATTCATAGCCGAACCAGTATATTTAATCTCACTACTTTTTATTATCGTTGCTTTGGCAGAAAAACTGCCAGAAAAGTTGCCTTTTTCTGATGCAATAATCTCTAAATTTTTCTGAACCAAAATTTTAGAGGCTCTTTTTAAACTCACTTTCTGAAAAAAGAAAATAACGGAAAATAATAGGACTACTAATATTCCAACAATCAGAACAGTATTCCATTTTTTTGTTTCTACCAATTTAAGACCTTTTAATTTATTTTCTGAATTTAACACTTCTATTTCTGCTTCTTTCTTTTTTGTTTCGTAGATAATTTTTATATCGGCTATATGATTATTGCTTTTCTCATTAAACAAACTGTCATTTACTTCACAAAATAATTTATAATAAACCAATGCTTCTTTATGCTGATTTAACTCAGAATATATATTAGATAAGATTTTATAAGCCTCTCCCTCCATGCCTTTAGCCTCTATTTCTTCGGCAAACCTTAAACATTCTTTAGCATGAGGCAAGGCAGAATTATACTCTTTTTTATTATAAAAAAATTGAGCCATGTTTAAAAACCCTAGTGCCATTCCTAGCTTATCATCTACTTTGCTGCTCAAATTAAAAGCTTTCCTGAAATTTTTAATTGCTAACTCATCATTCCCAATTTCCATATAAATGAATCCAATATTATTTACCACTCCAGAAATTTCAATTTGAGTGCCAAACTCCTCTCTAATAACTAAAGCTTCTTCAAAAAACTCAAGTGCTTTAGAATACTTTTCCATATTACCATAAGTAATACCAATGTTATTAAGGCTTTTAGATATGTCTAATTTATTACCAATCTGTTTTAGTATCTCCAAGGATTTTAGGAAGTAGTTATTAAGAGCCTCCTTGCTATTTCCTAAATAAATATGCACATTTCCAACATTATTTAATGATTTAGCTATATTTTCTTTACTTCCAGTTTTTTCGCTTAATTTGAGTCCTTTAAAGCAGTAATTCATAGCTTCATCATATTCTCCTAAATATAAATAGCAGTTACCTATGAGGTTATAACTTTCTATTTCTTCTGTAATGTTTCCTTCTTTAATATAAAGAAATAGTGCTTTCTTAAAATAAGGCAGTGCACTTGCGTATTCCTCTTTCTTATACTTGCTTTTTGCAAACTGATTTAACGTTTCTGCTTTAGCAAAATCGGAATAATTTTCTATTAGTTTTTCTAAACTATCGCTTTCTAAGTGATTCTGGGCAAAAGAATGAAAACTGCCTATAAATATAAATAATAATATGGGTAAACCCCTAAGGATCATCACTATAAATGTTCTTGTTTTAAAATGACTATTCAAATATAGGTAATTATGACTAAACATAAATTTCGCTATTTTATGTTTAGTTCTACTATAAAAGGATGATAAAAATTAAAAAAGGTTGGGTTAATTAAACAATTTTTTTAACTCTGTTGCATCTGAGGCTTTCATCTTTCCAGCTAAAATAAGGCTTAATTGTCTTCTTCGTAAAGCACCTTCAAATTGTAGTTTTTCAGCTTCAGTTTCTTGGGTAACATCTGGCACCTCTATTGGTGTTCCTATCTGATCAACAGCTACAAAAGTATAATATGCATTGTTGCTTAATGTTTTTTTGCCTGTTCTATGATCTTCTACAAAAACTTGAATTAAAATTTCCATGGAAGAATTAAACGTTCTAGTTACTTTCGATTCCAAAGTAATAATGTCCCCTAATTTTATAGGAGAAGCAAATGAAACATTATTTACAGAAGCAGTTACAACCATTCTTTTTGAGCAACGATGTGCAGATATGGCAGAACAGATGTCCATTAAATGAAGTAAACGACCTCCCATTAAATTCCCTAATGTATTGGTATCATTAGGCAATACTATTTCTGTCATTATTGCTTTAGTTGATTCAGCTGTTTTTGCTTCCATATTTCAAAAGTAGTTACAATTCGTCTACAAAATCACGTATTAATCGAAAACTATCTTCAAACTTTGTTAATGGTAATGTTTTAGAAATATCATCTATATCATGGTAAGCTTTTATTCCTCCCATTAAGTACATGAAAAAAGCAGGCACATTATTTTCGGAAAACCAATAATGATCACTATTGGCTGCTTTTCCTCTTTTTTTAATACTAGATAAATAATTTCCTTTTTTATTTATAGCTATTAAAATAGCATACTGTTTTTCATATATCGCTCCATTAACAATCATAGCTCCTTTACTGCCAGTCCCCATTAAATCCATATTAAAAACAAAATTTATTTTATTTAACTCAATTGTTGGATGATTAACAAAATACTTTGAGCCAATCAGTCCAACCTCTTCAGCACCAAAAGCAATAAAAATAATTGTTTTGGTTGGCGGTTCCTTGTGCGTATAATGATAAGCCAAATTTAACAACATCGCTACTCCGCTAGCATTATCATTTGCTCCAGGAAAATAAACTTCATTTCCCATCATTCCTAGATGATCATAATGGGCAGAAAGCACAATAAAGGAATCTGGATGTTCAGTGCCTTCAACATATCCTATCACATTTTGAGATTGATAATCTCGAACCCTTTTTTGATTTATTTCTATTGTTAGCGTCTTAAAACTTCTATTAATAGCTTCCCTTTTTACAATAATAAATGCGTAATCATTATAGATATTAGATAAATGATGTGTTAACTTGTTATCTTCTATTAAAACAACACCTGTGGCTCCATATAAATTTAGTTGAAGTAAAAATAATTCACTGTCCTCGTAAGCCCCTTTGGTATCAATCACTATAAATTTATTTATAAAAAAGTTGTGATTAGCTAGTTTTTTTAACTGCTTTTTAGAAGGAACATTGTCAACATTATACCAAACTAAAGGGAATGTTCCTTTGATTCCTATTGATTGTGCATTCACTAAATAATCTACTCCTGCAGTTAATTTTGCGTTGTTAAAACGTACATTTAGTTCTCCCGAAAATGTATTTATTGGAGATTTAAACTCTTGGAAATAGGAGTCGTTAAATTTTTTTAACTCGAGGTATTTATATTGTTTGGCTATAAAATAGGCTGCTTTTTTTTCGCCTTCATCAACAGCTCCTCTACCACTAAAATAGGCTGAGGTTAGTGTGTCAATAATTTTTCTTGCAAAATCTATATCCTGAGAAAAAAGAATGAATGAAAAAAGTTGAAAAAGAAGAAAGATTAATGCCTTTCTCATTATTAGCTGAATCTTCGTTCAACAAGGTTTGTAAAAGAAATAACATGTTCATTTTCAGCATCTAAATTTAAAGGGGAAATTAAGCTGTTCGCCTCATTTAATGACGAGCTATCATCAATAGATTTAATTAGCTCGTTAAATGAATTCATGTCTTTATTAAACAGCTCGTTGGCGTATAAATACCTATCATTTAATGTAAGGGCATCAATTAATTTTGGAATAGGACCTTGTTTAAGGGTATCTCCTTGAGTAGCTACTATAGGAGCGTTATTGTTTTCAGGTGCTGATTCAATAACCACCTGGTCTTCTTTTGGGTCAATATTAATTTCAGTATCTTTTTTTTCGATTGATTGATTTCGTTTGGCCGCTATTTCTTGTTCTTTTAACAAATGCTTAAGAATGGCTAAGTTCTCTTGCAGTTTATTAATTTTAGTTAACACAAAGCTAATTTCTAATGAAGGAATTGGTCTTTCATCAGAAAATTTTGAGGAGTGATCAACAACACTATTTAATAAATGATTTAACTCTTTGCGTATGTCTTCAATTTCCATAACTTCGAAACTTGTAATCGTTCAGATAAAACTAAGAAAAAAACGGTAGCTTTTTCTGGTTACAAAATAAAATAAAGATGTTCCTCGAAAACACGATATACTCATCTAAGAAAAAAGGCTGGATTGAAGTAATTTCTGGCTCTATGTTTTCTGGGAAAACAGAAGAGTTAATCCGAAGAATGAAGCGTGCAAAATATGCAAAACAAAATGTAGAAATTTTTAAGCCAGGTGTTGATACAAGATATGATGATGAAATGGTTGTTTCTCATGATGCAAATGAAATACATTCGACCCCTGTCCCATCCTCTTCTAACATACAAATTTTAGCTAATAATGTTGATGTTGTAGGAATTGATGAGGCTCAATTTTTTGATGATGGGCTAGTTACAGTTTGTAACCAGTTAGCAAATAGTGGAATAAGGGTTATTGTTGCTGGATTAGATATGGATTTTAAAGGAGCACCATTTGGTCCTATGCCAGGAATTATGGCATGTGCAGAATATGTTACTAAGGTTCATGCTATATGCATGAAATGTGGAGAATTGGCAAATCATTCTCACAGAATTATTGATAAAGAAGAACTTGTCTTACTAGGAGAATTGGATGAATATGAGCCTTTATGTAGAAGTTGTTTTAATAACACAATTAAAGATTAAATTATTAAAGAATTAGTTTACGATACTACCCTAGAAATTAATATGAATAATTTAGTTTCCAATTTAAATTATTTTAGAGGATTGTTAAATCCAACAACTAAAATAATGGCAATGGTTAAGGCTTTTTCTTATGGGTTAGGAACTTATGATGTGGCTAAATTATTAGAAGAGAATAAAGTTGATTATCTGGGTGTTGCTAATATTTATGAAGGGATAGAGCTTAGAAAAGCTGGAATTAATTTACCAATAATGGTAATGAAACCAGAAATTGACAGTTTTGATTTAATTGTAGAATATCATTTAACTCCAACTATATTTTCTTTACACTCGCTAAAAACATTAATAGAAACCTTAGATAATTCAAATTCATTTAGTATAAGTTTAAAAATTGATTCGGGGATGCATCGCTTAGGATTGGAACAGGAAGAAATCTCACAAGTAATTACAATTCTTAAAGAGCATCCATTTATAAAAATTGAAAGTGTGTATTCGCATTTGGCTGCAACAGATGAGGCAATTCATGATAATTTTACAAATCAACAAATAGAATCATTTAAAGAAATTTCAGTGTTAATTTTAAATGAATTTGGATACCATATTGACAGGCATATTTTAAACTCTAATGGGATTATTCGATTTAATGATGCTCAATTTGACATGGTGAGATTAGGTATTGGTTTATATGGCGTTTCATCAGAGGATAAAGCACAAGTGAAATTATTACCCGCTAGTACTTTGAAGTCTAAAATTTCTCAAATAAAAACCATTCTAAAAGGAGATACAATTGGATACAATAGAAAGGGAATTGCTACTAGTGATATCAAAATTGCAACTATTCCTGTTGGTTATGCAGATGGGTTAAGTAGAAAACTTGGAAATGGGAAATGGGAAATGGTTGTTAATGGCAGCAATGCACCAATAATTGGTAATGTTTGTATGGACATGGTAATGATAGATGTTACTGATATTGACTGTAAAGAAGGAGATGAAGCTTTTGTTTTTAGTGATAAAAATCCTATTACAGAGATGGCAAAATGTATCGGAACTATTCCTTATGAAATTTTAACTTCTTACTCTCCAAGGGTAAAAAGGGTGTTTCAGTATTAGTAACCTAGTTTTCTTCTTACTCTTTCTAAAACTCCTTGAGCAACAACTCTTGCCTTGCCAGCACCTATTTTTAGTTTTTCATCCAATTCGTTTAGGTTATCCATATAATAATTGAATTGCTCTCTTTCTTTGCGAAATTTCTCACAAATCAACTCAAACAATTCTTGTTTAGCATGACCATAACCATAATTTCCTTTTTTATAATTTTCTTCCATTTTAGCTGTTTGTTCTTCTGATGCTAATAATTTGTATAACGCAAAAGCATTACAAGTTGTAGAGTCTTTAGGTTCTTCTAAGGGGGTACTATCTGTTTCAATAGACATGATTTGTTTTCTGAGTTTTTTATCGTCTAAGAAAATATTAATGGTATTATTTTTAGATTTACTCATCTTTTCTCCGTCAGTTCCAGGAATTAACATAGTATCTTTTTGGACAATTACCTCTGGTAAAACCAAAGTTTCCCCCATTTGGTGATTAAATCTTCCAGCAACATCTCTTGTCATTTCTAAATGTTGCATTTGGTCTTTCCCTACAGGAACAATCTCAGCATCATACAACAAAATATCTGCAGCCATCAACATCGGATAAGAAAACAATCCAGCATTTACATCTTCTAATCGGTCTGCTTTATCTTTAAATGAGTGCGCAAGAGTTAGCCTTTGATAAGGGTAAAAACAACTTAAATACCAGGTTAATTCTGCTACTTCAGGCACGTCTGATTGACGATAAAAAACCATTTTATCTGTTTCTAGCCCACAAGCTAGCCACGCAGCAGCAGTGCGATAAGTATTTTCTCTTAATTCTGATGCATTTTTTATTTGGGTTAACGAATGTAGGTCAGCAATAAATAAAAAAGATTCGTTATTTGGATTATTTCCCATTTCTATAGCGGGGAGTATTGCACCTAACAAGTTCCCTAAATGAGGTGTACCTGTACTTTGGATTCCTGTTAAAACTCTTGACATAAAACAAAAATATATTTTTTAAAGTTATCGATAAAGTAAAAAGACAATTAAGTGGTCATACAATATAAAGATTGCTTTTTATACCTTTGCTGTCATAATGAAAAGAGTAAAAGAAATATTAGGTGGACTATGGAAAATTTATGTCCTCATTTGGTTTCTTGCCCTTTTACTTTTATTGTATCCATTTTATTTAATCTTTTGTTTAAATGAAAGACACTTTAGTAAAGGATTTAATTTACTAGTGACACATACTCGAATTTTAATGTTTTTTACTGGAATTTTTATGCAAGTAAAAAATAAACATTACATTAAAAAAGGACAAGCTTATGTAATTACACCTAATCATTCTTCTTATTTAGATGTTGTTATTCTGTACCAAACCTTTCCTCAATATTTTGTGTTTATGGGCAAAAAATCTTTAGCAACGATTCCTGTGTTTAATGTATTTTTTAAGAAAATGAATATAACAGTAGATAGAAGAAGTAATATGGATGGTAAACGAGCAGTGGATAGGTGTGGTTTAGAATTAGAAAAAGGGCACAGTGTTGTAATGTTTCCAGAAGGGACGATATCTGCCAATGTTCCAGAAATGCTAAAGTTTAAAAATGGAGCATTTAAATTGGCGATAGAAAAACAAGTCCCAGTAATTCCTATTACTTTTTTTACCAATCATAAACGATTAGAAATGGCAGGATTATTTGCTGGAAAGGCTGGACCAGGCATTTCTAAAGCAGTTATACATGAGCCTATTCCTACAAAAGGAATGACAGAAGAAGATTTAGTACCTTTACGTGACAAGGTTTACAACATTATTAATAACGAATTATTGGCTTATGAGCGTAAATAACAAAACAGTAGAAAAAATTGCTGAATTGGCAAAGCTCGAATTTAATGATGTGGCTAAAGAGGACATAAAAGCAGATCTAAATAAGATGCTTGATTTTATTGATAAACTCAGCGAATTAAATACTAATAATGTTGAACCTTTAATTTATATGCTGGATGAAACTCCTGAATTGCGGGAAGATGAGGTAAAAGGGCATGTTACACAAAAAGAAGCTTTAAAAAATGCCCCAGATAAAGATTCAGATTACTTTAAAGTACCGATAGTAATTAAGAAATAACTTCATTATAAAATTGTTCGGAAGCTAATTGTTCTGATTCTTTCTTGGTAGAACTAGTGCCTATTCCTTTAAGCTTGTTGTTGATGAATAACTTAGCGGTATAAGTTTTTTCATTGTTTTCTTCCTCTTCACTTATTTTAAAATCAAAACCTATTTTTTCTTTTTGGCACCACTCAATTATTCTGCTTTTAAAATCAGTTTCTGTTTGTATTACTTCTTCGATGTTAATGTGGTTTTGAAGTAGCTTTTCTTCTACAAATTTTTGAGCAAATATATATCCTTTATCTAGGTGAATAGCTCCAATTAATGCCTCTAAAGCATCACCATAAAGTGATTTTGCTTCTCTGTCTAAATCAGATTTAATGAATTTTTGCAATCCTATTTTGATGCTAAGTTGGTTCAAATTTTGCCTACTTACCAACTTTGATCGAAGCTTAGTTAAATAACCTTCGTCCTTTTTAGGAAATTCTTTAAATAGGTAATTAGAGATAATACTATCTAGTACAGCATCACCTAAAAACTCAAGGCGTTCGTTACTTTCAAAAGGCTGGAGCTTATTGTTTGTCGTGTGCGATTTGTGTAAAAAAGCTTGATGATAAATAGCAACATGATTAGGATAAAATCCAATTATTAACTCTAATCTCAGTGCAAATTCATCCTTTTTCCGAAAGACTTTTTTTAAAAAAGTCAATTATGCGTTGTATTTCTTAAATATTACAGAAGCATTATGGCCGCCAAAACCAAAAGTATTACTTAATGCAGCTTTCACTTCTCTTTCTTGAGCTTTGTTAAATGTAAAGTTCAATTTTGGATCAAAAGATTCATCATCTGTAAAGTGATTTATTGTTGGAGGAACGATGTTTTCTTTTACAGCCATTAAGGTTGCTATTGCTTCTAAAGCTCCTGCAGCTCCTAATAAATGACCAGTCATTGATTTGGTAGCACTAATATTTAAGCTGTAAGCATGTTCTCCAAATACAGCCAAAATTGCTTGAGATTCTGCAATATCTCCTAATGGAGTTGAGGTTCCATGTACATTAATATAATCAATATCAGATGGTTCCATCCCTGCATCAGAAAGTGCATTTTTCATTACATTGGTGGCACCTAATCCTTCTGGATGTGGGGCAGTCATATGATGTGCATCGGCAGACATTCCTCCACCAACAATTTCAGCATATATATTTGCCCCTCTAGCTATAGCGTATTCATATTCTTCTAAAATTAATGATGCTCCACCTTCTCCCATAATAAATCCATCTCTATCTTTATCAAAAGGGCGAGAAGCTGTTTCTGGCGAGTCATTTCTTGTAGAAAGAGCGTGCATTCCGTTAAACCCTCCCATTCCTGCTTCATATATCGAAGCTTCAGAACCTCCAGAAACGAATACATCTGCTTTTCCTAATCGAATGTAATTAAAGGCATCAATCAACGCATTGGTGGATGAAGCACAAGCGGCAACTGTAGTGAAATTTGGCCCTCTAAAGCCAAATTCTATAGAAATTAACCCAGAAGCGATGTCAGCAATCATTTTAGGAATAAAAAATGGGTTAAATCGAGGGGTACCATCTCCATTAACAAAGTTAGTTACTTCATCTTGAAAAGTTTTGATTCCTCCAATTCCAGAACCCCAAATAACACCAACTCTATCTTTATCAACAGTTCCTAAATCTAACTTAGAATCTGCCACAGCCTCTTTAGCAGCAATTAATGCAAATTGTGTATAAGGATCAATTTTTCGTCCTTCTTTTCTTTCAAAATAATCTGCTACATCATACCCTTTTACTTCACAAGCAAATCGGGTTTTAAATTTTGATGCATCAAATCTTGTAATTGGAGCACAGCCACTAACTCCTGCTTTTAAATTTTTCCATGTTTCAGGAAAAGTTTTTCCTAAAGGTGTAATTGCACCTAATCCTGTTACTACAACTCTCTTTAATTCCATTAAGAAGATTGATTAATTTATTACTATAAAGTGAAATAGCCTTGAATTAAAATCCAAAGCTATTCCTGTTAATCTATAAGAACGCTTATTATTTTGCGTTATCTGTAATGTATTTTACAGCATCACCTACTGTAGCAATTTTTTCTGCTTGATCATCCGGAATTGCTATATTGAATTCTTTTTCGAACTCCATAATTAATTCAACTGTATCTAAAGAATCTGCTCCTAAATCATTAGTAAAGCTTGCTTCCATAGTCACTTCGTTTTCGTCAACTCCTAATTTATCAACGATTATTGCTTTTACACTTGCTGCGATATCTGCCATGTTTTTTTATTTATAATTGTTATTAAGGTGCAAAGAAAATTATTTATCTCTACATAATCAAATTATTTTTAATTATTCGTAATAATCTAGTACTTCGGTTAATTTTTTCCGTTGAATATCAGGTACTTCCGTTCCTTTTTTTGGATATCCGACAGGCAATAATAAATAAGCACGTTCATTTTCTGGTCTATTTAAAATTTTTGCTAAAAAGTTCATAGGACTTGGCGTGTGTGTCAGTGTTACCAAGCCAGCGTTGTGTATTGCTGCAATTAACATCCCTGTTGCAATTCCTACAGATTCATTTACATAGTAATTGTTGTGTTTTTCGCCATTTACAAGATCGTATGCTTTTTTAAAAACCACAATAATGTATGGAGCAATTTCAATAAATGGCTTTTCCCAATTGGTGCCAAAAGGTTCCAAATCTTCTTTCCAGCTATCGCTCATCCTTCTGTCATAATTTTCTTTTTCTTCTTTTTCGGCAGCAATGCGTATTTGTTTTTTTATTGCTGGATTAGAAATAACGCAAAATGTCCATGGTTGTTTGTGAGCTCCAGAAGGTGCTGTTGAAGCAGTTTTAATAAGATTTTCAATTACCTTTAAATCAACCGATTGGTTGGAGAACTCACGAATGGAGCGTCTTTTATCTAATAACTGATAAAAGTTCTCACTGTTAGTTAGCTGCTCTTCTTTTGTTAATTCTTTTTGTTGGTAAGGAATAAATTTATGTTCCATCTTTTTTACTTTTGAGCGTTGAAGATAGTAAACTTTATGACACGTATTGCAATTTTTGCTTCAGGGAATGGTTCAAATGCTGAAAACATTGCTAATTATTTTAGTAATAATTCTTCCGTTGAAATTTTATTGATTCTTACCAATAATCCGAATGCTTTTGTTATTGAAAGAGCCAAAAATTTAGGTATTAAATTAGTTGTTTTTAATAAGTCTGAATTTTTAGAAAAAGACAATATTTTGCATGTTTTGACCAAAAATGATATAAATTTGATTGTTTTGGCTGGTTTTTTGTTAAAAATACCCCAAAATCTAATAAAATCGTTTTCGCATAAAATCATAAATATTCACCCTGCTTTATTGCCTAAATATGGAGGAAAAGGAATGTATGGAAACAAAATTCATGAGTCAGTAATTGAAGCAAAAGAGACCGAATCAGGTATTACTATACACTATGTAAACGAATATTATGATGAAGGTGAAATAATTTTTCAGGCAAAATGTAGCATTGAGACTACTGATACCCCAAATGATTTGGCTGCTAAAATCCATGCGTTAGAATACCAACATTTTCCAAGGGTAATTGAAAATTTAATACAAGCTTTCTCGTAAAAAAACGGTAACTTCATTTAGCTTAATCATTGCCATTCATCCGATAAAATCCGCCCGCATTTTAGCACTTCCCGAAGAAAAATCGGCAAGAGCTAAAATTTTCCCGACACACCTTAACAGATATTTAAGTTGAATGACTAAATTTGGAAGAGTAAAAAATAAACAGACAGAATGCCTATTTTTCAGAAATCAGTATTAAAAAAACACCTTAAAGACCTTGATGATGCTTTAGTAGAAAAAGCTTATCAAACTTTTTTAGCCAATTACACTCCTTCAAAAATTGAGAAAATAAAAACACTAAAAGAAGAAGAATACCAAGACGGTTTTCTGAGAGACCTTTTTGTTGATGTTTTGGGTTACACCTTAAAACCAGATGAAAATCACAACCTTGTTAGAGAATTTAAAAACCAAACAGACAGCAAAAAAGCGGATGGTGCAATTTTAAAAGAAGACAAAGCAATTGCTATAATCGAACTAAAATCTACTAAAACAAAAGATTTAACCAAAGTAACTCAACAGGCGTTTAACTACAAAAATAACCAACCCGAATGTAAATATGTAATTACTTCTAACTTTCATAAGCTACGATTTTACATAGATTACGCCAATGAATATGAAGAGTTTGATTTGTTTCAATTGGGCAAAGAAGATTTCAAACTACTTTATCTATTATTAAATAAAGAACATATTTTCGCTAATTTACCACTACAACTAAAAGACGAAACCAAGTTTCACGAGCAAAAAATATCTGATAAATTATACAAAGATTACTCTCAATTTAAACGAAAACTATACAATAATCTTACTAAAAACCACCCCAATAGCGACAAACTAACTTTATTTAAAAAATCGCAAAAACTACTCGACCGTTTCTTGTTTATTTTGTTTGCAGAAGATAGCGGATTACTCCCTCCCAACTCTATTTCGCAGGTAATAAAGCGTTTTGAAGTTTTAAAGGAAAACGATGCCTACAAACCCGTTTACGAAATATTTAAACAGTATTTTGGATATATGAACATTGGTAGAAAAGGGAAAACAGTTGCTGGCGATATTCCTGCATACAATGGTGGACTTTTTTATGAAGACAAAGAACTCGACAACTTTAAAATTGACGATGAAACACTTATTGATGATTTGCTCAACCTTTCGGAATACGATTTTAGCACTGAGGTAGATGTAAATATTTTAGGGCATATTTTTGAACATTCATTAAATGATATTGAAGAAATAACTGCTGAAATTGAAGGGAAAGCAGCTGATAAAACCAAAAGTAAACGTAAAAAAGACGGTGTTTTTTACACCCCAAAATACATTACCCAATACATTGTAGAAAATACCGTAGGCACATTGTGTAATGAAAAACGAAAAGAACTCAACTTAGAAGAAATTGAGTTTGATGGTACGTACCGAAACAAAAAAGGAAAGCTATCTGAAAAAGGAAAAAAACTATACAAACAACTTACCGATTACAAAGACTGGCTCATTACCCTCAAAATTATTGACCCTGCTTGTGGCTCTGGTGCTTTTTTGAACCAAGCTCTTAACTTTTTAATTGAGGAACACAACACTATTGATGATATTATTGCAGAACTAACCAACTCGCCTTTGCGATTGTTTGATGTAGATAAAACCATTTTAGAAAACAACCTTTTTGGGGTAGATATTAATGAGGAAAGTGTAGAAATTGCTCGCCTCTCCTTATGGTTGCGTACCGCACAAAAAGGACGAAAACTCTCTAGCCTTAACAACAACATTAAATGCGGAAACTCACTAATAGACGACCCCGAAATAGCAGGCGATAAAGCTTTTGATTGGAACACTGAGTTTAAAACCATTATGGATAACGGTGGTTTTGATTGTGTAATTGGAAATCCACCTTATGGAGCAGAATTGGATGGGAAAGATTGGTTAAAATCTAAATATAAAGAAACAAGTTTTGGAAATATTGATTCTTATAAATACTTTGTCCAGTTAGGATCAAACTTAACAAGAAACGAATGTTGTCTTGGATATATAATGCCAGACTCTTATTTAGAAAAAGAATATTTTAAAGATTTACGAATATTTACTAGTAAAAACTTTAAAGACCTAACAAACATCAAATTAGGAGATGATGTTTTTGATGATGTAAATTTACCTACAGCCATTGTCTTTTTACACAACAAAGGAATTGAAACAGAAAATTTTAATTTTTTAGATATTTCAAAAATTAATAAAGAAAAAAAATCTATAGCTCTCGTAAACAACCCTAATTTCATTACAGAAAGACCTAGTATTGAAAAAACTTTTGTAGTTGTAAATAGCATTATAAAATGCTCAAATATTGAAAAACTTATTGATGTTTATGACCAAGTAATGGGGGTTAAAGTTTATCAAAAAGGCAAAGGAAAACCGAAACAAACTGCATACGAAAAAGATAATGATATTTTTGTATCAGACGCTTTAAATGAAGAGTTCAACTATCCATATATTTCCCAAGGAATAAGTAGATATTTATACAACACCCAAAATGAATATATCTCCTATGGAGAATGGCTTGCAGAACCTAGAAAAATTGAATATTTTAATAATCCAAAATTAGTAATAAGGGAAATAATAAACCCAAGGATTTTTGCAACATATATCGAAGAACCTGCTGTTGTTAAAAATATAGCAGCTGTTATAATTGAAAAAGATACTGACTACCCTATCAAATTCTTATTAGGGTTGATAAATTCAAAATTGCTTACACACCACGTCAACGAACAATCTCCAAAAAGTTCTAATAAAAGTTATCCAAGTTTTAATTCTCGTTTATTAAAGGAATTACCTATAATTAGGTGCGAAAAAAACAAGAAGGATGAAATCATTAAAAAAGTAGATTTAATTCTAAATAAGACTACAGAAATTCAAACGAAAAGCAGTCGTTTTATAAAGCGTTTAACCGATAATTTTGAGCTACAAAAAGTAAGTAAGAAATTAGAAGCTTTTTACCAACACGATTTTAAAACGTTAGTAGCAGAACTCAAAAAACAAAAAGTAGTTTTATCGTTAATACAACAAGATGAGTGGGAAGAATATTTTACGGCTTACCAAAAAGAACTCAACACTTTACAACAACAAATTACCACTACCGATAAGGAGATTGATAAAATGGTTTACGAGTTGTATGAGTTAACAGAAAGTGAAATAAAAATTGTAGAGGCGTAGCCTTCCCCTCTTGAGAGGGGAAGATTTTACACAAATCTTTGATTTGTAATTAAAATCAGGGGTGTGTAATAAAAGAAGAAAAAATCAAACAACACACCCCAAGAAATTCTAAGCAACGAGTTGCCAAGTATTTCTATCCCCTCTCAAGAGGGGAGAAAATTATGAAAAGAAAAATTATACCATACAATTCAAAATTAAAAGAGTTTGCACGAAAACTCAGAAACAACAGCACGAAAAGTGAAATAAGGTTATGGCAACACCTCAAAGGAAAGCAATTGTTTGGATATGATTTTCATAGACAAAAACCGTTACTTAATTACATTACTGATTTTTATTGCTATGAATTAAATTTAGTGATTGAATTAGATGGATATTCTCACCACTTTGAAGAAGTTGTAGAAAAAGACGAAAAGAAACAACAAGAGTTAGAAAAAGTAGGGTTAACTGTTTTACGCTTTAATGATGATGAAGTGATGAAAGATATTAATAATGTTTTAAGAACATTAGAGGGATATATTACTGATTTTGAAAAAAACACAGTTGTCGATTCAAAAAAACACACCCCTTAATCCCCTCTCAAGAGGGGAAAGGCAACAGAATTAAAATTGTAGAGAGTTCTTAATTTTGAAAAATGAAACTTCACCCTCTTAAGGAATTACATCGAAAACAAAGTCTTGCTTTAATAAATAGTCAATTGATTTCGGCAAAGCATATTTTAAATTTTCTGATGCCTTAATACTGTCATGAAAAACGATTACGGAACCAGATTTGGTGTTTTTTATTACATTGCTAAGACATTTTTCAGGTGTTGTTTTTGGATCAAAATCACCACTTAATACATCCCACATAATTATTTTATAATCTTCAATTAATTCGATGATTTGGCTCTTTTTTATTCTTCCGTAGGGTGGACGAAACAAAGTTGCGTTTAAAAGTTTATTTGATTTCTTGACGTTGTTAAAGTACTCTTCATTATCAGAATCCCAGCCGCTTAAATGGTGATAAGAATGATTGCCAATAGTATGCCCGTCAATTATTATTTTAGAATAGATATCGGAATGTTTTACTGCATTGCAGCCCAAGCAAAAAAAAGTTGCCTTAATATTATATTGCTTTAAAACACCAAGCACCCATTCTGTTATTTCAGGAATAGGGCCATCATCAAATGTGAGATAAATTTTATTTTCATCATTAGGAATGTCCCAAATTAATCTGGGGTAATACTTTTTAATTATACTTGGTGATTTTGCTAAAAACATTTATTCAATCATCGCTTCGTCAGGACCAAGAAGATTTTGTACTATCCGCTGGGCAATTAGAGGGAACTGTATCCTAATAATTTTATCAATATCATTTTGTCCTGAAGCGAACCTAGATTTAATTGCTCCGCTGCTAACTTCTTTCCCATTCATATCAAAAATGGTGTAATGTACTTTTATTTCTCTTTTGTATTGTTCTTCGGCAGCAACGTAGCGCATATCTGCAGATCTCTTAATATCTAATTGATTGATGAAAATATAGTGAGAAGCACTAAATTTTTTATTCAGATTAGGCAATAATTTTTCATTGCTAAGTTTTGTTTTCATGTATTTTTCGCGATTATCTACTTGAGAAACGATTTCTCCATTATGAATCCCAGCTTCAATATATTCCTCAGTTCCCGCACTTGATGCGGGATCTCCACTTCGTTTTGACCTTTTAAACTTATTTAATAGCTTTTTTCCAGCAGTTTCTTTTTTTACCACCACTTCCTCTGGCATTACCTCATATTTAAAACCAATAGAATTATAAATGTAAGCTAACTCTGCTCTAGACTCTTGAGGCTCTATTGAATAAAATGATAACGGATTATAATAAGGTTTAAGAGCAATAAATATTTCTCGATCTAAAGCAGCTCTAAATTTTGCTTTAATTTCTTGAAAATTCAAATCATTTTTAAGGGCTAAATCTCTATCAATGTCTGATAAATACATTTTAGATTCAAAAGGAATGACAAGAACGGAAGACTTATTGTTTATTATAGGGGTTGTGGCATTTCCCGTAGTTGTGTTTTGTGCAAAAGCTATCGATATACAGCTAATTGCAAATAAACAAATGATTATTTTTCTCATTGTTTTTTAGGTTAAATAATAAACGTTATAAGTAAAACTAGTCTAATTTAATATTAGTGTGTTTACTATAAGCACTGTTTTTAAACAGCCGTTAGTTAATTACTAAAACCAAGCTCTAATAATGTCCATGCCGTTGGCATACAGCATAAAGGTTAATAAGAATATCATTCCTGCAATTTGGGCATATTCCATCAATTTTTCATGTGGTTTACGTTTGGTAATCATTTCATAAGTTAAAAACATAACATGCCCCCCATCTAAGGCAGGAATAGGCAATAAGTTCATTACTGCTAACATTACAGAGATTAGGGCTGTCATTTCCCAAAATCGTTGCCAAATCCATTCTGGACCATAAATTTTAGCGATAGTTCCAAAACCTCCTAATTGAGTTATTCCTTCTTTAGAAAAAATCAACTTAAATTGATCTATGTATCTTTTAATAACAGAACCTGTTTTGTAAAACCCTGCAGGAATAGACTCAAAAAACTCATACTCTTTTGTTCTAACAGTTAAAAAATTTAATGGTGATTTTCTTGCTACACCAATCATAGCATTATCATCTGTTATTACATTAATTGTTTGTTCTGTTCCATTTCGAAGAATTGTGAATATTAATTTTTCATTCTTTTTTCCTTTTAAAACATCAACCGAATGGTTTGCTCCAGCTAATTGAATATCATTAATTGCTATTACTTCATCTCCTTTTTCAAATCCAGCCGCTTCCGCAGGCTTGTTAGGTAAAACTGAATCAACCACAAAAGGAACTTCTTCTACAAATAGCGATTTTGCACCAGTTCTTAATACTGTTTGAGGGAAATCTTCGGGAATTGTAATGTTAACATTGTTATTGTTTCTGTTTACAGTTACCTCTTTTATTCCATCTAACAATAATTGTACTCTAATTTCCCCATAAGTAATATCTTCGTTAATTTGATTTCCATCTAAAGCAACAATTTGGTCATTGTGTTGAAATCCTAAGTCGACCATTAATGAATCACAATAAATACCATAGGTTGCATTGTTCGCTGGGATGTATTTTTCTCCCCAAGTAAACAGCACCATTGCGTAAATTATAAATGCAACAATTACATTTACAATTACTCCTCCTAACATTATGATTAAACGTTGCCAGGTTGGTTTTGATCTAAACTCCCATGGTTCGGGGTCTTTAGCCATTTGCTCTTTATCCATGCTCTCATCCATCATTCCTGCAATTTTCACATATCCTCCTAATGGCAACCAACCAATTCCGTATTCTGTATCTCCAATTTTTTTCTTGTAAATGGAAAACCAAGGGTTAAAGAAAAGATAGAAACTCTCTACTCGGGTTTTAAAAGCTCTTGCGGCAATATAATGCCCTCCCTCGTGTAATACAACGAGAATCGATATTCCTAATAATAGTTGTCCGAACTGTATAACGTATTCCATTTATTCAAATAAATTTCGAGCGAAGTTAGGTATTATTTAGATAAGGGATAAGGCAAATTTTCTTGTTTCAGCATCTGTAGAAACATAGTCTTCATAAGTGGGTGTTTTAATGAAAGTAATTTTCTCCATACACCTTTTATTAATTTCGGCTATTTCTAAAAATTTGATGTTATCATTTAGGAAGGCTTCTACTGCTATTTCATTAGCAGCATTTAAGATACAAGCCATATTACCCCCTTTTTCTAAGGCATCATATGCTAAAGAGAGGTTCAAAAAAGTCTCCTTATCTGGTTGCTCAAATGTCAATTGAGGATAATCCATAAAATTAAATCTAGGTGATTTGGACGGAAACCGATACGGAAAAGATAAGGCATATTGTATAGGATGCTTCATGTCTGGTAATCCCATTTGTGCTTTCATACTACCATCTTCAAATTGAACAATAGAATGAATAATTGATTGAGGATGAACAATTACCTCTATCTGGCCGGGGCTTAAATTAAATAACCATTTCGCCTCAATTACCTCTAGTCCTTTATTCATTAGTGTAGCCGAATCAATGGTTATCTTGTCGCCCATGTTCCAATTAGGGTGTTTTAATGCTTGTTCTTTTGTAATGTTTTTCAGCTCTTCCTTTTTCTTCCCTCTAAATGGTCCACCAGAAGCAGTTAAATAAATTTTTTCAATTTTATTTTGAAACTCTCCTATTAAACATTGAAAAATTGCTCCATGCTCTGAGTCAACTGGTAAAATAGCAACTCCATTTTCTGCAGCTAACTTGGTAATTAATTCACCAGCAACAACTAACGTTTCTTTGTTTGCTAAAGCGATATTCTTTTTTGCTTTTATTGCATGGATGGTTGGAAGTAAACCTGCATAGCCAACTAAAGCAGTAAGAACAATATTAACATCTTTCATTTCAACAACCTGAGTTAACGCTTCTTTTCCAGTAAATGTTTTGATATCGTGTTCCCACAATTTTTCAGAAACCTCATCGAACTTAGATTCATCAACAATAACAACTGCATTTGGGTTGAATTTAATGGCTTGTTTTATTAGTAATTCAGCATTTGTATTTGCTGTTAAAACCTCAACTTGAAATTTATCAGAATGTTCTTCTATTACCTCTAATGCTTGTGTGCCAATTGATCCTGTAGAGCCTAGTATGGCGATTTTCTTTTTTGTGATTTGTGATTTTTCCATAGTGAAAATCCTTCGACAAGCTCAGGATGACATCGTTTAAAAAAGTTACTTTTTTCTTGAATTCATTTTAATTTCATCCATTAAAACACTTTTGGCTTGTTCGTAAGATTTAATATGGATATAATGCCCACTACCCGTTTTCGCAATTGAAGACATAGATTTTACAGTCCATTTTTCATTTTTTACTCCAACTACAGAAATGGTAACCCCTTTTTTAAGGTTTGCTTCTACATTTCTTAAAATCCCTTTATCTCCTTTATTTAAATTGAACGCACCATCTGTTGCAATAATTACTTGATTATTTCCGCCTTCAATTTTATTTTCTCTAGCTACTTGGTATGCTTTTTTTATTCCTTTTCCTCCAGCAGTGTAGCCTCCAGCAGTTAAATCTTTTATTAATTGGATGATGCTTGCTTTATCAGTAACATATCTAGATTCTAATAAAACATCTGTTGAGGAGGCATAAGTTACTATCGCTAACTTGTCAATTGGGCGAAGACCATTTAACAACTCAATCATTGAAACTTTTAGTAGGTCTAGCCTTCCTTTTTGTTTCATAGAAACAGAGATGTCTATGCAAAAAACAATATTATTAGGAGCGAATAAGTTAACGGGTAATTCTTTTGTTGAAACAGTATCTTCAGCTTCAATTATCACAACAGCTTCAATAACTGTATCTTCTTTAGCTGCAATAATTTCTTCTTGAGTTGGCTCTCCTAATTGAAATTCTAAGTAATTATTTTTTTGATTTACATAAAAATCAGTTTCTTTAGTTCCGTAACCTTCTGCATTAACAACAAAATAATAGATATCCCATTTTAATTTTTGAATAACCTCTCCATTCTTATCTGTTTTGAGTTGTTTATAGTTTAACCCATCCCAAATAATTTCAACTGTAGCATTTTTTATAGGCTTTTTAGTGTTAACGTCTATTACCTTAATTTTTAAATCTGTTCTTAAATCTTTTGGTTGTTTCTTTATTTTAAAATCAGGGCATTGTAATGACTCATTGATATCAAAAGTTTTTGCTTCTCCTTCTATAGTCAATGTTATAGGTTCATTATTTACGCTTACCCAAACAGGAACATCTTTCTTGAATTTTCCTTTCTTTTTTGGCGTATATTTTATTCGAACAATAATAGTGCTGTCTGGTAAAATCTCCTTTTTAGAGAACTTTACATCTATTCCATAAGGTTCTTCAACTCTTAATAAAAATGCCGTTTCTTTTCCTACATTGGTTAATGTAAAATCAAAATATTTTTTATCGGCTGCGTTTATTTCACCAAGATTATGATAAGAAGTATTAAAAATAACTTGTCCAAAAAGAGGAGGCAATAAAAATAAAGGAATTATTATAGCAAGTATTTTTTTCATGGTTTTGNAAAAGAAWCAAATTTGTTGCCAAAGTTACTATTTGTTTTTACAAATTGAASATGWAACCTAGCYTAAGARAAACCAYRTAAATGACTRTCAAAYTWAKTARTGTTGGMRYRCWAAAAATTAACAGATAAAATAGTGTTTGTTAAATTATGCGTTTTTTAATACCTTCGCGGTGTTATTATTTAGATTTTTGATATAAAAAACACATTTATGAATCCCGCTCTATTAACCATTGCTATAATAATTATCCCTTTTCTAACTATCGCACAAACAGAAAAAAGCTTACAGCCAATTGTTGCTGGTTCTGAACAGTACCAAGAGCTTAAAGCATCTGGAGAATTAAATACGTTGATTGAAAATGGCATAAAAATTATTGTTCCTCAAAATCCAATATCATCAACCCAAAAAGTTAAAGAATATGAGGGAGGAACACCTCTTCCACAAATATTTGCTTCTGCTTGTTATGGGTATACCCCTCCAACAACTCCAAGCCAAACACCAGCTTTATCGGCTTTAGATGATGGGACTATTGGTCCAATTTCAATTCCTTTTAGCTTTTGTTTATATGGGACTAATTACACTCAGTTTTATGTTAACGGAAATGGGAATGTTACATTTACTAATGGTTTTATTACATATACATCATCAGGATTTCCTACTGCTTTAACTGAAATGTTGGCTCCGTTTTGGGGAGACGTTGATTTTAATGGAGCACCTGGTGGACAAGGAGGATTATATTATGAAGTACAATCAGATTATGTTAAGGTTCATTGGGTAGATGTTGGATATTATAGTTCTCATTATGATAAGCTAAATACATTTGAATTAATATTTACGGATGGTAACGCTACTATATTACCTCCTGGTAAAAATGTTGGTTTTCTTTATGATGATATGAACTGGACAACTGGAGATGCTTCTGGTGGAACAAATGGCTTTGGGGGTTCTCCAGCAACAGTTGGAGTAAATAAAGGAGATGGAATTGATTTTATTCAAGTTGGTTTATTTGATCAGCCAGGGAATGCATACGATGGACCACAAGGAAGTAATGATGGCGTTGATTGGTTAGACAATAAATCATTTTTTTGGAATGTATGTAATTCAACTAATCAAGAGCCTAGTTTTGTTGGTATTGATATATGTGATACCGTAAGAGTGTGTGTTGGTGATACGGTTCAACTAGACATTACTTTTTTAGCAAATGATGTAACAGATTCTTCATGGGCTTCAATAGATACTACTAATGTTTCAGGATTAACAATTAATTCTAATACTTCTGGCAACGGAAGTAATTCATGCATTATATTTTCAACGTTTATAGCTACTATAAATAATGTAGGAACTCATGTGGTTTCTTATTCAACATGGGATAACGGGACACCTCCAGACACAATTAATTTCACTATTACTATTGTTGTTGATACCATTTCTCTTTTACCAACAATTACTGGAGATACTACATATTGCCCAGGGGATAGTGTGTTATTAAATGCTACAATTGGGTTTGATTCTTATTTATGGAATACCTCTGCAAGTGACACATTAGATAGTATTTATGTTACTCAAGGAAGTTATACTGTACAAGGGTTTCTTGGGGGATGCTCTGTTACTACGCCTCCGTTTATCGTAACGGAATCTCCGGCCCCAATTGTAAACATCACAGGAAGTGCTATTATCTGTTTTGGAGACAGTGCTTTGTTAAATGCTACTTCTGGATATGATACTTATTTATGGAGCACATCAACAAACGACACATTGGACAGTGTTTACGTTACACAAGGAAACTATACTGTTACTGTTACTGATTCTCTTGGTTGCAAAGAAATTTCTTCTCCATTCAATGTTGTAATGTTTATTCCTGTTAATACTATTACAGGACAAATACCTTTTTGCCCTAACGAAACAATTACAATTAGTTCAGTTTCAGGATTTTCTTCTTATTTATGGAATACTGGCTCTACTACTCAATCAATTACAGTTGGGGCAGGAGAATATATTGTAACAGTTACAGATGGCAATGGTTGTACAGATATAGATACACTTGTTTTGGTAGCGGAACCAGCTCCTCTAGCAAATTTCACTATTGACCCTTTAACTCAAGGAGGAACTAATCAACCAATTACATTTACTGATGCTTCTACGATTAGCTTTGGTAATGTAACTTCTTGGGCTTGGGATTTTGATGTAACGAGCATTGGAGGAGCAAACCCTTCATTTGCAAATACACAAGGACCACATATTATTCTATATAGTCTTCAAGGAACATACTCGGTTTCTTTAACTGTTATAGCAGATAATAATTGCCAAGGAATATTTATGAGTGAATATTTAATTGTAGATGACATTATTGTTCCAACCATATTTACTCCAAATGGAGATAGTCATAATGAATTTTTAGTGTTTAAGAATTTAGAGTTTCATTCTGGAAATAAGTTAGTTGTTTTTAATCGTTGGGGAGGAAAAGTATTTGAACAAGAAAATTATGCGAATGATTGGAATGGAGATGGGAATTCTGTAGGAACGTATTATTTTATTCTTACCGTTGAAGATTTAGAAGAAATAATAAAAGGTACGATTACAATTTTGAAGTAGGTTTACTTATTTTCTTTTGGTACCGCAAAGACTTTGTCTTGTGGCTTTTATTCCTGCTAATTCAGATAATATTTCATTATCTTTTTCTGTTTGTTTGTGAGAACCCTCTTATCTTTCTTTTAACATAAAAAGAATTATAGGACAAAAAGAAAGTTCGGTAAGTATCTAGCGTTGAGTGCTATGTATAAAGTAGATTACACCAATAGTTTCGGCTATATTTAGAGAATATTCCCTCCTTTTTTATTAAGTAAACTGATTTTAAAGACTAAGTTCAAACAATAAGTGCAACAGATAACAAATATCGGAAAGCTAGCTTTCCGATATTTGAAAAAAAATCTGATGCCGATGAATTACCAACAATTA
>NVVI01000065.1 GCA_002402165.1 Flavobacteriales bacterium
CAAGGCATAGTAATTTGTTTTTTATTCCAAATTACTCCCTAAAAAGTGTAAAGGATGTCCCTTTAACTTTGTAAACTATGTCCCTTTACCATACCCTATGAATGGCAACGGTAAGTATAAGAATAGTAACCGATTGCGAGCTTCATCTCTATCAAGTTACAAGAAAGTTGAAGCGAGCTACAACCCTTGAATTTACTACTATCTTGGCTATTATTTTTATACATTGTTAGGCACTGGCATTCAGTTCTTTAATTAATTTTTCTACTAATTCTGTATATCCTTCTCTAATCTTAAAATTGTCTTTTGTCCAATGATTATCAGGGTATTCATAAAAGATTATTTGTCTTAAATAGTCTTTCTTTGCCTGTCCTAATTGGTTTGAAATTAATGCAATAAAATATCCTGCTTGACTTTCATCAGGTGCTTCTCCTGTTTTTACAAACTCTTTTTTTAATTGATCTCTTGTAATTTGCTTTTTAGTCAAAAGTGCAGGTAATAAAACATTTTTCATTCTATTTGAAGAGTAATTTGCTCTTATAAAATACCCTTTCAATAATTCATATAATTTTTCAGTTTCATAATTTCCTGGCTCGTCAGACATTTCAATTTTAAATTTCTTCTTGCTTGTTTTTTCTTTTGCAACTTCTTCTGGAATAGTTACAGTTCTTGATAGTAATTCTGTACCACTTGAAGTTTTTACATAATTCAAAACAATCGCATTTATACTCATATCAAAATTCGAGGATAACCATTCAATCATTCTGTTTAAAGGTTCTTCAATTGAAAATCCAACTAACAATAATCTTTGCGTTTGATTGATTGTCAAGTCGTCAATCTGAATATCTTCAAAGTTTGCTGAAATATGGTCTTCCAAACTATTTCCTGTATATGACATACAAATCTCACTCAATTTGTCAATATCCCAAGTTGATAAGTCAGAAGCATAATCAATCGCTTGTGCTAAAACAACTCTTGCTAATTTATCTCGTTTTAATTCAACAATCACAATATTTCCATTATTATCAACTGCTAAAAAGTCTAATGGTCCCGATTTTGTGTAAACCTGTTCACCTATTATCAAGATGTCAGTTCCAAGAATTTCAGGTTTCGTTTTAATCCAATTTTCTAAATGTTCAGTTTCTTTTCTGTTATTTTCAGCAAGAGTTGTGTCAATCGAATTAAGTTTTCCGTCAATTATTTCCCAAGTTTTAATTTCTGTTGCCATTTTTTATCTCCTATGTTTTTGTTTCTTTTGCTTGTGCCTAACAACCGAATAAAGAACACTAGTGTTCTTTATTCGCATTATGTGTTTGTTCCTCAAATATAGTGAAAAATGCTTAAGCGTTTAGTGTTTTCAATGCTTTTGCCAAGTACAAATGCTTACAAACGACTATAGTCGTTTGTATACGAGTAGGTCTATTTTTGTCTATTCCCATTAGGATCTATTCCCATTGGATTAAATACTGCAGGGCAAGATTTAGAACCTTTCTTTAAGAACATAATACGAACTCTAAAAATTAGTCGTCTGGCTCGGCTATTAAAATAATTATGAGTAGAAACAATGTGGTTAAATGGTAAAATAGCAAAAATGGGTGTTTCTATCATTGGCATTATAATTAATCGTTTACCCGTTTTAAATCCCATACCAAAAAAGTAATGGATTTCGCCAAACATGGAGCCTGGGCCATCAACATAATTTAAACTGGGGATAGGAGCAGTGCCACTTCTGCTTTTTATAAAAGCATAATCGAAATTGGCTCCAATTCCATTTACATAATACATATCATCAGTTGCATCAAAACGATAACCAATGTTATAATGAGCAGAAACTAAATGATCGCTATAAGTTCCTTCGGCAGTTGTAGTTGTTGTTAAAACATCATTAACAAAAAACTCATTGGTATAATCTTCCCCACCTCTAAACCATTTGTATGCAATTCCATAATCTTGATAATTGATAAATTTTTTGTCATTCATTTTAAATTTACCGATTTCAAAATAAGGGCCAAAATTCCCACAGGGGTCACCCACATAATCGTTTCTATAAGTATTTCCTAATGTGTCGGTTGTAAAAGATGCTTTTTGGGTTAAGTAGCCAATCATATAGGTTGCTCCAATGCCAAAATACCAACCTTTGTCAATAGAGTTTTGACCAGTATTGTATAATCCGCCACCAGCTTTTCCAGGTTTATATTGGCTAAATAATGTTAAGGTAATTAACAGGATAGGTATGATTAGTAATTTTTTCATGTTATTGCCGCACTTGTTACGGTATCTTTTTGTTTAACAGACCCCGCAACAAGTACGGGGATATTTTAAATTTTAGAAAGTATTGCTTGTTCTACTTCTTGGCTGTTCCAAATGGTTTCAATGTTGTCAAACTGAGCCATTACATTTTTCATAATAGCATCTTGTTTTTGTCCTGTTTTCCATGCTTCTGAATAACGAATATCACTAAATGTTACCTGACTATATAATGGGATCCATTTGTCGGGGTGTTTTTCAGAAAAATGAGCCTCAATTTTCTTTTGCAATAAGAAATTAGGGTCACCTACAAAATTTCGCATTACATGGTAGTTGTGTAAGGATAAATCTTGCACACCATCACCATCTGGTTTTCTTGATTTTTGATATTCGTTAAAAACTTTATCAATATCATCACCATACTTTTGCATCATGTCCCACATTACAGTACAATCTTCAAAACCACAATTCATGCCTTGCCCATAAAACGGCACAGTAGCATGAGCAGCATCGCCCATTAGTGCAGTTTTCCCATGTGTCCAAGGGTAGCATCTAACTATTGCTAAAGAAGAAAGTGGATGGTCTTCCCAAGCGTTAGCAATGTTGGGCATCATTTCATAGAAATCAGTAAACGTGGTTTTAAAGAAATTATTAACAGCTTCTTTTGAGGATAAGGTTTTAAAAGAATTTTCTCCTTCAAAAGGCATAAATAAAGTACAGGTAAAAGAACCATCTTCATTAGGTAATGCAATTAGCATAAAACGACCTCGAGGCCATATATGCAAGGCATTTTTATCTAACTTGTAAGATCCATCTTCATTGGCTGGTAACAAAATTTCTCTGTAACCATCATCAATGTAATTCTGACTATACTGGAATCTATCTAACTTTTGCATGGCATTGTATCGAATAGCAGAAAAAGCTCCGTCAGTACCAAAAACTAAATCGGATTGCACTTCAGATGTTGCTCCTGTTTCAGTATTTTCTAAATAAACAATTCCGTTTTCTAAACCTGCTCCAGTACATCTTTCATTGTAGAAAATTTCAGCGCTATTTTCTTCAGCTATATCCATCATTTTGGAATTTACACCACCACGAGAAACAGAATAAATAGCTTGTCCTTCTTTTCCGTAAGGTTGGTAGGATAGGTTGCCTTCCGTATCATGCATAATTCTTCCTGTCATAGGAATAGCAATTTTTCTAATTTCATCACCCACACCAACGGCATCTATCGCTTTCCAACCTCTATCAGATAGTGCTAAATTGATTGATTTTCCTGCAGAGATGTCTGCTTTACGAATATCTGGTCTTGCTTCAAATAGTTTTACTTTATATCCTGCTTTAGATAGGTATACTGCCCAAAGTGAGCCTACTAAACCTGCTCCTACAATTGTTGCTGTTTTCATGTCCTTAATTTAATGCTTTTTTTAAGATTTCTCCAAAACGATAAATATCTTCAAAAGAATTGTACAAAGGTACTGGAGCCATACGGATAACATTTGGTTCTCTCCAATCAGAAATAACACCTTCCGAAGTTAGTTTATCAAATAAATCTTTACCATAACCGTGAGCAATAACCGAAACCTGACAGCCTCTTTCTTTCCAATTTCTAGGTGTAATTATTTCAAGTGATTTATCAGAATCAGTTAATGAAGAATTGATATCATCAACTACAAATTCTAAATAACCAGAAAGTTTTTTTTGTTTTTTGAGTAGTTTGTCCATTCCAACTTCATCAAAAATATCGATAGCAGCTTTGTGTGCTGCCATAGATAAAATGGGAGCATTACTCATTTGCCAAGCCTCTGCAGATTTCATTGGTTTAAACCCTTTTTTCATTAGAAATCGGGTTTCCTTTTCTTGTCCCCACCAACCTGCAAAACGTGGTAGTTCGGTATTGTTACAATGGCGTTCATTAATAAAAACACCAGCAACACCACCAGGTCCAGAATTTAAATATTTGTAAGAACACCAACAAGCAAAATCAACTTTCCAATCGTGTAATTTTAGTTCAATGTTTCCTACTCCATGAGCCAAATCGAAGCCACAGTTGGCTCCAACTTTATGAGCAGCTTCTGTAATTGCTTTCATATCGAAAACTTGACCAGTAAAATAATTTACACCACCAATCATTACACAAGCTAAAGAATCTCCAGCTTCTTCAATGGCCGCAATTATATCTTTATTATGAATTGTTTTTTCTCCTTCTCTTGGAGCAATTTCAATAATTGCATCATTTGGGTTTAAACCTACATTTTTTACCTGCATTTCTAATGCGTACTGATCTGATGGAAATGCTTTTGCTTCACAAAGAATTTTATAACGAGATTTTGTGGGACGATAAAATGTAACCAATAACAGGTTTAAATTAACCGTTAGGTTGTTCATTACCACTACTTCTTTTGGTTGCGCACCAACTATTTTAGCAATTGGTTTAGCAAACATTTCATGGTAAGCAAACCAAGGGTTTTTTGCATTAAAATGTCCTTCAACACCCCGTTTAGCCCAATCTTGTAATTCGGTATTAATGTAATCTATGGTAGATTTTGGCTGTAAACCCAACGAGTTTCCAGTAAAATAAATAGTTTCTTTTCCATCAATTACAGGGATGTGAAACTTGTTTCTGTATCCTGCTAATTCATCTTGCTCATCCATTTTGAGAGCAAACTCTAAACTATTTTCGTAAGTCATTTAATCACTTTTAAAAGGAATGTAAATATACGTTTGTGAGTTCAAAGTTCAAAGTTGAAAGTTGAAAGTTTGAGGATTAAAATATATTAACCTTGAACTTATGCCAAAAAGAATTTTAAAAATTGGCTAAACTATGGTGTTTGATGTACGTTAAGATACATGGTTTACAAAAGTTAAAGATTAGGCTTTACACTAAATTAGTTTCTAACCTTATTGATTTTTCTTTATTTCGTAATTCATTT
>NVVI01000025.1 GCA_002402165.1 Flavobacteriales bacterium
GACCAAGAAAATTATTAGGGTATAAAACCCCTAATGAAGTATTTTTAAATAATTTTAACCAACCTGTTGCACTTATTAATTGAATCTAGCCTTATAATAAATTTTATTTAGTGCATGGAAAAATAAATAAAGAATACTAATTTCGCAAACGAACAAAACAAATACCATGGAAAGTACTGACGGAAATAAATTGATAGAAAAATTACAAAAGGAACTAGCTAAAGGAGGAATTAAAAAAATAGACGCCATTGCACAGGGCTTAAAAGAGCTAAGACCTTTCGCTTTAGAAGAAAAAGATCCTACCTTAACTAAAGTAACTCGTTTAACCTACGAACACATAGACGCTAATAAAACGTTTAACATACCGTTGCCTCCAGAAGAAGCAATTGCTCCTGAGTTAGAAGAAGGGGAAGAAGATCCAGAAGAGATAGCAATGATTGTGAGTGAAATTGAAACTGATGGTGACAGGATAGAAAGTTTAGACTATTTACTATCACTAATGTTAGATAGAGAAAATGCTGATAATAAACAAGATATGTTTGCTTATAGAGATGCTTTAAAAGAGTTTTAAATAAATTTAGTCATAAAAAAAGCCTCAACAATTATTGTTAAGGCTTTTTTTATGACTTAAATCATCCGCCACCAAGAAGGTCGTCTGATGTTTGCGAAACACTTTCAATGTGTTTTCCATTTTCAGATAATGTAAATGAAATTGAGCCTAATGCAAGTTCATGATTGTTATTGTCAGTAGGTGTTTGGAATACATAATTCTTTCCGTCATCTCCATCAATCATGCCAACTCCGCGGCTTGTTCCATTATTCCCTGGCGGGTATAAATTTTTTAAATCTCCATCTTGTGCCATATCAATTGATTTTATGTCTAAGTGAATAGACGATTAATAAATAATTTTGTACTAATCTATAAAAAAATTGTATTATCTCAATAATTTTAGACAGATTTTTTTATCTTGTGGAAACTGCTATGAAAAAACTTTTATTAATTATACTCTTATTTTCTTTCACAGAAACAACTCTTATCGCGAGTTCTGGAAATTCTAAAATAGATAGTATCATAACTAATGTTGATGATTATTCTCAATCAGTTATGTTGTTGAGAAAAATTGTCCCAGAAAACTTGTTGGATTACATAAAAGAAGTTGATGACATAGGGAAGTGTAAAATTTACAATGCTTTGTGCTGGATTTATTTTAACTCAGACCCTCCAAAAGCCATGAAATATGCAAAATTACAAAGCCCATTAGCTGAAAAAATAAAAAACCAAGATGCAATTATTTACTCCTATGATAACCTAGGATGGTTGTATTTATCTTTTACCGAAAATGAAAAAGGCATCGAATACATGTTAAAGAGTTTAAAAAAGAAAGAAGAGATAAGAGATACTGCTGGTATTTCTGTCAGCCTTTCGGGATTAGCAGGGACATATTATAAAATGAACAACTTTAGTTTAGCATTAAACTATTTTAACCAAACGTTAGAAATTGAAAGAAATGCAGATAGGAAAGTAACTGAAGCGAAGACATTAGGTAATATAGGATTGTGTTATGTTGGTCTTGGTGAAATTGATAAAGGATTAGAAACGTATTTAAAAACAGTTGAAGCTTATAAAGAGGCTGGTGTGGAACATGAAGCTGGAGTAACCTATGGTAATCTAGGCTTAATTTATCTTAATCATAAAAAGGATTATAGTCAGGCTTTGTATTTTTTAAAAAAATCTGCTAAGCTGCATGGACAGCAAGGAGACGTGTCTTCTCTTTCTGGAGTTTATGGAGCTATGGCTGAAGTATATTCTTATCAAAATGATTTTACCAAAGCATTGATTTATGGTAAAAAGGCTGTTAAAAATGCCATTCTTTCTAATGATAAAGGCAATATGATGGAATCACATCGCAGTTTAGCTTTTGCCTTTTATAACAATAAGAATTATCAATTAGCGTATGAAAATTTTCAAGTTGCTTTTAAACTTAAAGATTCCATTTTTGATACTAAGTCATCTGAACAAATTGCCGAAATGCAAACCAAGTACGATACAGAAAAAAAAGAGGCAGAGAATAGCTTGTTATTAGCAGAAAAAGAAATTGATAGAGTAGAATTGGATAAAAAATCTACACAACAAAAGATGTTAATGCTAGGCTTGCTATTGGCATTATTGCTTGTAGGCTACGTTGCTTATAGTTTAAATCAAAAGAAAAAAACAAACAAGTTATTAAATATCCAAAATGAAGAGATTTCTAACAAGAATGCAATTATTGAAGAGAAGAATAAAGACATAACGGATAGCATAAATTACGCACAGCGAATACAAGATGCTATCTTGCCAAAAGAATCATTGTTAAAAGAACATTACGAATCGTTTATTTATTACCAACCAAAAGACATTGTTTCAGGAGACTTTTATTGGATAAAAGAGATAGGCGATAAAATTTACTTTTCAGTAGTAGATTGCACTGGACACGGAGTTCCTGGGGCATTTATGAGCATAATAGGAGCAAATTCATTAAATAAAATTGTAGAGGATTTAAAAATTGAGAAAACGGGTGAAATGTTAGATAAGCTAAACAACTTAGTAAACATAGCATTAGGCAAAGAAAACACCTCAGATGAAATCCTTTCGGTAAGGGATGGTATGGATATTTCAATATGCTCTATTGATAGAGTCAATAATATTCTAGAATATTCTGGGGCAAATAATTCGCTATATATATTAAGAAAACCTAATAACAAAATAGCAGAGTTAGAAATTGTAATAGAAAATGATGATACTATTTTTTATGAAATCAAGTCGAATAAAATGGCAATAGGAGGAGGGGATAATTTAATGAATTATACAACTCATAAAATTCAGTTAGAAAAGGAAGATGTCATTTATTTATTTTCTGATGGTTATGCGGATCAGTTTGGAGGGCCTAAAGGAAAAAAATTCATGTATAAACCATTTAAAAGAATGTTTTTATCCATACAAGATAAAACGATGGATGAACAACGGTTTTTTCTAGATACAACCTTGAGAGAATGGAAAGGTGATTTAGATCAATTAGATGATATATGCGTAATGGGTGTTCGCATTTAGCGAATAACCATAGAGCAGTTTACCCTGAGCTTGTCGAACGGGTAGGGTATTAAAATTTAATGTCTATTTCTACAGGGCAATGGTCTGAACCGTGCATGTTTGATAAAATAGAGGCTGTTTCTACTTGTTTTAAGATGCTTTTACTCACTAAAAAGTAATCAATTCTCCAGCCTACATTTCTGTCTCTTGCGCCTCCTCTATAACTCCACCAGCTATAAGCTTCTGTTTTGGTTGGGTGTAAATGCCTAAAAGTATCAACTAGTCCAGCATTAGTAAAATTATCCATGCCATCAATTTCTTCTTGCATAAAGCCAGCACTTTTATTATAATTAGGTTTTGGTCTAGCCAAGTCAATCTCTTTATGAGCTACATTGAAATCTCCACAAACAATAACAGGCTTTTTCTTTTCTAGTTCTTTGAGGTAAATCAAAAAAGAAGCATCAAATTTTTGTCTGTCAGCTAAACGAGATAAATCATTTTTTGAATTCGGAGTATAAATACTTGTGATGTAGAACTCATCAAACTCAGCCGTAATTACTCTTCCTTCTTGATCGTGTTCTTCCATGCCAATATCGGAAGTTACATTCAAAGGTTTCGCTTTAGAAACAATTGCAGTTCCTGAATATCCTTTTTTAACAGCAGAGTTAGAGTAAAAGTGATAGCCTTCTAATCCATTTAGAACTTCAGCAACTTGGTCGTCTTGTGCTTTAGTTTCTTGAAAGCAAATGATATCCGGATTCATTGTTTCTATTTTTTCGTACAATCCTTTTTTATGTACAGCTCTTATTCCGTTTAAATTCCATGATATTAATTTCATTTACTTTAATTTATTTACGAGTTTAATTGTTTCATTTGCTTCTTTCACATCGTGTACTCTTAAAATATTAGCTCCTAATTGCAAAGCAATGGTGTTTAGTACAGTTGTTCCATTTAAGGCTTCTTCAGGAGTAGAATCAATCACCTTATTAATCATAGATTTTCTTGAGATTCCAACCATAATAGGTAAACCAAATGATTTAAATACACTCAAATTATTTAAGAGTTCATAATTGTGTGCTACAGTTTTTCCAAAACCAAAGCCAGGGTCAAGAATAATATCATTAATTTCTAGTATGTTCAATTGATTTATTTTTTCTTCAAAGTAGCTTTTAATTTCTTCTACAACATTAGTATATGTAGGGTTTTTTTGCATGTTTTGAGGTGTTCCTTGTATATGCATCAACACATAAGGAACTTTTAAATTGGCAACACAACTAAACATATTATGGTCTAAGCCTCCACCAGAGATGTCATTAATCATATCTGCCCCGGCTTCAACACATTTTTCAGCTACATTACTTCTAAAAGTATCGACTGAAATAATTAAATCGTTAAAGTTGGATTTAATCAGTTTAACAATTGGCAAAACTCTAGCCAATTCTTCTTCTTCAGTAATTTCTGTTGCTCCAGGCCGGGTAGAATAGCCTCCAATGTCAATAATTTGAGCACCATCGTACTCCATAGAGTTTACTTTTTGTACAATAGCTTCTTCATTTGTGTGTTCTCCTCCATCAAAAAATGAGTCTGGAGTAACATTTAGTATGCCCATTATAGCAGGTTCGTCTAAATTTATTCCATTCACTTTAAAATTCATCGACTTATTTGTATCTTGCGAGGCTTGAATATTTGATTGCATAAGGTAAATATATGAGTAATACTTCTCAAGAATACGATTCAATAATAAAAATTTGCACCGACATTTTTACAAAAAAAATGAAAGATTATGGAAGTGCATGGAGAATATTAAGAACAAGCTCTCTTACAGATCAAATTTTTATCAAGGCAAAACGTATTAGGAGTATTGAAGAAAAAGGTGTTAGTAAGATTGATGAAGGAATAAGATCAGAATTTATTGCCATTGTAAATTATTGCATTATGGCTCTGATTCAGCTTGAACTGGGTGAATCTGAAAATATTGAATTAGAATCTGAAGAGTGCTTGACGCTTTATAACAAACATTTTTACGCATCAAAATCGTTAATGGAGAGTAAAAACCATGATTACGATGAAGCGTGGAGAGAAATGAGGTTAAGCTCGTTAACCGACTTAATTTTGATGAAACTATTGAGAACAAAGCAGATTGAAGATAATGATGGTAAAACATTAATTTCAGAAGGGATTGGTGCAAATTATGCTGACATATTAAATTATGCCGTGTTTGCATTAATTAAAATTGAAGAGGAAGTTAAATAATTGTTAAACAAAAAGTAGCTAGTTAAATTTAGGTCTAAGTTTGGTTTAAATTTGAGTATTATGAAAATTTTAACTTACATATCAAGAGTTTTTGTTGGGGCATTATTTGTCATATCAGGATTAATAAAAGCTAACGATACACTTGGCTTTAGCTATAAGCTTGAAGAGTATTTTGAAAATGGAGCATTAGCATATCGCATTAGAAATTGGTTTGGGTGGGATTCTTTCTCGCTAGAATTTTTAATGGAATACGCATTGGCAATAGCTGTTATTATGTGTGCTGCAGAAATCATTTTGGGATTTGCCATTCTATTCGGAACTAAAATAAAATTTGCTGTCTATTCTTTATTGGGATTAACTATAATGTTTTTCTTTTTAACCCTTCATACTGCTACTTGCGATCCTTTTACAGATTACCACGAGATAACTACAGTTGAGGTAGGATCTTCTGAACATGCTTATTTGATGGGTAGGATGGATGGAAACTCAAGTATAACAATAATAGAGATGAGTGGGAAAGAAGAAAGTAAGCAAGAAATTACTTTTCAAGAAAAAATGCCAGTACAGTGTGTAACAGATTGTGGTTGTTTTGGAGATGCAATGAAGGGTTCATTAGGAAGAAGTTTAACACCTTGGGAATCTTGGTCTAAAGATTTAATTTTAATAATTTTCTTGATTCCAATTTTCTTATCTCGAAATAAAATAAAGATTAATACTACCAGAGAAGATATAATAATAGGGCTAGCATCACTTTTATTTGTAGGCATTCTTTCATGGGTGTTTGATTGGTATTTTCCAATGCTGTTTTTCGGAATAGGATATCTAGGGTATTACGGAACTAAACGGTTGCTTTTTAATACGGTAATGAGATGGATACCAATTTTATATGTTACATTAATTTCTTTAGTGTTTATCTACTACACACTTAATCATTTACCTATTAGAGATTATAGACCTTATGCGGTGGGGAAAAGTATTCCAGAGCAAATGGTATTGCCTGAAGGTGCCATTCTAGATGTTTATGAGAATATATTTTACTATAAAAACAAAACCACTGGAGTAGTTGAAGAATTTACAGAATCAACATATCCATGGGATGATGATAATTATGAGTTTTCAGATAGAGAAACAAAGTTGATTTCTGCTGGTGATAAGGCAGCCATTGCAGATTTTACCATTACAGCAGATGATGGAAATGACTATGCTCAAGATTACTTTAATGAAGAAGGGTATATTTTTATGCTTGTGGCTTATGATATTAATAGGACAAATGATGCATCTATTAAAAAGATTAATACTTTTGTCGACCAGTGTAATGCAGATGGGAATTATTTTATTGGATTGACGTCATCTTTATATAATGATGTGGAAGATTTTAGGCATAAAAACCAAACTATGTTTGATTTTTATACTTGTGATGATATTACATTGAAAACAATAATTAGAGCAAATCCTGGTATTATTTTGATGAAAAAAGGAAAAATACTAGGAAAATGGAACTCTAATTATCTTCCTGATTATAAGGAGATTAAGAATGATTATTTAAAGTAAAAACATATAGATTTGTTACAATTTATTATTAAAAGAATACTGTACGGTTTTTTAGTCCTCGCTGGGGTAGTTACCGTTGTGTTTTTACTTTTCAATGTATTGCCCGGAGATCCCGCTAGAATGTTAATGGGACAAAGAGCAGATGCAGAATCATTAAGAATTATTCAAAAAGATTTAGGTTTAGACCAACCTCTTTCTAGACAATTTGTTATGTATTTGAATGATTTATCTCCTATTTCAGTACACGATGCTGATTCTGAGCATTACTTGTATTTAGATGATGAAAAATATGATTATAAAGAATTGTTTACATATGGGGCATCAAGTATTGTTGTTCTAAAAACTCCTTATTTAAGAAGATCATATACTAATAAAAGGAAAGTATCAGAAACGTTAGTAGATTATATGTTAGAAACAGCAGTCCTTGCACTTGCATCAATTATTATTGCGTCCTTTTTAGGAATATTATTTGGGGTAGTGTCGGCTTTAAGAAAGGACACTTGGCTAGATAGGGTTTTGCTTTTCTTATCTGTACTTGGAATGTCAGTGCCTTCTTTTTACTCGGCCATTATATTTTCATGGTTTTTTGGCTACGTAATTTCAGATTTAACAGGACTTAATATGACTGGAAGCTTGTTTGAATATGATGATTTAGGAAATGGAGAGATGATTGTGTTAAGTAACCTAATTCTCCCAGCGTTAACACTAGGGATTCGACCAGTATCAGCTATTATGCAACTGACTAGAAGTTCAATGTTAGATGTAATGTCACAAGATTATATCAGAACTGCTAGTGCTAAAGGTTTGAAATTCAGGACTGTTGTTATAAAACACGCACTTAAAAATGCTCTTAATCCTGTTGTAACAGCTATTTCTGGCATGTTTGCAAGCTTATTAGCTGGAGCATTATTTGTAGAATGGATTTTTGGTTGGAAAGGGATAGGATGGGTATTATTTGATGCTTTAACTAAGTTCGATTTACCAATAGTAATGGGAGGCGTGTTGTTAACGGCTACAATATTCGTTATTATCAACATACTGGTAGATATTACCTACGGAATACTTGATCCTCGAGTAAGAGTTAAATAGGTTTAGCATGAGAATAAAAATTGTTGCTGGTAACTGGAAAATGAATAAGTCTCATTCTGAGGCTATTGAGCTAGTACAGAAAATCATGGCTTCTGATTATGATAATTCTGTACAATTAATAGTATTTCCTCCTTCAATTTATGCTTCAGAAATTGCAAAAATTACTTCGTCATCTGCTACAGCTTTGGGTATTCAAAATTGTTCAGAATATGATTCTGGAGCTTATACAGGCCAACTTTCAGCGTCTATGATTAGGTCTATGAATGTTAAATATGTTCTTGTCGGGCACTCTGAAATAAGAGAATACTTTAATGAACAAAACAAAACATTAGCATCAAAAATCAATCAATTAATAACCAATGATTTAACTCCCATTTATTGTTGTGGAGAAGTTTTACAAGAAAGAGAAAAAGGCAATCATTTTAATCTTGTTAAAAGCCAAATTGAAGAAGGTTTATTTCATTTAGATGAGAATCAGATTGCAAAATGTGTAATTGCTTATGAGCCTGTATGGGCAATCGGAACAGGAGTGACAGCGAGTTCCAGTCAGGCGCAAGAAATGCATCATTTTATTAGAAGTTTATTAGCCGAAAAATATAGTGAGAATGTGGCTGGCAGCATTTCTATTTTGTATGGAGGAAGTTGTAACCCAGAAAATTCTCAAGAATTATTTGCTAATCCTGATATTGATGGAGGGCTTATAGGCGGAGCTTCTTTAAATGCAGTAGATTTTATTGCAATTGCTAATTCATTTAGCTAATCATTTTTATGGATTTATACCCATATAACATCTTAATAACAACTTTATTTATCAGATAACAATATGCATCTTATTTCGTTTTATGGAATAGACATGTTTTTTGTTAAATTTATAAGAGATTTAACTATGGATTTCCGATATTTGTTAGTTAACTCAATGTGTTAGTGAGAAAAGTATTCACATATCGATTAATAGGTTTTGCTATTTTATGTAGTTGCATGATGCAATCACAAGTTTCTGTAGCTCAATGGACTCTCGATGTTATGGGGAGTATAAAAAAGGAAGAAACTAAAAAACGAATGGAAGGAGCAACCATTACCATTAAAAGGAATGGCTCAGTATGGAAAACAATGACCTCGCCTGCAAATGGTAAGTTTGAAGCATCTTTATTGCCTGGCGCTGTCTATCTCATTGAGTTTTCTAAACCTGGACATGTTACCAAAAGAATAGAATTATCAACAAAAAATGTTCCGCCAGATGATGCTAAATATGGCTTTGACTTTCCTATGGAAATGAATCTATTTGAAAAAATTGAGGGATTGGATGTTTCAATTTTAAATCAACCTATTGCTAAGGTAGCTTTTAACCCAGCAACTGGCTATATGGATTATGACCCTGCTTATACAAAATCGATTAAAAAAGAATTAGAACGATTAAAACAAGAATTAGCAGAGCGGTTGAAACAATTGGAAGCTGATAAAAAAGCCAAACAAAAATCTTATGATGTTGCTATTTCTGCTGGAGATAAAGCATTTAACTCAGAAAAATGGGCTGACGCCAAACCACATTATGATAAAGCAGCTTCCATTTTTCCAAAAGAGTCTTATCCTCCAGAACAATTAGCTGAAATAAAAGCTCAATTAGATAAAAACGCAGCATCAGAAAAAGCATATAACGAAACTATCGCAAAAGCAGATGCGGCATTTAAATCAAAAGAGTGGGAGAGAGCAACAACTGCTTATCAATCAGCATTAAACATAAAAGAACAAGAACAATATCCAAAAGATAAGATTAAGGAAATAGCGATTATTGTTGCTAACCAGAAAAAGGCTGATGAAGAGTATAATAATGCCATTACTGCTGCAGATCAATCTTTTGGTGATAAAAATTACGATAAAGCCAAAGAAAATTATAAAAAAGCATCTGCTCTTAAATCTTCTGAGCAATATCCTAAAGACAAGTTAAAAGAGATTGATGGTATTTTAGCTGATATGGCTAAAAACGAAAAAGGATATAATGAATCAATTGCTCAGGCTGACAATCAATTTAAGGCGAAAGAGTATCAAAAATCTATAGATAATTATAATAAAGCTTTAGGGTTTAAACCTAATGAAGAATATCCAAAAGATAAAATTAATGAAGCAGGAAAGTTATTAGCTGGTTTAAAGCAATTGCAAGAAGATTATGATAAATTTATCGCTGATGCTGATGCAGCTTTTTCTGATAAAGATTACGGCAATGCAAAATCAAACTACCAAGAAGCATCAAGTTTGTTTTCAAACGAACAGTACCCTAAAGATAGGTTGAAGGAAATTGAAAAAATTCTTAACACAGCAGCAAAGTTAGATGAGGATTATTCAGCTACAATAGTTCAAGGTGATAAAGCTTTTAACAAAGAAGATTACAAGCTAGCTCAAACTGCTTTTAAAAAGGCTTTAAGTTTAAAATCAGAAGAACAATACCCTCAGGATAAGCTAGATGAAATAAAAATATTGTTAGAAGAATTAGCTGCTAAAAAAGCAGAAGACGAAGCTGCGGCTTTAGCACAAAAAGAATTAGATGATAAGTACAATGGATTTATGGCTGCTGCAAATGATGCTTTTGTGAGTAAGAATTATCAAGGCGCTATTAATAAATATGAATCAGCAATAGAAGTTAAACCAGATAAGCAATTGCCAAAAGATAAAATAGAAGAAATCAAAGATTTATTGGCTGGTATAGAAAGAAAAAAAGCGAATGATGAGGAAGTTTTATTAGCCCAAAAAGAGTTAGATGAAAAATACAATGCATTTATTCTATTAGCAGATAAGGCTTTTAATAATAAAAGCTACTATGATGCAACAGAAAATTACACTGAAGCAATAGATGTAAAACCTAATGAAAAATATCCTAAAGACAGGCTAAAAGAAATTGAAGATTTACTAGCAGCTATTGAAAAACAAAAAGAAGAAGATGAGTTAGCCTCTGAGACAGAAAGAAAGAAAAGAGAGTATTATGAAGCTTTAATTGCAGAGGCAGATGGTGAACTTGATAACGAGAACTATACAGAAGCTAAAGTAAAGTACAATCAAGCTATAGGTGTTATTTCAAGTGAGCAATATCCAAAAGATAAAATTCAAGAAATCAAAGATATTTTAGCTAAAAAACAATCAGAAAAGGATAATGCGAATTTAGCACAAAAGCAATTAGATGATAAATATAATAAGCTAATTATTGAAGCGGATAATTCTTTTGGAATCAATGATTATTCGAAGGCTAAAACAAAGTATAAAGCAGCCCTTAATGTAAAAGAGGCTGAAATTTACCCTCAAAATCAATTAGACAAAATTGATGAGTTATTAGCTGAAATTGCTAGGAAAGAGGCTGAAATATCTGTCACCAATAATGCAATGAAACAAAAACAAGAGCAGTACAATGCGTTTATAAAAATAGCTGATAAAGAACTTAGTAGCAAAAGATATGAAAAAGCTATCTCTAACTATGAACAAGCTTTAGGCATTATGCCAGATAAAACTTATCCAAAAGAAAAAATAAAAGAGATAAATCAATTGTTAGCTGCTATTGCTGAGAAGGAGAAAAACGATAAGAACTCGGCTATGGCAGAGAAAGAAAAGAGAGATGCATACTTTAAATTGGTTTACGATGGGAATAGAGCAATGAAAACAAAGAGTTATACGAAGGCTCGAGGTAAATATAATGCAGCACTTGGTCTTTATCCAGATGAGGCATATCCGTCAGAAAAATTGGCTGAAATAATAGAACTTCTAAAAGGTAAACCAACTAAAGAAACAGAAGTGATAGCTACTATAAATGATGGTACTAGAGCTAAAATTAATAATGCTAAAGAAAAAGAAATAGAGGCAAAAATGCTTGCATTATTAAATAAGGTTAATTCTGATAAAGCAAAAACATTAAGCAATAGTAAAAAAAGGTATGAGCATCAAGAAGAGATAAGAATATCTGGTGGAATAACAAGAACAAAAGAGTCAGAAGATCAATTAGATAGGTATACTGACAATATAATTGCACAAACCGAAAGAGGAAATAAATATCATATCGAAAATAATAAATCTCTTTTAGCAACAACAACTTTATTAGAAAAAGCGGAAAGTGAAAGAATTAAAAATGCAAACAAAAGAAGGGAAGAGTCAGATAAGGAATTAGCAGATTATGTAAAAGAAGAAATTGCTTTCAAAAACAAACAAGAAGAGTTGAGTAAAGATAAAATGGTAAATCATAGTGTATATGTTGATAATGTTACAGAGAATAAAATTGTAATGATAGAAAGAGGAGATAAAATAAGAGCTGAAAATAGAAAAGAAGTGGAAAAATTAATAAATGAAACAGAAAAAAATAAGGCAAGAAACAAAAAGAGAAGGGAAGATTTAGCTATAGATGTTAATAAATATAAAGCCGATTTAGCCAAAAAAGAAGAAATAAGAATTTCTGCTTCAATAGACAGAACAGCTAAAAACAATAAAGATATTCAAGATTTAGCTGATGAAATGACAAAACAAAAAATAGAAAAATCAAATTATTATAAATTGAATGTTGAAGAATTATTAAGGTTTAGGGATCGAATAGATAAATTAGAAAACCAACGAATTAAAAGAGCTGAAAAATCAAGAGCAACAAATAAAAAAATTAAAGAAGAAATTGAAGCAGATTATGTAAAAAATACTAAAAGACAAGATAGGAGGTATCGTAAAGATGTTAAAACATTAGATAAATTTAAAAAAGTAGTTGTAAAACAAGAACTGGCAAATCAAAGACAGGCAGACAGAAGAAGAGGTAAATCAAATAGAGAAATTGTTAAATCAAAAAAAACCTTAGGCGTTTCAACTAAATCTCAAGATAGGAGATACAAAGAATTTAAGGCGAAACTGGAGGAAGAAAAAAGAAGGAACAATGATTTTGTTTCTGATTTGCAGACTATTGAAAAAGAAAAAATATTATTGGCTAGTGTTGAACTAAATAATTATTATATCGGTGAAAAAAAACCTAGACAGAATAGTGAATTAGCTAAAAAATACCCTCAAGGAATTACTGAAGAGACCACAGAATCTGGAAATTCTATCACAATTACAAGAATAAAAGTTACTGGAAAACAGGTAGATGTATATGAACGTATATTTTATACATGGGGAGGGAGTTTCTTTTATAAAAATGGAGTTAACATTACAAAATCTCTGTGGGATAAAGAATCAATAGATTAATTGGTGCTTAAAATTGAATATATTGTTTTGTTAATGTTTACAAGCATTATATCTTCTTGCCAAACAGTTAGCCAGGAAAAAAATAATACTTCAGAAGATTTAATTAAAGACGTAGTTAATATTCAATTACAAAAAGATACTGTTAGTTACACCTACTCTTGGAAAAGCAAATATGATTATAAAGCATCATTGATTAATAAAATTGAACCACCAAAGGATTATAAAAGAATAGCATCTAATAAAAACTCTTTTGCAAATTGGCTACAACACATACCTGTAAAATCAGATAGCACAGTTTATTTGTATAATGGTGAGGAAAAGTATAACCAAAGTGCTCAATTTAAGGTATTAGATATTGATGTTGGAGATAAGGATTTACAGCAATGTGCTGATGCTGTAATGAGATTAAGAGCAGAATATTTGTACGCATCTAATCAATATAATAAAATTCATTTTAAGTATACAAATGGTATAAATATTCCCTTCTCCAAATGGAGTAGTGGTTATTACCCTAGCTTAAAAAACAATAAAGTAATATGGACATCATCTTCTAACAACAAATCTTATCCGAGCTTTAAAAAGTACATGACCAACATATTTATGTATGCTGGAACTGCTTCTTTAGAAAAAGAAATGAAAAGCGTATTGCTTTCTGATATTCAAGCAGGAGACGTTTTAATTAAAGGAGGTTTTCCAGGCCATGCTGTAATGGTTTTAAGTGTTGTTATAAATCCAGCAACGAAAAATAAAGCTTTTTTATTGGCACAAAGTTATATGCCAGCTCAGAGTATTCATATTCTTAAAAACCCAAAAAATAAGAGTATTTCTCCTTGGTATAGCTTAAATGAGTTAAAAGAAGCGATAGAAACCCCCGAATGGACTTTTTATCCCAATCAATTAAAGCGTTTTGAAGAATGAAGAATTTTCTTTCTTTCTTTTTTCTTGTGACTTTTCTTAGTTGTCAATTTGATGAACAAGAAATAGTAGTAGATAAAAATCCTATTCAAAATTTAAATAAAATTAAATATGCCAAAGGATTTACTATTACACAACATGAGAACTACAAACTACTCACACTAACAAATGCTTGGGTTGGAGAAAAAACTTCCTTTAAGTATGTTTTGTATAATCATGAGAAACCAACGGGAATAGAGAATGCTGTTTTTATAAAAACACCAATAAAATCAATCGCTTGCATGAGTTTAACACATGTAGCTTTTATAGAAAAGTTAGGTTTAGAAAACTCCATTATTGCACTATCTGGTTGTGACTATGTTAGTAGCACTACAATCAATAAAAGAATAGCGAATGATTTTATATTTGAAATTGGACAAGAAAAGTCTATTAATTATGAAAAATTAATAGACCAACATCCTGATGTGATAATGGGTTTTGGAATAGATGCTTCATCTAAAAGTAATATTAATAAGATGAAGTCACTTGGTTTAGAAATTGTGTTAAATGCAGAGTATATGGAAACGCATCCTTTGGGGAAAGCAGAATGGATAAAATTTGTTGCTGCATTTTATAATGAAGATAAACAAGCAGATGTGATTTTCAACAAAATTGAAAAAGAGTATTTAGGTTTATTAAAATTAACACAGAAAGTAACTGAAAAACCAACTGTATTTACTGGTATGCCATGGGGTGGCATTTGGTACGTGCCAGGGTCAGAGTCATTTCAAGTTCAGTTTTTTAAAGATGCTGGGGTACAATATTTATGGATGGATAATAAAGAGAGGTCTAGTATAATTAAATCAAAAGAAATTATAATTGACGAAGCTTTTGATGCAGATTATTGGTTAAATCAAAATAGTTATAGAGATATAAATTCTATTGTTGGTTTTGATAAAAAGTTCAAAAATTTTAAGGCTACTAAAGAAAAGAATTTATACAACAATGATAATCGTTTAAATTCAAGTTTAGGTAATGATTATTGGGAATCAGGTGTTATCAATCCTCATATTATATTAAAGGACTTAATTCAAATATTCCATCCAAATCTTATTGATCACCAACTCTATTACTACAGAAGGTTAAAATAAAAGAGCCTCAATTTATTAAATTAAGGCTCTTGCTATTAGTGTGTTTGATAGTTTTACTTTGCAACTTCTACTTCTACTTCTGCTGATATGTTCAACGTAGTTGTAATAGGATTAGTATTAGCAGTAATTGTAATTGTTTTGGTTTGAGCGCCTTGTTGTTTTCCTGGGCTGTAAACCACTTCAATTTCTCCAGTTTCACCTGGCTTAATAGGTTCTTTCGGGAACTTAGGAACTGTACATCCACAACTTCCAGTAGCATTTTCAATTATTAATGGTTCAGTTCCTGTATTTGTAAATTTAAAAATTTTTGTATTTTTTGTGTCTTGTTGAATTGTGCCAAAATTATGAGCAACCTCTGCAAATTGAAGATTTGTTTTAGCTCTTGTTTCTGATAGTTTTGGAGCAGGGGTAGGAGTAGTGGYWRGWKGRKTWAWAGGRTTGYTRGTTAAKGGATTAATAAYATTRYYWGGKKWWGKRTTAGCWACAATATTACTTTGWGGWRTYWCRTTATTWTCWGKAGCMKMCATYCTWYGAGGWCCGTTRTCMATAAAAAAAGTRTTAATAAYTAATGTTARCGCAATWACTCCAATTAATCCTAWTTTAATATTYTCTTTCATNNNTWKTTYWWTTWWWTKKTRKRKACGAAATTACAAATCTTATTTATAAACTAATTTTTCTTTTTTAAAAGTATTACTATTTATTTCTTCAATAGCTTTTAAATAAGAATCGTTTAAATCATTAACTACTTGAAAATATGCAGAAGTATTCCATAAATTTCTAGCTATTAATGCTTTTAATCTAATTAAGATAAGTCGTTTAGAGGTATTGATTTGTTCGTCATTTTTTTCTACCTCATTTTTCTCTGCATAATCAATAAAATCAGTAAGGATTTCCAGATCAGCATTAAATAATTTTTTAAAGCTTAACACATCGCTATATTTAGATTTTAAATCTTTCCGATGAGTATCCATATAAGTTAATACAAACTCATTTAACAATCCTTTTCGATTTACTTTTCCGAAGTAATCTGAAGACATTGTTGTGTCAATTGGAACAAAAACATCTGGCATAATTCCACCGCCACCATAAACAGTTCTTTTACTATTTAAAGTTTTAAATTTCAAAGAATCAGGCAAAGAAATACTGTCTTCATTCATATATTCACCATTTTTGAACCTCCTAGAAAATTCTTTATAATATTCTTCTTTACCTTCATCATAAGGTCTTTGAATGCACCTTCCAGAAGGAGTATGATATCTTGCAACAGTCAATCTGATTGCCGAACCATCTGGTAAAGAGAATGGTTTTTGTACCAATCCTTTTCCAAACGACCTTCTTCCTATAATTAAACCTCTATCATAGTCCTGAATGGCACCACTAACAATTTCAGAAGCTGAAGCAGAGCCTTCATCAATAAGCACAACTAATTTTCCTTTTTCAAACCCGCCTTTAGTTGTGGTATAATATTCTTGTTTTGGATTTTTGTTGCCTTCGGTATAAACAATTAATTTTTTATCATCCAATACTTCATCAGCTAATTGAATAGCCGTTTTAAGATACCCACCTCCATTGCCTCTTAAATCAATAATAAGGTGTTTCATGTTTTGATCTTGCAGTTTTGCTAGTCCGTTTCTGAATTCAGTAATAGTGTTTTTGGCAAATCGATTAATTTTTATATAACCTATCTCAGGAGTAGCCATATAGGATGCAAGAACACTAAAAATAGGGATTTTATCTCTCGTAATTGTAAAGTTTAATATTTCTTTAACACTTCTTCGCTTGATGGCAACGTTCACTTTAGTGCCTTTTTTTCCCCTTAATTTTTTTTGAACATCACTATTTTGTAAACCTATTCCTGCAACATTCTCTCCGTCCACTTCAATAATTTTATCTCCTGCTCTTAGTCCAACTTTCTCAGACGGACCTCCAGAAATGGGAGAGACAACCATTAACGTGTCATGTAAAATGTTAAATTGAATGCCAATACCTTCGAAATTTCCTAATAAAGGTTCATTCATTTTTTTAAGTTCTTCTTTCGGTATATATACAGAATGAGGGTCCAATTCTTTTAATACAGCTACAATGGCATCTTCAACAAGCTTGTTGTCATCTGTTGAATCTACGTAAGCGTAATTTATATATTGAAGTAGTGCGTCAAATTTTTTGCTGGCATCATTTTGAACATATTGAGAAAAACCAACATGGCTGGCTAAAATAAATAATAGTACTAATGTTTTTATTAATCTTCTCATAGAATGCTAATCCAATGGACAAATTTAGTTAAAATTAATATGGATTTTTAACTAAAGTGTGATAAATGGTATTTTTAGATATGGATGATTTATCAATTGTTATTCCACAGTTTATAAAGTAGAAAATTACAATATGATATTTACTAATCGTGTTAACGAGTTGTTAATTTATATAGAAATGGTATGAATCACTTTAATATCTCAGAAAAAATTATATATTTGTTAACCTAACTAAAAATCATATTAATTAATAAAAATAAAACATGAAAAAAGTTACTAAAAATTTAGGAATGGCAGCTAAAGTATTAATGGTTGCGTTATTAATAGCAGGTGTATCTGTTGATTCTTTTGGTCAAAAGAAAAAGAAAGACAAGAAAAAGAAAGATAAAAAAGAAAAGGTTTTAGAAAGACCTGATAAAGTTGGAAATGGTGCTGTGGATGCTTATGTATCATCTGCATTTGATATTTTTGAAAAAAACCAAGAAATATCTAAGAAATTAGGTGATGCTTCAGGTAGTGTTGGTGACATGGGAACGATGAAAGCTGATTTACAAAAACAAATGACTGACATCAAGGATTTATTAGGTAAATCAAAAGCAGCTGGAGATGCAGCCGGTAAATTGCCAATGAAAGACAAGCCAAAAGCAGTAAAAGCTGTAAAGAAAGGAACTGACGCTTTAAATGCTACGCAAAAAGCAATTCCTGGTCAATTAGAAATGATAAAAACGCAAAGTGCTAAAGGCAAATAATTCTATTAATAGCAAAAAAAGGTAGCTTGTACAAGCTGCCTTTTTTTAGCTAGTTAAATCATTAATTATAAAAGTAAAACAAGGTAGTAATGAAATTAATTAAAGTAATACTAATAGTATTAATGCTTATAGGATTTCAATCGGGAGTTATGTATGCTCAAGATGCTGATTCTACAGAAGAAAAAACAGAAAAGGGAAAGAAAAAGGGTAAAAAAGATAAAGTAAAAAAAGATGATGGGAAGATTGAAAAATCTGGAAAGGGAGAAGGAATAGTTAAGTACAGAAGAAGTTCTTTACATACTATGATAATTGAAGATGAAAAGCTTCCTAAAGCATCACTAATTTTAAAGTCATTTAACGAGGCCCCATTTCCAGATAAATACAATGACCATACCGTGGGTAATAAATCATTTAATTTAACAAAATATTATGTTGCACCTCCAGCTCCTGCTGATGGGGAAAAAACAAAAAAGAAAGATCAAAAAAACCTTGCTCCATCTGTTGATAAATATTTAAAAGATAATAAAGTAGCTAATAAAATAGTTGCTAAGTGGTTTAGTAGAGCTGAAGATGGTACATTTAACATGGATTTAATTGGAGAAAGAGGGTCGTATGATGCTTCTTCTCAAGATGCTGCAACAGCTAATAGTACTGAGAGAGGTGCGGCTATGCTTGCGGATGCGGGAGAAGATTTAATTGGAGTTACATTTGTTGTGGTAAACTACTCCAAATTCATAGCTAACGAACCAATAGCCAAAGAAGTGAGAGATGCTCTATATGCTACTGTTAAAGATCAAGCAGATGATGCTCTGGGTAGAACTATAATCGAGAAGGGTGCAGACAAAGTTTATGAGAAAACGAAAGATGGTTATATCGTACTAACAACCGCCTATTTATACCAATTGCAATGGACTGATTCTATGGCAGCTGTGTTTTATCAAGATTTATGGCACGATTCGTCTGCTCCAGATAGCGCTAGAAAAGAGGCATTTGATATTACAGATTTGTTTGAATTAAAGTTTTTAGGTTTTCAAAAAGCAAAATCTTTTATTGCTGGATTAAGTAAAAATGCCGAGGATGTTGAAGCTGTTATTAAGGGAGCAACAATCAAATCTGTTAATGCAGTTTATGCAAAGCTTCAAAAAAAGTTTGAAGCTTTTAGAACTAAAACTCCTTTAGTAAGCGCTAAACCTTTAGGTGCTAAAATTGGATTAAAAGAAGGACTAGAAGGAGGAGATAAATATGAAGTATTAGAAAAAACTATTGATGCTGAAGGAAAAGTGAAGTGGAAAAGAAAGGGAGTTATTAAAGTTGATAAAAATAAAATTTGGAATAACCAATATAATGTTGGTGATGGTGAACAGTTAGACGAGGATGGTAAACCAATTAAGTCTAATGGTGTAGAATTTACTCACTTCAAGGGAGGTAAAGGATATTATCCAGGAATGCTATTAAGACAAATTAATTAAAAAATATAAATAACTAAAAATCAGAATATTATGAAAAAAGTAATAATTAAAGCAGGTATCCTTACGATAGTATTTCTTGCTTTCACATTAACATCTAGTGCTCAATTGAGTAAAAAAAGAGCAGCACAAAAAGATACCAAAGCATGGAAGTATGAAATAGAATGTGTAGGTATTGGAAAACCAGGCACTAAGGTGATTAAAGTTTGGTCATATTCAAATAAAGCAAGTGTTGCAAAAATGCAAGCAAAGAAAAATGCTGTACATGGAATTATTTTTAAAGGTTATACTGGAGGAGGAAGAGGTTGCACATCTCAAAAACCATTAGCAACAGACCCAAATGTTGAACAACAAAAAGAAGAATTCTTTGATAATTTCTTTAACATTAATGGAGGAAAGTACATGAAATTTGTTGCTATCTCTGGAGATTCAACACCTGAAGTAATAAAGGTTAAAATAAAAGGATTTAAATACAAAGTAGGAATTGTTGTTACAGTAATGACTAATAACTTGAGAAAGAATTTAGAAGCTGCTGGAGTTGTTAGAGGGTTATCATCTGGATTTTAAAAATAGGAATTATGAAAAAAATAACATTAATACTAGGAACTATATTTAGCTTAGCCATATTAAGTACAGTTATTACTTCATGTGGTAGCACTCAAATGAGGGGTGCAGGAAATTACACTTACGAAACAGAATGCATGGGAGTAGAGGGAGATGGTTCTCAAACTGTTAAAGGATGGGGAAGTGGAAGAAATAGAGAGGACGCTGTAGAGCAGGCCAAAAAAAATGGATTAAGTGATGTTTTATTTAAAGGTATTCGTAGTAATAAAGGATGTAACATGAAGCCAATTCTATTCGATTCTAATATTCGTGAGAAAAAAGAAAACTATTTTAATGCTTTCTTTGCAGATAGTGGACCTTATATGGAATTTATTACTGGAGAGGATGGATCTGATTTACACTTTTCTGTAGTAGCTGGTAGAAAAAAAGCTGGAGATCAAGTTACATATGGAGTAATTATTCGTGTGCAAAGAGCTAAGTTAAAGGACAGAATGATTCAAGATCAGATTCTGCCTAAGTAAAAAAACAACTAAACAATTTAATAAATCAATAATAAAAATTAAGAAATTATGAAAAAAATATTAATCGCTTTTACCCTTATTTTAGCAGGGTTTACCACAACATATGGGCAAGCAAAAAAACCAACACTAATGGTTGTTCCAAGTGATGTATGGTGTAATACAAATGGCTATATGATGGAGTTTGATAATCAAGGAACTAAAATTAAAATTCCTGATTATAAAAAAGCATTGCAAGAAAATGCAGATTTATTATTAGTGATTTCGTCAATAAATGATATGATGGCTGAAAGAGGATTTCCATTAAAAAACATGGAATCAGCATTAAAAACGTTAGCTTCTAATGCAGCAGAAGATAACATGAGAGCTTCAAAGGAAACAGGAGCAAGCGTTGCTGAAAACCCTATAGACATGTTAAAGAAAGTTGCAAAAGCAGATATCATTATTCAAATGACATGGACTGTTAATAAAACAGGACCTAAAAAATCAGTAACATTTATTTTGCAAGGATTAGATGCTTACACTGATAAGCAAATAGCAGGAGCAAATGGAACAGGAGCACCTTCTTTTTCTGCTGAAGCCCCTGTTTTATTAAAAGAAGCGGTTACATCGCACATAGATAATTTTACAGGAAGCTTACAATCTCATTTCGATGATATGTTTGCAAATGGGCGAGAAATAATTGTTAGAATTCAGACATGGGATGATTGGGATGGAGATTTAGAATCTGAGTATGGTGATGATGATGATGAACTTGGTACAATTATTGAAGACTGGCTTGCTGATAACACGGTAAAAGGAAGATTTAGCACTACTGATATGACTGAGACTATGGCTCTTTTTGAGCAAGTTAGAATTGATTTATATAACGCGAAAGGTAGAGCTCAAGATGCAAGAAGATTCGTAAAAGGATTAAGTAAGTTTTTGAAAAATGAGCCTTACAATATTCCTAATAAAGTTGTGATGAAGGGTTTAGGTCGTGCTACAGTTATACTTGGAGGTAAATAAAAACTAATTAAACAAAAAAAGATGAAAAATTTAAGTCAATTATTGCTAATAGCAGTATTCCTGTTATTTAGTACCGTGAGTTTTGCTCAATCATCTTCAAAAGATGAAAATAGAATTATGCTAACATCGTGGGTGCCTCCAACTATTGAAGGGATGCCTAAAATTGCTAGAAAAAATTTGCAAAATAAATTAAAGCAAGTTGTTACAAAAAATGGGTTGGGTGGAAGTCCTTATAATACAAGATTTATCGTTTCAGCAAATGTTGCTGTAATGAGTAAGGATATTTTACCTGGACCACCACCGATGCATGCATACAATCTAGATATTACATTGTATATAGGAGATGGTTTTGAAGGAACTGTATTTGCTAGTGAGACTATATCTGTTAAAGGAGTTGGGACTAATGAGAATAAAGCATACATCTCAGCTCTTAAAAGAATAAGTCCTAAAAATCCTGAAATTCAGGCATTTGTTAAAACTGGTAAAGAAAAGATTATTCAGTATTATAAAGATAATTGTGATTTGATTATCAAAGCAGCAAACACTTTAGCTGACCAACAAAAGTACAGAGCGGCTATTTTTAAGCTTTCTGCCATACCTAGTGCTTGTGAAGAATGTTATGTGAAAGCAATGAATGCGATTAAGCCAATTTTCCAAAAACAGATTAACCTGGAATGTAAGAAAAAACTACAGAAAGCTACTGGTATTTGGAATGCTTCACAGGATATGGCTGCTGCAGAAGAAGCAGGAGCAATGTTAGCTTCTATCAATCCAGATGCTGCATGTGCTTCTCAAGCTAGGTCTTTATCAAACAAAATTGCAGCAAAAGTGAAGCAAATTGATGCTAGAGAGTGGAAATATACTGTTAAAGACCAACAACAGAAAAGCGAAAGAATTGCAGCTATAAGAGCTATTGGAGTTGCTTATGGTAAAGGGCCTAAAGCGAATGTGACCTATAAATCTCTTTGGTAAGATTTTTGTTAGCATTTATATGCACACTTAAATTATATAATTATGAAAAAACTTTTAATCGGAATCATACTATTTTCAGGAGGATTAACCTCCAAGGCTCAGCATGACATAAGTCTTGATGTCTTAGGGTTTGCCTTTTCCAAATATGGATTGGGTTATGAATATGCCATTAATAAAAATAATTCTGTTGGAATAAATTTTAACATGTCATCAAAAAACTTATTTGATGATGGAATTTCTAACAATCCTTTCTATGCACTTAGTGATGGAGAATATGATTATTCAGAAATGAATATTATACCTGAATACAAAGCTTTCTTTACGCCCAATAAGGGTAACGATGGTATTTATATGGGTCTATATGGAAAATATAGAACTTCTAAAGCATCTGGCAACTCATTTACTGATACTACTGGGCTTGGTTCTATTGGCACAACTGACGTTTCAACATCTGGGTTTGCATTAGGGGTTTTAGCTGGTTATAAATGGAAAACATCAGGTGCTCTGTTTTTAGAAGCTACTCTTGGAATAGGTAAGTTTCTTTCAAACAGCATTAAATACAGTAATGCTCTAGCAGAAGATGATGCTAGTTTTGATGAGGATGATTACATTCCATATATCGGAAATACTTTAGCTGTTGATTTAAGATTGTCGGTTAAAATTGGTATAAGAATAGGTGGAGGAGGAAGTTCTGAATAATTCTATCTTTACACCTATTAAACAGAAAATGCTCACTACAATTTAGCGAGCATTTTTTGTTTTAATTAATTTTAATTAAAACTCTAAATTTAAGGAATCAAGAGTAGAGCGTATAGAGATTAATAGGTTAGCTTTTTCAGTTTCTTCTGATTGAATTGCTTCATCCAAATCAAACTTAAGGTCTTCAATTTCTGTTTCTTGAAATGTAGAATCATAGTTATCGATAACACTTAAAACTTCAATTCCCACCATATAATTACCTTTAATAGCTTCTTTAATAAAAGTAGAGATATACTCGCTACTATCTAATGACGATTGCCAAAATATGGAGATCAAAATAGGTTTCTCTAAAATGTACTTGTCATTTTCAATAGCTATAATTAATTTTTCAACCACAGATTGATCCTTTAAGTCAAATAAAAGGTTAGTTATTTCATTTTTAATGTCTTCTTTATCAGTAGTACATAGTAAATCAACTAGTGGTAAAACCGCTACTGCCTTTCCGTGTTTCCTTAATTGTTTAAGGGCAGTGAAAACTTTTTTTTCATTTTTAGATGATAAGTCTTTAATGATGTTATTTATTCGGTTGTTGTTTTTTTGTTCAGTCATTTCCTGAGTAAAAGAAAAGCTCATTCGTTATTTCACGGATGAGCTTTAATTAAAGTTGTTGTTGTTTTAGTAATATATTAATCTTCTAACTTTAGCAATATACTTAGCTAATCTAATTACTTGTTTGGTGTAACCAAATTCATTGTCATACCAAACATAGAGCACAATATTTTTTTTATCATGAGATACTATAGTTGCATTACTATCATATACGGAGCAACATATGTTGCCTATAATATCATTCGATACTAACTCTGGATCATTTTCATATTTGATTTGATTTACCAATCCACCCTCTAATGCAGCTTTTCTTATTATCTCATTAATATCATCTACTGAAGTTTCTTTAGAAACATTTAGATTTAAAATAGCTAAAGAACCATTTGGAGTAGGAACCCTTACAGCGTTTGCAGTTAATTTATCTTTTAAGCTAGGGATAACTTTAGTTACCGCATTCCCAGCTCCTGTAGATGTAATAACCATGTTTATTGCTGCAGAACGCCCTCTACGAGGTTTCTTATGCATATTATCTAATAAATTTTGATCATTTGTGTAGGCATGAACTGTTTCAATATGTCCTTTGATTATACCAAGTGAATTTTCAATTGTGTAAAGAATGGGCGCAATTGCATTAGTGGTGCATGACGCTGCAGAATATATGTCTTCGTTTTCTAAATCAAACTCACTTTCATTGATACCATAAACAATGTTAGGAATTTCTTTTCCCGGAGCAGTTAATAATACTTTACTAACTCCTTTTGATTTCATGTGCCTTTTTAGTGCTTCTCTATTAGAAAACACACCAGTATTATCAATGATTAAAGCATTATTAATACCAAAAGATGTATAATCAATATCTTCAGGATTTTTTGCTTCAATCATTTTTATAATCTGACCGTTAATGATTAAGGCTTTACCTTCTAAATCTATTTCTACATTCCCATTAAATTCGCCATGCACAGAATCATTTCTTAATAATGCAGCACGTTTAGTTATAGAATCATCAGTAACACTTCTTGTAACAATTGCTCTTAATCTAAGTTGTTGGCCTTTTCCAGCTTGTTTTACTAACTCTCTAGCAGCTAGTCTCCCAATTCTTCCAAAACCATAAAGAACAATATCTTTAGGTATCATTTCATGACTATCAGAATATTCAAAGCCAGCTAATTTATTGTTTAAGAATTCAGCTTTAGAACTAAAATTATCTTTTTCTTTACTCCATTCACTAGCCAATTTTCCAATGTCTAATTTTGAAGGGGCAATGTTTAATTTAGTGATTTCTTTAGCTAAATGAGCAGTATCATGTATGCTTACAGGATTATATGTAATTGTTTTTGCTTTTTTATGAAGTTTAAGAATTTCAGAAATACTTTTGTCGACTAAAGAATTTCTAAATAAAATCAACTCGATTGATTTTTCGTACATCAAATAACCTATAGAACTTATTAGGCTTACGGTTGATTTTTCATCATTTACATATTGACTTARTTTATTTTCGTATGCAGYTTTGTTACTTTCTAACACTTTCATTTAAATTTACCCTAAATATGTTTTCAATAATTTACTTCTAGATGTATGCCTTAACCTTCTAATGCCTTTTTCTTTTATTTGTCTTACCCGTTCTCTAGTTAATCCAAATTTTTCTCCAATTTCCTCTAATGAAAGTGGGTGAGGAATTCCAATCCCAAAAAATAACATGATAACATCTTTTTCCCTATCAGTTAAAGTAGATAATGAACGTCCAATCTCTTTTTGTAAAGATTCATTCATCAAGCTAACGTCAGTTTTTGGAGAATTCCCATTGGATAAAACATCTAATAGTGTACCGTCTTCACCATCTTTAAATGGAGCATCCATCGACACATGTCTTCCCGAAATTTTTTGAGATTCAGTTACTTTTTCTCTATCAATTTCTAAACATTCTGCAATTTCTTCAGGAGATGGTTCTCTTTCAAATTCTTGCTCTAACTTAGAAAAGGTTTTATTAATTCGATTGAGAGATCCAACTTGATTCAAAGGTAGCCGTACAATTCGTGCTTGTTCAGCTATTGCTTGTAAAATTGACTGACGAATCCACCATACTGCATATGATATAAATTTAAAACCTCTTGTTTCGTCAAAACGTTGAGCGGCTTTAATTAAACCTAAATTTCCTTCATTAATTAAATCAGGAAGCGTAAGTCCTTGGTTTTGATATTGTTTTGATACAGAAACAACAAAACGTAGATTTGCTTTCACTAATTTTTCAAGAGCAACTTGATCTCCTTGTTTTATTTTCTGAGCTAATTCTACTTCATCTTCAGCAGTAATTAAATCTTCTCTGCCTATTTCTTGTAAATACTTGTCTAAAGATGCACTATCACGGTTCGTAATAGATTTGGTAATTTTTAATTGCCTCATACAGTTAGTTTAAGTTGATAGGACTACAAATTTACCCATCTTTTCTATACGAATCAATAGTTGCTTCACATAAAAGGAAACTATTTTTTTAATCGATTAATTATAAAATTCTATCTTAATAATTTGACTACTCATAGGTGTATAGTAATAAAAAAGCCTCGAACTTAGTTCGAAGCTTTAATGAGTTACAAAAAACAGTAAAACAATTATTTTTTAATAATCTTTTTTTCTTTTATTCTAGCAGATTTACCTGTTCTTTCACGTAGATAGAAAATTCTAGCTCTCTTAACACTACCATGTTTATTTACTTCAATCTTTTCAATAAAAGGAGAAGCCAAAGGGAAAATTCTCTCTACACCCACACCTCCTGATATTTTTCTGATAGTAAAAGTTTCGTTTGCTCCAGAATTCCTTCTTTGTAAAACAGTACCTTGAAAATGTTGAGTTCTTTCTTTATTACCTTCTTTAATTTTATAATATACCGTAATAGTGTCTCCTGCTTTGAATGAAGGTAGTTCACTGATTGGTGATAAATCGTTTTCTACAAATTTAATCGCGTCCATAATTTCTATGATTTATATTCCTCTTAATTAAGAGGCAGCAAATTTAGATATTAATAATTAGTTATCAAACAAATGATAAAATATTATTCCATCTTGTTTTTTTCTATTTCAAGCAACTGCATTTGGTATGTTTCGAAGTAACTGCCCTTAGTTTCTAATAAACTTTTATGGGTTCCTTGTTCAATTATCTTACTTTCTTCAAGGACCAAAATAGTGTCTGCATTTTTAACAGTTGAAACTCTATGGCTAATTATTATGGATGTTTTATTTTCCATAACTTTTATTAAATTAGTCAGTATAATATCTTCAGTCTCAGTATCAACAGCCGAAAGGCAATCATCAAAAATTAGAATTTGTGGGTTTTTTATAATGGCCCGAGCTATAGAGATCCTTTGTTTTTGTCCTCCAGATAATGTTACACCCCGTTCTCCAATTTTTGTTTTAAATCCATCAGGAAGTTCAATAATACTGCTATAAATAGCTGCATCCTTCGCTGCTTTTTCAATAATAGATTTATCAGGAAGTTTGTTTTTGTATCCAAAAGCAATATTATTTTCAATGGTATCTGAAAAAAGGAAAACATCTTGAGGAACCAACCCTGTTTTTTCTCTTAATTTATTAAGATTAATTGTTTTAAGATTTTGGCCATCTATTAATATTTCACCACTATCAACATCATAATTTCTTAATAATAAATTAATTATTGAAGATTTTCCAGAGCCTGTTTTACCAATAATTGCTAGTGTTTTGCCTTTGCTAACATCAAAGGATATGTTTTTTAATGCACTAATTCCAGATTCAGGATAAGTAAATGAAACATTATTAAAAACAATATTACCTTCTAGTTCTAAATCATCATTATTGCTATTTTTCACCTTTGGTTGAGTAGATAAAAATTCGTTAATTCTTTTTTGAGAGGCAGCTGCTCTTTGAACTATAGAAGTAACCCAGCCAATAGCAGTTACAGGCCATGTTAACATGTTTACATAGATAACGAATTGCAATATTGTTCCTTTGCCATCTAAATTCCCAGCAATGTATTCTTGCCCACCAATATAAATAGTAAAGATGGTGCTTAAGCCTATTAATAACATCATTACTGGGAAAAAGAAAGAATTTGTTTTGACCAAATCCATAGAGTAATTTTTATAGGCTGTATTTTCGATGTTTAATTTTGAGGAGAAGAATTTTTCTTTCACATAAGTCTTTATTATCCTAATTCCAGAATAGGTTTCTTGTGATAAAGTTGTAATGTCAGATAATTTAGATTGTACTTTTTCACTTTGTTTATTGATAAGATTGCTTACAAAATAAATTATTACTGATAAAATTGGGAGTGGAATTAATGAATATATTGCAAGTTTTGTATTTATTGAGAACATAATTGGAACAACTAAAGAAAACAACACAATTAGATTTAAAGAATACATTATACTTGGTCCTAAATACATTCTTACTTTACTTACATCATCACTAATACGATTCATTATATCACCAGTATTATTTTCTTTATAAAAAGTAGTGTCTAATTTTTGATAATGATCATAGATTTCATTCTTTAAATCATATTCCACTAATCGAGACATGACAATAATGGTTTGCCTCATAAAAAAGACAAACAAACCTTTCATAATAGCAAGRCATARCACAATAAGTCCAAAAAGYAGRATWACCTTTGTAAATGAAAGYCCTTCAAAAAAWGWAGAYAAAAAAGAATCGGTRWTGTAARYAKYYCCRTTAAGYTGAGCATCTGCTAAATTAAAAGCTTCCTTAATTATATGAGGAGGAAAAACTCCAACAATGTTAGAAATGATAATGAAGAAAAAACCAATCAACAAGCGATACTTGTATTTAAGCAGGTATTTATTTAAATGTTTTAAGGACTTCATTAAAACAATTTTATTCTGAAAAGATGAGTGTTATTTTCTTACTTAAATTTTTAAGACAATTCAGTAAAAATATTAACTTTGTCTCCCTTTCAAAACAGAGATGTTCAAAATATTTTGAAAGTCAAAAGTAACTATCTTTTAATAGTTAAAAAGATTAAAAATGGTAAAACTATCACAATGACTGATATATTGGAGATTAAGGAGATTTCGAAAGATGATAACAATGTACTTGCTCAAATGGAGAGCATGGATCATGAGCAAATACTTTTTTGCCAAGATAGAGAAACCGGGTTAAAAGCAATTATAGCTGTTCATAATACAGTGTTAGGTCCAGCTCTTGGAGGTACAAGAATGTGGAATTACTCGAATGAAGTTGATGCTTTAACAGATGTGTTGAGATTGTCTCGTGGGATGACTTACAAAAACTCTATTACAGGATTGAATTTAGGTGGAGGAAAAGCAGTTATTATTGGAGATTCTCATACTCAAAAAAATGAAGCATTGTTTAGAAGATTTGGTCAGTTTGTAGATTCTTTAAGTGGGAAATATATTACAGCAGAAGATGTTGGTATTTCACCTCAAGATATGGTGTGGGTTAACCAAGAAACCAACCATGTTGCTGGCTTACCAGGTAAAAGTGGAGACCCTTCTCCAGTAACAGCTTATGGAGTTTATGTAGGGATGAAAGCTTGTGCTAAAGCTCAATTTGGCAAAGATTCGTTGGCAGGAATTAAGGTAGCAGTACAAGGAGTCGGACATGTAGGACAACATTTAATAAAATATTTGAATGATGAAGGAGCCAAAATTTTCGTCACAGACATTCATGAACCTACTTTAAAAAAAGTATCTGATAAATATGGAGTAACTGTTGTTGGTTTAGATGAGATTTATGATTTAGATGTAGATATTTATGCTCCGTGTGCACTAGGAGCAACTGTAAATGATGACACACTAAATAGGTTGAAATGCTCAATAATTGCAGGGGCTGCTAACAATCAATTGCAAGATGAAATAGTACATGGGAAAGCCGTAATGGAAAAGGGAATTATTTATGCTCCAGATTTTATGCTAAATGCTGGAGGTGTAATTAATTGTTTTGCAGAGGTTGATGGGAAAACTGCAGAGTGGGTTATGGAAAAAGCTAGTCAGATATATGGCACTACTGCTGAAATTATTAAAGGTTCACAAACAAACAATATCCCAACCTACGCAATAGCAAATAAAATGGCAGAGGATAGAATAAAAGATGCAAAATAAATATAGAAAGCAGGAAGTATGTTAAGTAGAAGGTTCTTAAGAATAAAGGTGTTTCAAGCATTGTATTCATATTTTCAATCTGAAGATAAGAATATGAAAAATCTAGAAAGTGAGGCTTTCTTGAGTTTAGAAAGAATGCACGATTTATATTTATTTCTTTTGATTCTTGGTCAAGAGCTAGCTCATATAGCTAACTTAAAGATGGAAGAAGCAAAGAAAAAACGCCTTCCAACTGAAGATGACCTTTCTCCAAATACAAAGTTTGTAGACAATAAGCTGTTTGACTTATTAGCTGTTAATACAAGTTTAAATAAGCAAATAAAGGATAAAAAACTTTTCTGGAGTAATGACCAAGAGTTGATTGTTAAGTTTAGTTCCTTTTTAAGAAATCATGATGTATACAAACAATACATGTTAACAAGTGCTTCAACTTTTAAAGAAGATCAGAAGTTTGTAGTTGATATTTATAAAAAGGTAATTCCTGAATTTGATTTATTAATTTCTGAATTACAAGATAAAAGTATTTTTTGGGGCTATGATGAGATTGATTTTGTTTTGAGTATGGTGATTAAATCTATTAAGCATTTTTCAGTTAAATCAACTGTTTCAGAAAAGATTTTACCACTTTACAGAGATATTAAAGAAGACAAGCAATTTGTAAAAGATTTACTAAAAAAAGTAGTTGCTAACGATAAGAAAAATAGCAATTTGATTGCTGCTAAAACAAAAAATTGGGATGTTGATCGTATTGCTATGGTAGATATTTTGTTAATGAAAATGGCATTAACAGAATTAATTCACTTTAAATCTGTGCCAGTAAAAGTTACGTTAAACGAGTACATAGAGCTTTCTAAATGGTATAGTACTCCTAAAAGCAAGGCGTTTGTAAATGGAGTATTGGATAAACTGGTTACAGAGCTTAAAGAGAAAGGAGAGTTAAAGAAAGCGGGTAGAGGATTGCTAGAGAATTGATTTTTTCATTTAATGGTTTGAATATGTGCGTTTTGTTGAAACCAAATGTAAAGTATTACCACCAACGCCCTTGTTAGAAGCGTTTCAGCCCTTCGACAGGCTCAGGACAAGTTGTTCTTTACAATGATTGTTAAACAAAATCATCACTTTTTTACGAAAAAGTCAAGTGGTTTTTATTTCTTAACCAACTTCGCTTCCCCGACAATAAAAACAGAGCCATAGGTGGTTTCTTTCCAAATTTTACCTTTATGATCAACACCATAATAATTATCTAAATAATTGTAAATCCAATTGTATTTATTGTTAGTGCTTTCTTTTTTAAGTCCTATAATAATAGGTTTTCCATAATTATCATACCATATTACATTGTCTTTTTCATCCACAAAGTAAATGTTGTTGTCTCCTTTAAAAGTGCATTGGTAAACAAATTGGGTTAGCGCTTCATTCGTGGGGTTTTTAGAAGAAGAGTAAGCATTGATGTTCTTTAACCGTTTGGCTTCTTCCCAGCCTTCTTGTATCGCAAATAAACGAGCAATTTTAGGTGGGTGTTTGGTGGTATCCATCTCATGTCCAATTGCACTTAATGCTGATTTTGCATTTTCTAAACTTGCTCCCATTTGAAATAAAATAAACCCAGAAAATTTATCGGCTAATAACTCGTTCCCAGGTGATTGTGTTTTAGCAATTGTGTGTCCAGATAAGTGATGACCTATTTCGTGAGCCAATACACTTACTGCTGCCCAGTTGGTAGAAGTCTTGTCTTTTAATTTTTCAATAAATTTTGGGTTATAAGCAATGTAGCGTTTGTTGTTTTTTAAATAAGCAATAGCGGTGCTCACTTTTTGATCAGAAACTACAACAAAATTGGGTGTTAAACCTGTGTATTGCACAATTTTGCTTACTGCTTCTTTTGCTACCTTATCGGGTTCAAAAGCATAAGTTTCTGTGGATAAAGAATCTTGGGCATAACTTGTCGTTATAACAAATAAGAATAGTATTAGAACAATATGCTTCGACAAGCTCAGCATGACAATTTATGTTTAATTATAGTTTCTTTCTCCAAAGATAGTACTTCCCACTCTAATCATATTAGAGCCATGTTCAATGGCTAGTGGATAATCTCCACTCATTCCCATAGAAAGAACGCTAAGTTGAGGATTTACTGCTTGTTGTTCTATGAAGAAATCACTTAATGCTGTAAACTCTTCTTTTAATTGTTTTTGATCGTTAGTAAAAGTTGCCATTCCCATAAATCCAATTATATGAAGAGATCTTAAGTTTTTAGCTTCATTAAATATAAATTCTGCTTCGTCAAAATCTAATCCAAACTTACTTTCTTCTTTGGCAATTTTAACTTGAAGTAAACAATTGATAATTCGATTATTTTTTTTGCCTTGTTTATTGATTTCTAACAATAGTTTAAAGCTATCTACAGCATGAATTAATTGCACAAAAGGGGCAATGTATTTTACTTTATTACTTTGTAAATGACCAATTAAATGCCATTCAATATCTTTAGGTAAACCTTCATATTTCTGAACTAACTCTTGAACTTTATTTTCCCCAAAAACAAGTTGTCCATTATTGTAAGCTTCTAGAATTGCTTCGTTAGGCTTTGTTTTAGAAACTGCAACTAAAGTAACTTCTTTTGGAAGTTGGGATTTTATTTTGTTTATGGTACCAGCTATTGACATTTTTTTACTAATCTGTCATTTTATTTTGTCACCCTGAGCTTGTCGAAGGGTAAATAAAATTATGCTAAATCTTTTTATAGTTCGACAGGCTCACTATGACAAAAGATTTTTTTGAATGACAATTCAATTATAGTTCATGCACAAACATTCCACTCCGTAACTTAGGCTCAAACCAAGTTACTTTTGGAGGCATAATCATATCGTTATCTGATATGTCCATTAACTGTTGCATGCTTACAGGATTTAAAGCAAAAGCAACTGCCATTTCTCCACTATTCACTCGTTTTTCTAACTCTCCTAAACCTCTAATTCCACCAACAAAATCAATTCTTTTGTCAGTTCTTAAATCAACAATATTTAATAATGGTTCTAATACTTGTTTAGATAAGATGGTTACATCCAAAACGCCAACTGGGTCGTTATCGTTGTAAGTTTCTTCTTTAGCAACTAATTTGTACCATTTGTTGTTGAGATACATACCAAAGTGATGTAAAGCATCTGGTTTGTAGATACCCGAAGTTTCTTCAATATCAAATTTTTCTGAAACCTTAGCTACAAAAGTAGCTTCATCCATTCCATTTAAATCTTTGGCTACTCTGTTGTAATCAATAATCTTTAATTGATTATCAGGAAACAACACCGCCATAAAGTAGTTGTATCTACCACCATCAGCTGCGTTTCCTCCAGATTCATTTCTAAACTCTTCACCAACTAAAGCACCAGCTGCAGTTCTGTGGTGACCATCGGCAACATAAATACTTGGAACTTGTGCCTCAAATAAGTTTTTAATGGCAGCTACTTTATCAGCATCACTAATTACCCACAAAGTATGTTGTATACCATCATTGGTAGTAATATCATAAACAGGATTAGCTTGCGTAATTTCAGCAACCAATTCGTCAATTGAATTAACGTGAGGGTAAGCAAAAAATACTGGTTCGGAATTTAGTTTACTATATCTTACGTGATTTTTACGGTCTTCTTCTTTGTCTGGACGAGTTAATTCGTGTTTCTTAATAATGTTATTGAAATAATCATCAATAGAACAACAACCAACTAACCCCGTCTGTTTATGACCATCCATTATTATTTGATAAGCATAATAGTTTTCTGTGTCATCTTGAATCATTAAACCACCAGTAACTAATTTGTCGAAATTTTCTTTTCCTTTTTTATATATTTCAGGAGCGTAATGATCAAAATCATCAGCAAAATCAATCTCTGGTTTTATTACGTGGTAAAAACTATTTGGATTGTCTTTACAAACTTCTCTCGCTTCTTTAGCGTTTAATACATCATAAGGTCGACTTACAATTTCTTCTATCTTATCACTTGTTGGTCGATAAGCTTTAAATGGTACTAATATTGACATTGTTCTTTGTTTATGTATTTATAGGATAGAAGTTTGAAGTCGGAAGCCAGAAGATTTCTTCTAACTTCAAGCTTCTAACCCAATATATCTATAATTTGAGAAGCTAATTCTTCTCCAATTCTATCTTGTGCTTCTCCTGTTGCAGCTCCAGTATGAGGAGTTAAGGAGATTTTAGGGTGTTTTAATAAATCTTCTCTTGGATTAGGTTCATTGGTAAAAACATCTAAAGCTGCATGAGCAACTTTTCCTGAATCTAAATTAGCGATTAAAGCAGTCTCATCAATAACGCCACCTCTAGCAGCATTAACGATAATCACTCCATCTTTCATTTTAGAAAATTCATCATTTCCTATTAATGCATTACCATCTGCAGGCATTGGTACATGCATAGAGATGTAATCAGCATTCGTTAATAAATCATCTAACGATGTTGTATTGATATTTACACTTACTGTCTGATCAGCTACCTGAACATCAATTGTTGCACTGTCCATAAAAGGATCGAAAGCAATTACATTCATTCCACATCCTAAAGCATATTTTGCAAGGCTTTGTCCAATTCTTCCAAAACCAATAATACCAATAATTTTACCTCTTAACTCAACACCTTTTCCGTATTTCTTTTTTAAGACTTTAAAATCTGAAACTCCCGAAACAGGCATTTGTCTGTTCGAATCATAAATAGAACGAGACATACTAAATAAATGAGCCATTACTTGCTCAGCAACAGATTGTGAAGAGGCTGCAGGAGTATTAATAACTTTTAAACCTTTGTTTCGAGCATATTCAACATCAATGTTATCCATACCAACACCACCACGWCCAATYARTTTTAAYCCWGGRCARGCATCAATTARATTTTCTCTAACSGTWGTTGCRCTTCTMACTAAWAGRCCAACRTAGTTRTTTTCGTTAATGGCATTAATTAAATCRTCTTGAGCTACRGTTTCTGTRRTTACYTCRTAACCAGCTTTTTCAAGGTTTTCTTTTCCGATAGGAGCAATCCCATCATTTGCTAAAATTTTCATAGTGCTTTCGTTTTGAAAGATTAATTATTTACTAAATTATATTTATTGGCTAATTGCTTCATTGTATCTACTAAGACTTGAATACTTTCTATAGGCATTGCATTGTATATTGAAGCCCTATAACCACCAACATCTCTGTGTCCGTTAATTCCGCTTATTCCTGCTTCCTTCCACATTGCATCAAATGCTTCTTTTTTGCTTTCATCAGTTAATACAAACGTAACGTTCATATTACTTCTGTCTTCTTTTGCAGCAGTTCCTTCAAATAAAGGGTTCGTATCTATTTCATTGTAAAGTAACGCTGCTTTTTCTTCATTTACTTTTTCTATCCATTCAATTCCACCATTTGCTTTTAACCATTCTAACGTCAGCATAGAAACATAGATAGGGTAAACTGGAGGTGTATTAAACATAGAGCCTTTAGCTATGTGAGTAGTTAAGTCTAACATGGTAGGAATGTTTCTTCCTGTTTTACCTAATAACTCATCTTTAACAATATAAAGCGTTGTTCCTGCAGGGCCCATATTTTTTTGAGATCCAGCATAAATCATTGCGTAATCACTTATATTAATTTTCCTACTAAAAATATCTGATGACATGTCAGCAATTAGTAATGTATTTTCTTGAGTTGGTATATCTTTTATTTGAGTTCCGAAAATAGTGTTATTTGTTGTAATGTGTAGATAATCAGTATTATCTGGAACTGTAAATCCTTTAGGAATGTAATTAAAGTTCTTGCCTTCCGAAGAAGCAACAACAGTCATACTACCTAATTTCTCTGCTTCTTTTAATGCTTTTTTACTCCAAGCGCCAGTGTTTAAATATGCACCGTTACCGTTTTCTTTCATAAAATTTAGAATGGTTTTTAAAAAACCTGTGCTAGCACCACCTTGTAAAAACAACACAGAATAGCCTTCAGGTACTTCTAAAAGTTCTTTAACTAAAGAGACAGCGTTATCCATCACAGCTACAAAATCTTTACTTCTATGAGAAATTTCTAAGATAGAAAGGTTAAGATTGTTGAAGTTGGCAACGGCTTCTGAAGCTTTTTTTAATACATCTTGATTTAATATACTTGGTCCAGCACTAAAATTATGAACTTTTGACATTTTGAAGAATTTAAGTAAATAGCATTAGTGTAAAATTAACACTAAAAATGGAGGTACAAGTTAAGATTTAAAATTTAAATGGCAATTAATTTTCATTCAAAACTGCTACTATCTTTCTTGTTTTTTTTCTTTAAATCAAACAGGTAAGCAATTGATATTCTAAATAATTTCAACGTTTCGGTGTCTTCATTTTCATTGTTATCTCTATAATCTAATAATCCATGGGAATACATTAAATTAAAATGCAAATCATTTATTTCATAACCTATTCCTACATTAAAGCCAAAATCAAGAGAGCGTAAACCATTTGTTCCAGATATAGAGGATGTTTCAGTGCCTGATTTTGGAAGGAAAAAACTTGTAAATCCTCCTAGTCCTAAAGAATCTAAATCAATAATATCTAATACAGGAATATCTGTAGTTACTTCTTCGTTTTTAGTCGCAGATATTAAAAAACTAACATAAGGGCCTAAATAAAAGTTAATATTTTTGAGTTTGTAATTTGCTAAAACTGGAATTTCAATAAAAATTTCTGAACTAATTCCTTTTATTGTTTCTGTTACATCAGTATTTAAATCAGGTATATTTAATAATGAATCTAACCCTGAAGTGTCGATGCCACCAATACCTGCAAAACCTATTAAATCATCAAATACGTCTATAAGCGAACTAACGCTAGAAGATGAATAACTTTTTTTCTTTTGAGTCATGAAAACCCCTGTACTTAATCTAAATTTTTCTGAAAAATGAAGTTTTAAGTGCCCTCCAAAATGATAACCGAGTTGATAATTTTGTCCTATCCCTTCATTTTCAACGGGAATTACATTCATGCCAATTTCTGGACCAAAATAAATAGTTTGATTAAATACTGGGGTAACAAAACAAAAGATAAAGAGTGAACAAATAAAGATTTTCATGTTAGTTGTAATTTTCTATTGTTTGACTACCAATAATCATATCTGAGTTTAAAGATATTTTATAATCCACATGCTTGTTTTTGCTTAAATTCATTTCGGTAATCATGTCTTTATAATTAATGTCTTTGGATGAAAAAATAACTTCATTGATGTTGTAGATAGATATTAAATCTGGTAATTGGTAAAGCTTTCCAATATATTTTTTTGAATCAGCATTATTGATGATGTTATTTTCTTTTAATGCTAAAATTTTTACTTTAGATTGTCCTTGTTGAATATCTTTTTTTATTTTTTCAATAAAATCATTACTTCCAGCAATTATTGTGGTCTTTATTTTTTCTCTACGGAGTTTAATTCTATCAAAATAATCTAAAAATAATCTATTAACAGGTATAAGGATTAGAATTACTCCAATTATACTTAATAGATATTTATTAGAAAAGGAAGAGGATTCTGGGAAGCCTAAATTAAAGGAAAACAACAAACAAGAACCAATAGCAACGCCTAATATAGTTTTTTTTAGACTAATGCTTCTGGAGTATCCACCACTAAAGAAGATGCCTATTAAAAAAGCTCCAAAAACGACAACAATATTTAATATTCCGAAGTTAGTTGTCAGTTCTATTCGATTAGGAAATCCAACATAAGGTTTAAGATAATTTAAACTTCCTAAAGAAATTGCAATTAAAGAAATATCTATAAGCAGTAATTTAATTTTAGAAGTAAATCTAAATAGTATTGCTAAAAATGCTCTAATGTATATGGCTATATTGATAAAGAAGGAGAATGTTTTTGCTTTTTTAGCAAAATGTTTTTTGGAGAAAATTATCATTGCATTGTAAAAAACAAATACATAATTTATATTTCCTTTTTTGGTGCTTTCTCCTTTGTAATGGATTATTTTAACGGATGGGAGATAGTAGTTTTTATGCCCTGCTTGCGTAATTCTATATGATAAATCAATGTCTTCTCCGTACATAAAAAAATCTTCATCTAAATAACCGACTTCATCTAAAACAGATTTCCTCATCCACATAAAAGCACCAGAAAGCACTTCTATTTCATTGGTTTCATCTTCTTCTAAATAACCTAAATGATATTTCGCAAATGTTTCAGATTTCGGGAAAATTTTAGACAATCCAAATATTTTATAGAATGAAACAGCAGGGGTAGGAAGCCCTCTTTTAGACTCAGGAAGAAATTTACCATTACCATCAATCATTTTAACGCCCAATCCTCCTCCATTAGGATTGGCGTCCATAAATTTTATACAGTTCTCAAATGTATCTTCTTCTACAACAGTGTCAGGATTTAGTAACAAAACATATTCTCCTTTTGATATTTCTATTGCTTGGTTGTTTGCTTTAGAAAAACCTACATTTTCTGTATTATGAATCAAAGTTATATCTGGAAATTTATTTTTCACCATTTCTACAGATTCGTCAGGAGAATTGTTATCTACTACAAAAATTTCTGAAGAAATGTTTACTGTTGCTTTGTTAACCGAAACTATACATTGCTCTAAAAAGTGCATAACATTGTAGTTAACTATGATAATGGATAGTTTCATTATTATAGGGCTAATGTATTTTTAAAAGGAATTCTATTTAAAAGTGACCTGCCAAGGGTAAGTTCATCTGTGTATTCTATTTCATCACCAATACCAATACCTCGAGCAATAGTGGTTACAATAATATTTAAATGGGCTAATTTTTTATAAATATAAAAATTGGTAGCATCACCTTCCATAGTGGTGCTGAGAGCCATTATGATTTCTTTTGGGTGAGTTTTGTTTACTCGTTCAATTAATTCATGAATCCTAATATCATTAGGCCCAATCCCTTCCATTGGAGAAATGATACCGCTAAGCACATGGAATTTTCCGGAAAACTGATTTGTTTTTTCTATAGCAATAACATCTAATATATTTTCTACTACACATATTATATCATTAGTCCTAGTAGGGCTAGAACATAATGAGCAAGTGGATGAATCAGAAATGTTATAACAGGAATCGCAGTATTGAATTTGTTGACTCAAATTAATAAAAGCATTTCCAAACTCTTCAACTTCTTGTTGATCTCTATTTAATAGTTGGAGAACCAATCTTAGTGCAGTTTTGTTGCCTATTCCAGGTAGTGATGCAAGCTTTTCTACTGCTTTATTAAATGGTGAGGATGAAATTTGATGCATCATTTTGTGCTGTCAACAATTTAATGTGAATCAAAATTACGATGTTAAAGATGAATAGAAAGAATTATACTTACAAAGTTTAATTGATTAATAAAAAAATCCCTGATAAATTATCGGGGATTGTGAAAAGATAGTGTCATCCTGAGCCTGTCGAAGTGTAATGACATTTTTTGTTCTATGCTTCGACAAGCTCAGCATGACAAAAAAACTATTACTGTTTCAACATTTTTTTAGTAGCAATTAACTTACCATCAGCAATAAGGCTGTAGGTATAAATGCCATTTTTAAGGTTTTCACCATAAACAGTTAATTTGCCTTCGCCTCTTTCTGTTATTTCTACTTGTTT
>NVVI01000026.1 GCA_002402165.1 Flavobacteriales bacterium
TTATCATTGTGTTTTTTGAAAGAATAATACTAATTGTTGAGTATCAATATTTTAGTATTGTTCTTTCTTTTCAACATTCGACTTTAAACAACTTCATTAGCAAAAACGATACTATCAACACTTTTTAAAATTATGATATAATAACCTTTAGGTATATTAGAAACATCAACTTTGTTTAAGGTGTTCCGAATAGCTGCTTGTTTTACAACTTTTCCTGTAACATCCATTATCTGTAGAGTTAATTTTTCGAGAGGTTGTTGATTAGTAATTTCAAGGTTAAAATAACTATTAGCTGGATTAGGATAAATAGCAACATTAAAATTATTTTTCGTTATTTCATTTATTCCCACACTGCAATTTGTACTAAAAAAACTTGTGGCATCAATAGCTGTCCAATTATTGTAAGACCAAGAAGAATCATCTACTTGGATGCAAATTAAATTAGGGTTGCCTCTAGCCCTAAAAAAAGGGAGAACTATATTACTATCATTTTTTATATTTAGTATTGAAAGATTATTACTATCTAACCATAATATGTCTAAATCAGAATGATTCGATAAATCTAATGAAGTTATCTGTGTGCCTTCAACAATGAAAGTTTGAATACTAAAACTATTATTTATATTTAAAGATGTAATTGGGTTTTTTGAACTTTTGAATATTAATAAATTAGGGTTGCTGCTCACATCAAGAGAGCTTAGTTGGTTGTTAGGAATATCCAATGTTTTTAATGCTGTATTACTAGTAAGGGTTATACTGGTTAATAAATTGTTCCCTGCAAACAGGTTCACTAAAGCAGTATTACCCATTATGTTTAGGCTTGTTAGTTGATTAAAACTACAGTTTAACTCTATAAGGTTAGGACTGTTACTTAAGTTTAAGTTAGTTAATTGATTGCTAAAGCAGTGTAGAATAGTTAAATTGATAAAGTCTTCAATTCCAGTTAAATCACTTATGTTTTTATTGTCAGCAAATAATGTTCCTGTAAAAGCATTCGCTTCTGTTACTTGAATTTCGGTGTCGGAATTTATATTAACAGACGAGTTGTTTAATAAGTAGTTTTTAAAATTAGCGTCAGGGATAGAAACTATTTGAGCATTGATGACAATATTGGAGAATACTATTATTAAGAAAGCAAATGTTTTTTTCATAACTGTGAAGAAATTAAAGCTCTAACAATTTCTTACTGTTGGGGCTTATGGGGTGCAATTTACTTTTAAAACATCTTAAAACTCGTAAATATTGCTGTGTATTTATGCTTAGTAATAGTAAATAAACGATTTTTAATAATGTCAAACCCTAAATAATTGTAATATCTTTTAATACTTATTGTTTTTTGATAGTATCTTCGTTGACTAAGAAATTACAGAACGAGTTATATCTATTATGACATGAAGAAAGTATTAAGCTATTTTTTACAAGGATTATTATACATCGTTCCGATAGCTGTAACTATTTATATTGTTGTGGAAGCAATTGTGATTGTGGACGGAATGGTGCCTGTAAATCTTCCTGGTCTTGGTTTGTTAATTATTTTGGTAGTAGTTACAGGGGTTGGCTTTTTAGGTGGAACATTAATAGTTAGAAGAATGTTAAGGTTAGAAAAACTACTTAACAAGGTGCCGCTTTTAAAAATTATTTATACCTCGGTAAAAGACTTACTTTCTGCCTTTGTTGGAAAGAAAAAAAGGTTTACAGAGGCTGTTTTGGTTAAAATGGAAGGGGATGTTGAACGAATAGGGTTTATTACTCAAAAAGACCTAACACATTTAGGAATATCTGCTAATAAGATTGGGGTTTATATTCCTTTTTCATATGCAGTTACAGGAAATTTATTAATTGTTCCAAAAGAAAATGTTACCCCAATTGATGGTTCTTCAGCTGATATAATGAAATTTATAATATCTGGAGGAGTAACGGAAATTGAGACTAAAGAAAAAACAAAGTAAATTATTCGTTAGCAAAAATAGTAGCTATAAACAAGCCTCTTTTGGTGTCTTTATAATCTAGCTCAATAGAGACAGTACCATCCGAATTTTTCCACCTACTTAAGTTGTTTCCTTCAGAAGAATTACCATAGTTTGATTTATTCATTTCTCCTTTAATCCCATCTACCACATTATTGGCATCATTTTCCATTTCAAAATATCCGTCAATACCAATTTCAAAACATCCTTTTTCATCAAACAGATAAGATACAATATAAGTGTCATTTTTACCTATTTCATATACGTATTTAAGAAGGTTAATGTCGTCTTTAATAAGTTTCCCGTTCTCTATTTTTCTAATTTCTTCTATCGATTTATTTAAATCTGAAATACGAGAAACAAAAGGTTTGTCTTGAGTAAATTGTTCATGGTAGGATCCGTTGTTACCACAAGAAACAATAATAAGGAGTATAAAAAGAAATGAGAATGGAGTAAGATGTTTTTTCATTAATTAAAGATTTATAGATTCAAATATACGTCTTTTAGGAATTAAAGGATAAACGAAATTTTATCGATTTTCGTATTGTTTTTTGATTTACATTTGCCCGCAATGTTATCAAAATACAAATATCATATTTGGCTTCATACAACTGTATTAATCTTTGGATTAACAGGGATTTTAGGAAAACTTATTTCTGCTGACTCGTATCTTTTAGTGTGGTATCGTTTAATAATAGCTCTAGCTGGGATTTTGGTTTATTTTTCTATCACTAAATATTCTTTAAAGATCACAAAAAAACAACTAATAAGAATTTTGTTAGTAGGAGTAATTATAGCGGTTCATTGGGTTACTTTTTTTGAAGCCATAAAGCAATCTAATGTTTCTGTTGCGTTAGTGTGTTTTTCTAGCAGCACATTGTTTACTTCGCTAATAGAACCATTATATTTTAAGCGAAAAATAAAAGCTTATGAATTAATTTTTGGAGTATTAATTATTCTAGGGTTGTACTTTATTTTTAGTTTTGAGTTTAAGTATTTAACAGGAATGATTTTAAGTGTAATTTCTGCAGCTTTAGCTTCGTGGTTTACAGTGTTAAATGGGATTTTAATTAAAGAAACAAAAGCTAAATTAATTTCTTTTTATGAGTTGTTAGGGGCATTTGTTGTTTTATCAATTTATTTATTGTTTTCTACAGGAGCAGATATTAGTTTATTTATTGTGCCAGTAGAAGATTTAAAATGGTTGATTATTTTAGGGACAGTTTGTACCGCTTTTGCTTTTATCCTAAGTGTTGAAGTAATGAAAAAAATATCTCCTTATACAGTTACTATTTCAGTTAATTTAGAGCCTATTTATTCTATCATATTGGCATTGCTTATATGGCCAGAAAGCGAGACAATGTCTTATGGGTTTTATATGGGAACCATTATTGTAATTGCAACAATATTTTTAAATGCGGTATTTAAAAATAAGTTTTCTAAAGAGAAGAAAGAACTTCAATAAATTCAGCTTTTTTTCTACGTGAGACCTCTACCCTTGAGCCGTCACTCATTATGGTGTAGCCCCCTTCTCCTTTAATGTACTTATCTACATGTTGTAGGTTTATTAAATGCGAACGATGAATTCTTATAAAAGATTCATTGGTTAAGATTTCTTGATAATCACCAATTGGTTTAGAAATTAACGTTGGTTTTTGACTATTAACAGTATGCATATAAGTATAACTGCCATCAGATTGAAAACGAATTATATCAGAAATTTTTACAAAATTTAATCCTTCTCCATCAGGGATGCCTATTTTTTGATGAGTAGTTTCTCCACTAATATTACCAAGCAATGCTTTAAACTTGTCGTTTATCAAATCTTGATCATGTTTTTTAGAAGAAAAACGATTAATTGCTTCGATAAGTTCAACAGGGTCAACAGGTTTAAGAAGGTAGTCTAGAGCGCTATACTTAATTGCTTTAATTGCATATTGATCATATGCAGTAGTAAATATAATGTCAAAATTTATAGGGCTTATTTTTTCAAGTAATTCAAACCCACTTCCTCCAGGCATTTCAATGTCTAAAAAAACTAGCTGAGGTTGTAGGTTCTTTATAGCTTCTTCTGCTAAAGCAATTGAATCAACAATGGCAACAACATTAATCTGAGAAAATTCTTTTAGTAAATTTTCCAACGTGTCTCGACAGCCTTTTTCGTCATCAACAATTATTGTTTTATACATAATTTTCGATTTAGTCTAATGGGATAAAKAGTTCRATTTTTGTYCCTGAMGGGATGTTRTTTTCTTTTAAATCAACAATGTTTATRCTAAGSTTRCTATCCTTTAAAGARTTTATTATYTCTWAWMWTTYWWGKKTAATACTCATTCCTAAAGATTTGTTTTTCTTCGACTTTTTATTCATTTCCATTGCTTTTTTTCTTCCAATACCATCATCTTCAATTTCGCATTTTAATAAGTTTTCATTTTCTAAGTTAAATGAGATTTTAATGTTTCCATTATCAATCTTGTGAGAAATCCCATGCCATATAGCATTTTCAATATAGGGCTGAAGAAGCATTGGAGGGATTTCTTCAAACTGAACATCAATGGCTTTATTAACAATAATCTGATAGTTGAATTTATTGTTTAATCGCAATTTTTCTAAATCCATATAAAGCTCAAGAGTTTCAATTTCATCTTTAATCGCAATTTTTTGTTTTTGCGTGTTTTCTAATGTTGCTCGCATCAGCTTAGCAAATTTTGAAAGATAATATACAGCATCTTTACTACTATTTTTGGTGATAAAACTTTGAATAGAACTTAGTGTATTAAAAATAAAGTGAGGGTTCATTTGAGAACGTAAAGCATGTAATTCAGAGATTAATACTTTTCTTTTTTCCTCTTCAAAAAGGTGATTTCTTTTTTGAGCTTTTCTATTTTCAATAAAAACAATAACCAAAACAAGTGCAATAACTAAAAAAGTGATTGAAAAGATAAACCAAAAAGAAGTGTACAGCGGAGGATTGATACTAAAAGTAATTACTGCTGGAATTTTACTCCAAATTCCGCTATCGCTCATTGCAAATATTTTAAACGTATAATTACCAGGGTCTAATAAAGAATAATTTATTTTGGTGTTGGTAGTGTAATTCCATTCCTTTTCTTTTCCTTCTAATCTATATTTGTACTGCAACTCTGAGTTCCCTCCAAAAACACCACTTATATTTACTTCTAAATTATTCTCATAATGATTTAATTCATAATAATTTAAGGTTACGGTATCAACTCCATTAATTTTAACATTGTTGACAAAAACAACAGGGGGGATAGTGTCAATTTTTATAACATCAGTTCGGATTATATTAGAATTTTCATCAATTATAGGGAGTTTAGAAAGAATAGAAACACTTTTTATTTCTTCGGTTGCTACATTGGTTGTAGAAAATATTTTTGGAGAATTGTAAGTTAATTGAATCGCTTTATTAAGCACATAAATACCATTTCCAGACGTTCCAAACCACATGTTTCCTTTTTTGTCTTCGGTAACAGAAATAACAGTTTTATTGCCTAAGTATCTTATTGAACTGCTTGAATTGAAGTTTCCATCAGTAAAACAAAGAGCTCCTCCATTATTTAACGCAAACCATATTTTCCCGTCAGAACTTTGATAAACAGCTTCTATATTTTTTTCTACAAAAACACGGTTGATGATTTTTTTACTACCAAAACGGATAGCTTCGTATTGCCTAGTAAATATGAATGTTCCATCTGTTAATTTTAACACATTGGTTTTAGAAAAGCTTAAGTTTTCTGCGAGAGGAATGTAAAAAGGAGTCTTTTGTAAATTAATGGATAATTCTTTTTTAGTAGGAGTTGAATTGTTTCCAGAAATAAATTGGCTACCTATTTTTGAAACATAATATGGATACTCAGCTTGTATTTCAATTGTTTTTATTTCCTCATTTCCCTGGTCAACCTTTATTACCCCACCCCCAATAACGGTACTTATCCAAAAAGTATTATTGTTATAAATAACGCTATTAATAATTTTATTTTTTAAGTGCTTGCTTACCACGTTATTGAAGGGTTGTGAAATTAACTGACTTTTATTTAGCTTATAAAACTTACCATAAATAGACCAAACATAAAGTTGTTTGTCAACCTTAATGAATTTTGCTAGGTTTTCTTTTTTAACAACAATTTTAATTTGATTTTTGATGTTTTGGTAGATGCCCTCGTTGGTAACAAACCAGATTTTTCCTTTGTATTCAATTACATCGTTAAATTGCAGGTAAGGGCTATTTTTTGCTTTTAAATTTTTAAAAAAAGGCTGTTGTGCAACAGAAAAACCCTGAGAACAGATTAAACAGATTAAACAGATATTTCTTAGTTTTTTCACCCTTTTAATTTAATGTTAAAATAACCTTTTTGCTCCTGTTTTCCAACATTCACTTTAAATACGGTAGGATTGAGTTGATAAAAGGTACTAATTTGAAGAATTATACAGTTCTTTAATAATTACTTTTTGCAACTCTCTTTTTATAATTAAATCTGTAATTATTTCGCTTGTATCAGCCTGTGCATTTTCTTTTAATTTTCTATTTAAGAATTCTTCATCTAAATCAATTCTGTATAGCATTGCCATTAATTTAGAGTAATCATCATTAAGTAATTCGTCTATYARTGGTAAAATTTGMTTRTAWARTTCTTGATAHGGGCTTTCTDCHTTABTTGTAAAAVTAATTTTVAAACTAAACCARTTAAAGTCTTTTTTAACTTGCTCAACTACTTTTTGGATCAAATCGGTTCGGTTGTAGTATGCAGATAATTCGCTAAGTGAAGGAATACTCATTTTTTTGGGAATTGGAATAAAAGACGTTCTACACACAGTTTAATTTTAGACATCGCTAATTATGCTAAGTAGGCTTCTGCAACCAATAAATCTTCTGAAGTAGTAATCTTTATATTTTCTCGATTTCCAGCAACTAAATTAATCGTTTCTCCAAGCCTTTCAACAACCGTTGAGTCATCTGTAAATAGTTTGTCAAAATCTTGTTCATAGGCTTTTAAAATTAGCTCTGAGGTAAAACATTGTGGTGTTTGAACGATTTTGTAACAACTTCTAGAGACAGCTTCATTTGTTCCGTTTTGTTTGGAATAATGCCTGAGGGAGTCTACCACATCAACTACAGGAATGGCATTTCCTTGTTTTTCTGCCTCAGCAAAACAAACCTCTATTGTTTTATTACTAACTAAAGGGCGAACCCCATCATGAATAGCAACAATGCTATTTTCTTTAATAAATTTCAACGCATTTTGCACCGAGTGAAATCGAGTTTCTCCACCTTTTACAATTTGATGCGGAACTTTTGGTAGTTGGTATTTATCAAAAAGCTCCTCCCAAAAATTGATTTGATTTTCAGGAAGAGCTAGTATAATTTCTATTGACGGAACAGTTTTTTTAAACTTTTCCAGAGTATGCATTAAAATAGGTTTGCCAGCGAGTTCAAGAAATTGTTTGGGAATYRWANGSTMNCCAKTCTTTCACCTTTTCCGCCTGCAACTACTATTACGTATTTATGCATTACTTAATTCGTCAGCACTAAAAAACTCATCAGCACTTGCTGTAAACGAGTTTCCATCAGCCTCAACTGTAGTGTCGTTTTTTACAGCATTACCATTAGCTTCTTCTTTGTTTTCATTTCCACTTTCTCTATTGTCGTAAGAAGGCTTTGTATATCCTCCCTCTTTTGGTCTGCCAATTGAACGAATGTAAGCATTTAACATTCTATGAATTTTCTCAATAAATTCGATTAATTCTTCTACTTTTTCTTCACCAATTAATTCTCTTTCTTTTGATTTTATTAACCACCCTTTGGTCTTTAATAAGTATCCTCTAGAGATATAACAATAATGTTTTTTATCCTTAAAATTATACCTTCCATATCCTGCTGCAATATTACCTGAAATTGCATCTGCTGATTGAATAAATGATTTTCCAACTGTATCATTGCTAAATCCTTCCCATTCTTTCACAATGTTCCAAATTTCTTGTTCAAAATCTAAACATTCTTGATAAAGTTTTAGGTCTTCTAGTTTCATTTAAATTGTTTTAATGTGAGTATTATCTTTTTCTTAATTATATAATTAACATCGCATCTCCATAGGTGTAAAAACGATATTTCTCTTTTATTGCAGTTTTGTAAGCTTTCATTACTAAGTCATACCCTCCGAAAGCTGCAGTCATCATTAACAGCGTTGATTCAGGAGTATGAAAATTTGTAATCATACAAYTGGCTAAATTAAACTCGAATGGTGGAAAAATAAATCGATTTGTCCAACCATCAAAAGGCTTTAAAAATCCATCTGTTGATACAGATGATTCTAAAACTCTCATGGATGTAGTTCCAACTGCACAAATCCTTCTTTTTTCTTTTTTAGCAGTGTTTACCTGCTCAACACATTGATTAGGAATATGAATTTCTTCAGAATCCATTTTATGCTTTGTTAAATCTTCAACCTCAACAGGTCTAAAAGTTCCTAATCCAACATGCAATGTTAAATAGGAAAAATCTATTCCTTTAATTTCAAACCTTTTTAATAAGTGTTTACTAAAATGTAGTCCTGCAGTAGGAGCAGCAACAGACCCTTCGTTTTTTGCATAAACAGTTTGGTACCTTTCAGCATCTTCTGGTTCTACGTCTCGTTTAATGTATTTAGGGATTGGAGTCTCCCCTAGTTTTTCAATAGTAGCTTTAAACTCTTCATAAGGGCCATCAAATAAAAACCTCAATGTCCGCCCTCTTGATGTAGTGTTGTCAATTACTTCGGCTACCAAATCATCGCCAAAATAAAGTTTATTTCCAATTCTGATTTTCCTTGCAGGATCAACCAGCACATCCCAAAGCAAACTGTCTCTATTTAATTCTCTCAATAAAAAAACTTCAATCCGAGCACCAGTTTTTTCTTTGTTTCCATACATTCTTGCTGGGAAAACTTTAGTATCATTCATTACCAATAAGTCTCCATCATCAAAATAATCAAGAATGTCTCTAAAATGTTTATGCTCTATTTCTCCTGTGTCTTTATGTAAAACCATTAACCTTGCATCTTCTCTTTCTTCRGCTGGTCTWTCAGCAAGYAAWGATTCAGGTAATGTAAATTTGAATTTAGATAGTTTCATGTGTATTCTTTAGGTAAAATTGGCTGCAAATGTAACAATATATAACTCGAWAATCAAGCGTAATTTTTAAATCTGGAAAGGAAGCGGGAATTTGTTTTTATAAAAAAAGAGGTTTATCATAAACCTCTTTTTTAATGCAAATCTATTTCTTCTTTTTGCCGTTTTTATTTGCTTTTTTAATATAAAGCTCTAATGCTCGTGTCATTGATGGTGATTCTGGCTGTGGGGCAGCAATATCAATATTCAAGCCTGCTTCTTCAGCAGCTTTTGCAGTTGTAGGACCAAAGACAGCAATTCTAGTGTTGTGTTGCTTAAAGTTAGGAAAATTTTGATATAGTGATTTAATTCCTGATGGGCTAAAGAAAACTAAAACATCGTAATTAACATTTTTTAAGTCTGATAAATCGCTACACACAGTTCTATATAATGTAGCACATTTAAAATCAATATCATTCTCTTTTAATAAATCGGGAATATTTGATCTCAAAATATCAGAACAAGGCAATAGGAATTTATTGTCTTTATGCTTTTTTAATAATGGTATTAAATCGGCAAAGCGCTGTTGACCATGAAAAATCTTCCTTTTTCTATATACAATGTACTTCTGCAAATAGAATGCAGTTGACTCTGAAATACAAAAATACTTCATACCATCTGGCACCTTAACACGAGATTCTTCTGCGGATCTAAAATAGTGATCTACAGCATTTCTGCTTGTAAATATTACAGCATTAAAATCTAATATATTTATTCGTTGTTGACGAAATTCTTTTCTAGGGACTCCTTCAATATGAATAAATGGTCTAAAATCTATTTTTACTTTGTAATTTGAAGACAAATCAAAATAAGGCGATTTGCCTGTTTCAGGCTTTGGCTGCGATACTAAAACACTCTTTACTTTCTGCATTTTCCTTTATCTTTTTTAGTCGAAATTGGTTTATTTGAAGATGAGAATCCTAAATAAAACGACCAATGGTAAAATTTCGAGGGTGCAAATGTACAAAAATATATAGAAATATGAAATTCCTTTTGTGATTCCTATAAAACACAATCGAAAAGTCCTAAACAGAAAGACAAATGCTAATAGAGGAGAGGCTATATAAATAAAAACAAAGTTGAATTCAAGTGCTGAAAAATAAGTAATACATAATATAGGAATTAAGATTATTCCTAATAAATTATTAAATAGTGAAACATTAAAAATATATTCTATAGCAATACTAGAATTGTCAAATACAAAAAAAAGCAGTTTAGAAAAAATGTATTTTATAGAATAAATACTTATTAAAGACACTATTATTAAAAGGAAAAATAAGAAGTTGTTTATTTGTGAAAAGGTTGTGTTAAACACCTCTTTAATATGATAAAGAAAAAGTGATGTACTGAACAAATGTACTAGCGTAAATAAAAGATTTGAGCGATGGAAAAACACTTTTTCTTCTCTAGTAATTTCTTGAGCTACATTGTAATTAAATAAAGCTTTTATAGATTGATGAAATCTGCTGCTGCTAAAAGCTTTTGTGAATCCAATTAAAGTAACAGAGACTATTAAGAGTATTACTTGCCAATTTGCAATATCAATAACAATTGGGGTTGGATTAAACAGTTTTTCAATGGGGCTTTCTTTCGAAACTTTAATTTCTATGTTTCGAACAGGAATCATACCTTCGTTTTCAATCCCGTACAATTTATCTTTTTGTATTCCGGTATCAACTTTAGCTTTGTTATAGTTGTTTTTGGGTTTTGGAGGGTTTATTGGCTCATCAAGTTCTTTTATGTCGAAAGAATTTTTTAAAGCAGAAGAATCTACTACTTGATATGTTTTAAGACTAAACATTGTAACAAAAGTACATTATTAAGCATAAAAAAAGCCTTCCATTTTCAGGAAGGCTTTCTGTAATTTTTTTATAACTTAATTCGATATTTTATCTGTTTTTTTAGTGGAGTAGTTGATTTTTAAAGCATCGGCTTCTCTCAATTCTTGTTTAACATCTGTAACGATTCCCATTTTTGTTTTTGCATCCACTTTTAATGACCATGTAATTTTGTTCCTTTCTAATTCATCTCTTTCATTTTTTTCCATCTCCACAAATAAAGCAATGTCTTCTAAACCTTTAAAAGCATCGTTTAACTGTATTCTTGGGGCTGTACCAAAAGAAGCTTGTAATGCTTTTATTGGCTTTCCTATGTAAATATAGGCTACTAAAGACTTCCTTTCTAGCTTAGTTACTTCTGTGGCTTTTGGGGTTATGTTTTCTACTTTTAAAGATGTTTCTCTCATAACGGTAGTTACCATAAAGAAGAACAATAACATAAAAACAATATCTGGTAATGAAGCGGTGTTAATCGCTGGTTGACTTATTTTCCCTTTTTTTCTAAACTTTGACATTAGCTATCTCCTCCCACTCTTTTAGGTTCTGCTTCAGATATCCTTTGCGGATAAAACTTCTTTACTGCCTTCATTTTTTCTTTTGCAGCATCAGAAGAGCCAGATTGTTGTACCAATTCAACATAAGACTTTTGAAATTTTTGTTGGGCAAAATCATTTCTTAACTCATTGTATGCTGCAACCAATTCATTCTGCACTTTAATGTACATTTCATAAGAGGTTCCGTTATCATTTTGCAAAGAAATAATTTGTTTGGATACAGCCATAATACCTAGACCAGGGATATCAGTTTCTTTAAATTCTGGCATATTAGGATTGCTAGGATCGGATTTAATAAATTCCTTAGCCTTAGCTCTCAGTTCTGTTACCTGAATATATTCACCCTCAACCAAGAGTTGGTCATTTGCATTTACCAAAATCTCAAAAATATTTCTTTCTTTAATGGGAGGAGGTGGCTCTACTATATCAAGAACTGGTGGCAASTTTCTAATTAAGCCCGTATCTGTATCCATAGTAGTGGTTACTAAGAAAAAGATAAGTAACAAGAAAGCAATATCTGCCATTGATCCAGCATTTATCTCTGATATTTCTCTTTTACCCATTTTTATTTAAACAGTTTTGAAACTTCTGAAAAGATGATTGCTCCAACTGCTCCAGCTAATAAAATAAAACTTGCAATTATTCCCGCCTCAGACTTCATTGAAGTACCTGCTTCAGCAAGAATAGCCCCGTCATAATTTATATGAACCTCGTTTCCTGCCATTGCATAACCTATGACAAAAATAATTGCAAGAGCACCGACTCCGATTAAAGCATTTTTTGCTTTTTTCAGATTTTTCGCCATACCAATTACAGAAAAAATAATAGCTGTTAATGCTGCTATTAAAGTTAGGACATAAGTGTAAGTCAACATTAGCCCTGAATTTGTTGGCACATTCCCATTAGGACTTAAATCAAAATCCGTAAAAGCAAAGAAATAAATCCCTAGCACAGCCGAAAGACCCAACAATGAGTAATTAATTATTTTGAATAATTTATCGTTATTACCCATAGTTCTTATTTATTTGTTAAATCGTTTTTTACTAACATATCAATTAATGAGATAGAAGCATTTTCCATGTCATTAACGATACTGTCAACTTTTGCCACGATGTAATTATAAAACACTTGCAATATAATTGCTACAATTAATCCAAACACGGTTGTTAATAATGCTACTTTAATACCTGTTGCAACAACAACAGGAGAAATATCTCCAGCGGCAGCAATTGCATCAAAGGCACCAATCATTCCAATTACAGTTCCCATAAATCCAAGCATTGGAGCAAGAGCAATAAACAATGAAATCCACGAAATACCTTTTTCTAACAATCCCATTTGAACACCACCATAAGAGACAATGGATTTTTCAACCATGTCAACTCCTTCGTGACTTCTATCTAATCCTTGATAAAAGATACTTGCAACAGGCCCTTTTGTATCTCTGCAAACTTCTTTAGCAGCTTCAACACCACCACTATTTAATGCAGATTCAATGTTAGCTAATAATTTATCGGTATTTGTAGTTGCCATGTTAAGGTATATTATTCTCTCGATAACAATTGCAAGTCCTAATATTAAGCAGACTAATACAATTCCCATAAATTCAGGACCACCTTCAATAAATTTTTGTTTAATTACTTGAGTAAAAGATTTTTCATCAGCAGGCGCATCTGCTACATTTTCAGCAGGAGCTTCTATTGGAGCCTCTTCTACAACTTCCTCCACTGGAGCTTCTTCTCCATCAACCATTTCTTCTGTTGCTTCTTCAGCATCTTGTGCGTAAATTGGGTTAAAAGCTCCAAAGCTTAATACTCCAACAACTGTTAATAATGTAAATAACTTTTTCATAGTTTAAATAGTTTGTAATCTAACTGATTTTATTTTTACTTATTGTTTTTTTAATTTATTATTTGAGCAGAGGTGTCTCATTATATTTATCGGCACTTATTTCTGTACTTTATTAAACATCTCTTGTAAACAGGTCGCTAAGTTATAAAAAATAATAAGTTAACGTTAATTTTTTTAATAAAGGTTATGCTAACGGTCAAAAAGATTAGTGTAAAGGTTAAATTCCAAAAGCTTTTTTTACTTTAGAAACATAATCTAGCTCTTCCCATGGGAATAATTTTACTTTTACTTTTTTACTTTTTCCAGAACCATCTGTAAATTCTTTTATAACTGTTTCTGGCTTTCTGCCCATGTGTCCATAAGCAGCAGTTTCAGAATAAATAGGAGTTCTTAATTTAAATCTAGTTTCAATAGCATAAGGCCTCATGTCAAAAAGTTTTTCTACTTTTTTGGCAATCTGTCCATCTGTTATTTTCAAATTAGAAGTACCATAAGTATCTATAAAAATGCCCATTGGTGTTGCAACACCAATTGCATAAGCGACTTGAACCAACACTTCTTCACAGATACCTGCTGCAACTAAGTTTTTAGCAATATGTCTTGTTGCATAAGCTGCTGACCTATCAACTTTACTAGGGTCTTTTCCAGAAAATGCTCCACCACCGTGAGCTCCTTTCCCTCCGTAAGTATCTACAATAATCTTTCTACCAGTTAAACCCGTGTCTCCGTGTGGCCCACCAATAACAAATACTCCAGTTGGATTAACATGGTATTTAATTTTATCGTTAAATAAGTTTTGAATGCTTTTTGGTAACTTTTTTTTAACCCTAGGAATTAAAATATTAATTACATCATCTTTAATTTTCTTTAACATTTTTGATTCCGACTTATCAAAATCATCATGTTGTGTAGAAACTACAATCGCCTCAATTCTAATAGGCTTGTTATTATCATCGTACTCAATTGTAACTTGTGATTTTGAATCTGGTCGTAAATAGGTAACTTTTTTATTTTCTCTTCTTAATGCGGCTAATTCAACTAAGAGGAGGTGTGAAATATCCAATGCTAAGGGCATATAGTTTTTTGTTTCGTTAGTTGCATAACCAAACATCATCCCTTGATCTCCTGCACCTTGGTCTTCTTTTTTCTTTCTTTCTACTCCTTGATTAATATCAGGAGATTGCTCATGAATTGCGGAAAGCACTCCACAAGAATTCCCATCAAACATATATTCACTTTTTGTATATCCAATTTTATTAATAACATCTCTTGCTATTTTTTGGACATCTAAATATGTTTTAGATTTTACTTCGCCAGCTAAAAAAACTTGTCCAGTTGTTACTAATGTTTCGCAAGCAACTTTTGAAGCTGCATCAAAAGCTAAAAAATTATCAATTAATGCATCAGAAATTTGATCAGCAACTTTATCTGGGTGTCCTTCAGAAACTGATTCGGATGTGAATAAATACGACATACTATTACGTTTTTTAAAAGAATGAAGGCTGAAAGCTATATTGTCTAAGACGTATTTTAGCTTTTTTTCATGTGGTTGCAAGCAGCCAAATCATTCCACAATTAATTTAGGATGGTAAAAATCGTAATTTTTTATCGTTCAAACAATAGATGCCACAAAAAAATCCTCAGCTATAAATAACTGAGGATTCTCTATCAAAGCAAAAACAAATTACTAGTTAGCTTTATAATCCATTTTTATCGTTAACTCTACTTCTTTAGCTATGTTTTTAGAAGGTTTCCCCTTTTCAAAAGCTATCTTATAATCAGCGAGAACAAGTTTAAATTTTGAAGTTGCGGTCATAACCCCTCCTTTCACGGTAACTGTTCCTTTTTCATCAATTGACTTAGTAACTCCGTGCATTGTTAAATCTCCTTTAACAGTAACACTATAAATTCCATCTTTTGTTAGGTCAATCTTACTCATATTTGTAACCATGCCTTTAAATTTAGCTTTAGGAAATTGTTTGGTATCTAAAAATTTAGCACTATTAAAATGCTTCTGCATTGCTGCTTTTTCAAATTCAAACCCTTGCATTGGCACTGAAAAAACCATAGCTCCAGAAACCGGGTCTAATGTGCTTGTTACCTTATAGTTGTTTGCATTAATATCTTCTACTACTGTATGAGAGAACATTTTAATATGTCCTGTTTTAGTAATTACTTTTGTTCCTCCTGGACGAAATGATGACATAACGACTATAAGGCCTACTGTGATAATCAATCCTAATTTTTTCATAATGTTTATTTTTTGTTTTTTACTTGTTTTAAATTTATAGAACAAATGTAGGACGGTCATATTAAAGGAATTGTCTGTGTATTGACAATTAACTGGCCAATAGTGTCGGAAGGTGGACATTGTAATCTATTAAAGATATAGAGTTTTGTTCTATATTTATTAATCATAAAAAAACAAGAAATTATGAATAAAAGTATTATCAAAAAAATTGCCCTTATTGCGGTAATAGGGATATTAATTGGAGGAAGCTATGCTGCTTACATTTATTTTATGCCTCATAGAGACATTCAAAGTGTAGAAGTATTTGTTGAAATAGAAGCAACACAATTAGTAGAGGAGTATTTAGCAGATGCCAATGCTGCAAACGAAAAATACTTAGATGCTGAAGGCGAATCAAAAGTAATAATTGTAAGAGGTATTATAAAAAGTATTGATATTGATCAAAACAACCAGACTGTTGTTACTTTAAAAAGTAATAACAATGAATTGGGTGTTAGCTGTACATTTACTAAAGAATCAAATAAGAATGCTTCTTCGTTAAAGATTGATGATGTAATAAAAGTTAAAGGTGTTGTTCGTTCAGGAGCAGAATACGATGAGGATTTAGAATTGTATGAAGATGCTATTATAGAAAAGTGTGATTTAGTTAAGTAGTTAGCTTTTTGAAAACAGTCTCTAAACTCTCTGTTTCTTTTTGTATTGTTAGTACTACTAAATCTTGTTGAACAGCAAATTGAAAAATATTATTTCTTACCCCATCATTTTTAATAGCGAAAAACCAAACCTTATTTTGTTTATTTTTAACTAGAATAACTCCATTTATTCCCTTTAATTTTTTGACATCAACATCTTTATCAAACTCAACTGTTAAAATAATTTCATCGTTTTTTTGTTTTCGTAAATTTTGAGTTTTGTCGTCAGCTACAATCTTACCCTGATTAACAATAATGGTTTTGTCACAAATTGCTTCTACCTCTTGCATAATATGAGTTGAAAGCATAATGGTTTTTTCTTTTCCAATGCTCCTAATTAACTCCCTTATTTCTTCTAATTGATTTGGATCCAATCCTGTTGTCGGCTCATCTAAAATTAAGACTTTAGGATCATGAATCATGGCTTGAGCTAAACCAACTCTTTGCCGATACCCTTTTGATAATGCTCCAATTTTTTTATTCTGTTCAACGCCTAATCCAACGATATCAATCATTTCTTTTACTCTGGCTTTTCTATTGTTTATTTTATAAACACCCCCAACAAAATCTAAATATTCTTTCACATACATATCTAAATACAACGGATTGTGCTCGGGTAAATAGCCAATTTGCTTTTTAACATCAATAGGGCTTTCAATTACATTATATCCACAAACACTCACACTTCCTGATGTTTGGGGAATAAAGCAAGTAATAATTTTCATCATGGTAGATTTTCCAGCTCCATTTGGCCCTAAAAAACCAACAATATGACCAGGCTCTATAGAAAACGAAACATCATCTAGTGCTTTTTGTTCTCCATAAATCTTTGTTACGTTTTTTACTTCTATTGACATATTAAAAGTTTGAAGTTTGAAGTTTGAAGTTTGAAGTTTTTCCTCATTCTCCACCCTACTAACTTTAGTTATTGAAACACGAAAGTAAGAATTTTAGCTGATAGCTGATTTAGAACATTATTCCCTATTTTTGATTTTTAATTTCATCTATTGGAAGGAATCGTAATAAAATCTACTGGAAGTTGGTATTCTGTTCGTTTAGATGACGGAGATCAAATAGAGGCACGTATGAAAGGGAAATTCCGATTAAAAGGAATACGGACAACAAATCCCATTGCCGTTGGTGATAAAGTTACTTTAAAGAAAGAGGAAGACGGAACTGCTGTAATTTATGAGATTGGAAAGCGGAAAAACTATATTATTCGTAAATCCATCAATCTTTCTAAAAAAACCCACATTCTTGCAGCTAATATTGACCAAGCAATTTTAATAGTCACTATTTCTCAACCAAAAACTTATACTGCTTTTATTGATCGTTTTTTAGTAACAGCTGAAGCTTACCATATTCCAACTGTAATTATTTTTAATAAAATAGACATATACTCTGATGAAGAAAAAAAGGAGCTTTCTTCTATGAAAAAGAGTTATGAAAAAATTGGATATCAATGTTTAGAGGTTTCTGCAACAGAAAAAACCAATCTAGAAAAAGTAATCGAAATGATGAAAAATAAAGTTTCTATGATTTCTGGGCATTCAGGTGTTGGTAAAACTACGCTATTAAACATAATTGAACCTGGCTTAAATTTAAAAACGAGTGAAATTTCTGAGACTCACAAGGTAGGGAAACACACCACAACTTTTGCTGAAATGTTTGAGCTTTCTTTTGGCGGGTATATTATTGATACTCCAGGGATAAAAGCATTTGGATTAATTGAGTTTAAAAAAGAAGAGCTTTCTCACTATTTTTTAGAAATGAGGGAACGGCTAGATAACTGTTATTTTAATAATTGCCTGCATATTAACGAACCAAGATGTGCCATTAAAGAGGCTCTTGAAAAAGGTGAAATTCCTGAATTTAGGTATTTAAACTATGTCGGGATGTACAATGATGATGAAGATGAAAATTACAGAGGATTCGGTTATTAATTATGAGAGTAGTTATTCAAAGAGTTAGTAAAGCATCCGTTACGATTAACGGTAATGTTAAGAGTGAGATTGATAAAGGCTTGCTAGTTTTATTAGGAATTGAAGAAGAAGATTCTCAATTAGATATCGAATGGCTTTCAGGTAAAATTTCTCGATTACGAATTTTTGGTGATGAAAACGAAACAATGAACTCATCTGTAAAAGATATTAAAGGTGACGTAATTGTCGTAAGTCAATTTACCCTACATGCCAATACCAAAAAAGGGAATAGACCTTCTTTTATTAAAGCGGCAAAACCCGAGATTGCAGTTCCTTTGTATGAAGAGTTTATTGTTCAATTAGAAAAAGACTTAAGTAAAAAAATACAAACCGGTGAGTTTGGTGCAATGATGCAAGTTGAATTAATTAATGACGGCCCTGTAACTATAATAATTGATTCGAAAAGGAGAGAATAAAGATTTAATATTTGTAGCCTCCTACATTTTCTTCTACATGAACACCTAGCCCTAATACAATTCTGTTTACAAAATTAAAATATGCTATTACAAGTGTTGCGTCTAAAATAGATCTATCAGTGAGCCCTTTATTTTTTAGAGTACCAATGTAAGATAATTCTGTTTCATTTCCTGGCGTTTTAGTTAAAGCCCATGCATAATCACAAAGCAGCATGTCTTGCTCAGTTAGATCTAGCTTAGTATAATCTTCTTTTAATTGTTTTATTTTTTCGTCATCTTTCCAGTAATGATTAACAGCTTCAGCATGATGTAATTGACAGTATTCGCAATTATTTGCTTTTGAAACAACGACAGCAATCATTTCTCTTTGTGCTCTTTTTAATGGGGACTGTCCAAACATGATAGTCATGTATAAATCCATATGATTTATAATGGATTCAGGGTTTAAGCTCTGAATTTTATGAACTTCGGCTATATTCCCTCTTTTAGAAATAAGATTATTATAAATTTCTTTAAGCTTTCCTTCGGCTTCATTTTCTTGTATTACTTTAATAAACGCCATTTACTTTTTTAATTTTAAAACAATAACAATGTTGCAGTAATAAAATGTCAACTTTCTTACTGCTTATAAAAAAGCCCCGAACAAAATAGCTAATATTGGATGTTATTAAATTGCTATTGAGTATTTAAAAGCAAAACTACCTATAAAACATAAGAAGTTGATTTTCTCTTATTGTAATCCTAAATTTCTTAAAAGATAATTAATCAATTAAGGTTAATGAMCCTTTTTTRACAATACCATTAATTTCTATAATRTAGAAATAGGTTCCYTCAGGCACTTTAGCTCCAGTTGTAGTTCTTCCATCCCAACCACTATTTTGACCATAGGAGTCATAAACTTTCATTCCCCAACGATTAAAAACCTTAATGTCAGTACAATTACCTATTCCGTATGGAAGATCTATTTTAAATAGATCATTCATACCATCCCGGTTGGGTGTTAATACCGATGGGGCAGTTATTGTAAAATAATCTTCAAAATTATTCGTGTTTATTTTGAATGTTGTTGTATCAGAACAAAGCCCCAAACTATATGCAGTTAATATAATTATAGAGGAAGTCCCATACTCAAAAACATGAACAGGATTAATTTCGGTTGATTGATTTCCATCTCCAAAATCCCATAAATAAGAAGAGGCACCAATACTTAAATTAGTGAATTCTGCAGAAATTCCTTCACAAGAAGGGGTTGTTTCTAATGTGAAGCTAGCGGTTGGTTTTGGTTCAGCAACTACTAATATAGACGTAGTGTCTATGCATCCGTTCGTGTCAGTTACTGTTACTAAATAGGTAATAGTAACTTGTGATGTTGTTATTGGGTTTTGAATAGTTGTATTGGATAAATCCGTTGGCGGGGACCATAAATAAGTTGCTCCTGGGGGGGCATTTACTGAAAGTTGTAAAGCTTCTCCTATACAAATAATAGTATCTGTTAAGTCAGGTATAATTAATTGATTTACAGTGACAATTATACTATCTATGTTTGAGCATCCCATAACATCTGTGCCAATAACGATATATGTTGTTGTATTTGTAGGGAAAGCAATAGGATTGAATATTGTTGAATCTGTTAAGTTCCCTCCTGGAGACCATAAATAAGTAACACCTCCTGTTGCATTTAATTGAACAGAATCTCCTATACAAACACTTGCTGTAGCTCCTGCTGATATAATAGGTAATGCATTAACATTTACAATAACTGTATCGAATGCAGAACATCCATTTCCGTCAGTTACAAATACAATATATTCTGTTGTGTTGTTTGGAAAAGCAATAGGATTGAATATTATTGAATCTGTTAAGCTTCCTCCAGGAGACCATAAATAAGTAATTCCTCCTGTTGCATTTAATTGAACAGAATCTCCTATACAAATATCGACATCTACCCCTGCATTTGCTGGCGGAAGTGGACTAACAGTAATAGTAACAGAATCGATAGCGGTGCAGGTGTCATTTGTAGCAATTATATAATAAGTGGTTGTAACTGTAGGGAATGCCATTGGATTAGCTAAGGTATCGTCATCTAATGTTCCTCCGTTAGGAAACCATGAGTATGTTGTCCCAATTGGAGAAGTTGGGGTACTACCTAGCATTACTGAATCGCCAGGACAGATAGTTGCATCTGCACCTGGATCTATAGGTACCTCATCATTAACTGTAACAAGAATAGTGTCACTGCTTGAACAACCATTTCCGTCAAATCCTGTAACAATATAATTGGTATTTGTTAATGGGTTTGCCACTGGGTTTGATATGGTAGTATCGTTCAATCCTTGTGATGGAGTCCATAAATAGCTTGTTCCTCCGGTGGCATTTAACTGAATACTATCTCCTGTACATAACCATAGATCTGGTCCCGCACTTATTGTAGGTAATGGATTAACAATTATAGTAACACTTGCTGTATCTACACAGTTGTTGGTATTAGTTACTGTAACAATATATGTTGTTGTTATTATTGGGCATGCTATAGGATTTGCAATAGTAGCATTTGAAAGCCCTGTTGTTGGAGACCATGAATAACTTGTTCCTCCAGTAGCATTTAGTTGAAAACAGTCTCCTATACAAATAAAGGTATTGTTACTAATCGTTATAACTGGAAGTGTATTTACAGTAACCACAACACTATCCATGCCAACACACCCATTTGAATCAGTAACTGTTACAATGTATTCAGTTGTAACAAGCGGAGTCGCTATCGGATTAGACAATGTATTATTATTTAATGTTCCTGCTGGAATCCAATTATAAGAAGCACTTGTTGGACCAGTTGGATTGCCACCAATAGTTATAAATTCTCCAACACAAATAGAAGAATCAGAACCAGCGTTAATAACAGGTAAAGCATTTACTGTTACAGTTACTACATCAAAATCTACACACCCATTAGTATCAGTAACAGTAACAGTATAAGTGGTAGTTACAGTTGGTGTTGCGGTTGGGTTAGCAAGAGTGTTATCATTTAATGTAGCCAGTGGACTCCACACGTATGTTGCTCCTACTGGACCTGTTGGTGTTCCGCCTATAACTACAGAGCCAACAGAACAAATCCCTTGATCAACTCCAGCATCAACAGTTGGCAGGGGATTTATCGTAATAATTACAGTATCAGAACTACTACAGCCATTTACTCCTATTCCTGTTACGATATATGTTGTTGTAATTATTGGGCAAGCAACAGGGTTTGGAATAGCAGCATTTGAAAGGCCTGTTGTTGGTGACCACGAATAATTTGTTCCTCCAATAGTATTAAGCTGAACACATGCCCCGATACAAATAGAGGTATCATTATTTGTGATAATTATAGGAATAGAATTAACAGTAACAGTTAAACTATCTTGACTAAAACAAGCTGTAGAGTTAATGACATCAACATAGTAGGTGGTTGTAATTATAGGACAGGCAATGGGATTAAATATTGTTGAATCAGAAAGACTTCCTCCTGGAGTCCATAAATATGATGATCCCCCTGAAGCAGAAATTTGTACACAATCTCCTAAGCAGATAGATGTGTCTCCACTCATTATTACTATTGGCAATGTGTCAACTGTAACAATAACAGTATCTATTCCAATACAACCTAGAGAATCAGTGACCGAAACTATGTAGCTTGTTGTTATTATTGGGGTGGCCATTGGATTGGCTATTGTATTATCAGATAATCCAGTTGCAGGAGTCCATAAGTAACTTATTCCACCAGTAGCATTTAATTGAGTTGAATCTCCCAAACATATAGACGTATCAGGTCCAGCACTTATGCTTGCAGATCCAACAGTAACAATTATAGTGTCTGTTGCTATACAAGATCCATTATCAACCGAAACAACATAGCTTGTGGTTGTGCTAGGCCATACAAGAGGATTAGCTATTGTAGGATTATTCATGTTCGCAGAAGGAGTCCATAAGAAGGTTGTTCCAGCAGGGCCTGTTGGATTACCTCCAATTTGAACAGTATCTCCTAAACAAACATTAGTATCTAATCCGGCATCAGCTGGTGGCGAGGGGATTATGGTAACAATAGTATCGATTAATGCAGAGGGACAACCACAACTACTCACAGCAATCACAGAAACTGTGCCCGCTCCTACAGTTGGCCAGTTTATATTAATGGTTGTTGATCCTTGTCCTGAAGTTATTGTTCCGTTAGTAACTGTCCAAGTAAAAGTATATCCAGCAATGGTGTCAACAGAATAAGTTCCATTTATATTTTGACAAATTAAAGGAGGACCAGTAATTGAATCAGGAGGGGTGGGCGGTTCAACAGTAACTTGATAAACTACATTTGTGGTTTTAGGAGGGCAGCCATTATCAGTAACTGAAACAGTAAACAAATAAGGCAATGTTTGTGCAGTTCCACAAGATGTTACCCAATTAAAGTTTGCAGTAACTGTAGAGTCTCCTTGCACAAGGGAGTCAATAGTAGCTGCAGGGTTAACAAAAGATGTGTCAAATATTTGACCTGAGGTTGTTAGGGTTAAACTATCTCCGTTAGGATCTGTAAAAGTAATAGGAAAAGAAAGCGAATCACATTCTTGTAGCGTGTATTGTGTTGTTCCACTTCCTCCAGTAGCAGATAAATTTGGTGCTGGATTTACTGGGCAATTGATTACATTTAGCTGAATATCTCTTCTGGTAATTCCAATTAAATTTCCAAACCTAAATTCTCTTATTTCAATAGCTACAACGTAGTCTCCTGTTATTGGAGCCATGTATTGAGTTAACCCTGTTGATCCATCTATAAAGGCATAACCACTTGGACCAAAAGGATTGTTTTGATTATAACCAACATTTAACCATACAACAGTAGGTATTGGCCATGGTAATGATGGGTTTGGAAGAGGTGGAGCAGGATTTCCAGAATTACCAAAACCTTGATAAGGGTCAACAAAAGAAAATATAAGTAAATCTCCATCAGGATCTGTTGCCGTATTTAAAATAGAAATTGTGTCGTTTACACATAAAAAAGGGACAGGGACATCAGAAAAAACAGGGGAACTATTATTAACCAAAGAGGGAGAAATATAAGCATGAAAAGCCAATCCTTGATCTCCAGGGTTAAATAAATTAATTACGGAGCCTGTTCTACAACAACGATCATAAAATAAGTGATACCCTTGAAATGACATTGGTAAATCTACTTCTACTTCGTATGTTGCCTGATATAAACATACCGTTTGTCCTATAGAACAGCCACTTGTTGGGACAGGAACTATTGAATTACTATCAATTAATGGTAAAGTAGCAATCATTATTAATGGTAAATTGCCAGTAGGAGAACTACCTCCTTCATAAATCCCAACATCTAGGGTAGGTTCTGGAAACCCGCTTAACCAAAACGGAGAGTTGCAATCTAAAAATGTTTGGAATGTAATTCTGTAATTAAAATCTCCATCTCCATCAGTATCCCCAAGATACACATAAGCCAGATTTCCTCCAACCAAATGCGTAGCAAAAGAATTAATTCCACAGAATGTTAAAGCTATTATAAATAAGTATTTCTTCACTTTAGTAAATGCTAATTTTTTTAATCTTTATTCCTTTTTCGGTTTCTATTTTAAGAAAATAAAATCCTTTTGAATAATTCGGTAGGCTTAAAGTTGTTTTTTTGTCATTTCGATTTTGCTCAGAATATAACACAACTTGTCCAACAAAATTGTAAATGGTTAATGATTTGATGGTAGTATTGTTAAATATACTTTCAATAGTTATAAAGTTACTTGCGGGATTAGGATAAACTAAAAATTGAGTTTCAATGGAGTTAAATTCAACGAGAGAATTAGGGTCTTCAATTATAACAGCATAGTCTTCTGTTTGTCCAAAATCATTTGCATCACACCCAGACTGAACAGCACCAACAACATCAGAAGAAACCCTCATCCTTAAAGGAGTATTTAAAACAGCCCCAACAGGTGTTGGAATACTTAATGTTGGGTTAAATGCGTTTGGAACATCCATTACTAACTCATTAGTATTATTGAATATACCGTCATTGTTAAAATCTATCCAAACACGAGTATCTTGAGGGCTACTTGAACCAGTTGTGATAGTAAGATTGTAGCTAATTCCTTCAGTTATTGTTGTTGAATTTGAGCACGAATAATCTTGATAACCATCAATTCCGTCATCAGTGGCATTACTTATTGTATTAAAAGTAACTTGATAAATTCCAAAGCCACAACAATAAGCAGAAGTGGCTGGTGAACAACTTGCTGCCATTACTTGTCCTGCTGTATTAACAGTAATATAATTTACAATAGAATCAGTATTGTTTCCATTACCATTGGTTACTGTTAGTGTAATTGTATAATTTCCATTAGCTGCATAGGTATGACAAGGGTTTTGTAGTAATGATGTAAACCCATCACCAAAATCCCAAAACCATCCTGTAGGAACATTAAGTGATTGGTCAGTAAAGCAAACAACCCCATCACAAGTTGTTGTAGGAGATCCTATAAAAATTGGTGTTGGAGGATTTGGATTAGAATTAATAATGATACCATAATCTTCTGCTTGACCATAATCTAAATTTCCACATGCTGTTGGAGGAGCACTGAGGTCATAATCAGCGGAAATTCTAAATCTTAAAGGAGTGTTTAACACAGCTCCAACAGGAATTATAATGTTTCCAGAAGTGTTGAGTTCAGATGAAGCTGTAAAAACTCTTTCGGTAACATCATTTAAAACCCCATCATTGTTAAAATCTATCCAAGCGGCATAGTTTTGAGTTGAAGTTGCAGAAGTTTGAATTGACAATATATAGCTTTGTCCTTCAAGAACCGTAGTTTGAACACAAGAAGAATCAGTGTATCCATCAACCCCATCATTGGTAGTATTATTAATAGTATTAAAAGTAACATTGGTTATACCAAAACCACAACAGTATGTTAAAGTGATTGGCGTACACGAAGTAGCAATAGGAGCAGAGCCACAAGCAGCTATATCTTTCATCCCAAAAAAGAGGAGCGAGGCGAAAACTACTATTTTAATTGTGTTATCCATAGGCTTAATATTTGCTTATTGGCTTACAATCTAAGATATATAAAGCTCATTTGCAAACCAAAATTGTTTCATTATATAAGCGGTATGATATTTTAGACGAATGGTTATCTTTGTTTTTTTATAAACGAAATGGCATTAATAAAAACGCTTTTAGGGAAAACACCAAAATTTGGTAATAATTGTTTTTTAACAGAAAACGCTACTATTGTTGGAGATGTTATAATGGGAGATGACTGTAGTGTTTGGTTTAACGCAGTAATTAGAGGAGACGTTCATTATATAAAGATTGGTAATAAGGTCAATGTTCAAGATGGCGCTATTATACATGCCACCTATAAAAAATCCCCTACCAATATTGGCAACAATGTTTCTATTGGGCATAATGCTATGGTACATGGCTGTACAATTAAAGATAACGTGTTAATAGGCATGGGAGCAATAATAATGGATGACGTGGTCATTGAAAGTAATTCAATAATAGGGGCAGGAGCGATTGTAACTAAAGGAACTCATGTTGAAGAGGGCTGTATTTATGCCGGGAATCCTGCAAAAAAAATTAAGGAGGTTGATGCCGATTTATTAGAAGGTGAAATTAATAGAATTGCAGAAAGCTATTTGATGTACTCAGGATGGTACTCCGAGCCAGAGAAATAAAAAAACATTTAATCGTAGAATTATACGACTATTAAACGTTTAATCTACGGCTATCATCTTACCAAAAAACGTAAGAATCAATTATATAAAGTGCTAAACAACCTTTTTCCGTTTTTTATTTTTATATTGTGAGTATAAACACATAATGCGAATAAAGAACACTAGTGTTCTTTATTCGGTTGTTACCAACTATAAAGTTTCAGACTAATAAATAATTGATTTTTTTGCATAATACACATTTTTGGTGTAAATTTACACCAAACTAAATATTATGGCACGACAAAGTATTTCATTTACACAACCAAATGATGAATGGTTAAGGTCTCAAATTGACAACAAAGAATATTCAAGCAAAAGTGAACTTGTCAATGACTTAATAAGGCAAGCTCGAAAACAACAACGGCAAATTGATTGGATAAGCTCCAAATTGGAAGGAGCAGAAACCAGTGGATTTACCAATGATAGTAAAGAACAGATATTAGCTCAATCAAAATCTTTACTTAATGGTTAAATACAAACTAAGTAATGTCGCTAAAGAAGATTTAATAAGAATTCATCACCATGGAATTAAAAAATTTGGTATAATACAAGCAGACAAATATTTTGAATCGTTTTTTGAGTATTTTGATCTAATTGCTCAGAGACCATTTTCATTTGAATCTGTTGACTATATAAAAGAAGGATACAGGCGTTGTGTTTGTGGGGTTGACAGTATTTACTATAAAATTAACAACAATAATGTAGAAATTATGTCAATTATCGGAAGGCAAGACTTGAAGAACATTCTTTAATTGAAAAACAGTTGGTAACACTCTGTATATTGCATTTTGGTTGCGAGTAGTTGTATTTTTTTGAAAATTTATTGAGTTAGTGCCATTCATTTTGTAGGTGGTTATCAATAGGCTTTGCAAGTTGCATCCTTGCAGTGAACCGTTAATATTTGTTCTGTTTGGTTTTTGGCTGCTCATAGCATCTTCTACAAAATTTCATTACTTTGGAGTTCTCAACAAACAGTAAAACGCAACATACAGTTATCGTTGGCGGTAATTAAATTATATTCTATGAAAAAAAATATTTTATTCCTATTTGGACTCTTTATAGTTGTAAATACTCTCATTGGACAAAATAGTACCGAATTTTATGATACTGAACATTCTTTTACACAAAACTTTCCAGTTTCACCGAATAACAGAAAAATAATTGCAATAGAATTACCTAAAGGAACTACATCTATTGTATATCGTATTACCGTAGGTAAAAAAAATCAAGAAATTGGAGAAAGTCTTGTTGATGCAGTTAATTCAATTCCAAACCCAGCAGCAGCGACTGTTGGTGCATTTGCAAAATTAATTGTAAGTTTAAGTAGTTATGAAGCAAAATATTTCATTTTTTCTAATGAAGAAAACGCAAAGAAATACAGAACTGATCAACCTTTTAATTATTGTAAAACTACTAGTGAACTAACAAATTCAACTGTTAAAATGTTAAGCAATAATTGTTTTGGAAATTCCAAATATTTATATTTTGGTTTTCATACCAACGAAATGTTAATTGACTACCACATAACCTTAGAGGTAGTTCCTAAGATAAAAAAAGAAGCAACACTAAATGGTTGGACTGCTTCCAAAAAACAAGAAGCATATAATAATTTCAATCAACTTTYCACAAACTCATTTAAAGGTCAATTAAAGCAATCTGACATAGATGATTTTACTGGCTGCTTAATGTCAAAAATCACTTCTAATTATACTCCAGACCAATTAAGTGCTCTTGCAGAATATGAACTAAAAAATATGTTAGGAAAATTTGGGGATAAATGTTCCATAGAACTAAACATAAATTTTGAAGACGTTGCTGTTCCACAACAAAATATTAATAAAGACCATTTAATTGGCAAATGGAAAGACCAAAATTCAACATTTACTATTTATAAAAATGGAACAATACTGCTAATATTCGACAATGGGAAAAGTTTATTTGGAAATTGGGAGTTAAATGAAAACAAACTCAAGTTTGTTTTCGATTTTGGCAAAACAATTGATGAATATATTATAATCGAACTCACTGATAAAACATTCAAATATAAAGGCACAAAAGAACAAACTGTGTGGAGTGCAAACAAAATTGGCAAGTATTAAAAATTGTTAAACAAAATCCAAATCCAACAATAGCATAACTTTAGCGTTAATTATACGTATATTTGCAATATGGTACACAACCTAACATACTCAACTAATATTTTAGACACTTTTAGTGTACTTTCATCTTTTAGCCTTGCAGAGTCCATTTGGGATAGGTATGAAAAGTATGCTATTCCTAAAATTGAAGATGCTACAATTAAGTTAAGAGGTTCTTTRTTTTATATAAAAGACCTTACACCAAAACAAGCGGAAAAAGAACTAAATTCCTTAAACCAGATTATTACAGTTCTCTACACATTTAAGGAAATGTTAAATTCTATTGAAGATAAAGAATTTAAAGACTTCCAAAATACAGCTATTGAATTTTTCGATACTGTTGACCTACTTCACGATAATTTACAAGATATTGCACAAATTCATAACTTCTATGAAATGTCTATGTCAGTTTTATCAGAAGATTGGGACAGTAAAGAAGACCAACATTGGGACAACTATTGATGGCAAAATTCAAACAAGGCGACATAGTTCTAATTCCTTATCCATACACGGACTTATCAAACACAAAGAAAAGACCCGTTGTTGTTATTTCAAAAGACTCTATTAATAAACAAAATTTCATCGTTTCAAAAATCACATCAGTTATTCGTAACGACCAATTTACATTCCCCATAAAAGACTCTGATACTGATACAAAATTAAGATTCAAAAGTGAAGTGAGAACTAATGAAGTATTTACTGTTCACAAACCTTTAATTATCAGAAAACTTACTTCATTTGAAAAAGAACCTCTCAAACTGTTAAGCGAAAAAATTAAAGAAAATATTTCTGTAAGTTAAAAACAACTACCGCCAACAAGGGCTAAATAACATAGGGATTTTGGTGATAAATTGAAAGTTCAGAGCTTCGATTGAAAACCGCCAAACCAAAATTTTGATAATGAAAAAAGAAAAATAATTATAAAAATATTTGGCTTGGCTAAGTACTAAATTGAAAGGGCAGCGTTTCAAACTCCCCTACGATTTCTTAGCCTAGTCGTTGTGTAGCATACTGAAAAATTATTCCTTAGTACTCAAAAAATCGCGTCATCAATACAAACTACAGATTGATGAACAGCCTTTCTCAAAAAAAAATCGACATTCTGTGATTATTTATCATTTATTGCGAATAATGTAGTAAACAGTATAAGAAGAGTTCTAATGGAAAAAGATAAATTTATTCAAGTAATTAAAGAAAATCGAAACCTGATTTTCAAGGTATGCTACTCATATTGTCGCGACCAAGAAAACAGAAAAGATTTAGAGCAAGAAATACTTTTTCAATTATGGAAATCCTTTGAAAAATTTGATGGACGTGTTAAAATATCTACTTGGATTTATAGGATTGCTTTAAATACAGCTATTTCGTTTTATAGAAATGATAACAAATATGTTGGTAATACTGTGGCATTTGATGAATCAATTATTTCTGTTTCTTGTCATGAACAAGACTTAGAACAGGACGAAAATATCACATTATTATATCAATTCATAGACAAGCTTAGCGTATTGGACAAGGCGCTCATGTTGCTTTATCTTGATGACAATAAATACAAGGAAATTGCTGATATTCTCGGAATTTCTGAATCAAATGTAGCTACAAAAATTAGTAGAATAAAAAAGACTCTTAAAAATCAATTTGATATAAATTAAATCATTTAAATTATGGAATTAGAAAATTTTAAAAAATCGTGGAAGCAATTTGACACAAAACTCATTGAGAATTTAAAACTCAACGAGAAACTGCTTAAAAGATTAAACTTTGGAAATTCGAAGAATGAAATGCAAAAGCTTCTTGTAACAGAACAATTGAATATTGCTGGTACATTTTTAGCGTTTGTCTTTTTTACAGCATATTCGCTGCGACTGATAAATGAGGTTCAGTATAGCGTCCCTGGACTTATTGGTTCTTCATTATTGTTAGCTTATTTATCATTTTCTGTTATTAAGGTAAAAAACCTTTTAAAAATAAATTATTACGACTCTTCAATTGTAGGTTTACAAAAAGCCCTTTCAAAAATAAAAGTGCTCGTATTAAGATTTAGACGTATTGAATACCTGTTGATGCCTTTGCTAATGTTTTCATTATTGCCAATCACTTTTATCTCAATAGCCGACTTGAATATTTATGAGAATCTTGACAAATTATGGCTTCAAATATTATTATTTTTAGGATTTGCAATCACCATTGTTCTTGTCATTTTAGTTAATAAACATTTTTATGATAGAAAAATCCGAAATGCTGAAGACTTTTTAAAAGAGGTAAGTCAATTTGAAATTAGTGAATAATTATCCAATCATATATCTTATCAACCTTACAAAATAGTATAAAAGAATAGTACGACCACACAACAATGTATAAAAATAGTAGCGGTTTTAGTGCTGAATTCAAAGTGAGTATCTTTGTACAAAGTTTAGCACTAAATTGAAAGTTAAGTGCCTTGAAATCCGCTACTATTCTTATACTAAACGTTAGCAAACATATAAAAATGAAAAAAATAATATTAATAACCAGCGTACTTTTTTTAACCCAAATTTCATTTGGACAGGAAGGCGAAGTTGAAACAAGCACATATTTTTATCAAGGACCTTGTTGTGATGCTAATGGAAAACCAATGAACCCTGCTGATTATTCAAGTCAAGTTTATGCTGTCAATAAATTCAATAAAAAGACACTTATTGACCTAAATATTAAGTCAGTAAAAATAGGCTCAGAAACTATCAGTGTAGACTTAAAGCATAAGGAAAAAATAGAAGGAGAAACCAGTATTATTTCGCTGACTGATACGATTGGAATTAAATTGGTAATCGGCAAGACAATAGAAAATAACATAAAGAAATATGTATATAAGTTACTTGTATTCAAAAGGGATGTCCAAAGTAATTGCTGGCGACCATTGACAACAATGAATTCAATGTTTGATGTATATAATCAAACTATGTCTATGAATCTTTATAGTATAGGAACTCCTGACACAAAAGACTATTTCCAAATTGTTGAAGGATGGATAAAATTTAATTWRWAYAAYRWKWKRSYWRMAMARMMWAWAYNTAATAMKKSWKWWKRTKGWAMWTTGRRRSWTWKKMRCMAWKMMWAWMRMYMKMTWWMYMYTKKGTTTAGCTTTTAAAAATGAAAAGATAAAAACAAAACGCAAAGCTTTAGCTAAGTGCCAATTTGAAAGTTCGCAGCTTTGAAATCCCGCACTACGCATAGCCAAACGTTACCCAACATATAAGAAAAAATGAAAACTGCAAGAAAAAAAATTACGACAAACACAAGGGTTATAAAAGACCTTTTAACCAAATATAAAGATACTTTTCAAGCATTTAAAGAATTAATTAATAATTCTGTACAAGCTGAAGCATCAAAAATTGAAATTAATATCGACTATGTGAATCAGGCAGATATAAAAGCACCTATAAAAAGTATTGAAATCATAGATAATGGATACGGTGTTTCTTATAATGAGTTTGATAAAAAAATCTTAGAAATTGGCACGACAGTTAAACAAAAAGGACAAGGAATAGGTAGATTTAGTGCATTACAAATAGGCGAGTTAATGCATATTGAAACCATCGGTTACGACCAACAAAAAAATGAATTTTCGTTTACAAAATTTGGTCTTGACACAATTGACTTTCGAGATGCTCAATTAGAAGAAACAGAATTTAATGTTGATTATGAGTATTTTGGAAATCATAAGAAAAATACATTTTACAAAATAAATATTGAAAATTTACACCATAACAAACAAGAGAAAATACACAAAAGAAACTTAATTAGTGATAAATTCTTAGAACAAAATATTAAACAATCAATATTTGAAAATTATCCATTTCAGATTTTTCACAACATTGTAAAGTTTGTAATAAATGACGTAGAATTAAAGCGTAGTGATTTTGTAATTGGAAAGCCATCAAAAAAAACAATTGCTTATTCTGATAAAAAAGGAAAAGAGCACAAAATTGATTTCTATTTTTACAATATTAAATCAACACTTAATAAAGTGAAAGTATTTTATCAAACAGATAATGAAGATTTAAAAAGTGTTGCTCACGAATATACTTACTCATCAGATTGGTATACACCAGATTTAGGCACTTGGTTTATATATGTTTCATCACCATTTCTAAATAGTGACCTTTTTAGAAATTTAGATATTGAGAACTTAGGTGAAGAAGAACTGAAAAATCTAAAATTAACTGTAAAAGAAGTCATTAATGATTTTTTCAAAGCGAAAAATAAACGGTTTGACAAGTTTCTTAATAGTTTAGAAAATGACAAATACTATCCATATATTGATGAAAAACCTGCATCTAAGACACAAGAAGTATTATTTAAAAAAGTTGCTTATTTATTAGAAAACGAACATCGACTAATTCAAAAAGATGATAAAATTAGGGATTTTTTATATCCATTATTAGACAAAGCAATAAGCAATGGAAACATTGAATTTATATTTGATAAAGTACTAAAATTATCAGATGAAAATATTGAAAAGTTTCATAGCCTATTACAAAAAACAGATTTGGAAGACGTTGTGCATTTTGCAAGTAAAGTTTCTGAAAAATTAGAATTCTTAGAATTTCTACACGAATTGACTTATGGTGAGTTATCAAAATGTTTGAAAGAGCGTAGTCAATTACATAAAATAATTGAAAAAGAATTATGGCTTTTTGGAGAAAGTTATAATGGAACACCAAATCTTTGGTCGGATAAAAAAATTGGGAAAATATTAAAAGAAATAAGAGAAAATCATTTTAATTATAAACCAAATGAAAAAGATGAAAATCTTATTGAAATCGAAGGAGAAGGGTTAAATGATATTACAGACTTATTTTTCTTTAATGAGAAAATTACTGACAATGACGAACGTGAAATAATGATAGTTGAATTGAAAGCTCCAAATTGTGCTATCAGTCAAAAAGAAATTGAACAAATTAATAGATATGCTTTCACACTTGAAGAAAACTCGGGTCTTCCTAATGAAAAAGTTAACTACAAATTAATTTTAATTTCATCAAGACTGACTAAGTACGCAAAATCACAAGCAAAATCAAAAAGAAAAGCTTTTCCAAATAAACCATTTTTATTTGATGTTAAAACTGAGAAAAATATAGAAGTTTACGTTTTAGAGTGGTCTGAATTAATGGAACAGAATAGAAGAAAATTAGGCTATTTATCTTCAAAATTAAGTATAAAAGATAAATCAGTAAAGGATAAATTTGAGCAGGAATATTCTGAATTAATAGATGAAAAAATTTCTTCTCAACTAAGACGTGTATAATAAAATACGTTGGGTAACAATGTATATAGTTTATGGCGGGTTAAGTGCTAAATATGAGCAATTTAACAATAAATAAACATCGGTGAAAATTGAAAGATTTGTGTTTCAAAACCGCCACAAAACCATATACTTAACGTTAGGCACAAGCAGGAGAGACGAAACAGAATGACAAATTTGCCACAAGAAAATAAAGAAAAAGCCCACGCACAAATAGCACATTTAGTTTTTGCCGACACACAAAAAATCAACCCCGAAAAACCAAAAGAGCTATTCTTTGCCAACGCTTTGGATTAGCGACTAAATAACTAATAGAAATATTATGATTGAAAACTGGTTAGAATACAATGAAAAAGATGATGCAGAATATGTGTTCAAGCTTGTTCATATAACGGAGAAAGAGAGTCCTAACGATGATTTAATCAAACTATTACAAGAAAGAATACTTACCTCATATAGAAGCGCGGACTTCTATAATTTTCATTTTGGAGAAACGGTAACAGAAGAAGAAATAAGGGAATATATACAAAATCAAGTAATTCCTAATGATGAGAATCAATTTGACAGGAATGTTAGACAAGGAGACTGGGGTGAAATTTTGTCTGGATTAATTGCTTCTTATTTTCAAGATTTAATTGTTCCAATTAATAAACTACAATGGAAGTTTAATAAAGATAAAGCAGTTTTTGGAACGGACTTACTTGCTTTCAATAAAGGAGATACTATTGAGGATATATATTACTACGAAATCAAGACGCGGTTAAACCCAAATAATAAAGAAGGGAAAAAACCAAATAGAAATTATATTTCTATTTGGGCACACAATAGTTTAATGAAAGATGAACAATCTCCAACAGAATCTATTGCAGACTTTTTAGAAAGACTTTACGTAGAAAAAGAAGATTATGAAAATGCCTCAAAATTTAAGGATATAGTAAAGAATCCACAAAATTATAATAAAAAGTTTGAGCTATTTTTAATCGTTGAAAAAGACAAGTTCATTGAAGATATTTTGACGGAACTAGATGAATTACCACCGCAATTAGACCCTCTCTCTGTCACAATTATCTTAATAGATGATTTGCGTACTCTCGTAAATCGTACTTGGGAAGATATTGAATCAGTTTTAGTTGATAAACTCATAAATGAATAACGTCTTATGAACAAAGAAGAATATTTATTAGAACTAAAAACTGACATAGATATATTATTACAGGAGTACAAATTAAATAATTATAAAAGTCAAGCTTTTGCTTGGAAATTGAATGCTACATTCAATAGAACTTTCGATGAAAGTTATTTATGGAATAGAGCTTTATTTTTAGCTACAAACAGTTGTTTTCTTCTTCAAAATAATACTGAAAAAAAGACTGCATTGAAAGGACTTTATGAGAGTGCTGAAATTTATGAATACTTGAGTGAACTTCCTGAAATATCAGAGATTTATGATAAAGACTATCTTTCGATATTATCTGCATTATGTTATGATTTGTCAGGTTATCAAGCAAATGCATATTGTGTCGCAGATAGAATCGGAGAATATGAACTTAAAACAAATGATGGAGGTATAGAATTAGACGTTGACAACAAAATAATAGAACAAATTAGATTAATTCTATTAAAAAAAATCCCACTAGCRAATCATAGATTAAGCAGTGAGAAATTAGAAGAYGATTTGGGCTATTCGTTGTTTAAAAAAGGAATTGGAAAATGGTATCAATATGTGTTAAAACTTAATGAATCAGATTATTTATCAAGTATAGAACAGGCATATAAATATTATTTGCATTCTAAAAATACATATTTATCTCATTTGATATTCCTTCTCAAAACACGTATTAAATTGTTCAGTGATAGAGGTATTTGGAATAATTTAAAAGTGGATGATGATATTGCGAATAGTTTACAATGGCAGAAATATGCTAAACTTCTAGCATACGATTACTATGCAAATAATTCAATTAAAAGTATCCAATACCGGAAGTCAATTTTTGAGCTTTGGACATCTCAAATAAGAGCAATTGAAGGCGGACTAATAAGATTAGATGAGAACTTCGTTGTACAAATGCCAACAAGTGCAGGTAAGACATTTATTGCTGAACTATTAATTTTAAAACATCTCGTAAACAACCCTGAAAAAAAGTGTATCTATATTGCACCTTTTAGAGCATTGACAAATGAAAAGGAAGAGGAATTAAGTAAGTATTTTTCTAAAATTGGATTTTCTGTTTCTTCTCTTTCTGGCAGTTATGAAATTGATGAATTTCAGGATGTAATTTTAGCAGACTCAGACTTACTAATTGCAACGCCTGAGAAAATTGATTTACTTCTTCGTCTTAATCCTGATTTCTTTAAAAATGTATCTTTTGTAGTAATTGATGAAGGTCATATTATTGGGGATATTAGTACGAGAGCCACCCTTTTAGAATTTCTAATTATCAGATTAAGAATTAAGGTGCCTGAAATTAAAACATTATTCATTTCGGCTGTAATGCCACCTGAAAATGCAGACGAATATTCTTTATGGTTAAGTGGTAAAAAGAGTAATGTACTTCGCTCATTAAAATATAGTGATAGTGGTACTAACGAGGAATGGGAGCCAACAAGAAAACTTATTAGCTATTTTGAGTGGGTTGGTGAAAGAGGTGATATAACATTCCAAAATGTTATTACAGAAGATGAAGTAACTAAGGTAAAACAAGGCGCAAAGCTATATTCCTTTTTGCAACATAAAGAGTTTGGAAATAAATATCCTACTAAAAAGATAAAGAAAGAGGCAGCTGCTGCTTTAGCATTTAAATTGTCAGAAGAAGGAAATACACTGGTATTTTGTGCCCAAGTTCCTCGTATAATGTCTGTTGCTACATCATTTTTACTTTTGCTATCAAAAGTTGAAGATATTCCAGAAAGATTTAGGCTTTTTAAAAATAAGAAATCTTCCTACTACGCAAATATCTGGTTTGGTGGCAATTCTTATATAACCAAATGTATAGATAGGGGTGTTGGGATACATTATGGCGATATGCCTGAACAAGTTCGTACTGCGGTTGAAGATGATTTTAGAAATGGATATCTCAAAGTATTGTTGTCAACCAATACAATTGGTCAAGGACTAAATTTTCCTATTAAGAATTTAATTTTCTATGAAACTCAAATTGGACGAGTTGATGATAGCAATGTGTATATAAAGTATAGAGATTTTTGGAATATTGTTGGTAGAGCAGGAAGAGCGGGAAAAGAAACGGAGGGTAAAATCATCTTCATCATAAACTCTCGAACTGACAGACGTTTATACAACAATTATACAGACAAGAGTAACATTGAAGATGCTGACAGTTTTATTTTTAAAGTTTTAGATGCGTTAGTTGATGAAAGAATAAATTCAGAAAATTTCGAGAATTTTTTATCAATTCTTTCTGAAACATATTTGCTCGACTTGTTAACCGAAGAAATAATTGGGACTGAATACGAAGAAATAGTTGAGCAAATAATTAATAATAGTCTTTTTAAAATTCAAATTGACAAACGTAATATTGATATTACATCCATAAAGCAGGGATTTACTAAAATATTTAAATCATTTGAAGAAGATACAACCTTTGAACAACTTTCAGTTTATAGAATTACTGGACTTTCTTTTAGCAGTAATAAGATTATTGATGGCTTCATTGATGAAAATATCGATGAATTAAAAGCTATTGTAAAAGATGATGATTATTACAGTATTGTCGACTATTTTTTGAAGCTTATTTCTGATAACGAAATTGAAGAATTGAGTGACTATAAATTGAATAATTTAAATGTTACACCTACTGAATATTATGAAATAATTGAGAATTGGATTGATGGCATCCCAATTCAAGATTTAGCATCTAAATGGAAAGAATCAATTGACAAAGAAGTAACGGATTTTCACATATTTATTTCAAAGGCACTATATTATTTGTATCCTTGGGGGTTTTCCTCTTTTCTTCAAATACTAGCTTATAAATTAAGTGTGGAATTTAAGGAGTTACCTGCAAATATTAAAAACTTATCCAGTTATATTAAATATGGCCTAAATAATTCAACAAGTTGTTTAGCTCGGTCATTGGGTATAAAAAGTCGTCAAGTATCATTGTTTTTATATGAACAATCAAATCAATTAGAAGGCAAAGACTTTATCAAGTGGATTTCTAATCTTACGAATAATGAAATAGAATCTTATGAGATGTCAATATTCGACAAAGAAAACGTAAATGATGTTTCATTAAAATTAACTCCGAATAGTTACAGAACAACAATAAATGAGTTTGAATTTATTATTAAAGGAACATATTATAATTCTGACTGGTCTAAAACTTCGCAAGATGTTCAAGTAGGTGAAGAATTATATTATATAAGAGAAGAACAGAATGAATTTGACCCATATGCTATAATCATTATGAAGGATGAAAGTCATTTAGGTTATATTCCAAGAGAATATGCAAAATTAATTGCATCCGAAATAGACATTGAAAGTTCGAAGTATAAAATTATAGTAAGTAACGTTAACCCAAAAGAAAAATATAGTGAAATCGAAGTTCAGATGATAAAAACAGAATAGCCACCGCAAAAGCCATACACATTTGCAATTCACACGAGCCAACGCTCAGACCAAAAATTGCAAAAGAGTATGTCTTGCCAACGCACCGTAAGAAATAAAAATTGCAGCAAATTTGAAAGATAAAATGACTGAAAATATTGAATGCCAGTGCCTAACAAAGGCTATACGTAATTTGGGCAATGTGCTGATATTGAAGTTTATAGCATTAAATAAAATTAGTGGTAAATTGAAAGATAATCGTTTCAAAATCCCAAACTACGCATAGCCAAACCGTTGTGTAGCATACGGTATGGTAAAGGGACATAGTTTACAAAGTTAAAGGGACATCCTTTACACTTTTTAGGGAGTAATTTGGAATAAAAAACAAATTACTATGCCTTGGA